>DATAVR010000047.1:0-130811 GCA_036267635.1 Polyangia bacterium | reverse complement strand
TCTCGTGAAAGATGCGCTTGTAGTCGTTCCAGATCGTCGTCTGGGCCGCCTTGTCGAGGTGGAACTTGAACGTCCACCCCCATTGCTGCCAGGCCGCCTCGATCTCGTTGTTGCCGGCCCACAGCGCCAGCGAGGGGTGATTGCGCAGGCGGCGGACGTTCTCGATCGCCTCCTGACGGACGTTCTCCAGGAAGGGGGCGTCGCCCGGGTACATCGAGCAGGCGAACATGAAGTCCTGCCAGACCAGCAAGCCGAGCTCGTCGCAGATCTCGTAGAAGCGATCGTCTTCGTAGATGCCGCCGCCCCAGACGCGCAGCATGTTCATGTTGGAGCTGGCCGCCGATTGCAACAGCGAGCGGTACTTCTCCTCGGTGACGCGGGTGACGAAGCTGTCGGCCGGGATCCAGTTGGCCCCCTTCATGAAGACCGGCGCGCCATTGACCACGACGGTGAAGCTCTTGCCGCCGGCGTCGTGCCGATTCACCACCTCCAGCGTGCGCAGCCCGATGCGCGTCTGCCGCTCGCCCCGGGTCACGCCGCCCATCACCAGCGACGTCTCCAGGGTGTAGAGCCTTTGCGCCCCGAGCCCGTTCGGCCACCAGCGCTCGGGCTTGTCGATGACCACCTCCAGCCGGAGCTCGTTGCGCCCGCGCGCGAGCATCTTGTCGACCGAGCCGAGCGTCGGGCCGCCCGGCAGGCCGACCGTCACCTGCGCCCGGCCGGCCCGTGCCGCCACCACCACCGCCGCCACCTCCAGCCGCGCCTGCGCGTCGTCGAGCGAACGCTGAAAGACCTGCACGTCGTCGAGCCGCGCGCCGTCCCAGGCCTCGACCGCCGCCGGCCGCCAGATCCCGCTGGTGACGAAGCGCGGCCCCCAGTCCCACCCGTAGTGATAGGGGGCCTTGCGGGCGAACATCGAGACCATCTCTTTGGCCTGGTCGTTCGTCGCCGGCAGCGTGTAGCCGAGACGATCGTAGAAGGGCTTCGCCACCGCGATCGGCGAACGGAAGCGCACGACGATGGTGTTGGTCCCGGCGACCACCAACGGCTTGAGGTCGACGCGCCAGGAGCGAAACATGTTGTCCGCGCTCAACACGCGCGCGCCGTTCACCGACACCTCGGCGAAGGTGTCGAGCCCCTTGAAAACGGCCTCGATCCGCTCGCGCCCGAGCAGCGCGGCGTTGACGGCGAACGTCGACCGGTACTCCCAGTCGGTCCGCTCGATCCACTGCAGCCCCTTCTCGTTGGTGCCGGCGAACGGATCGGGGATCTTTCCCGCGCGCAGAAGATCGGTGTGGACGCAGCCGGGAACCGTGGCCGGGATCCAATCGCCGAAGCCGGGCGGCCCGTTCACCGCCCGCACCGACCAGGGACCGAAGGCGACCGTCTGGCCGAGATCGATCTGCCGCGCAGGCGTCTGCTGGCGCCGCGCGGGTGACTGGCCGCGCGCGGGCGCGGCTCCCGGCGGCCGCCCGTACGAGGCGATCGCCGCCAGGACCGCCAGCGCTACGGCCTGTCGATGACGATCGGGATGTGGAAGTCTTGCCACGCGGGGGTGGTGTTCAGGTGGTCGGCCGGCTGATTGTAGAGGTAGATCGAAGGGTAAGTCGCGGTGGTCAGCTCATTCTGGACGATCGCGGTGATGTAGAGCTGCGAGACCTGGACCGTGGTGGTCGTTCCGTTGGACGACGGGGCGGTCACCGGCGGCGTCCCGTAGCGGTTCGACGAGAAGATCAGCCAGTAGTAGGTCTTCCCGTTGTTGCCGTTCTCCACGTCCGGTGCCCATTTGGGCCAGTGGTTGTTGATCCCCGGGCTGGTCATTCCGGTGCAGGAAGGTGGATCGTTGGCGTCCAGCCGTACCGCCGTGGCGGTGGGCGATCCGAACGGGACCACGTAGAGCTCCGCCTGCGGATTGGCGTACATCACCTGGGACGGTCCCGCCGGAATGGCGGTGAACGCGAGCATGCTGTCGTCGGGCGAGAAGGCCGGATAGTACTCATCCAGCGCGCTCGACGAAGCGCCGGGAACGGGCGTCGCGGCGCCGCCCGCCTTGTTGTCGTAGGGGACCGAATACAGATCGGTCGCACCCTGACTCAAACGGCCGTCCTGATCGCCGGTCACGGTCTGCCCGGCCGGCCCCTTGATGCTCGGGGGCGAAGGCGCGGTCGAGGCGTACACGATGGTGTTGCCGTCGTTGCTCCAGGTCGGGAAGGCGACGCCCCCCAGATCGCCAGAATGCTGCATGTACCCGTACGCCGTCCCCTGCGTCGGCCAGGGCTGACCGTTGGTCATGGTGATGGCGGTGGACTGGGTGTCGATCCAGACCAGGTTGCCGGCGTCATAGTCGTCCGTGTTCCAGGGCATGACGGTGTCGGCCGACGGAAGCTGGGTGGCCATGACGGCGATCCGCTCACCGGTCGTGGCGTCCGATGGCCAGTGCGCCGCCGACATGGCGAGGCCGCCGCCCCAGGGATATTGCATGAAGGTCCGAGAGCCGGTGCAGCTGTTCCAGCTGGTGCAGGTCGCGCCCAGGTAGTCGGGCAACCCCTGGCCGGTGTTGCTCGGCGAGATCCCGGCGAACACCGCCGACCAGGGCCAGGCGTCGACGAAGGCGACGTAGCTGCCGTCGGGCGTCCCCACGTGACAACCGATGCAGTGCGAGGGCTGCGTGTTCCCGCCCTGCGTCCCGGTTGGCTGCTGGACCTGCAAGATGGTGAGCGTGTCCACCGTGCTGTTGTCACCCACCGAGAACCCAAGCAGCTTCGAATCGTCGACGATGGTCGAGGGATCTGCCGTGTTGGAGACCTTGCCGACCGCGGTCGGATCGGCCGACCAGAACACCATGCTGCCGCCCGCGCCGACCGGCGCGACCTGGAAGTGCACGACCGAGGCGCCGCCGCCGGGAGTCTGCACCGTCACCGTCACGTCCTGCTCGACGACGTGCTGCGCGAGGTTCTGCCAGACCGGCTTCGGCAGCGCCCAGCTGTCGCCCTGGGCGTAAGCGACCAGATCGGTCGACTCCATGTCGGCGTGGAAGGTGATCTTGAGGAAGCCGGAGCTGGAATAGCCCGGCACGTGGATCCGAGGCGGCAACCAGTTGTTGGGGAACAGCGCTCCGTCCTCGGGCTCGCTGACGCAAGGGCCGCTCCCCGACGGAGTCCCGAACATCCCGGTCACGCTGGTGGGGACATTCACCCCGAAGATCGGGTTCGGGTTGCCGGCGGTCGGCTCGAAGTCGGTGCATGGCCCATTGCAGCCGGCCGGCATGATCACGGTGCCGCCGCTGCCGTTCGACCCGCCGCCGCTCGCGGTCGTCCCACCGCCGCCAGTGGCGGAGCTTCCGCCCTGCCCGCCGGTGGCCACCGGCTTCACCCCGGCGCACCCGCCCCCGGCCAACGTGCCCAACGTGCAAAAGACGGTCAGCGCCCCAAACAAACGTCCATAAGCTCTGGTGTTCACAGTCTATCTCCCGGAAAAACCTCAAGTATAGGCCCGGCTCCTGGATGCTGCCATGCTCGCGCGTCCGGGGTTGACCCGGGGCGGTGTCGCTCAATGTGCGTGGGTGGCCGCCTTTATCCGCCAAGAATGCGTAGCTAAGCTCGGGCCAACTTGACCCGAATCGGCGAAGCTGGTGGACTTAAATGCGAAGATGACCGTTGGTACGCCCTCCGATAACCGCCAGGGCGGGCGGCTCTCGAGCTCTCGGATGGACGACGCGGTCAGGCGCCTGGGGCGCTTTCAAATAATCGGACGCCTGGCGACGGGCGGAATGGCGGAGGTCTATCTGGCGCTGTCGGGGGAGCTGCCGGGCTACCGGACGTTGCTGGTGGTCAAGCGCATCCTCCCGCACCTCGCCTCCAACCGACAGTTCATCGGGATGTTCCTCGACGAGGCGCGGCTCGCCGCGCTGCTCGATCATCCGAACGTGGTCCGCATCATCGAGGTCGGCCACGACGGCGAGGAGTACTTCCTGGCGATGGAGCTGGTGCAGGGCAAGCCGCTCTCGGCCGTCTTGCGCAAGGCCGCCCGCGAGCGCCGCCCACCGAGCCCGGCGCTCGCCGCTTACATCATCGCCCAGGCGGCGAGCGGGCTCGGCTATGCGCACGCGCTCACCGACGGCGAGGGGCGACCGCTTGGCGTCGTCCACCGCGACGTCTCGCCGCAGAACGTGCTCTTGTCGTTCGAGGGCGCGGTGAAGTTGATCGACTTCGGGGTGGCGCGCGCCTTCGGCCGCGTCGCTCACACCAGCCCCGGCGGCCTCAAGGGGAAGATCGAATACATGTCGCCCGAGCAGGCCTCGGCCGAGGAGGTCGATCACCGGGCCGACGTCTTCGCGCTGGGGGTCGTGCTCTGGGAGGTGCTGACCGGCCGGCGGCTCTACCGCCGCGAGACGGAGCTGGCCACCATGCGGGCGATCCTCGACGATCCGATCCCGCGCCCGTCGGAGGTGGCCGACGTGCCGGCGGAGCTCGACGCCGTGGTCATGCGTGCCTTGCGCAAGCGGCGCGACGCCAGGTTCGCCAGCGCGCACGAGATGGCCGAGGCCCTCGAGCGCTTCGCCTTCAGCAACGAGGGATTCAGCCCGTTGCAGGTGGCGAGCTACATGAAGGGGCTCTTCGCGGCCGAGTTCCTGCAGTGGCGCAAGACGGCGACCGCCGCCCTGGACATGGAAGTCGACCGCGGCGACCGGCGTCCCCGGATGGAAGCGCCGGGGGCCGAGCCGCCGACGCAAGGACCGACGATGACGCTCCGTCCCGGGCTGTCCGCGTCCGGCGTGCGCGGCGCCAGCGAGGTGAAGAGCGAAAGCGCGGCGAGCCGCGGGGCCCGCAGCGCCGCTGCGCAGACGCTGCCGTCGTCCCCCTCGACGGCGGAGCCTCCCAGCAAGCGCGATCGCCTCTGGGTCTATGGGGGGCTGGCCGTGCTGGCGGCCATCACCGCCTACGGCACCTGGATGCTGGCCCGCCCCCAGATCGGTGGGGCGGCGCATGACAGTCCTCCGCCGCTGGTCACGCCCGCGACCTCGATCTCGGCCGCGCCCGAGCCGCCGAGCGTCGCCGCGCCGGCGAGCGCTGCGCCGGTCGCCACCCCGGGACCGACCCCGGCGCCGGCGGCCAAGGGGCCGCCCGCGGCGGCCGCCGCCTCGACCACGACGCCGGGGGCCGCGCCCGCTTCAGCTCCCGCCGTGGAATCGAGGAGCGCCGCTCACGTCCACCCCCAGCGACGCCACCCCCGGCACGACGAGGCGGCGGCGACCCCGCCCAAAGGCGACGACAAGAGCGCCGCCCCCGCCCCCGCCGCCGACTCCGGCGACAAAAAGGCTGACCCGTTCGAGTAACCGATTTGACCGGCTTTCTCGCGGCCGTGTAGACTTAAAAGACAGTAATGGCGGCGGTTCAGATCCAGGGAATCAAGGACGCGGAGTTCGAAGCGACGGCGGCGGTCGACGGTCAGGCGCTCGTCATGCGCCTGTGGGGGAACGCGGACCTGCGGGTCAACGCCCCCCTCGGTCCTTTCTTGGACTCCATCGACGACGAAGCCCGGCGCGGGCACATGGGCGAAGTGGTGGCCGACTTTCGCGAGCTGGTGTTCATGAACTCGTCGTGCCTCAAGGAGTTCGTCCGCTGGATCGCGCAGGTCGACGAGCGCACCGACGACCATTACCGCATCCGGTTCTTGAGCGATCCGGGCGCGCAGTGGCAGTCGCGCAGCCTGCAGGCGCTCCGCGCCTTCGCCCCCAACCTCGTCACGATCGAGATCGCGAAATCGTAGCCGCATAAGCGGCGCTTCGAGGGCGCGAGCGCGCCGGGAGCGCGAGCTTGGCTCGCGCGAGCTCTTCGCGCGAGGTTGCAGGAACCCTTGGAGGGTTCCTGTTCAGTTGATCGGCTCGGTCCCGTAGACGAGCGCGCCGTTCAAGTAGACGGTGACCTTGGCGTTGGTCGTGAAGCTCGTCGAGCTGTTGTACGAGTAGTCGTTCGTCTGCGTGAAGGCCGAGAAGTCGCTCTTGTTGATGCCGGGACCGATCTCGGCGGTGGCTCCCGCGGCCAACGTCATCGCCCCCGAGGAGAAGCCGAGCGTGAAGATGTGGTCCGCGTCGGCGAGCGCGGGCGTCACCACAGAGAAGGCCTCGGTGACGTTGGTGCAGCTGCCACCCGTGACGCCGAGCGAGTAGGTGCACGATGCCGACTCGGTTGGCGCGCCCGCCGTCACGTCCCAGGTGTACCAGTACTTCATGGTGATCTGCGAGAGCGTGATCGGCATCGTTCCGGTGTTGGTGAGCTGGATGTCGAAATAGATGAAGTCCGCATTGGCGGTAGTCTTCGTCTTCACCGTGACGTTGATCGGTGGAGAGCAAGTAGTGCCGATGCAGACATCCGGCGAGACACAATCCGTGTTGCTGGCGCAGGTCGTCTTGCAGGCGTTCGTGCCGCAAATGTAGGGGGTGCAACCGGTCGGCGCGGGCGCGGTGCAGACGTTGCTGATGTTGCAGGTTGACACTCCGGTCAAGCTGGAGCCCGTGCACGTAGCGCCTCCGCACTGGGTGCCCGACGGGTACTTCTGGCAGGCGCCGCTGCCGTTGCAGAGACCATTGGTGCCGCAGGTGGTGGAGCCCTGGTTCGCGCACTGGGTGGTGGGATTCGGAGCCTGGCCGCCTGGAATCGACGTGCAGGTCCCGACGGTCCCCGAGAGGTTGCAAGAGGTGCAGGTGCCGGCGCAGGCGTTGTTGCAGCAGACCGTCTGCGCGCAGAAGCCCGAGTTGCACATGGCCGCCGCGGTGCACGGCTGGCCGATCGCCAGCTTGCCGCAGGTGCCGGTGGTCTGTCCGGTCGGGATCGTGCAGGAGGCCGGCGTGGTGCAGTCGGTGCCCGCCGTGCAGGTGGTCTTGCAGGCGCCGCCGGTCCCGCAGGCGTACGGATCGCACAACGTCGAGGTGACCGTCTTGCAGGTTCCGGCCCCGTCGCAGGTGCGCAAGGGCGTCAGCGTGTCCCCAACGCAGGTGGCGCCCGCGCACTGAGTGCCCGTCGGGTAGAGCTGGCACTTGCCGGCGCCGTCGCAAAGCCCGTTGGTCCCGCAGCCGGTCGCGCCCGTGGCCGTGCACTGCGTGGCGGGGGTCGGCGCCGAAGCGGCCGGGACGTTGGTGCAGGTGCCCGCGGTCCCGCCGTTCGCACACGACATGCATGTCCCCGTGCAGGCGCTGTTGCAGCAGACACCTTGCTGGCAGAAGCCGGAGGCGCATTCGGCCGCGGTGGTGCAAGTGGTCCCGGGCGTCTTGAGCACGCAGGCGCCGGTGGTGCAAATGTAGGGCGAGATGCAGTCGGCGCTCGACGTGCACGTCGCCTTGCAGGCGATGGCGCTCCCGCAGGTGAGGTTCCCCGAGCAAGCTCCCGTGGTGGCTGGTCTGCAGGTCCCGGCACCGTCGCAGGTCTGCGCGGAGGTCAGCGTCGAACCGGAGCAGACGGACGCCACGCACTGCGTACCGCTCACGTACTTTCGGCAAGCGCCGTTTCCATTGCAGGTTCCGTCGGTGCCACAGGTGGAGGCGGTGGTGACCGCACACTGGGTGGCCGGCGTCGGCGCCTGTCCAGTCGCCACCGGCGAGCAGGTCCCCGGGCTCGTGCTGAGCGCGCACGACATGCACGTGCCGGTGCAGGCGTTGTTGCAGCAGACGCCCTGGGCGCAGAACCCAGACGCGCAGGCGGTCCCCGCCGTACAGGTGGCGCCCGGGGGCAGCTTCCCGCAGCTGTTGCTGACACAGGAGTTGGGCGAGACGCAGTCGGTGTTCATCGAACAGGTCGTCTTGCAGGCCCCCGTTCCGCACTCGAACGGATCGCACAGGAGGGTCGTCGCCGCCCGGCAGGTCCCCGCGCCGTCGCAGGTCCGCGCCTGGGTCAGCGTCGAGCCGGTGCACGACGCCCCGGTCCCACAGCCCGTGCCGGCCGGGTAAAACTGACAGGCGCCGGCACCGTTGCAGGAGCCGTTCGTGCCGCACGGGTTGGTGCTCGCCACGTCGGTGCACTGGTTGAGCGGATCGGCGCCGGCCGCGACCGGCGTGCAGGTCCCGACCGTATTCGTCAGAGCGCACGACATGCAGGTGCCGGTGCAAGCGTTGTTGCAGCAGACACCTTGCGCGCAGTGGCCGGTGCCGCAGTCGGAGTCGGCGGCGCAGGTGGTGCCGGGAGCTTTCTTAGCGCAGCTCCCCCCGATGCAGAAGTTCCCCGTCGAACAGTCGGCGTCGACCCCGCAGGTGGTCTTGCACACCCCGGTGGTGTCGCAGATGTAGGCGTTGCACGAGGCGGTCGTTCCGACCTGGCAGGTACCGGCGCCGTCGCACTTTCCGGCCGCCGTCGCGGTGCCGGAGGCACAGCTGTTCATGCCGCAGACGGTTCCCGAGGCGTAGAGCTGGCAGCCGCCCTTCCCGTCGCAAGAGCCGTTGGTCTTGCAGCTCGGGGCCAGTTGATCCGCGCACTGGGCAAGCGGGTCCGAGCCCGCGGGCACGTTGATGCAGGTGCCGGCGCTGTTTGCGACGTCGCACGACATGCAGTTGCCCGTGCAGGTGGTCGCGCAGCAGACGCTCTGGGCGCAGTGGCCTGTCCCGCAGTCTGTGTCGGCGCCGCAGCTCGCGCCCGGCGGCTTGAGCCCGCAGCTGCCCGAGACGCAGAAGTTACCGCTGGTGCAGTCGGCGTCGGCCGAGCAGGTGGTCTTGCACTGCCCCGTCGTTCCACAGGTGAACGGCGCGCACGACTGGCCGGTGGGCGCGGTGCAAGTCCCCATCCCGTCGCAGCGCCCGGCGAAGGTCAGCGTCGAGGTGCTGCACCCCGCGGTCTGGCAGGCGACGCCGGCGACATACTTCTCGCACGCGCCCGTGCCGTCGCAGTTCCCGTCGGTGCCACAGGTGGCGACCCCCTGATCGTCGCACTCGCTGCGCGGATCGGTGCCGACGTCGGCCGGGATGCAGGTGCCGACGTTCCCCGCGCCGGCGCAGGTCTCGCACGTTCCCGTACAGGCGGTCTTGCAGCAGACGCCGTCGGCGCAGAAGGTCGACGCGCAATCCGTTCCCGTCTTGCAGGGCTGCCCGATCTGCGCGGTCGCCGTCGTCGGACGATCCGGGGGCGTCCCCATGTCCACCCCGGGCTGGACCATGGCCATGTCCTTCTTGGTCATGCCGCCGTCGGTGCTCGTCTTGCCGCCTCCGCCTCCACTGCATCCGCCGAGTCCCGACAGGACGAGAATCGACGCAACGAGGAGCGCGCGCACCCTAGGCTGGGGGAAACCTATGGTCATTGAGCGAGCCTTTCTGACTAAGAAGAAAGAGCGAGAGAAATTCCGTCAGGAGTCGGTGTCTGGAAAAGGGCGATTTCATCACCCCTTCCAGAAATCATCTTACGCGTGCCCGCAAATCGAATCTACGATCACCTTTAAAAGCGGCGGCTGGAGCATTACGCTCGGAGCATGAAGATCGCGCGTGGACGCAGCGTGGAGCTGGCGTACGAGCTCAAGGTCAAAGGCGGGGCGGTGATCGAATCGTCGACTCGCAGCGGGCCGCTGCGATACGTCCACGGCGACGGCAAGATGTTGCCGGGGCTGGAAAAACGGTTGGAGGGGCTCGAGCCCGGCGACGAGCGGCAGGGGGAGATCCCGGCCGCCGAGGCGTTCGGCACCGAGGACTCGCTCCCGGTCAAGGAAATGGCGCGGGGCGTCTTTCCGAAGGGGGTGAAGATCGAGCCTGGCGCCGTCTTCGAGGCCAAGGATCCGGCTTCCGGAGCTCCGATCCATTTCAAGGTCCTCTCCGCGAGCGCGGAGACCGCCAACGTCCGGTTGCTTCACCCGCTGGTCGGCCGGGACATCGAGTTCCGGGTCACCGTGCTCGCCGTTCGCGATCCCCAGGCGACGAGCGGCCCGCCGCCCATTCCCGGGGTCGTCGAGCTGGATCCCGACGAATTGAACGAGGCCTGACAGCCCGCGCGGGACCGGCTCCCGGTCCGGTTGAGATCGCCCCCTCCCCCCTGTCGCGCGGCCGGACCGTGCGCAACTTTGTCCTTAAGAGCACGTTCAGGACAGCGACGCGGGCGAGGTTCCGCGGGGAAGGAAAACGTCATGGCGAGCAGCGAAAAGGGCGAGAGCCGCGGGCGTGGCTTCGCGGGGATGGATAGGGAGCGTCAGCGCCAAATCTCCTCACAAGGAGGCAAGGCAGCTCATCAGAAAGGAACGGCGCACGAATTCGACTCCGAGGAGGCCCGAGAGGCAGGGCGCAAGGGAGGGATGGTCAGCGGCGGCCGAAGGCGGGCGCGCGAATCGGCGACCCCCAATCCAACCGTCGAGCGCGAGCGGGAGACCGAGGAAACGATGGGCAGCACCGGCTCCGAGGGCTCGAACGCACCGGCGGGCCACGGCGCGTAAAGGAGGAGGCGTCGCCGGACGCTGGTAGACTGGCCGGGGTGGACGCGAACGATCGGCAGAGACCGACCCCGGTGCCCGAAGTCGGGCTCGAGGACGGCGAGGCGGAGCCGAACGGGCTGGTGGCGCTCGGCGGCCGCCTCGACGTGGAGACGCTGATTGCGGCGTACAGCGCCGGCATCTTCCCGTGGGCGTCCGATCCGGTGCTCACCTGGTGGTCACCGGATCCACGCGCCATCTTCGACCTCGAGGCCTGGCGGCCTCACCGCAGCGTCGGGCGAGCGGGGCGGCGCGCAGGATGGCGCTTCACCGTCGACGCCGCGTTCGAAGAGGTGATGCGGGCCTGCGCCGAGACCGGCGGGGATCGGCCGTCGACCTGGATCACCGACGATTTCGTGCGTGCCTACGGCGAGCTCCACCAAAGACGGATCGCCCACAGTGTGGAGGTCTGGGAAGACGACGCGCTGGTCGGTGGTCTTTACGGCGTGGCGCTGGGCGGCTTCTTCGGCGGCGAGTCGATGTTTCACCGACGCACCGACGCCTCGAAGGCGGCGGTGGGTCACCTGGTCGCGCGGCTGCGGGCCGGCGGGTTTTCGCTGCTCGACGCGCAGGTGCCGACCCCGCATCTCGGGCGCCTCGGCGCGATCGCCATCCCGCGCGGCGACTACCTGAGGCGCCTCAAGCGGGCTCTCGGCCAGCGGGCGACGCTCACGTAGCGGGATCGTCGGCGGCGCAGACGCGGTTGCGGCCGCCGCGCTTGGCGGCGTACATCGCCTCGTCGGCGCGCGCCACCAGATCGCCGGAGGCGCTCATCGCCGGGCCGGGCGCGCGGGCCACGCCGATGCTGACGGTGACTGGAATGCCGGTGCCGCCGAACTTGAACGGATGCGCCTCCACGGCGGCGCGCAGCCGCTCGGAGAGCGCGGAGGCGGCGGCCAGCTCCACGCCGCGGGCGACGATGGCGAACTCCTCGCCGCCGTAGCGGGCCAAGGTCTCCTCCTCGCCGAGCATGGTCATCACCAGCGTCGCCAGCTGGGTCAGCACCTGGTCGCCCGCCGGGTGGCCATGCTCGTCGTTGATCTTCTTGAAGTGGTCGATGTCCAGGAAGATGAGCGACAGCGGCGTGCGGTGCCGGATCGCATACTGAAACTCGCTCTCGATGCGGTCGGAGAAGTAGCGCTTGTTGAAGGCGCGGGTGAGGCCGTCGCGCAGCGCCGACTCCGACATCTGGCGCTGGAACATCTCGTCGAGCTTGTCCTGGTAGCTGAATTTGAGGATGGTCGTCGAGCCGATCAGGATCTTGTCCCCTTCGGCCAGCGGGTGACGTTGCGCGCGCACGCCGTTGCAGAAGGTGCCGTTGGTCGACCCGAGATCCTCGAGCACGATGCGCCCCTCGTCTTTGACCAGGCGCGCGTGCTCGCGGGAGATCCCGTCGTCGACCAGCCGCACGTCGACCTTGTCGCCGCGGCCGATCACCACCTGATCCTTGTCGATCCGGTACATCTCGCCGACGTTGGAGCCCGACAGGACGACCAGATACGCCGCCGCCGGTTGGGCATCGGCTTCTCCCGCCGCCTGGGCTGGCGCCATCCGCGTCGTGTCATCGAGCGGATTGGCGACGCGGTCGCGCGTCATTCTGGTAGTTTACCGACGGGGACGGGCGTTAGGCAAACTCCGGAGGGATGATGCAGCTTCTGATCGGCACGAGCGGCTTCAGCTACCCGGCCTGGCGGGGGGGCTTTTACCCGGAGAAGCTGCCGGAGACCAAGATGCTGGGCTATTACGCCGGCCACTTCCGGGCGGTCGAGATCAACAATAGCTTTTACCGTATGCCGACCGCCGAGGTGCTGGGCCGCTGGGCGGCCGAGACGCCGCCCGAGTTTCGCTTCGCGCTCAAGAGCCCGCGGCGGATCACCCACGACAAGCGGCTCGTCGACACGACGTCGGCGGTCGAGCGGCTGGCCGAGGCGTCGCGCGCGCTCGGTGACAAGCTGGGCCCGATCCTGTTCCAGCTGCCGCCCAACATGAAGAAGGACCTGGCCCGGCTCGACGAGTTCCTGGCGGGGCTCCCAGCCGGCCTGCCGGCGACGGTCGAGTTCCGGCACGAATCCTGGTTCTCCGACGAGGTCTACGCCTGCCTGCGCGCGCGGCGGGCGGCGCTCTGCGTCGCTGAGTCGGAGGACGTGACGACGCCCTTGGAGGCCACGGCCGACTGGGGCTACTTGCGGCTGCGGCGCGAGGACTACGACGACGGAATGGTGGCGAGCTGGGGGGCGCGCATCAAGGCGCAAAGCTGGTCGACGGCCTACGTCTTCTTCAAGCACGAGGACACCGGAAAGGGCCCGGTCGCGGCGGCTCGTCTGCACGAGCTCATGGCTGCGTGAAGCTCGACAAATTGGACGCTATCCTACATTAGGATACACTGGAGCACATCATGGCACGACCCATCGCTGGCGCGACGATCTCCTTCGGTCTGGTGTCGATCCCGGTGCGGCTCTACCCGGCGACGCAATCGTCCGCGGCGATCTCGTTCAACCTGCTGCACAAGAAGGACGGCTCGCGTCTCAAGCAGCAGTACATCTGCCCGCGCGACGGCGAGATCGTCAGCCGCGACGAGATGATCAAGGGGTACGAGTTCGCCAAGGACCAGTACGTCACCTTCACGGCCGAGGAGCTGAAGTCGCTGGAAGAGAAGGCGACCCAGAGCATCGACATCGATTCGTTCGTGCCGTTGTCGGCGATCGACCCGATCTACTTCGAGCGCCCCTATTACCTCGGCCCCGAGAAGGGGGGCGACAAGGCCTATCTGCTGCTGGCCGAGGCGATGCGCGAGACCGGGCGCGCCGCCCTCGCCCGCTACGCCGCGCGCGGCAAACAGTACCTGGTGATGTTGCGCCCGTCGCCCGACGGCCGCGCGCTGATCCTTCAGGAGCTGCTCTACGCCGACGAGGTCCGTTCGATGTCCGAGGTGCCGCTGCCCGAGGGAGAGGCGCGAGAGGCCGAGCTGAAGCTGGCCAAGCAGCTCATCGACCAGATCGCCTCCGAGACGTTCGAGCCGTCGAAGTACCACGACGAGGTGCGCGAGCGGATCCAGGCCGACATCGACCGCAAGGTGCAGGGGCAGGACATCTCGGAGAGCGCTCCCGCGCCCGAGCCGGCCCGGATCATCGATCTGATGGCCGCGCTCAAGGCCAGCCTCGGAAAGGGAGCCGGAAAGCCCGAGCCGGCGGCCGACACGGCCCCCGGCGAAGCTGAAGCGCAGGCCCCGCGCCGCGGCGCCCAGCGCTCCGGCGAGGCCGCGCCGGCCGAGCCGAAGCGCGCCAAGAAGCGTTAGCCACGGCGGCGCCGCCTCCCGCGAATCGTGCGCGCAAAAAATAGCGCGCTGTATATTGTTGCGGCCTTGAGCGGCTACACGACCCAGGACGTGGCCCGGATGATCGGCGTCTCGTCCGGCCGACTGCGCGCCTATCTGCGCGCCGGCGTGCTCTCGCCCGAGCGGGGTGAGCGCGGTGAGCTGCGGTTCTCGTTTCAAGATCTGTTGCTGCTCCGCAAGGCGGAGGGGCTGGTCAGTCAGCGAATTCGACCGCATCGGGTGCGGCGCGCACTGCAAAAACTCCGAGCGCGGCTCCCCGAGACGAGCCCGCTCACCGGGGTGCAGCTCGGTACGGAAGGATCGTCCGTCGTCGTGCAGGAAGGAAACACCCGCTGGCAGGTGGAGTCGGGACAGGTGCTGCTGTCGTTCGAGCCGCCGCCCGACGCCGCCCCCGAGGCGCCGCTCGGAATGCTGCGCGCGCGGCCGGCGATCGTCGCCGGAAGCGACGTCGCCCCCCCCTCCCCCGAGGAGATCTACGAGATCGGCTGCGACATCGACGACGCCGATCCGGCGCAGGCCGAGGCGAGCTACCGGCAGGTCCTCATGCAGGCGCCCGAGCACGCCGACGCCCACATCAACCTCGGGCGGATCCTGCACGAACGCGGCGACATGACCGCCGCCGAGGCGCACTACCGGCGCGCGCTGGTGATCCGCCCGGGCGACGCGACCGCGCTGTTCAATCTGGGCGTCGCGCTCGAGGACCAAGGTCGCAACAGCGCGGCCCTCGACGCTTACGGGCGCGCCATCGAGGCGGACGGGCGCAACGCCGACGCGCACTACAACGCCGCCCGCCTCTACGATCTGACGGGCGACTACAGCGCGGCGCTGCGCCATCTGCGCATCTGCCGGGATCTGACCCGAACGCCCCGTTAGGCCCGCTCGGGGGACACTCCGGCCGAGGTCTTAGGCGAGCTTGGCGTCGAGCGTGATCTTCGCGCTCGAGATGAGCTTGGAGATGGGGCAGCCCGCCCGGGCGGCTTCCGCGGCGCGCTCGAACTTGGAGGCGTCGGGGTTGGCGAGCTTCACGGTCACTTCGAGGTGCGAGGTCGTCACCGCGAACCCGGTCTCCACCTTGTCGAGCGACACCGTCGCCTTCGAATCGATGTTCTCCGGCGGAAGTCCGACCTTCTCCAGCTCCGCCGACAGCGCCATGGCGAAGCAGCTGGCATGCGCGGCGGCGATCAGCTCCTCGGGGCTGGTGCCGGTGCCGGTCTCGAACCTCTGCGCAAAATCATAAGGCACGTTCGAAAATGTCCCGCTGGCGGACGAAAACGTCCCCTTGCCGGCCTTGAGGCCCCCCTTCCAGTTCGCGGTCGCGGATCTCTTCATGGCGATCTCTCCTGTTTTGTGAGCGCCGTAACTTAACCACGTTCGGCGCCGGTCGCCAGCGACGCTTTCGTTGCGACGGGGAGCGCGGCTAGAATCCCGCGCGATGCCAACGCGCGCCAGGGCCGGCCTCGTCCTGGTGGCGTGCTCGGTCGCGCTCGGGATAGCGACCGGCGTGGCGCGCGCCGACGCGACCGACGAGCCGAGCGAGCTGCCCGAGCCGACGGTGCCGAGGGCCAACTGGTACACGCTCCAGACGCCGCACTTCAACATCCACTTCTACGGGGAAGAGCGTCCGTTCGCCGAGCGCGTCGCTCACTTCGCCGAGCGCGCCTACCGGCTCAACACCCGCTACCTCAACTGGCGGCCGAGCGGTCGGGTGACCGTCGTGCTGACCGATGTCTCGGACAGCGCCAACGGCTCCGCCAGCTCGATCCCCTACACCTTCATCAACGCGTTCGGCGTCCCGCCCGATTCGCTCGACGAGCTGAACGACTTCGACGACTACGTGAAGCTGCTCATCACGCACGAGTTCACGCACGTCGTGCACCTCGACACGATGCTGAGCATCTGCCCGCTGGCGATCAACACCCTCCTCGGTCGAACCTACGCCCCCAACCTGGCGGAGCCGACCTGGTTCATCGAGGGGATGGCCGTGCTGATGGAGTCGCGCCAGACCACCGCCGGCCGCCTGCGCAGCAGCTTTTACGACATGCACCTGCGGGTCCCGTTCCTCGAAGGGCGGTTGTTCGGGCTCGATCAAATCTCGTCGATCCCGGCCGCCTACCCGCAGGGGACGGCGGCTTATCTCTACGGGTCGAACCTGCTGCGCTACATCGAGGACCGCTACGGCCCCGGAAAGATCCGCGAGATCTCCCAGCGCTACGCCGACACCTGCATCCCGGGCGGTCTCAACCGAACGGCCATCAAGGCGGTCGGCCGCGGCTACGTGGGAATTTTCGGGGCGGGTCTGTTCGACGACTGGCGCCGCTCGATCGCCCACCGCTACACGCTGGAGGTCGAGGAGGCGGAGCGGCGGCCGCTCACCAGCGCCACGCGTCTCACCTGGGACGCTCCGTCCCCGCGCAGCGAGGGCCCCGGCCCGCGGTTCTTCCCCGACGGCACGCTCGCCTTTCACCGCTCCAACAACGATCAGTCGCCCGCCTACGTCCGGCTCGACCCGGCCACCGGCGCGCGCCGGGTGATCGCCGACATGCAGGGGGGGGGACCGGCGGCACCGACCCCCGACGGCCAAGCGTTGATTTTCCAGCGGCTCAACTTCATTTCACTGCCGCTGCGCCTGGTGGGCAACTCCGACCTGGCCTGGAACGATCTCTACCGGCTCGACGTCGCGCAGGGAACGATCCGCCAGCTAACGCTCGGAATCCGGGCCCACGAGCCCGACGTCTCGCCCGACGGACGCCAGATCGTCTGCGTGCTGGTGGGGACCGGCAGTCGGCAACTGGCGCTGGTGCCGATCGAAGGAGGAGCGCCGCGCATCCTCATGCCGGGCGCGCCCGGCCTGGCCTTCACCCCCGCCTTCTCGCCCGACGGTCGCCTCATCGCCTACTCGCGCTGGAAGCCGGGCGGCTTCCGCGACATTCACCTCTACGATCTGGCCACCGCGACCGATCGGGCCATCTCCGTCGATCGGGCGATGGACATCGATCCCCGCTTCTCGCCCGACGGTCGCTACGTTCTCTTCTCCTCCGATCGCAGCGGCATCAACAACATCTACGCCTACGAAATCGCGACGAGGCAGCTCCTCCAGGTGACCAACGTCCTTTCGGGCGCCTTCCAGCCCGTCGTTTCGCCCGACAGCCGACGGTTGGTCTTCACCGGTTTCACCACCGACGGCTTCGACCTCTGGACCATGCCCTACGATCCGACCACGTTCGTGGCGGCGAAACCATTCGCCAACGCGCGCCTCGACAGCCCGACCGACCTCGACGCCGAGACCGATTCGCCCGACGCCCGCCCCGAGGATGCCGCCGCCGTCCCCTTTCCCCAGCGCATCGTCCCCTACGTGCCCTGGAAATACATGTACCCGCACCAGTGGACGCTCAGCCTCCCTGGTGATCCGTTCGGGCTCGGCCAGACGTTCCAGGTTCAAACCGGCGTCTCCGACCCGGCGGGACTCCACGCCTTCGCGTTCAACTTCCTGTTTCCCCCCAGCGGCAGCCCCTCCGGCCAGATCAGCTACGCCTATTACCGCTTCTGGCCGGTGCTCGGCGCTTCGATCAGCAAGGTCGATCTCATCACCAACGGCCTCATCGTCGACAACCACAATCTCGACTACACGCAGCGCAACCTGGGGTTGAGCCTCTCGGCGCAGCTTCCCGTGCTCCGCACCGCGGACGCCTCGGGCAATCTCTCCCTCGCCTACGACTACTCCGCCTACGGCCCGATCAGCGCGATCCCGATCGGCGAGCCGACCGGCGCCATCACCATCAAACCCGAGATCGGGCCTTACGCCGATCTGAAGTTCTCCTGGTCGTTCTCCGACGCCCACTCCTGGCAGTACTCGATCAGCGGCCAGGAGGGGCGAAACGTCGCGCTCAACCTGCGGCTCTCCGCCCCGACGCTGGGGACGAGGTTCCGCACGACGGAGATCGACTGGTCGTGGACTGAATACTTCACCCCGCCCTGGGCCCGGCTGCACGCGCTGGCGCTCATCACGCAGGGAGGATTTTCGATCGGCGACAAGCGGCAGTTCTGGGCGCTCGGCGGCTACGGGTACGAGGACGTCCTGCGCAGCGTCCTCCTGATGCAACGGCAGTTCGCCTTCTTGCGCGGCTACCCGGTCAACGTCGTCGCCGGCGACAGCTTTCTGGTCGCCTCCGGCGAATATCGAGCGCCGCTGCTCTGGATCGAGCGGGGCTATCAAACCTTCCCGGTCTACCTGCGACGAATCTGGGGCACCGCCTTCGTCGACGCCGGCAACGCCTACCAGGGACCGTTCCACCCGACCGATCTCAAGACCGACGCCGGCGTCGAGGCCCACCTCGAGTTCATGCTCTTCTACTACATCGACTCGCAGATTCAGCTCGGCTACGCGCACGGCTTCCAGTCGGGCGGCGGAAACCAGCTCTACTTCGTGACGGCGGTCAGCTTCTAGGCACGCGAGTTGGACCATACTCGGCACCGTGGTCCCGGACAAACGTCGGCTGCCAAGGCGGACGGCCCGAGGGTTGGCTCTGGTCGTCTCGCTGCTGGCGGCCGGTTGCAATCAAGGCGCGGAGGGGAGCTCCTGCTCGACGCCGGCAGACGGGGGGGCCCACGACGAGTGCAACAGCGGGCTCACCTGTCAGCGGCCGGCCAAGTGCACCAACTACTACTGCTGTCCCACCCCCGCTTCGATGAGCTCCAATTCCAACTGCAACGGCACCGCCTGCGTCGGGTCCTGAGGCTGGACGAAGGCTGGGCGAAGGCTGGACGAAGGCTGGGCGGAGGCTAGACGACGACGGCGTCGAGGCTGGCGGCGAGGACGGAGACCATCTCCTCGATCTCGGCCTCGGTCACGGTGAGCGGCGGGTAGAGATACATGGTGTCGCCGATCGGCCGCAGCAGCGCGCCCCGCCGGACCGCCTCTCGGTAGACGGCGTAGCCGGTGCGGTGCCGCGGATCTCGCGCGCTCCCGTCGGCGGCCCGGACGTCGACCGCGGCCACCATCCCGCAGGCGCGCAGGTTGCGAAGATACGGCCGCGGCGCCGCGACCGCCTCCAGCGCCGCGCGCAGCCGCGCCCCCTGCACCGCCGCGCGCCCGAGCACGTCGTCGTCGGCAAACACGTCGAGCACGGCGTTGGCCACCGCCACCCCCAGCGCGTTGCCGGTATAGGTGTTGGAGTGGAGAAAGGCGCGCCCGTCGGCGTAGTCGGCGTCGAAGAGGTCGTAGATGGCATCGGTGGTCAGCACCGCCGAGAGCGGCAGCACGCCGCCCGTCAGCCCCTTGGAGAGCGCCGCGAAGTCGGGCAACGCGCCCGGCCCGGCCAGATGGCTGCCGAGGATCGCCCCCAGCCGCCCCATCCCCGCCGCGATCTCGTCGGCGATCAGATAGACGCCGTGCGCGTCGGCCCAGACGCGCAGCCGGCGCAGGAGATCGGGGCTGTAGAACAACATGCCGCCGGCCGCCTGCAAGACCGGCTCGTAGACGATGGCGGCCAGCGTTTCGGCCTGGGCAGTGAGCGTCCGTTCGATCGCCGGCCAGGCCTCGCCGGCGTCGAGCCAGGACGGATCGTGCGGTCCGCTCCGGTAGGGAAGCGCGCGAATCCGCTCGACCGGAAAGCAGAGCGAGCGGTACGGCGCCGCGTAGAGCTCGAGATCGCCGACGGAGAGCGCGCCCACCGTCTCGCCGTGGTAGCCGTTCTCGAAAGCGGCGAAGCGGGTGCGGCCGGGGGCCCCCCGTTGCGCCTGCGCCTGCAGCGCCATCTTGAGCGCGATCTCGACCGCGGTCGAGCCGTTGTCGGCCAGAAACACCTTTCCGAAGTGACCCGGAACGCGCCCCGCCGGCGCCGCCGCGCCCCAGGTCTTCGTCGGCAAACCGTTGGCCGCCGCCAGCAGCCGCTCGCAGAGTCGGACCAGCGGCGCGCTCGTCGTGTTGGCGGTGATGACGTGCTCGAACGCCTCCTGCTGCTCGCGCAACGCCGCCCCGAGGCGGGGATGGCCGTGGCCGAGCGACTTGCACCACCAGCTGGAGATGGCGTCGAGGATCTCGCGCCCGTCGGCGAGTTGCAGCCGCACGCCCCGCGCGCCGACAATCTCCAGCGGAGGGAAGTCGCGGTAGTCGCGCATCTGGCTGCAGGGATGCCAGAAGGCGGCAAGGTCGCGGGCCGCCAGATCGCCCGGCGGCCCGTTTCGGCTCGTCATCCCCCTCTGACTAGCACGAGCCGGGCGCGCTGCGGGACGACGGTCGCGACGACGACGTCTTCCCCCGGCGTCGCCCGCGCACCGCGAGCCCGCCGCCGAACAGGGTGAAGAGGAACGCTCCCGGACCAGGCAGGTCGTCGCTGAAGGCGCAGTTGCACCCGGCCCCGGTCGGCGGAGGCGGCGGCACCGCGCTCGCGTCGTTGCGGTTCCCGCCGCTGCCGCCCGTGGCCCCTTCACCGGCGCCGCCCACACCGCCCCCGCTCTTGCCCCCGGTCGACACCGAGGCGTCGCTCCGCTCCCCTTCGCCGCCCCCACCGGCGCCGGTCTCTCCTTCGCCCGCGCCAGCCATGCCGCCGACGCCCGCCGTGCCTCCAGCCGCGCCCCCGATCCCGCCCGCGCCGCTCCCCGCGGCCCCGCCGGCGCCGGCCAGACCGGTGACGCCGCTCATGCCAGCGAGGCCCGAGGCTCCGCTGGCGCCGCCTGCGCCCGTGACAGGCCCTGCGCCGCCCGCTCCCGCGGCGCCACCGGCCCCACCCCCGCCCGCGAATCCGGGGTTGCAGTCGGTCAGCGACAACGTCACCGACTGCCCGGCCTCGAGCGCCAGGTACGAGATCGTCTGGTCCGCGTAGCTCTCGGCGCCCGGCGTGCAGAGCCCCGTGACGGGCACGGTCGCGGCGCTGCCCACGCTGACCAGCAGGGAGCTGCCCGCCTGCACCGTGGCGACGACGCCTGAAGCGTTGAACGCCATCCGGTTCCGCACCCGCCCCGCCAGATCATCCATGGTCGGGCTGACGATGGGGAGGGTCGCCACCGCGGCGTACTTCCCGAACGTGGCGTCGAGCAGATCGGTGAGCAGGCTGTGCCCGGCTCCGTCGTAGTTGCGGGTGTTGGCCTGATGGAACATCCAGGGGTCGTTGTTGCCGTTCAGCATGTACTGCAGGAGCGCGTCGCTCTGGGTGCCGATGATCGTCGCGTAGTCGACGTTGCTCTGCGAAAGGAGCGTCTGGTACTCCGGGATCCACTCCGTCGGCTGCGAAACGTCGTAATAGAGCTCGCTCGGAATGCGCGGGATCTCGAGGACGCTCGGTTGCAACGCGTTCAGGATCCCGGTGTTCGGCGACGGGTTGTCCTCGCCCGCGGCCGACGTATCGCTCACGATCTGCGCTATCCCCGCGGCCTCAATGGCCCGCATGGCATCGGCGCTGCCGAGCCCCGAGATGCTCGGCGTGACGGCGTTGGCCGTCGCGTAGGGCATGAGGCCGAGCCCGCGCAGGTACTGGTCGTTGCGCGTGAATTCGTCGAGGACGTCGGCGTAGCTGAGCCCGTCGAGGATCGGGTGGTCCCAGCTGTGGTTGATCCAGGAGAAAGTCGACCCTTGCGCGATCGCCTGGGCAGTCAGCGGATCGCCCGGCATGGACTGCGACCCCTGCCCATTGCACGCCCAGGCGAAGCGAAAGTCCGCGGTGAGGGACTGCGCGCGCGTTGCATTCTCCCAGCCGGCGAAGGCCTGCAGGTCGGCGCTGCTGATCCGGTAGGTGCCGCCCGTGTAGATGTCGCTGGCGAGGAACAGGTCGTCGATCTGCGGAACGGCGTAAACGTGACGCTCGCCGATGAACAGTCCGCGTGTCGCCCAATCGAGGAGGCCGTAGGCGAGCTCGAGGTATGAGACGAAGTAGGAGGCCTGCGCGAAGGTGAGGGCCAGCGCCTCGCGTCCGTCAGGGTAGCTGCGGGTGGCGGCGTAGACGTTGCCGGCGGCGTCGACCAGCAACGGGATGGTCGAGGCGTCGGTCGGCGACGCAGGATAGGCGAACCCGGCATCGATGTTCACCGCGTTGGCACAGTTGGTGCCGACAAACACCGTGCGGCCGGCCGCCGTGCAGGTGGCGCTGATCGGCGACGTGGAGGGATCGACGCTGCCGTTGTCGACGAGGCCGTAGTCCGCAGTCGGCGAGGTGTAGAGCGACACGCGGCGCACGCCGAAGGAGGCCTCGTAGGTCGCCAGCGTCGTGAATTCGGCGTCGGTGAAGGCGCTCGTGCCGCCCACCGAGAGATCGCCGAGGTCGAGGAAGACGGCCTGGTACCTGCCGTGGGTTCCGGACGCGAGCATATCGGCGGTCAACGCAGCCCCGGTCGTCGCGTTGAGGACGTCGAAGGGCGTCCCCAGATACCGCAACGTGCTCTCGATGGCGCCGAAGGCGGCGTCGGTCCCGTTGGCGGTGATGACCAGGACGCGCGCGTCGACCGCGGCGTTGGCGATCGGCGCCGCGTACGTCCGCGGCGCGGCGTGTGCGCCACGCGCCGCGATCAGAGGAACGATCGGGACTCGCTGCGGCTCGGGGGCGTGCACGATCCGCTCGTGCGCGACCATGGGTCCGCTCTCCCGCCCGGCGTTGCACCCGAGTGCGACGCCCATCGTGGCGCAGGCCATCGTCATCCCCGTTCGACCGAATCGATTCCCCATGATCCCGCTCCCGCCAGACGATCGCGTCCCCGATCGGCGAGCCTGAAGCGAGCAGGAGGCGTGCCACGCGAACCCGCGATGTCGTCGGTGCCTTCGCTACCGTTCGGTGCCGGCTCGTGGCGGGAGGGTTTCTCCGCGCGCGCGGCCCGTAGGTATCAGTGAGTACGCTTGCCCATACGCCGACGGCGCGCGGCGATCGCGCAGGCGACGAAGCACAACGCCAGCGCGCCGGGACCGAGATCGCCTGCCCCGAGCGCGCAGGCGCAACCGGCGGGCGATGGCGGAGCCACACCACCGTTGAGGTGATTCGAGCCGCCACCGGTGATCGAACCGCCCGGCGTCGATCCGTCCAGGCCGGCGTCGGCACCGTCGGGAGTGGCTCCACCCGGGCCGGAGCCCCCTGCGTCGGCGGCGCCCGTGGCGCCGCTCGGGCCGACGGTGCCGGGGCTTCCGCCCGCGCCCGAGCATCCGCTGAGCGGGTAGGTCGCCGACTGCCCATCCGCCAGCGTGAGGTACGAGATCGTCTGCCCGCCGTAGCTCTCCGCGCCCGAGGTGCAAAGGCCGGTGACCGGGACCGTGGCGGCGTGGGTCACGGTGACGGTCAGCGAACCGTTGCCGACGGTGGCGACCACGCCCGAGGCGTCGAGGGCCATCCGATCCCGCATTCGTCCCGCGAGATCGTCCATCGTCGGGCTCACGACCGGGAAGGTCATCACGGCCGCGTACTTGGCGAAGGTGGCGTCGAGCAGATCGCTGAGGAGGCTGTGTCCCGCGCCGTCGTAGTCGCGCGTGTTGGCCTGATGGAACATCCAGGGATCGTTGCTGCCGTTCAGCATGTAGCCGGACAGCGTGTTGCTCAAGATCGTCTCCAGCGTCGGATAGTCGAGCGTGGCGAGCATGCGCAACACCTCGTACTCGGGGATCCACTCCGACGGTTGCGAGACGTTGAAGTAGAGATCGGTCGCCTTGCGAGGAACCTCCAGGACCGCGGGGACGAGCGCGTTCCAGATCCCGACGTTCGGCGAGGGGTTGTTCTCGCCGGTGACGGAGGTGTCGCTCACGATCTGCTGGATGCCGACGTCGTGGATGGCGCGCATGGCGTCGGCGCTGCCCAGCCCCGAGACGTTGGGCGTGACCGCATTGACGGTGGCATAGGGCATGAGCCCGAGACCGCGCAGGTACTGATCGTTTTCGGTGAACTCGGTGACCACCTGGGCGTAGCTCAGCCCGTCGAGCACCGGATGATCCCAGCTGTGGTTGATCCAGGAGAAGGTCGGCCCCAGCGCCACCACCTTCGCGGTCAGCGGATCCCCTGGCCGCGACGAGGAGCCGGCCCCGTTGGCCGCCCAGGCGATGCGGAATCCCGCGGTGAGCGGCCTGGCCCGGGTGGCGCTCTGCCAGTCGGCGAACGCCTGCAAGTCGGCGTCGGTGATCCGGTAGACGCCCCCGGTGTAGATGGCGCTCGACAGGAACAGGTCGTCGATCTGAGGCACGGCGTAGACGTGACGCTCGCCGACGAACAGCCCGCGCGTCGCCCAGCTCACCAGGCCGTAGGCGAGCTCGAGGTAGGAGACGTACGACGACGCCTGTCCGAAGGTGAGCGCCAGCGCCTCTCGCCCGTCGGGGTAGCTCCGCGTCGCGGCGTAGACGTTCCCGCTCGCGTCGACCAAGAGCGGCGTCGTCGCGCCGTCGGCGGCCGCGGTGGGGTAGGCGTAACCCTGATTGATGAGGATGGGGTTCGCGCAGTTCGTCCCCACGAAGAGCGTCGCCCCCGCCGGGGTGCAGCTGGCCGAGATCGGCGCCGTCGCGGGATCGACGCCGACATCCGTGTCGACGAATCCGTAGGAGGCGCTCGGAGAGGTGTAGAGCGAGACGCGACGAACGCCGAACTCGACCTCATAGGTCGTGAGGACGGTCCACTCGGCGTCGGTGAAGGCGCCCGAGAGATCGCCCACGTCGAGGAAGACGGCGTCGTACTTGCCGTGCGTCCCGGAGGCGAGCGCGTCGGCGGTGAGCGCCGGCCCCGTCGACGCGTTGAGCACGTCGAACGGCGTCCCCAGGTACTCGAGGGTGTTCTCGATGGCGCCCAAGGCGTTGTTGTTCCCGGTCGCGGTGATGACCAGAACGCGCGCGTCGACCGACGCGCCGGCGATCGGCGAGGCGCCCGTGTCGGGCGCGGCGTTGACGCCTGCCGCCGCCACCAGCGGCCGGATGACCACGGGCGCTGCCTCCGCCGGAGGCAACGAGATTCGACCCGGTGCGACCAGCACCTGGTGATCCTCCGGGACGTTACAGCCGAGCACGGCCCACGACCAACCGACCACCCACGCGACCGTCACCCGAT
Organism: Polyangia bacterium; assembly: GCA_036267635.1. Taxonomy (GTDB): domain Bacteria; phylum Myxococcota_A; class Polyangia; order Fen-1088; family Fen-1088; genus JADGRB01. Next base: position 106,049 of record DATAVR010000047.1, on the reverse strand, counting down.
GGTTCATACCCACACCCCCTCGCCGACAGGAACCGAGATCAGCGAAGAGAGAGCCAGCAGAACGCGTGCCAGCGCGGAGCGCGCGATCTCGGACGCGCAGCTACCGTTTCGTGCGCTCTCGGCGCGCGGCGAGTTTCTGGCCGGCTCGATCCCTAGGGATCATTCCGTACCGTCACCGCGCGTCCCGCCGAGGCCGTGCTCCTCCAGCTTGGCGTAGAGCTGCGGGCGGCCGATTCCGAGCAGACGCGCCGCGGCCGAGCGATTTCCCTTGGCCCGCTCGAGCGCGCGCACAATGAGCTGCTTCTCGACCCGGGCGACCGCGCCGTGGAGCGACAGGTCGTCGTCCTCCGCCGCCGGCGCCGTCGCTCCGGCGCCGCTGCGCAAGCCGTCCGGGAGATCCCCGACGTCGATCACCTCGCTGCCGCAGAGCACCGCCGTTCGCTCGATGACGTGGAAGAGCTCGCGGACGTTGCCGGGCCAGGGGCTGACCAAGAGGCGCTGCATCGCCGCCTCGGAGACGGCGCGGGCTGGCTTGCCGCGCAGCGCGTGCGCCACCAAGAGCGGGATGTCGCTCCGGCGCGCGCGCAGCGGCGGCAGCTCTATCTCGATGACCGCCAGCCGGTAGTAGAGCTCTTCGCGCAGGGCCACGCCGGCCGCGCCGGGCCGCACGGGGCGGTTGGTCGCGGCGATGAGGCGCGCGTCGCTGGCCAGCGGATCGTTGCCCCCGACGCGCTCGTAGGTCCCCTCCTGAACGACGCGCAAGAGCTTGGCCTGTAGCGCCTGGTCGAGATCACCGATCTCGTCGAGGAACAGCGTGCCGCCGGCCGCCGCCTCGAACCGCCCCGTCCGACGCGCCGTCGCGCCGGTGAAGGCACCCCGCTCGTGACCGAAGAGCTCGCTCTCGATCAAGGTCGGCGGCAGCGCCGCCTGGTTGACGGCCACGAACGGCCCCCGGGCGCGCGGCGAGTAGGCGTGAATCGCGCGCGCCACCAGCTCCTTGCCCGTTCCGGTCTCGCCGGTGATGAGGACCGGCGCCGTCGAGGCGGCCGCGCGGCCGATGAGCTTCCAGATCGCCAGCATGGCCGCGCTGGTCCCCACCAGATCCTGGCGCGCCTCCAGCGGATCGGGCGCCGGCCCCACCTCCCGGGCCAGCGCCCGCTGGTTGAGCGCCCGCTCGATGGCCGCCCGCAAGATCTCCAGATCGAACGGCTTGGTCAGGTAGTCGAAGGCGCCGTCGCGCATGGCGCGGATCGTCCGTTCGCTGTCGCCGTAGGCCGTGGCCACGATGACCGGCACGCCACGGGCCGTCGCCCGCAGCTCGCCCAGGTAGTCGAGCCCGTCGCCGTCGCGCAGGCGGATGTCGAGCAGCACGCAGTCGATCCCGCGCGCGGCGACGATGCCGCGGGCCTCGCCGAGACCGGAGGCGCCAAGCGGCTCGCACCCCATCGCCTTCACCACGTCGCACAGCCCCTGCCGCAGCCCCGGCTCGTCCTCGACGATCAGCACCGCGCCGCTCATGCCCGGCTCCGCGCCTCTTCGAGCATCGGCGAGCGCGCGACGACGTCATCAGCAGGCAAGGTCAGCTCGAGGCGCGTCGTCTCGCCGTCGCGCCCGTAGGTCAGGTCGCCGCCGTGAGCACGCGCGATGGCCCGCGAGATCGCCAGCCCGAGGCCGGTCCCGTCGGGCTTGGTGGTGAAGAACGGCTCGAAGATCTCGCCCGCGCGACCGGCCGGAACGCCCGCACCCCGATCGGCCACGCGCACGCGCAGGGTGCCGTCGTCGGCCTCGACGGTCGCCGCGACGGTCGAGCCTTCCGGCGCCGCCTCGACCGCGTTGCGCAGGACGTTGTCGAGAGCGCGCGCCAGCGCGTCACCGTCGCCGATGGCACGCCCCTCGCCCGCGGCCACGATCGCCACCCGACGCAGCGCCGCCCAGGGGCCGAGCGCCTCGGCGCGCGCCTGTAACAGCGCCCCGAGATCGAGCGGCGCCCGCGGCCCGAGCGCCCGTCCGGCCACGATCAGCAGGTCGGCCACCAACCGGTCGAGCCGGGTGATCTCCGACGACGCGTGGTCGATGGCCGCGCGCGCCTCCGGCGCCAGGGCCACGCCTCCGCCGGCCGCCAGATCGAGCCGCAGCTTGATCGACGCGAGCGGGTTTCGCACCTCGTGGGCCACGCCCGCCACCACGCGCCCGAGCGCCGCCAGCCGTTCTTGCCGCGCCAGATCGCGTCCCATCTGCTCCTGAATCCCGCGCGCCTCCTCGAGCCGCCGCGCCAGCGCGCCGATCCCCAGCGCGATGTCGTCCAGCTCGCGGATCTCGGATCGTGGGACTGGCGCGGTCAGATCGTCGCCGAGTGCCGCCAGAGCCCCTTGTAGCCCCGCGGCGGCCCGCTTGACCGAGATGAGCGAATACGACGCGCTCGCCACCAGCAAGAGGGCGGAGAACGCCAGCGCCACGACCAGCAGCCGCCAGCTCTGCAAGGTCGGCGACGGGCGCACGGGCACCGCCGCCCAAAGCAGCGCGCCGCGCGGGCCCGGCGCGACGCGCGCGACCAGCTCCCCGCCGTCGATCTCCGCCTCGAGGTCAGCGGCTTGCGCGCTTCCGGCCGCACGCGCGGCGGTCGTCCTCATCGCCTCGCGCCAGGCGGGCGGGACCACCGCCGCGACCTCGGCCGGCGCGGTCGCCCCTGTCGCCACGCCGCCTCGCAACCCGACGACCGTCGACACCGTCGACGCCACGCCCGCGGGTCCCAGCGCGGCCAGCCGCTCGATTTCGTCTCGGATTGCCTCGCGACCGCGTTCGAGCCGTTGCACGCGCGTGACGGAGATCGCGCGATAGAGCGCATCGCCGGAGAGCGCGGCGGTCAGCAGACCCAGCACCGCCACGGCCAGCAGGCGATGACGAATTCCGCGACCGATCCGCACGCGCTCCTCGTCAAGCAAGCGCGATACCGCCTGATTTTCCCAGCGCCGACGCCTTCGGCGCCCGCGCGAGCTGCCTCAACCTCCTACAGGTGTCCAGAATCGGTACAGGTTACCGCCGCCGGATCCGCGTTGCCAGGGCGCCAAGGCGCATCTCGGAACGCCTCGTCAATGGCCCGGAAGTTGCGAGGGTGGCGCAGCTGGAGCTGTACCGCTCCGCCGATCTTGAAGCTAATCTCGCCGCCCATGCCGCCCCGCTCGCTCGCCCTCCTGATCATCCCGCTGGTGATGGTCGGGATCTTCGTCGGCGCGCGCGCCGCGGACGACGGCGCCGACACCACCGGCGCACCGACGGCGTTGACGCTTCACCAGGCAGAGCAGACCGCGCTGCAAAATCAGCCGAATGTGCTGGCCGCGCGCGGTCTGCAGGAGGCGGCCGAGGGGCGCGTCGAGGAGGCGCGCGCCGGCTACCTGCCTCAGGTCACCCTGACTGGAACCTACGAGCGTTCGACCGGCAACTTCGCCGCGCGCCCAGGCACGCTGCCCCAGACCCTCACCACCTCCGGCGCGGGGGGGGGCATGGGAACCACCGTCATGGCCGGATCCACGCCGATCGGCTGGGATCCCAAGTTCAACTTCTACCAATTCAACGCCGGCGCCAGTCAGCTCATCTATGACTTCGGCCAGACTAGCAACAGGTGGGCCTCGGCCGGCGCCAGCCGCGACGCCGCGGGCGACAACACGCGCACCGCCACGTTGCAGACCTTGCTCAACGTCCGGCGCGCCTATTTCACGGCCCGGGCCAACCGCGATCTGGTGGCCGTCGCCGAAGAGACGGTGCGCAACCAGGAGAAGCACGTGGAGCAGACGCAGGCGTTCGTCCGCACCGGCATCCAGCCGGACATCAACCTCGCGACCGTCATGACGGCGCTGGCCAACGCCAAGGTGCAGCTGGTGACGGCGCGCAACAACTTCGTGGTCTCGGAGGCGCAGCTCTCGCAGGCGATGGGCGTCCCGGTCAGCGAGCAGTACGCGCTCTCCGACCAGGAGATCCCACCCATCACCGGTGAGGGTGGCCCGCCCGCGCCGCTGGTCGAGCACGCGGAGAAAAATCGCCCCGAGCTGGCCAACTTGATCAATCAGAGGCACGCGCAAGAGCTGACGGTCAAATCGGTCAACGGCGCCTACGGCCCCAGCTTGAGCGCCATCGCCAACCTCTCCGACACCGGCGTGGCCATCGATTCGCTCGCGCCGAACTGGTACGTCGGCCTCGGCCTCACCTGGAACATCCTGCAGGGGGGGCTGACGCGTGGACAGGTGCGCGAGGCCAAAGGGACACTGCAGAACCTGACCGGCCAGGAGCAGGCGTTGCGGCTCCAGGTGCAGGTCGACGTCGAGCAGGGGCGACTCGGGGTGCAGGCGGCCACGGCGACCATCGGCGCCTCCGACGAGGCGCTGGTCAACGCGCGCAGCCAGCTGACGCTGGCCGAGAAGCGCTACGAGCACGGTCTCGGAAGCGCGGTCGAGCTGGGCGACGCGCAGGTGGCCTACACCACGGCCGAGGCGCAGGTCGTGCAAGCGAAGTTCAACCTGGCGGCGGCGCGCGCGCAGCTGCTGGCCGCTTTGGGGGACCAATGACCGCGAACGCGACAACAGGGAGACGATCTTGGTGGGCTCTGGCGCTCGCGTCCGCTTTGACGACCGCCGGATGTGGGAAGGGGCAGGCGGCGGCGCCGGGCGCCAAGGCGGGCGGAGGCGCCGATCGCGCGATCCCGGTGCTGGTCGCCGCGGCGGTTACGCGCGACGTGCCGATCTTTCTCGAGGGGCTCGGCACCGTGACCGCCTACAAGACGGTCAACGTCAGATCCCAGGTCGACGGACGGCTCGACAAGGTCGTCTTCCGGGAGGGGCAAGCGGTCAAACACAACGAGATCATCGCCGAGGTCGATCCGCGCCCGTTCGAGATCCTGTTGCATCAAGGCCAGGCGGCGCTGACCCGTGATCAGGCGCAGCTCGACGGCGCCAAGCGCGATCTCGATCGTTACGAAGCGGTCGGCGGGCAACATCTGTTGCCGCAGCAGCAGATCGACGATCAGCGGGCGCTCGTCGATCAGCTCACCGGCACGGTGCAGAACGACCACGCCACGATCGAGAACGCCAAGCTGCAGCTCGACTACGCGCGCATCAAATCGCCCATCGACGGCATCACCGGCGTGCGGCTGATCGACCAAGGAAACATCGTCCACGCCGCCGACGCCAGCGGCATCGTGGTGGTGACGCAGATGGAACCGATCGCGGTGCTGTTCACGCTGCCGCAGGACGATCTGCCGGACGTGGCGAAGCAGCAGGCGGCGGGGGCCCTGCCGGTCGAGGCGCGCAGCCGTGACGGCGCGCAGCTGCTCGGCACGGGGACGCTGGAGCTGATTGACAACCAGATCAACCAGGGCACCGCGACCATGCGGTTGAAGGCGATCTTTCCCAATCCAGAGCGCGCGCTCTGGCCAAACCAGTTCGTCAAGGCGCGGCTGCGGTTGACGGTGCGCAAAGGGGCGCTGGTGATCCCGGCGGTGGCGGTGCAACGCGGCCCGCAAGGATCGTTCGTCTACGTCGCCAAGGGGGACCAAGCCGAGCTGCGCACCGTCGTCGTCGAACGCATCGAAGGGGAAGACGCGCTCATCTCGCAGGGGCTGGCGGACGGCGAGAAGGTCGTGCGCGAGGGGCAGAGCCTGCTGCGGCCGGGGGCCAAGCTCGCGCTCCGCGAATCGCCGTCCGGCGCGGGCAAACCGACCGGCGCGGGAAATCCGACCGGCGACACGAGCGGCGCGGGCACCGGCGGAGCGCCCGGCGCGGGCAAGCGACACGGGGGCAAGAAGGCGCCCCAGTGAACGTTTCCGAGCTGTTCATCCGGCGCCCCGTCGGCACCGCGCTGCTGATGATCGGCGTAGCGGTCGCCGGGGTCGCCGCCTACAACCAGCTGCCGGTCTCGGCGCTGCCGCAGGTCGACTACCCGACGATCGTGGTGTCGACGATCCTGCCGGGCGCCAGCGCCGACACGATGGTCTCGGCGGTGACGACACCGCTCGAGCGGCAGCTCGGCCAGATCCCGTCGCTGGCGCACCTCACCTCCGTCTCGAGCGCCGCCAGCTCGCAGATCACGCTGCAGTTCACCCTCGACCGCGACATCGACTCGGCCGAGCAGGACGTGCAGGCGGCGATCAACGCGGCGTCGAACCTGCTGCCGCGCACGTTGCCGACACCGCCGACCTATAGCAAGAGCAACCCGGCCGACGTGCCGGTCATCTCGCTGGCGGTCCGCTCCGACACCACGCAGCTGTCGGTGGTCGATGACTACGCCGACTCGATCCTGGCGCAGAAGCTGTCGCAGGTCTCGGGCGTGGGCCTCGTGACCCTCAACGGCGGACAGCGCCCGGCGGTGCGGGTGCAGGTCGATCCGGTGGCGCTGGCCGGGCGCGGCCTCGGGCTCGAGGACGTGCGCTCGGTGCTGGCGCTGGCCAACGTCAACCAGCCAAAGGGGAACCTCGACGGCCCGCGCCAGAACTACCTGGTGTCGGCCAACGACCAGCTGCCCTCGGCCGAGGGGTACAAGCCGCTGGTGCTCGCCTACCAGAACGGCGCGGTGGTGCGCCTCTCCGACGTGGCCAAGGTGCTCGACGGCGTGGAGAACGCGCAGCTGGCCGGTTGGGCCAACGAGCACCCGGCGGTGATCCTCAACGTCCAGCGCCAGCCGGGGGCCAACCTCATCGAGGTCGCCGAGCGGGTCAAGGCGCTGTTGCCGCGCCTCGAGGCGTCGCTGCCGCAGGGGATCAAGGTCGACATCCTCTCCGATCGCACCGAGACGGTGCGCGCCTCGGTGCGCGACGTCGAGTTCACGCTGCTCTTGACCATGATCCTGGTGGTGGCGGTCATCTATCTGTTTTTGCGCACCGTGCGCGCCACCATCATCCCCGGCGTCGCGGTGCCGCTGTCGTTGATCGCCACCTTCGGCGTGATGCTGTTCCTCGGCTACAGCCTCAACAACCTGACGCTGATGGCGTTGACGATCTCGACCGGGTTCGTGGTCGACGACGCCATCGTCATGATCGAGAACATCGCGCGGCACATCGAGGAGGGGGACGCCCCTTTTCTTGCGGCGCTCAAAGGCTCGAAGCAGATCGGCTTCACCATCGTGTCGCTGACCGTCTCGCTGGTGGCGGTCCTCATCCCGCTCTTGTTCATGGGCGGGATCATCGGACGGCTGTTCCGCGAGTTCGCGGTCACGCTCAGCACCGCCATCGTCGCCTCTGCGATCATCTCGCTCACGCTCACCGCGATGATGTGCGGTCACATCCTGCGCCCGATCCGCAAAGAGGACGAAGGGCGGGTCGCCCGCGCCTCCGAGGCGGCCTTCGACTGGATGGTGAAGGTCTACGACCGCGGCCTCGGCTGGGTGCTCAACCACCAGGCGCTGACGCTGGCGGCGACGGTGGCGACCGTCGCCCTGACGTTCTTCCTGGCGGTCGTCATCCCAAAGGGACTCTTCCCGCAACAGGACACCGGCCTCCTGCTGGGGATCACCGAGGCGCCGATCGACACCTCGTTCCCGGCCATGATGAACCTTCAGCAGTCAGTGGTCGACGTCATCCGCGTCGACCCCGACGTCGACAATGTCGCCTCGTTCATCGGCGCCGACGGCACCAACCCGACCCTCTCCAGCGGGCGGCTCTCGATCACCCTCAAGAACCGCGAGCAGCGAAAGTCGGGCGCGCAAGAGATCATCGATCGGCTGAGCGCCAAGCTGACCCAGGTCATCGGCATCACCGTCTATCTGCAGGCGGTGCAAGATCTCCAGCTCTCCAGCCAGGTGAGCCGCACGCAATACCAGTACACGATCGAGGACGCCGACCCGAGCGAGCTCGCGGCCTGGGCGCCCCAGGTTCTGGCCCGCCTGAAGCAGATCCCCGAGCTGACCGACGTCGCGAGCGATCAGCAGAACGGCGCGTTGCAGATGACGCTGGTCATCGACCGCGACACCGCCTCACGGCTGGGGATCACCGCCCAGGCCATCGACGACACGCTGTACGACGCCTTCGGACAGCGCCCGGTGTCGACCATCTTCACCCAGCTCAACCTCTACCGCGTCATCCTCGAAGTGTCGCCCGAGTACCAGTCGAACCCCAACGGGCTCAGCCAGATCTACATGCGGGCGACGACAGGCGACTCGGTGCCGCTCAGCGCGTTCGTGCACTTCGAGCGGACCCAGGCGGCGGTCTCCATCGCGCACGAGGGGCAATTCCCGGCGGTCACGCTCTCCTTCAATCTGGCGCCGCGCGCGGCGCTGGGCGACGCCGTGCAGGCGATCAAGGAGGCGGTGGCGGGGATGGGCGCGCCGGTCGGCCTGCACGCCGACTTCCAGGGCGCCGCCGCCGCGTTCGGCGACTCTCTTTCGACCGAGCCGCTCCTCATCCTCGCCGCCATCATCACGGTCTACATCGTGCTCGGCGTGCTCTATGAAAGCTATATCCACCCCATCACGATCCTTTCGACGCTTCCCTCGGCGGGCGTGGGGGCCTTCCTGGCGCTGCTGATCACCCGCTCCGAGTTCTCCATCATCGCGCTCATCGGGATCGTCCTGCTCATCGGGATCGTCAAGAAGAACGCCATCATGATGATCGACTTCGCGCTCGAGGCTGAGCGCGAGCAGGGCAAGTCCCCCCGTGAGGCGATCCATCAGGCCTGTCTCTTGCGCTTCCGGCCGATCATGATGACCACCATCGCGGCGCTGCTCGGTGGCATCCCGCTGGCGCTCGGCACCGGGACCGGCGCCGAGCTGCGCCGGCCGCTCGGCATCACCATCGTCGGCGGCCTGCTCGTCTCACAGGTCTTGACGCTGTTCACCACGCCGGTCATCTACCTCTACATGGAGCGGCTGGCGGCGCACTTTCGGCGCGGCAAGAAGACTTCTCACGAGAGGGAGGACGGACCCCACCTTCCCGCGCCGGTCCGCGGCGGTCCGGCCCCCGAGACGCCATGAACATCTCGGCGCCGTTCGTCCGCCGGCCGATCGCCACGTCGTTGCTTGCGGCAGCGGTCATCCTGGCGGGGCTCGTCGCCTATCGGAGCCTGCCCGTCGCACCGCTCCCGCGCGTCGACTTCCCGACCATCCAGGTCTCGGGCGCGCTCCCCGGCGCCAGCCCCGACACCATGGCCTCCTCGGTGGCGACGCCGCTCGAGCGCCGCTTCGGCCGCATCGCCGGCCTGACCGAGATGACCTCGGTCAACACCCTCGGCGCCACCTCGATCACCCTGCAGTTCGATCTCGATCGCGACATCACCGGCGCCGCGCGCGACGTGCAGGCCGCCATCAACGCCTCGCTCTCCGAGCTCCCACCCAACCTGCCGAGCCTCCCCAACTATCGCAAGGTCAACCCGGCCGACTCGCCGATCCTGATCCTCTCCCTCACCTCGAAGACGCTGCAGTTGGCGCAGGTGTTCGACGCCGCCAACAGCGTGCTGGCCCAGAAGATCTCGCAGATCGACGGGGTCGGCCAGGTGTACGTCGGGGGCGGCCAGCAGCCTGCGGTGCGCGTCCAGATTGATCAGGAGGCGCTGGCTGGCCACGGGATGTCTCTCGAGGACGTCCGGGCGGCGCTCGCCTCCTCGACGGCGAACGAGCCGAAGGGGACGCTGACCGGCTCGAACGTCACCTACAACATCGCCGCGACCGATCAGCTGCTGGGGGCCGACGCCTATCGCCAGCTGATCGTGTCGACCCAGAACGGCGCGATCATCCGACTCGGTGACGTGGCCAACGTCTTCGACGACGTCGAGAACAACCGATTGGCCGGCTGGATCGACGGCCAGCGCTGCGTCCTCATGATCATCCGCCGCCAGCCCGGCGCCAACATCCTGTCCACCATCGAAGGCGTCAAGAAGGCCCTCCCCTTTCTCAAACAGTCGATCTCGCCGGCCATCGATCTGAACATCGCCGTCGACCGCACGACCACCATCCGCGCCTCGGTCCGGGACGTCGAGCGGACGCTGATCCTGAGCGTCTTCTTGGTGACGGCGGTGGTCTTCATCTTCCTGCGCAGCGCGCGTGCCACCGCCATCCCCTCCATCGCCGTGCCGTTGTCACTGGTGGGGACGTTCGGCGTCATGTACCTGCTCGACTACAGCATCGACAACCTGTCGCTGATGGCGCTGACCATCTCGACCGGCTTCGTGGTCGACGACGCCATCGTCGTCACCGAGAACATCGCTCGCCTCATCGAGGATGGAAAACAACCGCTCGAAGCGGCGCTGGAGGGGGCGCGCCAGATCGGCTTCACCATCGTCTCCATCACCGTGTCGCTGATCGCGGTGTTCATCCCGATCTTGCTCATGGGAGGGATCATCGGGCGGTTGTTCCGCGAGTTCGCCGTCACCCTGAGCGTCGCCGTGGCGATCTCGGCGCTCGTCTCGCTGACCGTCACGCCGACGATGGCGGGCCGGCTACTTCGACCGGTGAGCGAAAACAAGCTCGGGTGGTTCGCCCGCATCTCCGAACGTGGATTCGCGGCGCTGGTGCGCGGCTACGACCGCGCGCTCCGCTGGGTGCTGCGCCACGCGCTGCTCATGTTGCTCCTCACCATCTCCACGCTGGGGGTGACGGTGTTGCTGGCGATCAAAGTTCCGAAGGGGCTCTTCCCGCAGCAGGACACCGGGATGTTGTCCGGGTTTTCGGAGGCGTCGCAGGACATCTCCTCGCAGGCGATGCGGCACGCTCAAGAGAAGGTGAACCAGATCGTCCAGGCGGATCCCGACGTCGACCACACGATCGCCTTCGTCGGGGGCTCGAGCGGCGCCGGCAACACGGGGACCGTCTTCATCAGCCTCAAGGACTACGACAAACGGAAGAGCACCGCCGACCAGATCATCGGCCGCCTGCGTCCCAAGCTGGCCAAGGTCCCCGGCATCACCCTGTTTCTCCAGTCCGTTCAGGACGTGCGCATGGGCGGTCGCTCGTCGCGGACGCAGTTTCAGTACGCGCTCGAGGACGCCGACCTCGCCGAGCTCCAGGCCTGGGGCCCGAAGGTGCTGACCAAGCTCAAGAGCCTCCCGGAGCTCCGCGACGTGGCGACCGACCAGCAGACCGCCGGCCTGATGCTGTCGGTCGACGTCGACCGTGACAGCGCCAGCCGCCTGGGGATCAGCCTGCAGGCCGTCGACGACACGCTCTACGATGCCTTCGGCCAGCGGCAGGTGGCGACGTCGTTCACGCCGATGAACTACTACCGCGTCGTGCTGGAGGCGTCGCCCCAGCAACAGGCCAGCCCCGACCAGCTGGTGCACGTCTACGTGCGCGGTGCGGGGGGCGCGCTGGTTCCGCTTCCGAGCATCGCCCGGGTGACGCCCACGCCGACGCCGCTGGCGGTCACGCACCAGGGGCAGTTTCCCGCCACCACGCTCTCTTTCAACCTGGCGCCCAACGCCGCGCTGGGCGACGCGGTCAAGGTGGTCGACGCGGCGACGCGCCAGATCGGCCTGCCCTCGGGCGTGCGCGCCAGCTTCCAGGGGACGGCGCAGGCGTTCGGCGCCTCCTTGTCGAGCGAGCCGTGGCTCATCGCCGCCGCGTTGTTCGTGGTCTACGTCGTGCTCGGCATGCTGTACGAGAGCCTGGTCCACCCGATCACCATCCTCTCCACGCTGCCGTCGGCCGCGTTGGGGGCGCTGGTGGCGCTGTTTGTCTTCCGCACCGACTTCAGCATCATCGCGCTCATCGGCGTGGTCCTGTTGCTCGGGATCGTGAAGAAGAACGCCATCATGATGATCGACTTCGCGCTGGAGGCCGAGCGGCGCGAAGGGCTCGAACCGGCGGAAGCCATTCGCCGCGCCTGCCTGCTGCGCTTCCGGCCCATCTTGATGACCACGCTGGCGGCGCTGTTCGGCGCGGTCCCCCTGGCCATCGGCTTCGGCGCCGGCTCCGAGCTGCGGCAGCCGCTGGGAATCACCATCGTCGGCGGGCTCTGCGTCTCGCAGCTCATGAACCTCTTCTCGACGCCGGTCATCTACCTCTACCTCGATCGCCTCCGCCGCGACCGCGCTGTCGAGCACCAGACCGCCACCGTCGAGGCCTAGCGGCCGGGCGCTTCGTCGAACGGCTGCCCGACTTCGAGCACAAGCTCGCCGGCTACCGGCCAGACGGCAACGCCGATCTGCTCGCCGCGGCTCGAACAGGGGATCGCCGCGGCAGCGAAGCGTTAGCTGGCTCAAAAACGAAAACGGCCCCGACGTCCTAGACGCCGGAGCCGTTGGTGAGTCGTCCCGAAATCGAGCGGACGCGTTCGCTACTGCCCCATCATGCCGTGGCGGTGCTGGAAGCGGCCCTTCGCTGCAGCGATGGCGGCCGCCGCTTGCTTGCGCTGGTCGGGCGTCAGCACCTGCGCCGTCTGCACGAGGCCCTGGGTGAACGTCGACGACATCTGGTCGGCGATGCCCATCGCCTGCTTGCGCAGCTGCTCGACCGTGTCCGGGTTGATCGTCGGCGCGGAGAGGGCGGCGGCGATCTGCTGGTGCACCGCCTCGTGCTGTTGATGGAATGACTTCAGCTGCGGCCGCAGGCCGTTCCAGATCGCCTCGATCTGGCTGCGTTGACCGGCCGTCGCGTTCACCTTGTCGAGCAGCCGCTCGAGCCGGCGGGCGCCGAAACCGCCGCCCGGACCGGCGTCCATCGTCTCGGCCGTCTGGGCCTCGGCCGAGGTGTAAACCCCGCCAGTGATTCCCAGGACCGCCAGCGCCGGGATGAGGAGCAACCACGACCGCCGGCGGGGACGCGAGGTCGAGATGTGGGTGTCGGAGGTCTGGATGTCGGTGCGCATGAACTGTCTCCTTTCGTAGCTTTTGTTTCGTGCCTTCGCTGCAATGACCCGATCCGGCGGGAAAAGGTTAATGCCGAGATCTTTTGGCTCGGCCGTGCGTCCGAACAACCAGGAGGCTTCACATGACCAGGCGCACAATGTTCACCACGCTGTTCGGAATCGGCTCTCTCTTGCTGGCCGCAGACTCATGCGCAGCGTCACCTCTCCCCGGCGGGCAGCCGTTGCGCGACCGCGCCGCCGGCTACGAGATGACGGTGCTGATTGACGGCGTTCCGGCGGCGACGTACGAGTACGGCGGCGGCACCTACGTGCTCGGCCAGCTGGGCGCCCGCTACACGCTCCGCGTGGCCAACCACTCCGGCCGCCGCGTAGAAGCGGTCGTGTCGGTCGACGGTCGCGACGCCATCGACGGGCGGCCGGCAGACTTCCGCGGCAAGCGCGGTTACCTCATCCCCGCCTGGGGCTCGGTCGACATCGACGGCTGGCGGATCTCGCACAGCCAGGCGGCCGCGTTCCGCTTCTCCTCGGTCCCCGATTCCTACGCCGCGCGCACCGGCAACGCACGCGAAGTGGGTGTCATCGGCGTCGCCGTCTTCCCCGAGCGCTACGTTCCGCCGCCGCCGCCGGTCTACTACCCCCGCCGCCCGTACGAGCTCCCTGAATCGGAGCGCTCTTACGACGACTATTCGTCGGGGGGCGGGATGCGGGACAAGTCGTACGGGCCGCCGCCTGCCTCGTCGCACGCCTCGGCCGAGGGCAAAGGAGGCGGCGACCTGGGCCGCCGGGCCGAGGCGGCACCCGCCGCCGACGCCGCCTCGCAAGCCGCGCCGGCCAAGCGGTCACGGCCCGGGCTCGGCACCGAATACGGCGAGGCGGTGAGCTCGCCGATCTACGAGGTCGAGTTCGTGCGCGCCAGCTCCAGCCGCCCGGCCGCGCTGCTCGGCGCCCACTACAACGATCACGACGGCCTCTTGGCGATGGGGATCCCCGTCGACAGTCCGCCGACCTGCGCGGACGACGCCGACCTGCGCAACACGGCCGATCCGTTCCCCGCCACCGACGGCCGCTACGCGGCGCCTCCCCCCGGATGGCGGCGCTCTTGCAGCTGGCGCTAGAGGCAGCGAGGATGCCGTCCTGGTGGACGGCGACGCTTCGGACGAACAGCTGCTGGCGGCCTACCGAGGAGGCGAGGTGCGCGCGTTCGAAAAACTCCTCGCCCGGTACGAAAAGCCGATCTGGAGCTTCCTCCGCCGCTTCGTGCGCGACGCCGAAGCGGCGGAGGATTTGTTGCAGGAGGTGTTCTTGCGGGTGGTGCGCGACGCCCAGGAGTCGGGGCCGGCCTGGAAGGGGCAAGCAAAGTTCTCGACCTGGCTCTACACCATCGCGCGCAACCTCTGCATCGATCGCGCGCGACGGAGCGCCGTGCGGGGATCGGGGTCGCCATCGCCATCGCCGTCGATGGACGGCCCGACCGACGGCGAGGCAGAGACCGCCACGCTGCACGAGCGGATCGCCGCCCCCGGACCGGCGACTGACACGGTGGTGGCCGGGCGCGAGGCGGCGGTGCGCATCGATCGCGCGGTGGCGGCGTTGCCCGACGACCAGCGAGAGGTCTTCCTGATGCGAGAGGTGATGGAGATGCCGTTCGCCGAGATCGCGTCCGCGGTGGGCGTGTCCGAGCCGACGGTGAAGAGCCGGATGCGCTACGCGCTCGAGAAGCTGCGCGTGGCGCTCGCCGATCTCGGTGACGTCGGCAACGGCGGACGAGACGCGGCAGAATCGACGGGGTCAGGATAAGGACGATGGCGACCGGTTGCGAAGAGGTCTCGGCGCACATGATGGAGCTCCTTTATGGAGAGCTGCCGGGCGAGGACCGTGCGGCCATCGAGGCGCACCTGGCGGATTGCCCGAGCTGCCGGGCCGAGCTGGCGGAGTTCCGGGCCACGCGTGTCGCCGCCCGCCGCGCGCTCGACGAGGATGCGCCGCCCGCGCGTGCACACCAGGCGATCCTGCGCGCCGCGGCCGCGGCCGTCGCGGCCAAGCAGCCGCAGCCGATCGAGGCGCGCGCCGTTCCCGCGCGGCGGTCGCTCTGGGAGCGGTTGCGCGCGCGCTGGACCCTGCCGACATTCGCCACCATCGGCGCGGTCGCGGTGGTGGTGCTGGCGAGCAAGGTCTTCCTCGAGCCCGCCAAGACCGTTGAGCTCGGGCGGCAGGCGATCCAGCCGACGCCCGCGGAGCCGCCGGTCGCGCCGGCCGCCGAGG
Source organism: Polyangia bacterium (assembly GCA_036267635.1). Classification (GTDB taxonomy): domain Bacteria; phylum Myxococcota_A; class Polyangia; order Fen-1088; family Fen-1088; genus JADGRB01. Next base: position 91,009 of record DATAVR010000047.1, on the reverse strand, counting down.
GCACCGCCCAGCCTGAAGCAAAGGAGGAGAGCCAAGCGGCGAAGCAGCGCAAGAGGGAAGCGCTGGCGCCGGATCTCCAAGGATCACCGGCGACCCGTTCGATCGCGGAGCATCCGGCGCAGCGCCGCCGTGCGGCCCCGGCTGACGGCTTCGGCGCGCTCGGTGGCTTGGCCAAGGGGAGCGGCGCCGGGCCCGCGCACGCCAAGTCACCGGCGGTCGACGACGTGATGGCGGCGGAAAACAGGCCAGTGGCGCCGCCGGCGCCCAAGATGGCCAAGCGTGAGTTCGCGCCGCCACCGCCGCCACGGGGCGGACCCGCGCGCGACGAAGAGACGTCGCTCGGAGACGTAGCCCGCCTACGCGCCGGCAAGGGCAGCGTCTCGGGCGGTGCCGGCGCGGAGCCATCGCCGGCCCACGCCGCCACGGCCAAAAGAACGGAGAAAGCGGACTCACCCGGCCTGCCCACCGAGCTCGAGCGCGCGCCGGCCGCGTCGGCGCCCGCCCCGGCCGCGGCCCCATCCGCGCCCGTCGCGGAAGCGGACGAGGCAGGCCGCGCGGAAGCGAAGGACAAGGCTGACGACAGCGCGCAGGCCAGGTCCGCCGTCAAGCCGAGAGCAGAGTCACCCGGCGCCCACGCCGATCGGCTGTTCACCGAGGGGCGTTGGGCGGAGGCAGCGCGGGCCTATCGCGATCTCCTCCGCCGCGATCCGCACAACGCCGAGGCTGCGCGCTGGCGGCAACGGCTGGCTGCTTCGGAGGCGGCCGCCGCGCCGGAGGCCCCCGCGGCCGCGTCGCCTCCCGCCCGCTGAACCGCGGGCTACCCGCCGCGCAGATCGACCTGAAACGGTGAAGCGACCTCGGGGCTGGCGAGCCAGAGGAACGCCGACCGCGCGCGCAGATACTCCTCGGCCACGGTCTGGGCGAGCTGCTGCGGCAGCAGGTCGATATCCTGCCCCTCCCAGGTGAAGCCGGGGACGCCGTTCGTGCGCGCGAGCAGGCCGCCCGTGTTCAGGCGATCCTGCGCGCGCCAACAACGGGTCACGATCGTCTTCATCGCCACGGCGAAAAGCGGAGGCTCGGCCAGTGCCTCGGGCAACGCGACCCGCTCGAGCCCCACCGACCAGCAGAGCCAGCTGAGCGCGCCCCAGTCGGCCTGCGCTTCGCCGAGCAAGGCCGGGACGCCCAGCCGGTCGGTCGTGATCTCTTCGTCGATCTCCGCTTCGACCGTCTCGCCGCCGCCCAGGTCGACGGCGAGGCGCGCACGCCGGAGGGGAACGGCGCCGCCAGGAATGAGCGCCGAAAGGTCGGGCGGCATCCAGACCGGCGCGGCGTCTGGTCCGACGAGCGCCCGGACTGCTTCGCGCACGCGCCTGAGCCGGGTCGCGTAGACGGCGATCGCCGCCTGGACCTCGGCGAGATCGCGCACCAGGCCCGCGCCCACGTCGGCCAGCGCCGGGTCGGGCACCAGGGGCTCGCGGGCGGGCCAAAACTCGAACGGACGCAAGGCCGCGCCCAGGTAGCCGGCGAGCGAGGCCGCCACCTCGGACGCTTCAGCGGCGACGATCTCGATGTCGGCGCGGGCGCCGCGCTCGTCGCCATGCTGGAAGCGGACGAGCGCGCGGGTGAGATGGGTCATCCGCCGCTGGGGCGCCAGCAGCAACGACGCCGCCACGAAGTCGGAGGCCGCGGCGCTGGCCCCCGGCAACACCGCCGCCAGCGCGCGAAAGGCCGACGCCGGGTCGGCCCCACAGACGAGCCCGTCGAGGATCGACGCCACGGTCACCTCGACCGATTGAACGAGCGCCTCGCCCCGCTGTTCGGCCAGCGCCGGTGCCAACGCGACGACGTCGGCGCCGAGCGCGCGCTCGAGCGCGGCGCGATCTCGGTCGCGCACCGCCCCGCGCGCCGCGGCGCACAGCCCCTCGCGCACGCGCCCCTCCGCGCGCAGGGCGCCGGCCAGGGCCCACCAGTCGATCTGTGGCAAGTGGTCGCCCGCTGCGAACGCGGGCGAGATCGCCTCGGCCCCGTCGGCGAACGCCGAGCCACGCACCACCGTGCGCACCTCGCGCTCGCCGGCGTCGAGGAACGTCCAGCTCCCCACCGCCTGCCCGCGCTCGAACGTCCCCCGCTCCTCGCGGATGCGTGGGTCGGCGTAGAGGCTCTCCGCCTCCGCAGGAAAGCGCCGGACGAAGTCACCGTGGCGCGCGCCGTCTTCTGAAAATTCGCACGCCTCGGCGATTCGTCCGGCGGCGTCGAAGGTCCGCGCGACCCGGCGGAAGCCGCGCACGAATTCGGTCTCGGCCGTCGGCGCGCCGGTCTCCGTCCAGAAACGGTGCAGCTCGGGCCGCCGGCGCACCCAGCGCACGCCCGCCTCGTCATACTCGGCGTCGTCGGCGACGCCGGGCGGGCGCGGCGGCCAGGGGCGGCCGTCGGAGAGAATTGGCCGCCCCTCGACGTCGTAGAAGACCTCCTGCACCAGGCTTCCGTCTTCGTAACGGATGTCGAGTCGCACCGCTGCCTCGGGGACGCAGCAGGCCCGCAGCGGCTCGGCCCCCGCTCCGTCACCGGCGTAAGCCGAGACGATCCCCTCGATACGTCCGGCCGCGAAGGTCCCTTCTCGCGCCACGCGCCCGTCGGGGTGGAACAGGACGAAGGGGCCCTCCTGCACGCCGGCGACGAACCGGCAGCGCGAGTGCAAGCTGCCGTCACGCCGGTAGAACAGACACTCCCCTTCGCGCGCACCTTGCGCGCTCCGCCGGGAGACTTCCCAGCTGCCGGCGTCGGGATTCCAGAGGCCGTCCTCCGGGACCCCCGCCGGCCGTTCGGGTGCAGCCACGGCCACCGGTGGCCGAGGATACCGCGCCCGCGCGCGGCCTGCGCGGCTAGTTGCCGCTCATCCGCGAGAAGGCCCAGAAGAGCGTGCCCGAGAGCAGGATCGACACCGGCAGCGTCAACACCCAGGCCATGAGCAGGTTGCGGACGGTGCCCCACTGCAGGCCGGTCTTGTTGGCGGCCATCGTGCCGGCCACGCCGGACGAGAGCACGTGCGTCGTGCTGACCGGCAGGCCGAACACGTCGGCGGCGCCGATGGTGACCATCGCGGTGAGCTCGGCGGCGGCGCCCTGCGCGTAGGTGAGGTGGTCCTTGCCGATCTTCTCGCCGACGGTGACGACGATCCGCTTCCAGCCGATCATCGTCCCCAGGCCGAGCGCGATGGCGACCGCCACTTTGACCCAGCTGGGGATGAACTTGGTCGCCTTGTCGAGGTGCTTGCGGTAGTTCTTGAGCACCTCGGCATCGGCGGGGCTGACGGCCGGAAGGTGCGCCTTGTCCATCATGCGCAGCGCCTCGCTGATGAGATACATGTCGTTGCGGAAGTTGCGCGTCTTCGTGACCGGGACGTTGCGCAGCTCTTTGTAGACGGACATGTCGTGACCAACCGCCGAGACCAGGTTGCGCAGCCCGGGGACGGTGGTCGCCTCGAGCTGGCGGCTGCGCACGTAATTGGTCACCTCGGCGCGACCGTCGCCGGCGACGGCCACGCTGGCGTCGGCGTAGCGCCCCAGCGTCTCGGCGCTCTGCGCAGAGACGGCGATGAAGTCCTGCGACTCCTTGGCCGACACGGCGTGGTTGAGCGCGTAAGCGGTCGGGACGGTGCCGATGAGGATGAGCATGATGAGGCCCATCCCCTTCTGCCCGTCGTTCGAGCCGTGCGCGAAGCTGACGCCCGTGCAGGTGAGGAGCAACAAGCAGCGGATGTAGAACGGCGGCGGCGCCTCGCCCACCGGGGCCTGATAGAGGGCCTTGTTCTTGACCACCATCCGCATCGTCAGGAGGAGCAACCCGGCGGCGGCGAACCCGACCAACGGCGAAATCAGCAGCGACTTGCCGATGTTCGAGGCCTGGTGCCAGTCGACGCCGCTGGTGGCGGTGCCGGTGCTGGCCCGCATGAACTGGTTGGCCAGGCCGACGCCGATGACCGAACCGATCAAGGTGTGCGAGCTCGACGACGGCAGCCCGAAGTACCAGGTGCCGAGGTTCCAGATGATCGCCGCGGTCAAGAGCGCGAACACCATCGCGAAGCCGGCGCCGCCGCCGACCTGCAAGATCAGCTCGACGGGCAGCAACGAAATGATCCCGAACGCGACGGCGCCCGTCGACACCAGGACGCCGATGAAGTTCCACATCCCCGACCAGACCACCGCGATCTGCGGGCTGAGCGTGTGCGTGTAGATGACGGTGGCGACCGCGTTGGCGGTGTCGTGAAACCCGTTCACGAACTCGAAGCCCAGCGCCACCAGCAGCGCGATTCCGAGCAAGATGAACGGCATCATCGAGGTCGGATGCACGTCCGCGAGGTCGGAGAGCAGCTGCGATCCCGCGTACCCGATCCCGACGGTGAGCGCGATGCCGAAGATGGCCATCCCGAGTCTGCCGGGTTTTCCGGCCATCTTGGCGTGGACGGAGGAGGCTGATTTTGGTTGTTCGAGCGCGGCGGCTTCTGTCGTCATGGGGCGCGCACAATACCCATCCTCGCGTGCCGCTCCGGCAACCGTCCGGTGACGATTTCGTTACGCTCCCCGGGCGTCGCACCCCGGCTCAGATTTCTGAGGGACAGCCCCGGAGAAAGGCGCATGCTGAGTGGGGTATGAGCCTGAAACCCCACGGATTCGGATTGGCGCAATGATTGCTCGAACCCGGCGCGATGATTGAAGGGCGCCCACGTTCGCTGCCGATCGCCCCACGTCCCGGCCCGGCGCTGCGCCATCTCCCCCTGGCGGCGGAGGCGAGAGACATCGACCGTCACTGGCGGCCCATCTACGCGGTCTGGGAAATCACGCTCAAGTGCGACCTTGCCTGCGCACATTGCGGCTCGCGCGCCGGCCGCACGCGCCCGGATGAGCTCGACACCGACGCCTGTCTCGATCTGGTGGCGCAGATGGCGGCGCTCGGCGTCCTCGAGGTGACCGTGATCGGCGGCGAGGCTTACCTGCGTGACGACTGGCTCACGATCGTCCGCGCCATCCGCGACGCCGGCATGCAGTGCTCGATGACCACCGGCGGCCGCGGCGTCACCGCCGACCTGGCGCGCGACGCCGCCGCCGCAGGGCTGCAGAGCGCCAGCGTCTCCATCGACGGCAACGAGGCGACGCACGATCGGCTGCGCGGCGTGACGGGCGCGTACCAGTCGGCCCTCGCCGCCGCCGGGCATTTGAGAGGCGCCGGCATCGGACTCTCGGTGAACACCCAGATCAACAAGCTGTCGATGCGCGAGCTGCCCGACGTGCTGGAGACGATCATCGCTTTTGGCGCGCGCGCCTGGCAGATCCAGCTCACCGTCGCGATGGGGCGCGCCGGCGACCAGCCCGACCTGCTGCTGCAGCCGGAGGATCTGCTGGAGCTGTTTCCACTCCTCGCCACGCTGAAGGCGCGCTGCGACGAGGCGAAGGTCGCGCTCTGGCCAGGGAACAACATCGGCTACTTCGGCCCGTACGAATCGGTCCTGCGCAGCGGCTCGCAACGTGGCCATATGGCTTCCTGCGGCGCGGGCTGCACCACGCTCGGCATCGAGGCCAGTGGCGCCATCAAAGGCTGCCCGTCGCTGCACACCGTGCCCTGGACCGGCGGCAACATCCGCGACGCCAGCCTGCAGGACATCTGGGAGCGCGCGGCCCCGCTGCGCTACATGCGCGACCGCACGGTCGACGATCTGTGGGGCTACTGCCGCACCTGCTACTACGCTGACGTCTGCCGCGCCGGCTGCACCTGGACCGGCTTCAGCCTGTTCGGCAAGCCGGGCAACAACCCGCTTTGTCACCACCGCGCGCTGGAGATGCGACGGCAGGGAAAGCGCGAGCGCCTGGTCCAGGTCGAGGCGCCGCCCGGAGCCCCGTTCGATCACGGCAAGTTCGAAATCATCGTCGAGGAGATCTAGCCATGAGCCACCTTCTGCCCTGCCCCGCCTGCAACCGTCACGTCGACGTCGCCGAGACGGCCTGCCCGTTCTGCGCGGCCGCGCTCCCGCAATCATTCCGCGCCGCGCGCCCCCCTGAGCCGCCGCTGCGTCGTCTGGGGCGCGCGGCCTTGGTGACGGCGGGCGCGGCGCTGATGGGCGCGGCGGCCTGCAGCGCCAACGACGCCATCGGAGTCGAAAAGAAGGACGCTGCCCCGTCGTACGACGGATCGCGCGTCGTGGCGGCGTACGGCGCGCCAATCATTGTCGGGATTGGCGGTGCCGGGGGCAGCGGAGGCAACGTCGGGACGGGCGGCGACGTCGGCACCGGCGGCAGCGGCGGCGCGAACGACGCCGGCGGCCAAGGAGCCACCGACGCCGCGACCGACAGCGCGACCGCGGGTGACGCCAGCGAGGATCGGGCGAGCATCGCCATCTACGGCGCGGCGTTCGTCGCCGACAAGGAGCCGACTTCGTAGCGGCTCACCGCTCGCGGAGCAGCCTGGCGACGGCGGCCGCCAGATCGGAGAGCACGGCGTCGGCGGCGGCGAAGTTGCCCGAGGCGGTCAGCCCCGAAGGGATCACCCAACAGGCGAGGCCCGCCGCCTTCGCGGCGCGCAGGCCGCGCTCGGAGTCCTCGATCACCAGGCAACGCGCGGGGGCCAGCCCCAGGCGGGCGACGGCCGTGAGATACGGCTCGGGATGCGGCTTCGACTGCTCGTAGTCGACCCGGGTAAGCGCGAACTCGAAGTGGGGCAAAAGACCGGTGCGTGCGTGCGTGCGCGCGAACGGCCCCGGCTCCGAGCTGGTGACGATCCCCAGTCGATAGCGCGCCGCCAGACTGGGGAGAAGGTCGGCGACGCCGGGGATGACGATCTCCGCCTCGTCGACCAGCTCGAAGTAGCGGCGATCGCGCAGGGCGCGCAGCGCCTCGATCCCGGCCGGCGAAACACCGCGCGCCTCGGCCAGGTGCCAGACCCCCACCCCCTCGCGCAGCAAACACTCGACGTAGGTCGCCTCGTCGAGGACCGCCCCCACGCTGGCCAGCGCCTCGCGGTTGGCCCGAAAGTAGAGCGCCTCGGTGTCGACGAGCACGCCGTCGTTGTCGAAGAGGATTGCCTGCAGGGACTCCATCGTCCGCGAGATCTCGCGGACCATACACCCACGTTGGCGGACCGGCCAACGAAGTTGCCCGCTCGGTCCCTCGACCCGCCCTGGAGCCCATATTCGGCGCGGTTCTGATGGGGATCGCTGCTTGCAGCTCATCGGCAATCAAAATGCGACGGCGGCGCGCGGCTCTGTGCACGGTCGGACTCTCGGCGATCGCGGGGGCGACGTTCGCGGGGTGCGACGGCAGCCACAGGGCGACGGCCGACGTCCCCACGCTGCTGGCGCCCTATCAGGGGCAAGAGACCGGCAGCGTCTGGTCGCCCCGGGCGGCGCCCAATCCCCTGCGCCCGCAGTTTCGTTGGAGCCCGGTGCCGGGTGCCGCCGGATACGAGATCCAGATCGACGACTCTTGCCTGAGCCCCCTGCCCGGCGGCTGTTCGTTCCCGACGCCCGAGATCGACGCGCAGACCACCGACAGCGCCTTCGTCCCATCCGCCGATCTTCCGGTCTCCATGACACCCCCGGTCGGCCGCCGGTATATGTGGCGCGTCCGGAGCTGCGACGCCTCCGGCGCCTGTGGGTCGTGGTCACGCACCAACTACGTCGACGTCGGGCGACAGCGACAGGACTTCAACGGCGACGGCTATGCGGACCTGGCAGTGGCCGCCGGGGGCTCGACCCCCAACGCCGTGTTTGTCTACTTCGGCGGCCCCGCCCTGCCGGTCTCTGCCGGTTGGACCATTCGGGGAGACGCGTCGCCGTCCCCCCTCGACGAGGGGTTCGGTTTCCGCCATCTGCGCTGGCTGGGCGATCTGAACGGTGATGGATACGCGGATCTGGCGGTCGGCGTGGAGCGAGAGAGCGGCGACAGCGTGCGGATCTATTTCGGCGGCGCGTCGCCCGCCACCGATCCGGCGCTGGAGATCGCGGACTCGGCCTCCGCGGGAAGCTCTCTCTGGACGCTGCTGGCGAGCGATCTGAACGGCGACGGAATGGCAGATCTCTTCCAGGCCTACTGGGGAGAGCCGTCGGGGACCTACGTCGTCTCGTACGGACCGTCTCTCGGCGAGGGGAGTGCGCAAACGTACATCAACGATCCCACCGTCGTGGCAACCTGCGACTTCGACTCCGACGGCTACGCCGATCTCGTCACCTCGGACGACCATCTGCTTCCGGGCGGCCCGAACGGCCCCTTCGGTGGAAGTGGGCCGCGGCCAATCCCCGCCGGCGGAGGACGGGGCGCGATCGCCTGCCCCTGGAACGCCAACGGCCTCGGAAGCGCCAGCCTCCTCGTCGACCTGGGACCGGGCGCCACGGCCCCGCGCCTGGAGCTCTTCTCCAGCCCGACGACCCCGGGCGCCGCGGCTTGCGACGGTCCGCTCCCCGCGCTGCCGCCGGGCCCGAAGGGCGTCGGCCCAGCGCCCCCCAACGGAGATGCGGTCGCCGACGTGGGAGATGCGGACGGCGACGGTTACGACGATCTTTTGGTCGGCGATCCTCGGAACAACCGTGCGGCGCTGTTTTTCGGCGGCTGTCCAGCCACGCGGGTCAGCGAGCTCCCCGGCCTCAGCGATCTCGGCGGCAACCCGTACACCGGCGGCGCCGTGGCGGCAGCCGGAGATCTGGACGGCGACGGGTTCCCCGACCTCGCCGTCGCAAACATCTACGGCAATTTCGATTCCGTCTGCTCGGGCGAGGTCTATCTCTACCGTGGCGGCGTCGTTGTCGACACGACGCCCACGAGCGTGCTCCTCGATCCCGATCTTCCCCCGCCGCCCGGCGGCTGCCGCGGCGACGGATTCGGCCTGGCGCTCGATTGACCGGCGCCCTGCGCGCTACGGGTAAGGGAACTCCGCCGACGGCTCGGTCGGTTCGACCTCGTGGAACTTGCGCAGGTCGAGCAGCAGGTGACCGTCGGGCGTCTCGCTGAGAACGTCGGCGAGCCGGTGCCCCCAGAGGATGTCGCGCGCGAAGTAGCGGTGGCCACCGTGCACCATCTGCATCGTCGCGTCATCGAGCCCGATCACCTGCACCTGCAGCTCGACCTCCTTGGCCGCCAGCGACGCCGGGGTCTCGCCGAAAAGCGGGCTCTCCCGATCGATGACGTGGAGCGCGTTCCAGGAGCGCGACAGCGACAGCGCGCGCTGGCGGGTGAGCGGCAGATCGAGCATCCGGTAGAAGAGCTTTCCCTCGCTGGTCTGCTCGGTGCGCACCAGCACCACCTTGAGCTGGGCGTCGACGATCTGGTTCCCGCGCTCGTTCCCCAGCCGGAGCGAGAGCGTGGGGACCCCGTTCAGCGGGGCGATGGTCGCCTTCTCGGTGAAGATGAGCCGCGCCGTCGAGCGCGAGAACTTGGCGAACACGAGGCCGGTCGCCAGCGCGGTCAGCGTGAGCCCGGTGATCGCCTCCGTGGTGACCACCAGGTTGGCGCCGGTCGAATCGGGGAACATCGCGCCGTAGCCGACCGTCCCCATCGTCTGCACGCTGAAGAAGAAGGCGTCGCGGAACGACTCCGGCCGCGCGTGCGCCACGCCACCCACGATCAGGTAGGCGAGGCCGAAGATCACGTTGGCGAAGAGGAAGGCGCCGCTGATGGCCGCGATGCTGACCCACCAGGGGCGCTCCAGGAGCGCGTGGTAGAAGTCGCGCAGCGGCATCCGGCGATCGCCGACGATCCGGATCTCGTAGTCGGCGCCCGGTTCGCGGATCCGCTTGACCTCGTCGGCGCGATGCACGGCGGGACGTTACTTCACTTCACGCCCGTGATTTCTCAAAAGGTGATCGCGTTGACCAGCGACGGCACCGCGACGGCCCCCCGGGGCGCGATGTCCAGCAGCACCGCGCGCGAGCCGGGCGGCAGGTCCCGGCGCGCGGCCTCCAGCGTCGCTGACAATGGATCGCTCCCCTCCGCGACCGGCAGCTCGATGGCGCGCACGCCCCAGGTCAGGTGCAGCCGGCGCGTCGTCTCCGACACCCGGCTGTAGGCGAGGATCGGCCGGCGCGGTCGAAAGGCGGCCAGGCGCTGCGCGCTGTCGCCGGTCCGCGTGGGGACGATGATGGCGGCAGCGTCGAGATCGTCCGCCAGGTTGGCCGCCGCGTGGGCGAGCGCGTTGGCCATCTCCGAGCGGACCGGCCCCTCGTGCGGCGGCAGGAGCGGCTCGGTCTCGACCAGGAGGCGGATCATCATGTTCACCGCGGCGGGCGGATCGTGCCCGACCGCCGTCTCCTCGGAGAGCATCACCGCGTCGGTCCCGTCGAGCACGGCGTTCGCCACGTCGGTCACCTCGGCGCGGGTCGGCAGCGGGCTCGAGACCATCGACATCAACATCTGCGTCGCGGTGATGACCGGCCGCCCGGCGCGGTTGGCGGCGCGGATGATCCGCTTCTGCGTGGCCGGCACCCGCTCGATGGGGATCTCCACCCCCAGATCGCCGCGCGCCACCATGATGGCGTCGGCGGCCGCGACGATGGCGTCCAGCCGTTCGAGCGCCTGCTGCTTCTCGATCTTCGCCACCAGCGGCAGCTTGGTGAGCCCCCGCGCCTCGGCGATATCGCGCTCGTGGCGGACGTACGAGATCGCCACGAAGTCGGGCGCCAGCACGTCGAGGTCAGCCAGGTCGGCGCGATCCTTGTCGGTGAGCGCGGGGAGCGACGAGCCGTCGCGCGGCAGGTTGATCCCCTTGCGGGAGCGCAGCATGCCGCCGACCCGAACCTGGCAGACCACCCGATCGGCGCGGACCTCGGTGACGACGAGATCTATCGTGCCGTCGGCGATGAAGATCGGATCGCCGACGCTCACGCGATCGTAGAGCGACGGATCGCCGACCGGCACGCCGCCGGCCCCCAGCGTCAGCACGTCTCCCATCTTGACGTTCAGGTCGGCGGGAAGATCGGCCAGGCGCAGCTTGGGGCCCGCCAGATCGACCAGCACGGCGACGTCGGGGCGATGGGCGCGCGCGCGGCGGACCCGGGCCGCCTGCGCGCGCGGCGGCGCGTGCGACAGATTCACGCGCAAGAGGTCGACGCCCGCGTCGAGCAGGCGCTCGAGCGCGCCGGGCGGATCCTGCGCGGGCCCGACGGTGGCGATGATCTTCGTGCGGCGTTCGGACATCGCCCGGACTTTACTCCAGCGGCCCCGCGAGCGATCGGCTACTGCGCTTGAATGACGCCGCCGTCGGTCAGCACCACATTTCGGTGGCGATGAGCGCCGGTAAACCCCTCGATCTCCTGCACCCACGACGAATCGGGATAATGGTTGACGGCATACTCGGCCTCGCCGCGCGCCTCTGTGGCCATCCCCTCGGCCGCCAGCGCGTGAATCAGAATCGACGCGCGCTCGGGCGCGTCTGGGCTGCCGGGGAAACGGCGGTTCCCGGCACGGGCCAGCTCGACGGCGAGCGGGAAGTCGCTGCCGGCGACCCGGCGAAGCCGCGCCATCAACACCGCCTCGTTGAGCGGCGCCGCCGCCTCCGACCCCGCCGCCGGCAGCGGGGCGGTGGTCGAGGGTGACCGATCGGGGCCCGGCGGATGGGGCGCGGCAGGCGGTGGCGCGGGCGGCGGCGCTTCGAGCGCGGGCGGCGCGGCGGCCGGGGCCGGTTGCTCGACGGACGGTGGCGCGCTCGGCACCGGCTTGGCGCGCGAAAAGACCGCCGCGCCCACCCCGACGCCACCGAGGATGACGAGGCCGGCGACGAGCCGGGTACGTTTCCGCGCCGTCGGTTGCACGCCGTTAGTCTACGCGGTCAGGGGCAGGCGTTCAGCGTCGCCATCTGCGCCGTGTAGAGGTTCTGCATCGGCGTCTTCATCGTCGGCCAGTCGGTCGTGGTGCCGCTGTCGTCGTTGGTCGTGTAGTTCCAGGCCCAGGCCCCGTTGTAGCCGTTGTTATAGAGCGAGGTGTACGTATCGGGCCCGTTCACGCCGTCGGTGGTGATGGCGTAGAACTCGCCCATCACCACGTTCTTGTCGAGCTTCCAGTTGGACGCCGGGTGCGTGAAACAGGAAACGCCCGATCCGTTCGAGGTGTAGTAGTGGACTTCGTAGAAGTCGAGCGTCCCGTTCGACATCCCGCCGGCGGCGGTGAGCGCGCTGTTCGAGTAGAGGTTGGTTCCCCCGCTGGCGTTCGAACAGGTTCCGAAGGTCTGCGCGCCGCTCGTCACGCGCGCGTTGGGGTCGGTCGAGTGAATGGCCGCCGCGAGCACGTTGACCGTCTTCTGGATGTACTTCTGGTCGACCTCGGTGCCGCCGTTGGCCGTGGTCCAGCCGTGCTGGGTGGTCATCCCCTCGGGCTCGTTGAAGATCTCGTACGAGTAGACGCCGGCGTTCCCCTTGAGCGCGGTGACCAGCGGAACGAGCACGTTGGTCACGTAAGCGTTCCGGTTGGCGTCGACGGTCAGCAGATTTTGGTTCTGGGTGCGCAGCGTGGTCGAGATGTTCTCGCCCCCCTGCAACATGTCGAACGACCAGAGACTGATGTTGAGCGCCACGCCTGCCGTGTGCGCGGCGTTGGCCAGGTTGACGACGTCATTGAGGGCGCCGGAGGTGAGCGCCTTGGCCATCCCGCTCGAATCGTAACCGGGCGTCACCGTGCCGTTGGTGTGGAGCCACCAGCGGATCACGCGTCCCCCCACCGCGGCGCTGTTGGTGAAGATCGTCTTGAAGGTCGTGAGGTTCGGGTTGGGGATGTCGTTGGCGAAGTTCACCCAGGCGACGTTCAGGCCGCTCGCGAACTTGCAGACCGCGTTGCTGCCGGTGCCGCCCGTGCCGGTGCCGCCCGTGCCCGTCGCGCCGCCGGTCCCGGTCGTTCCGCCCGTGCCGGTCCCGCCGGTTCCGGTCGCTCCCCCGGTGCCGGTGGCGCCACCTTTGCCCGTCGTCCCCCCGGTCGCCGTGGTCCCGCCGGCGCCGGTCGCGCCACCCTTACCGGTCGTCCCGCCGGTCCCGGTCGCACCGCCCGTACCCGTCGCGCCGCCGGTGGCGGTCGTCCCGCCACTGCCGGTCGTCCCGCCACTGCCGGTCGTCCCGCCCTTACCAGTGGCGCCACCGCTGCCGGTCGCGCCACCGCTGCCGGTCGCGCCACCGCTGCCGGTGGTCCCGCCGCTGCCCGTCGTGCCCCCGGTCGCGGTCGCTCCGCCGCTGCCCGTCGCTCCGCCGCTGCCCGTCGTTCCGCCGTGGCCGGTGGTGCCGCCGTTCCCGGTGCCGCCGCCACTGCCGGTCGCGGTCGTCCCACCGCTGCCCGTGTTGCCGCCTTCACCGACGGTCCCGCCGGTCGCGGTCGTCCCACCGCTGCCGGTCGTCCCGCCGCTGCCGGTGGCGCCACCCTTCGCGCCGCTGCTCCCGCCCTCGTTGGAGGCGCCGCCGGCGCCCGTTCCGGCGTCATCGTCGATGCTCTCGGGCGTCGCGCAGGCGCCAAGCGCCAGGGTCAATATCAGCGGAAGTACGCGGGCTGACTTCATAGTTCCTCCGTAAGACAGGTCACGGCCACGGTGGGGGGGTCGTGGGCAAAAGGGCAGCTTCCCCCACCGATCTTCAAAAATTCGTCCGCCGGAGCACCGAAAAGGCGGGCGCTCAGCGCTGGGACTGGAGGGCCAATGCGGTGAAACGCCCGGCCGGATACCGCCGAACGTAGCGCGCCCCGAGGGTGGCCGCATCGGCATCGTGGTGGGCCACGGCGGCCTCGATCGAAAGAGCCAGCGCCTCCTCGGCCAGCGCGCCGTTGGGGCGGCGCTCGAGGTATCGGGCGAGCAGCGCACGCGCGCGCACCGGGTTCTTGTCCAGCCGGAGCGCCCGCATCCCCTCGAGCACGATTTGCGTCTCTTCTTCTGTCTGTGCCTGTGGCTGCGCCCGCTCTACCTGTGCCCGTCCCGCCGGGGCCGACGGCGCGGGCGGCGCCACATGATGCGCGTGCGGCGGCGCCACCAGCTCGCGGCTGGCCGGCGCAAACGAAGGCGAGGGCGGCGGTGCGGCCGGCACCGGCGCGGTCAGCCTGGGCGGCCCGACGAGCGCCACGGTCGGCGCCGCGATCGACCGACGGGCGCGCGCCCGTTCACCGGCGGACGACGCCGCGGTCGCCGCCGACGAGGGAACGAGCCGCTCATAAGTACGGTCAATCCACCCGCGCCACGGCCCGAGCGCCGCGCTGGCGAACGCGCCGCACCCGATCAAGACCCCTACAGCGATCGCCGGTCGCAAGACGAACGGCGCGCGACGACCGGTCGAACGGCCCAGGCTCAACAGCACGCGCTGCTTTCGCCCCGGCGGCGACTTGTAGGGGCCCGTCGAGCGTAGAAGGCCGACGAGCCAGGGATCGAGCCCCTCATCGTCCGACAGCCGAGATGGATCGTCGTCCCGCCTCATCGCGTCCCCCTGCGCCTAGCGCCCCGCATCGCCCCTGGCCCGAAGCTGCGCCTCGCGGAACTTCGCGGAGAGCGCGAGGAAGTCCTTGCGCGCGTGATAGAGGCGCGTCCAGACAGTGTTGAGCGGAATGCTTTGGATTCGGGCGATCTCGTCGCCCGAGAGGCCCTCGATCTCGAACAGCACGAAGGCCGTGCGCCGCTCCTCGCGGATCTTCCCCAGGATCGCCAGCAGCACCCGCTGGTCTTCCTTGCGCTCGAGCGCGGCGGCCGGACCGCCGCCATCATGTTGGAGGGCGTCCAGGTCCTCGACCCGCCGCCGGGTGAAGATGTGCTTGACCCAGCTGCGGCGGCGAAAGTCGCGCACCTGCCGCCTCGTGATCCGATAGAGCCAGCCGGCCGGGTTGACGCCGTCGAAGGCCTCGAGCCTGCGGCGCACGACCAGGAAGACCTCTTGCACGGTGTCGTCGCGATCGGCGTCGGCGCCGCCGAGCGCACGAATCCAGCGCGCGACCTCCTCGAACCAGAGGTCGTAGAAGGCGCGGAAGTCCTGCGGGAAGCCCGGCGACCGGAGTGCTGCATGCCCACTCTTACTAGGGCGGGCTCTCGCCAAAACCTTCATGGCCGGCCCCGATTGTAGCCGAGCGCGCGCGCCAACGTCTCGCCCAACCGGTTGCGATTCGGATATCGTGGCCCGGTGCGTGAAGAGGTCCTCCGCCGCGCGGGCTTGACCACCGCGGCGCTGCTCGGCCTCGGATTCGTCCCGGCGCGCGCCGCGGACACGCCCCTGCCGACGCCGACATCGCCCACTGCGCCGGCTCTCGATCCCTCGTCCGTGATCGGCGGCCCCAGCAGCTGCCCGCGGCCCGACGCCGTGTGGGCGGAGCTCGTGACGCTGGTGCCGCGCGACCGCCTGGAAGCCCGCCTCGGCGCCGTCGGCAAGAGCAACAGGACCAGTAAGACACCCGTGGTCGAGATCGTCGACCTCGGGATCCCCTACCGGATCATCGCCGCCGGTCAGACGCGCGAGTACCGGGACGAGAGCCGCGACTGCGCCTACCGGGCTCGTATCTCGGCGGTGTTCGTGGCGCTGGCGATCGATCCGGCCCAGCTGGCCATGACGCCCACGCCGCCGCCCGCGCCGGTGGTCCCCCCGGCGCCGGTCGTCCGAACGCCGCCGCCGGTCTTCTCTCCGCCGGCGCCCGCGGCCGCGCCGGCGCCGGCGGTCTTCCCGGTGGCCCGCCTCGATCTGGGCGCGACCGCGCTGGGCGGCGTCGGGCCCGACGATCACGTCGGCCAGGTCGGGGCGGAGCTGCGCTGGTCGGGCGGGCGCCATCGGTTCGGTCCCGAGGTGGGCCTGCTGGCTCTCCTGCCCGTCGACAACACGGTCGGCGGGGTGCGGCTGCGACAGTGGCGGCTGCCGCTCGACGCCGGCGTGCGCGCGCGCCTCCTGGGGCCCCGGTTCGAGCGCTACGGCGAAATCGGCCTGTCGGCGGCGCTCCTCTCCGAGCGAGCGCTCGATCTCGCCAGCCCGAGGTCGCAGACGGCGCTCGAGGTCGGCCTGCGCATCGGCGTCGGCGTTCATGCCGCGCGCGCCCCGCTCGCGCCGTTCGCCGCGCTCTCGGCCGAGGTGGTCCCCGTTCCCCCTTCGGTGTTCGCGCTGCCGGCCGGCACCGTGGGGCACACTCCCCTCCTCTGGATCGGCGCGACAGCCGGCCTGTCGCTAAGCTTCTTGTGATGACCGCCCGAACGCTCCTGCCGATGACGGTGCTGCTGGCGGCGCTCGCCGCGGGCTGCGGCCAGCTCGACGTCGGGTCGGATCTGCTCTGGACCGCGCGGTTCGAGACCGGTGACTTCAGCGAGTGGACCGGCGCCCAGGTCGGCTCGGCGCAGGCATTCCCGATGCCCCCCAACATGATCGCCGTGTCGAACGCCGAGTCCCACCGGGGGAGCTTCTCCGCCGCGCTGACCATCACCGCCGGACCGGACAACACGCAGGAGAACGCCGGTCTCGCGCGGACGGCCGAGCTGCCGGCCGAGGCCTACTACAGCGCCTGGTACTACCTGCCGCGCAGCGTATCGGTCGGAACGTTCTGGGTGATCTTCAAGTTCCGCGAGCGGACCAACGCCGACGATCCGAGCACCACCAACGAGCTCTACGACATGGATCTGGCCTCGCTGCCGAGCGGCGAGATGACGCTCCAGCTCTACGATCACACGACGGTGGCCGACATCCCGCTCGACGTGCCCAACCCCGTGGTGCCGGTCGAGGCCTGGTTCCAGCTGGAGGCGTTCTATCGCCCGACCAACGACGACACCGGCCGCCTCACCTACTGGCTCAATGGCCAGCAGGTGGTCGACGTCGCCGGCCGCCCCACCAGCCCGACCTCCTGGGTCGAGTGGGACGCCTGCAGCGTCGGCGAGGACCTGACGCCCGAGACGGTGACCCTCTACATCGACGACTGCGCGATCAGCCGCTCGCGCGTCGGCCCGTCGGGAGAGCTCGCGGAGTGACGCGCGGCGTGTTGATGACGACCTCGACCTGACGCTCCGTTCCGGCCCTCGCTGGCTACTGCCTGCGGGCCGCCGCCAGCAGGCGCGGCAGATCGCAGTCGCAGAAGTCACCGATCCGCCCGAGCGTGATGTCGGGTGGCGGGAAGCTCGCCACCTCGGGGGCCAGCGCGTAGTGCCCCTGGCGCGGGAAGACCGTGGTGAGACGCTCGCCCCAGATCTTCTTCACCGCGGTGAGGATGCGGATCTTGTCGTCGACGAGCACGTAGTGATCGGCGGGGTAGCGGCGCTCGACGTCGTCCAGCTCGTGCTCTTTGTGGATGTAGATGAGGACGCGCTTTTCGACGGCATCGAAGAGGCCGGCGCGCTCGACCTTGCGCGGCTGGAACACGACGTCGCCGTCGGAGAGGATGACCGTCTGGCCGAGCTTCGCCGCGTGCTCGAGGGCGTCGAGCGAGCCCGGGAACAGCCGGTTGGCGAACGGGTAGTTGACCAGGAACGACGAGACGGCCAGCAGGTGCGGATCCCGCGGGTGGACCACCCGATAGCGCTGCAGGGTGCCGAGGTAGTCCGAGTAGCCGAGCTCGATCCGCAGCGCCTCGAAGATCTCGAAGTATTGCGCGGCCCTCCCCGCGCCCACTTCGTTGACGAGGTAGCGGCGGAGATCGGCGCTCACCCGATCGTTGTCGAGCAGCGTGTTGTCGACGTCGAAGAGGAAGACGACGTTGCCCGGGCGGCTCACCGCAGGTCCGATCGCTTGAGGACTTCGACGTGGCCGTCGGGGTGGCCGACCAGCACGCGCTCGGCGGTGCCGAGGAAGAGGCCGGTGTCGACCACGCCGGGGATCCGACAGATCGCCGTCTCCAACGTGCGGGCCAGCGCCGGCTCGGCCAGCGGCCGCGAGACGCCGCAATCGAAGATCAGGTTGCCGTTGACCGAAATGAGGGGGCCGCCGCCGGCCCCGTCGGGGCGCACGAGGGGGCTCAGGCCCAGCGCCTTGAGGCGGCGAATCGCCAGACCGGCGCCGAGCGGGATCACCTCCACCGGGAACCCGTCCTTGGCGCAGAGGACGGGGACCATCTTCTCGGGCGTGACCACGATGACCTGGCGCCGGGAGGCCGCCGCCACGATTCTCTCGCGGACGAAGGCGGCGCCGCGCCCCTTCACCAGATCGAGGTTGGGCGCCACCTCGTCGGCGCCGTCGACGGTGAGGTCGAGCAGCGTCTCCTCGTCGATGTCGATGAGCGGGATCTCCAGCGAGCGGGCCAATCGCGCCGACGCCTCCGACGTCGGCACGCCCGATACCTTGAGCCCACGCCGCGCGCGCGCCCCGATCGCCGCAATGAACGCCGTGGCGGCGCGCCCGGAGCCGAGCCCGACGCGCATCCCGTCGGTCACCAGCGACGCGGCCAGCGTGGCGGCGGCCAGCACGCCGGGATCGGTCGATGCGCCCGGTGTCCCTCTGGCGGTCCCTTTGGTCGGACCTTTCGTGCTCATGACCTCGCACCCTTCTTTAGACTGGGCCTCAAACTAGGCTTCAAACTAGGCCTCCGGGGCATGCCAGCCGCCCACGTCGGCGGTGAGGCGCGCCGCGTCCGGGGGCCCCCAGGTCCCCGGCTCGTACTGATGCACGGGCGTCGCGCCGGTGAGGATCGGATCGACGATGGCCCAGGCCGCCTCGACGCCGTCCTGGCGCGAGAACAGCGTGGCGTCGCCGGCCATCGCGTCGCCCAGCAGCCGCTCGTAGGCCTCCATCTCGTCGCCGTCGGCCTGGTGCACCATCTTGAGCTCGGTCGGCTCCGACACCATGTGCTCGCCCGACTTCTTGATCCGCGCGCCGAGCGCGATGATCACGTCGGGCGAGAGCCGAAACCGGAGATGGTTGGTCTCCTGTGGCCCCAGCCGGCGCAGCGGCGGACGCTTGAGACTGACCAGCACCTCGGTCGTCGAGGTCGGCAGGCACTTGCCGGCGCGAATGAAGAAAGGGACGCCGTCCCAGCGCCACGAATCGACGTGGAGCCGCACCGCCGCGAACGTCTCGACGGTGGAGTCCGGCGCGACGCCCGCTTCCTTTCGATAGCCGTCGAACTGGCCGCGCACGAGATCGTCCGGGCTGAGAGGGCGGATGGCGCGGAAGACCTTGACCTGCTCGTCGCGGATCGACTCGGCGTAGGCGCCGAGCGGCGGCTCCATCGCCAGAAAGCCGATCACCTGCAAGAGGTGATTCTGGATGACGTCGCGGATCGCACCCGCCTCCTCGTAGAACTTGCCGCGCCCCTGCACACCGAAGCTCTCGGCCATCGTGATCTGCACGCTCTCCACGTAGTTCCGGTTCCAGATCGGTTCGAGGAACGTGTTGTCGAACCGGAACAGGAGCAGGTTCTGCACCGACTCCTTGCCGAGATAGTGATCGATGCGGAAGATCGCCGACTCGTCGAAGGCCTGGTGGAGCGTCTGGTTGAGCGCGCGCGCCGACGTCAGGTCGCGGCCGAACGGCTTTTCGACCACCAGGCGCGCCCCTTTGGCGCTGCCGGATTTGGCCAGCCCGGTCACCACGGTGCCGAAGACGCTGGGGGGAATGGCCAGGTAGTGGGTGGGGTGGGCGGCATCTCCCAGCTCACGGCGGAGCGTGGTGAAGGTGGCGGCGTCGGCGTAGTCGCCCCGCACGTAGCGGAGGCGCTCCAGCAGCTTGCCGACGGCGGCCTCGTCCAGCTGCTGGACGTGCTCCTTGAGGCTCTGGCGCGCGCGCTCCCGGAACTGCTCCAGCTTCCAGTCGGAGTTCGCCACGCCGATGACCGGCATGTCGAGGTGCCCGCGCCGGGTCATGGCGTAAAGCGCGGGGAAGATCTTCTTGTAGGCGAGATCTCCGCTCGCCCCGAAGAAGACGAAGGCATCCGCACGTGGCTCGCTCATGGCGGCCAGTATAAGGACGACTACCCGCCCAAGGACTAGGAAAGAAACAGGGGGCGAATGTGACGGTCGAAGAGATTCTCCGTCACGCAGCGGCCGGCCACCTCGCGGGCCGTCTCGAGCGCCCCCGTCCACTCGGCCCCCATCTCGGCGGCCACACGGAAGGAGACGTGCACGAACTGGCGCAGGTGCAGATCGTAGGCGGGGTTGGACTGGTCGTGGCGCAGGCGGCTGACGAGATCGTCGGCGCTCCAACGCTCGACCGCAGCGGGCGCAGGCAGCCTGGCGCGATCGATCTCCACGACCGTCGCGTACGGCTTGCAGAGCTCGTCGTAGCGCGGCAGCGCCGTCAGGTAGACCTTCTTGGCCACCGCCAGTCCCGCCGGTCCGGAGAGCGCCACGCCGATGACCTCTTCCAGCCAGGTCGTCCCGGCGGTCTTGAGGTGCAGACCGGCGCCATGCTTGGCGATGGCGCGGTTGATGATCGGGTAGAGCGAGAACTTGTCACTGCCGGTGTGGACGCTGATCTTGAGCGACGCCGGCAGCCCGAACACCGAAATCGCATGCTTGACCACGGCCAGATCGGCGTCGAGCTCGCGCGCGAAGGCCTGCGTGTCGCCGACGTAGTCGATCCCCTTCAGGAACTTGCCGGAGAACTTGGGGGCGATCGTCTGCACGGGGATCTTTTCGCGCGCCAGCGCCCCCAGGATGAAGAAGAGCTCGAAGGGGAGCTGCGGCTCGGTCGCCTCGTCGGTGGAGACCTCGGGGATGAACTTGCCCTCCCCCTTGGCGGCGGCGACCCGCCGGTAGATCTTCCCCGCCTCGAGGACGGCTGCCAGGTAGCTGCGGCCGATCTTCTCGAGGGCGGCGTCGGTCACCTCGAAGGAGGCGTCGACGCCGGGGATGCGCAGCGTGCCGCGAAACGAGCCCATGTCGCGCACGAACGCCGCCAGCGCGGCGTCGTCCGGCGCCTGGCCGATGAAGTCGGCGACGTCCAGCGTGTAGAAGTCGCTGCCGGCCAGGAAGCCGTCGACCGTCTTGACGCCGATGTGGTCGGCGTCGACGTGGTAGGCGTACCTCCAACCGCCACGCCGAACCGCCTCGTCGGCCTCGGCGCGGACGTCGTCGGGCGTGGTGCCGATGAGAGAGTGCTCGCGGAAGGATTTGTTCCAGACCGGCACCACCACCACGCCGGCCTTCTCGGCCTGCTGGACGGCGCGGAGCTGCGCCAGCCCTTCGCGGCCGAACCTGTCACCGATCCCCAGCGAGAACTTCTCGATCTGCATCAAGCTCCTTTCAAACGATGTAGGCGGACGACGCCGTGTCCCCGCCCCGGCCGGTCCAGTTGGTGTGGAAGAACTGCCCGCGCGGCTGGTCGACGCGTTCGTACTGGTGCGCGCCGAAGTAGTCGCGTTGGGCCTGCAGCAAGTTCGCCGGCAGCCGGCCGTTGCGGAAGCCGTCGAAGTAGGTGAGCGCGGTGGCCGTGGCCGGGATCCAGATCCCGTTCGTCGCCGCCGTCGCCACCACGCGCCGCCACCCCTCCTGCGCCTCGTCGATCTTCTGCTGGAAGAACGGCGCCAGCAGCAGGTTCGAGAGCTTGGGGTCCTTGTCGTAGGCCTCTTTGATCTTGCCGAGGAACTTCGAGCGGATGATGCAGCCGCCCCGCCACATCAGCGCGATGCCGCCGTAGCTGAGGTCCCACTTATATTCCACCGCCGCGGCCTGCATCATCTGGTAGCCCTGCGCGTACGACACGATCTTCGAGGCGTAGAGCGCCTGGCCGACGTCGGCGATGAAGGCCTTGCGATCGCCGGTGAACGACAGCTTCGGCCCGCGCAGGATCTTGGAGGCCGCGACCCGCTCGTCCTTGGTCGCCGACAGGATGCGCGCGAAGACCGCCTCGCTGATCAGCGTCAGCGGGATCCCCAGATCGAGCGCGGTCACGCTGGTCCACTTGCCGGTCCCTTTTTGCCCGGCGGTGTCGAGGATCTTGTCGACCAGCGGTGAGCCGTCCTTGTCCTTGAAGCTCAGGATGTCGCGGGTGATCTCGATCAGGTAGCTGTCGAGATCGCCCTTGTTCCACTCGGCGAACACCTGGTGCATCTCGTCGGCTGACATGCCGAGGAGGTCCTTCATGATTTGGTACGACTCGCAGATGAGCTGCATGTCGCCGTACTCGATCCCGTTGTGGACCATCTTCACGAAGTGGCCGGCGCCGTCGCTGCCCACCCAGTCACAGCAGGGCGTTCCGTCGTCGACCTTGGCGGCGATGGCCTGAAAGATCGGCTTCACCGCCGGCCAGGCCGCGGGCGAGCCGCCCGGCATGATCGACGGCCCCTTGAGCGCCCCTTCTTCGCCGCCCGAGACCCCCGTGCCGATGTAGAGCAGCCCCTTGGCCTCCAGCGCCCTGGTGCGCCGGATGGTGTCGGGGAAGTGCGAGTTGCCGCCGTCGATGATGATGTCGCCCTTGTCGAGCAGCGGCGTCAGGTGATCGATGAACTCGTCGACGGCCGTCCCGGCCTTCACCATCAGCATCACCTTGCGCGGCGACTTCAGCGAGCCGACCAGCTCCTGCAGCGTGTGGGCGCCGACGATCTTCTTCCCCTTGGCCCGCCCGGCCATGAACTTGTCGACCTTCTCGACTGTCCGGTTGAAGACCGCCACGGTGTAGCCGCGGCTCTCCATGTTGAGGATGAGGTTCTCGCCCATCACCGCCAACCCGACGAGTCCGATGTCCGCCTTTTCCATGATCGTGTTTGTCCTTTTCGTTCCGTGCGAAGGTTGTTGGAAGTCTGTCGAAGAAGGGGTTTCAGCGCTGGATCCGCGCCGAGCCCCCCTTGGCGAAGGCCCGGACCTGGTCCAGCGTGGCCATGGTCGTATCGCCTGGGAAGGTCGTGAGCAAGGCTCCATGCGCCCACCCCAGCTTGACGGCCTCCTCGGGCGGGGCGCCCGAGAGCATCCCGTAGATGAATCCGGCCGCGAACCCGTCGCCGCCGCCCACCCGATCGACCACATCCAGCTCCGCGGTCGGCGCCAGGTGGGTCTTGCCGCCCTCCCAGGCCACTGCGCTCCAGCTGTGCCGGTTGGTCGAGTGCACCTCGCGCAGCGTGGTGGCGACCACCTTGACGTGCGGGTGCTTGGCCACGACTTTGTCGATCATGTCGACAAAAGCGGAGGGATCGAGCTTGGATTTCGCCGCCACCTCCGGTCCGGCGATCCCGAGGCCTTTCTGGAGATCCTCTTCATTGCCGACCAGCACGTCGACGTTCTCGACGATCCGCTCGACCACCTCCACGGCGATTTTTTGGCCGCCCCACAGGTTCCAGAGCTTCTCGCGAAAGTTGAGATCGAAGCTGGTGACCGCGCCGGCCGCCTTGGCCGCCCTCATCCCCTCGGCGATGAGCGCGCCGGTCGTCTCGGAGAGCGCGGCGAAGATGCCGCCGCTGTGGAACCAGCGGACGCCCACGTTGGCGCCGAAGATCGCCTTCCAGTCGAAGTCGCCCGGCTTGAGCTGCGCGGCCGCCTCGTTGGACCGGTTGTAGAACACCACCGGCGCGCGCACACCGGCGCCGCGATCGCTGTAGACGGTCGCCATGTTGGGGCCGTTGACGCCGTTGTGCGAAAAGCGCTTGTAGAAGGGGCGCACGCCCATGGCCCGGACGCGCTCGGCGATGAGGTCGCCGATCGGGTAGTCGACCATGGCGCTGGCGAGACCGGCGTTCATCCCGAAGCAGTCGGCCAGGTTGGCCGCCACGTTGAACTCGCCGCCGCTGACGTGGATGTCGCAGTGGCTGGCCTTGCGGAACGGGATGATGCCCGGATCGAGGCGATGAACCAGCGCCCCCAGGCTGAGAAAATCGAGCGCGCCGTCGGCGCGAATCTTGAGGGCTCCGGGGCCTGCTTGGGTCATGTCGGCATCCTCGTAGTCGTGAACGGATCGTTCTTCAAGCGATAAAGGATCTCCCCCGCCTTGGGGACGTAGAGGAGGCCTTCGTCCTCGCGGTCTTTCCAGTCGGCGACGTCGATGCTGCGGTGGTCGCGGTAGCCGAGGTTCACGGCGCGGCACTCCGCGGCGCTGATTCCGGTCGCCAGCGTCACCGTGATGCGTGGCGTTTCGATGCCGTCTTCGTAGCGGCCGATCCCCTTGACGTGGGTTGCGTGCGCCAGCACGCCGCGCGGCACGCCGGGGAATCGGCCCGGCTGCTTCAGGAAATAGTCGCGCACGTGGTAGCCGATCTGGCGGATCAGCGCGCCGTGCACGACCGAGATCTCGTGGATGTGGGGGGCGTAGATGACGATCTCGCCGCCGTCCGCGACCACCGGCTCCAGCTTGTAGGCGCACTTGCCGCCCACCCAGAGCTCGTCGTACATCGGCGGCGCGCACGACAAGACGCTCTTGTAGGCGTGGTCCTTGTAGATGACGTGAATCTGGCTGGAGAGCGTCGAGGCGGCCTCCCACGTCTCTTCGGGCGCGCCCAAGTAGAGTCCCGCCAGCGCGGCCCCCTCGACGACCAAGCTGACGCACTTTCGCTCGACCGGCACCAGCGCCGCCGCCCGGTCGACCACCGCACGCACGGGCGTGTACTTGGTCCCGATGATCGACGGGTTGGTGATGAGCGCGCCCAGCCAGTGGAACATGTTCAGGATCTCGGGCCCGCCGATCCCCGGGAAGAGGTACTTGTTGCCGCCGGAGAACCCCACCACCTCGTGCGGGAAGGTCGGCCCCACGATGAGCAGGAGATCGTACTCGAGCGCCAGCTTGTTGATGGTGACGTCGACCCGCTCGCGCATCAGGCCGCCCGAGATCTCGGCGACCTCCTCTTCGCTGATCGTCCCGATCGAGGCCAGCGCCGACGGATCGTTCCAGGCGTGGTTGAAGATCTTGGTGCGGGCATATTTCCCGCGGCGCTCGACCGGCGTCAGGCCGAGCCGCTGGTTGATCGCCTCGTCGCTCATCGCCGGGTGCGTCCCGAGCGCGATGAGGACGTCGAACGCCGTCGCGCCGGCGCCCCGCACCACCTCGTCGAGGACGCGGAACATCAGATCGATCGGCGCCGTTCGCGTATGGTCGGGGACGATCGCCAGCACGCGCTTGCCCGCCAAACCCCACTTGGCGATCTCCTCGCCGCAGAGCGCGCGCACCGCCGCCTCGTCGAGCCTGCTCCCCTGGGCGCCCCTTCCGGTCATCCGTTCAGACCCCGGAGTAGGCGGTGAACCCGCCGTCGACCGGGACGACCACCCCGGTGACGAACTTCGACGCCGGCGACAGCAGCCAGAGCAGCGCGCCCGTCAGATCCTCCGGCGTCCCGAACCGCGCCATCGGCGTGTGGTCGAGGATCTTCTTGCCGCGCGCGGTGAGCGCCCCGGTCTCTTTGTCGGTCAACAGGAACCGATTTTGCTCCGTCAGGAAGAACCCCGGCATGAGCGCGTTGACGCGGATGTTCGGCGAATACTCCTGCGCCAGGTGGACGGCCAACCACTGCGTGAAGTTGCTGATCCCCGCCTTGCTGGCCGAATAGGCGGCGATGCGAGTGAGCGGCCGCGAGGCGTTCACCGACGAGACATTGAGGATCACGCCCTCCTTGCGCTCGGCCATCGGCCGCGCGAACACCTGCGACGGCAGGATCGTCCCCAGGAGGTTCAGGTTGGTCACCGTCTGCCAGGCGGCAATCGGCACGTCGAAGAAGCGCGCGTCCGGCGTGGTGGTCGCGCGCGGATCGTTCCCACCGGCGCCGTTGACGAGAAAGTCGATCTTTCCGCGCTCATCGAGCACCCGCCGGCAGGCCTCGTCCAGCGCCGGCCGGTCGAGCACGTCGGCCGCCAGCGCCTGGTGCTTGCCGGCCGATGACTTCCCGAAGGTGGCGATCACCTGCTCGGCGCGCGCGACGTTGCGGCCGAGCAAGACCACATCGGCGCCGCAGGCCGCCAGCGCCCGCGCCATCTCGGCGCCGAGGACGCCGGAGCCGCCGGTGATCACCGCCGTCCGACCGGCGAAGTCGTAAGCGGCTCGGATCTCTTCTGGAGTGGTGGAAGGCGAAGGCATGTTCAGCGCGCCCCCGCGCGGGTCGTCGTCGAAAACTGGTCGATCATAGAGCGTGCGGCGCCGCGGCGCCAAGCGGCCCGGAGGTGATCCCCGGGCCTACCTTTCTAACTGTGGAAGTAGCCTGACGCCGTCGCGAAGGCTCACGCCCGACCGACGGTGCTCAGGCGCCGCCGCCGCCTCCGCCTGAGCCGCTGTTGCCGCCGGCCGCCCCGCCACCGCCAGCTTTTCCACCCGCCGCGCCACCCCCACCCGCTTTTCCACTCGGCCCGGCGCCGCCGTCCACGCCCGGAAGGCTCTGCGAGCCGCCGCAGCCCACCACCCCGGTCGCCGCCAAGGTCAAAACCAAGATCCAAGCCAAGCAAGCCAAGTTGAAAGAAACAACTGCCGCTGCTGCTGTCCGCTTCATGGGTCTCCTCGTCGGGTTCATGGCATCAGGCCCGCACCCGGATGCGCGATTCGATCAGCTTCTTCCCGGCCAGGGTGCCGAGCGCCAGGATGGTCAGGATCGACGCCACGGCGAACGCGCCTGAAAGGTTGTATTCGTTGTAGAGAATCTCGACCTGCAACGGGACGGTGTTGGTCTGGCCGCGGATGTGCCCCGAGACGACCGACACCGCGCCGAACTCGCCCATCGCCCGCGCGTTGCACAGGATGACGCCGTAGAGGATCCCCCAGCGGACCTTGGGCAGGGTGACCCGCAAGAGGATCTGCCAGCCGCTGGCCCCCAGCGTGAGCGCCTGCTCCTCCTCGTCGTTGCCGAGGTCTTGCATGATGGGGAGGATCTCGCGCGCCACGAAGGGGAAGGTGATGAACGTCGTCGCCAGGACGATCCCCGGCACCGCGAAGATGACGTGCAGATCGTGCCGCTCGAAGAACGGTCCCAGCGCGCCGCGCGCCCCCATCAGCAGCACGAAGATCAAGCCGGCGATCACCGGCGAGACGCTGAACGGCAGATCGATCAGCGTCAGCAGCGTCCCTTTGCCGGGGAACCGATACTTGGCGATGAGCCACGACGCCGCGATGCCGAACACCAGGTTGCCGGGGACCGAGATGGCCGCGGTGAGCAGCGTCAGCTTGACCGCCGACAGCGTCTCCGGATCGCGGATCGCCTCCAGATAGGCCGCCGACCCCTTGCGAAAAGCTTCGACGAACACGGTGGCGATGGGGAGCCCGACGAACAGGAGAAGAAAACCGAGCGCGAGCGCCAGCAGCGACCAGCGGAGCCAGCGTGGATCCTTCATCGGCTCCCCCTCCCGATGCGCCCCACCCGTCCGATGCGGGCCTGCAAAATGTTGATGGCGAAGAGCGCGACGAACGACGCCAGCAGCATCACCAGGGCGATCGCCGTCGCCCCGGCGTAGTCGAACTGCTCCAGTTTGGTGACGATCAAGAGCGGCGCGATCTCGGTCTTCCCCGGCATGTTCCCGGAGATGAAGACGACCGAACCGTACTCACCGACGGCCCGCGCAAACGCCAGCGCGAACCCGCTCAGCGCCGCCGGCAGCACCGCCGGCACGATCACCTTGCGCAGCGTGTAGAGGCGCGAGGCCCCCAGCGTCGCCGCGACCTCTTCCATGTGGAGATCCAGATCCATCAGGACCGGTTGGACGGTCCGCACCACGAACGGAAGCCCGACGAAGACCATCGCCACCGCCACCCCCGCCGGCGCGAACGCGACCTTGATCCCGTGCGGCTCGAGAAAGCGCCCCAGCCATCCTTGCTCGACGTAGAGAGTGGTGAGCGCGATCCCTGCCACCGCGGTCGGCAAGGCGAACGGCAGATCGATCGCCGCGTCGACCAGGGAGCGCCCGGGGAAGTCGTAGCGGG
The DNA here is from genome assembly GCA_036267635.1 of Polyangia bacterium. Classification (GTDB taxonomy): domain Bacteria; phylum Myxococcota_A; class Polyangia; order Fen-1088; family Fen-1088; genus JADGRB01. Next base: position 63,309 of record DATAVR010000047.1, on the reverse strand, counting down.
TCAACACCCAGGCGAGGAGGACGCCGAACACCACGTTCACGGTCCCCGCCACCAGCGCCGCGCCGAAGCTGAGGCGATACGCCGCCAGCGCCCGCGGCGACAGCACCGCGTGCGCCAGCGCCGCGCCGTCGAGCGAGGCCGTCTTCCAGACCAACCCCGACAGGGGGATCAACACCACCAAGGAAAGGAAGGTGAGCGTCATTCCCAGCGACAGCCCGAAGCCGGGCAGGCTCCCCCGCGAAGGCGCGCGGCGCGTGACGCCACCCGCGGGAGCCTCGATCGCAGCCGTCGTCATGATCCGGGCTGGTAGATCTGATCGAAGGTGCCACCGTCGGCGAAGTGGGTGGCCTGCGCCTTCCGCCACCCGCCGAACAGCTGATCGATGGTGAACAGCTTGATCTTGGGGAAGGCGCCGGCGTGCTTGGCGGCGACGGCGGCGCTGCGCGGCCGGTAGTGGTTCTTGACCGCCAGCTCCTGCCCCTCGTCGCTGTAGAGGAACTCGAGGTACGCCTCGGCCACCGCCCGCGTGCCGTGCTTGTCGACGTTCCTGTCGACGACGGCGACCGGCGGCTCGGCCAGGATGCTGGTGCTGGGGTTGACGATCTGGAACTTGTCCTTGCCGAGCTCGCCGACCAGCAGGTAGGCCTCGTTCTCCCAGGAGACCAGCACGTCGCCGATGCCGCGCTGGCCGAAGGTGGTCGTCGAGCCGCGCGCGCCCGAGTCGAGCACCGGGATGTTCTTGTAGACCTTGCGGACGAATTCGCGCGCGGCCGCGTCGCTGCCGCCCGGCCTCTGGAGCGCGTAGCCCCAGGCCGCCAGATAAGCCCAGCGCGCGCCGCCCGAGGTCTTGGGGTTGGGAGCCACCACCACGGTGCCGGGCCTGGCCAGATCGTCCCAGTCACGGATCCCCTTGGGGTTCCCCTTGCGCGCGACGAAGACGATCGTCGAGGTGTAGGGGGCGCTGTCGTCCGGCAGGCGTTTCTGCCAGTCCTTGGCGATGCGCCCCGACTGCTCGGCGATGGCGTCGATGTCGTAGGCCAGCCCCAGCGTCACCACGTCGGCGTCGAGGCCGTCGATCACCGAGCGCGCCTGTTTTCCCGAACCGCCGTGGGACTGGCTGATGCTGACCGCCTGTCCGGTCTTCTGTTGCCACTGCTTCCCGAACGCCGCGTTGACGTCTTGATAGAGCTCGCGCGTCGGATCGTAGGAGACGTTGAGCAGCTTCACCGTGCCATCCGACCTTGCCGCGCGCGCCGGCACCGTCCGCGTCGCCAGCAACGCCGCGGCCAAACCAAGACCCACCAGACCAATCGCAATTGCCCGTTTCATCGCATCGCCTCCTTCTTCACGTATTCGTTAGAACGCAATCTGGAACCGGGCGATCCCGACCTTCTCGGTGTTCCGGTTGGCGGTCCCCTTGGCGCCGCCCTCGAATCGGGTCTCGGTAAAGTCGCCGCTGGCCCGGAGGTTGCGGCTCAACTGCCAGTTGAGCGCGATGCCGCCGGCGCGCGCCCGATTGACCGACTTGGTCGGATCAGCCGCGGTGGGGAACGCCGCGTGGTCGACGTCGAGCCAGTTGTAGGTCAGACCGATCTCCAGCGCGCCGTAGCCGCCGTCGGCCAGATCGAGCGACTTGTGCGGCTTCACCCCCTCGTAGGTCTCGTCGCCGCCGATCACGAACGCCGCCTCCACGTTGCCGGCCGAGTTGTTGACCGAGCCCGGGCCGGCCGAATTCGCCAGCTGCTGGTACTCGTGCACCCACTCGGCGAGCAGCCCGAAGGGCCCGAGGTAGTAATAGAGTTGCGGGTTGAGGCGGGTGTGGCGCCCCGAGGCGAACACCGTCGTCGGCGTCGTCGCGGTGAGGTAGCTGAAGATGGTGTTCTGACCGAACGACTTGAACGCCCCCACCCAGCTGTTGGTCGCCGAACCCTGTTCGATTCCGCTGCTGGCGGCCACGCCGACCCCCAACTTGCCGAGAGGGCGCAGCGACGGGATGTTGAACGGCTGGAAGAAGAGCCGCCCCACGAAGGTCTTCGACTTGTTGCTGTCGATGTCGTTGATTCCGTTGTCGGGGTTGCCGTTGACGTAGCCGGCCTCGTAGCGGGCGATCCCTCCGGCGATGTCGCCCCAAATTTCCAGGCCCACCTCGCGCTGCGTGGAGAGGTTCTGGGTGAGGGCGCGCTCGACGAACGTGACGTCCTGATCCGCCTGCAGACGCTCGAGCCCGACCGGTCCCTTGAACTTGCCGGCGCGCAGGCGCAGCCAGGGGAACGGGTGCGTGTCGAGGTAGCCGTCGATGAGGACGATCGTGTTGTTCCCGAAGTCGGGCGCGATGTAGAAGTCGGTCAACCCGAGGACGGTGCCGGCGACGATCGGGCGGACCCGGCGGGTGATGAAGGTGTCCTCGGTGGTCGCCAGCGCGGCGTCGTCGAAGGCGCGGCGGCCGTCGACCTGCAACAGACCCTTGAACCGAATCTGGTAGTTGCGGTCGGCGCTGGTGATGGCGAAGCCGCCCTCGTCGGTCTGAAAGGTGGTCGTCGATCTCGGTGAGCTGGCGGCCGCCTGCGCCGCCGCCAGGTTGGTCTCCAAGAGCTTGGTGCGCAGCTCGAGCGCGTCGACCCGGCCCTGCAACGCCGGATCGGGCGCGGGCGCGGGCGCAGGCACGACAGGCAGCGGCGCGGGCGCGGCCGGCGCGGGAGTGGCCTCGGGGCTGCCCGCATCAGGTGGCTGGGGCGTGGGCGCCGCGTCCTGAGCACGCGCGGAGACCGACACCAACCCCAGCGCAAACAGAATACTTATTCTACCGATTTTATAGATTACAACCCGTGCGAAGAAGCTCATTCGGTCCTCTCGGTTCATTGATCGGCGGCTCAGATGCTGTAGGTCAGCGGCGTGCCGGTCGAAAATCGCGCGCGCGCAATCTGGGTCTGCACGTCGGCCAGCGTGGTGGAATCGAGAATCGCCGCGATCGCGTCGCGGACCTTCTTCATCACCTGACGGGTGCCACAGGTGGTCTCGTCGACGCACTCTTCGCAGCGCACGAACGCCCGTTCGCTGGCGCAAGGGATCGGCGCCAGCGGTCCGTCGATGATTCGAATCACCTGCCCCATCGTGATCTGCTCGGGCGAGCGGGCCAGCGAGTAGCCGCCCCCTTTTCCCTTCTTGCTCTTGAGGACGCCCGCGTTTTTCAGCTCGAGCAGGATCGCCTCCAGGAATTTGCGCGGAATCTTCTCCCGCTCGGCGAGATCCGCGATCAAGACGGGCCCGCGCGCATCGTCGGCGGAGAGCGCGTAGAGCGCCTTCAACGCGTATCGCGCCTTGCGGGATAGATTAGTCATCCTATGTGTTTTATCGACTATCACTCGGCTGAGATGGGGTCAAGGGAGAAATTTCCTCAGCGTTCCGGGAGAATCTCCCGGGCGGGAAACGGTCTACGCCCCAATCACACTGATTTCATTTATGTTTATCCCTGGCACAACGGCTGCTCTCCCTCCACTTGGGGAGGCGCCATCCATGACCAAGCAACTCGCTCCATTTCTGATTTCGTCGATTCTCGCGCTCGCACCAGCGTGCGCGCTGCAGCCGCCGGTGCAGAACAGCGGCGCCGCGATGGCCGACAACGGCGTCGCCGTCGCGGTGCTTCGACAGAGCTGCACCGAGACCGTCGAGACGGAGCTCCCCGGCGTGCCGCTCGTCGAGGCGAAGATCGAGATCGAGGTCCGCAACGCCGCCCCGCCGCCGCTCGTCGTGCATCGCGACGGGTTTCACCTGCGCGGTCCCGACGGTCGCGCGGTCCCGACGACCAGCTGGCAGGCGGGTGAGCCCCTCACCGTCGACGCCGGCCAGGCTCGGACGTTCGAGCTCCGCTTCATGAGCCGCGGCGGCCTCTCCTGCACGAAGGCGATGCAGCTCGAGGCCTCCGCCGGCATCACCAAGGGCGACGCGCCGGTACGGATCGGCGCCGTCACCTTCGTTCCGTCGCACGCCTAGAGCGGCGGCGACGGAACGAGCGCCGCCCCGTCAGCGCGTGCTGGCGCGGCGACGACGCCAGGCCAAGGTGACGAACAGCAGGAGCAAGCCGAGGCTCCAGACGGTCGGGCGAGACGAGCCGACGTCGCAACCGCCGCCGCTGTGGAGGCCGTCGCTCGGAGCGCCGCCGGTGCCGCCCGAGCCGCAGAGGTTGCCGCTCGCGCCCCCGCTGGCGGTCACGCCCCCGTCGGCGCCTTGATCGATGCCGTTCGCGCAGATGGGCAGCGCGCTGGCGGTGCCGCCCGTTCCCCCCGAGCCCGACACGTTGCCGGCGCCGCCCGGCAAATGCGCACCGATCTTGCTCACGATGGCGCTGAAAGCGTTGGCGTAGCTGTTGTCGCAGACCGACCCCGTGACGCCGTTGGCGCCGAACGCCTGCACGTACTGTGTGATCCGGACCGCCGGATCGCCGAAGCTTCCGTCGGTCGGGCTGGAGGTCGACGCGGGGTTGACGTCGTCGCTGCCCGCCGCGCCGCAGGAGTGCTCGACCTGGGGCCAGAGCTCGCCAGCCTGGGTGTTCTGGCCGCCCTGCTCGGGAACCCAGGCGACCGTGTACGGCGTCGGGGGCGCGACGATCGCGCCGACGACGATCTGGTTGTCGGGGTCCGCCTTGAGCGCCTTGATGCCGTTCACGAAGGTCTTGATGGAGGTCAGCATCCCGTAGCTGTCGTCAGACTCGCAGTCCGTGAGGTTCAGCGTCAACGCCGCGGAAGTCCCCTGCGCGTCGGCCGGCGGGCGGCGCGGTGGCTCGAGGAAACAGGACGGGCCGGCGGCGGTCGGGTCGACGCAGAGGTGGCCGTATTGGTTGCAGCGATAGTTGGAGATCGGTCCGAGCGCGTTGGACAGATTCTGCTGGTTGGAACCACCGACGCTGAGCGAGTAGAGGGAAGTACCCGCCGGGGCCGAGCAGTCGTCCTCGTTGGACAGAAGAACGATCGCCAGCTCGGCGCCTGGGCGCAGGAAGCCGGCGTTCTGCGCCGGAGCCGGCAAACCATCGGCCCCGAGCGCCCGCGAGATCGAGGCCAGCTGGTGCTCGAAGCCGCAGCCGAAGTCACCGAGCGCGGCCATGCAGGACAATAGACCGGAGGCGTCCCCGGTGTAGTTGGCGACGCCGTCGACGTTGGAGATGAACGTCGCACCGGGATTCAGGCTCCCCGCCAGGCAGTTGGACGTCGCTGGTTCACCCACAGCGCCGTCAGGCGCGCCACCGGTCATGCCGCCCGTTCCGGCGCCGGTCGTGCCGCCCGTCGGGGTTCCCTTGTTGCCGCCGGTCCCGCTGCCGGTCATGCCGCCGACTGCCCCCCCTGAAGCCACAGCGCCTTCATTTTGAAAGATGCCTTGGTCGCCGGCCATCGTGCAACCGATCGACGACGTCGAGTCGCCCGGCGCGCCGAGGTCGGACGAAACGACCGCGATGTGAACGTTGGGGAGCCCCATAGGAAGGCTCTGGAGCGCCGCCATGAACGCCGGAATCTGCGCCGCCAGCTTCTGTTGCATCTCCGTCATCGACGAGGAGTTGTCGATCATGAACAGGATGTCCACGTCGCCTGGGCCGGCCGTCGCGTCGGAGGTCGCCGCGGTCACCGCGGCGGTGGTCGATTCGACCGAGGTGTCGCCTTTCTGAGCGCACGACGCGGCCACCAGGCCGAGACCGATCGCGAAACGAGCGACCGTCCTCGATGGCGTCTTCGACAGCATCTTCGACAGCGTCTTCGAGATGACCGGAAGGGACTTGGGCGAAACGGACATGACGACCTCCAGGAAGCGGGCAACGAAAAGGGACTTCGGGTTACGTCTCCAGGTGGGTAGTCCCTGGTGGCTCCAGATTTCTGGTCAGCTTTCGACGCCCCGGGCGCGACGACGCCGCGCGACGGCCAGAAAAATCAGAAGAAATTCGCCGCTCTGACCGCCGGCGCCGTCGCGGCCGACCTCACACCCGCAACCGTTGCGCAGTCCGTCGGTCAAGACCACCACGCTCCCGTCCGTCTCCCCGCTCGCCCCGACTCCGCCGGCGCCCGCGCCCGCAGAGCCGCCCGCCCCGGTCGTCCCCGTCCCGTCAGCGCCGGCGTCGAGGTCGACCATCCCCGCGTCGCCGGCGTCCCCTTCGAGACCGCTCCCCCCTTCACCGTCGCTGCCACCGTCCGTGGGGATGGTGGTCTGATCGTCGGGGGCGATCTGGTCGACCAACGGGCGGATGACGGAGGCGTAGCTCGAATCGCAGATTGAGACGATGGTGCCGTTGGCGCCGAACGCCCGCACGAACTGGGCGATTCGGACGGCCGGATCGCCGAAGCTGCCGTCGTTGATCGTCTCGTCGCACGAGTGCTCGACCTCCGGCCAGAGCTCGCCAGGGGTCGTGTCGGTCCCGGTCGGCGCCGGCGCCCAGGCCACGGTGTAGGGCGTCGCCGGCGCGACGATGGCGCCCACTACGATCTGCCGATCGGGATCGGATTTGAGTGCCTTGAGACCGCCCACGAGCGTGCCGACCGGCGTCAGCAGACCGTCGGTGTCGTTCGACTGGCATTGGGCGAGATCGAACGTCGGCGCGGAGGACGTCCCCTGCGCGTCCGCCGGCGGCACCTCCGGCGGTGGGATGGCAGCGCCCGGAGCGTGCGCATCGAGGCACAGATGACCGAACTGGTTGCAGCGGTAGTGGGCGATCGGTCCGAGCGCGTTGGTCAGGTTCTGGTGCCCGTTGTTGAGCGAGTAGAGGACCGTGTTCGCCGGCGCGGAGCAGTCGTCCTCGTCGCTGAGAATGATGATCGCCAAAGTGGCGTCCGCACGCAGGAAGCCGGCGTTGGCGGCCGGCGCCGGTGAGCCGTCGGCGCCGAGGGCACGGGCGACGGAGGCGAGCGTGTGCCCGAAGGCGCACCCCTGGCCGCCGAGCGGCACGATGCATTGGACGACAGTGGAGATTTCGGGGGCCAGGTAGTTCCGGACCCCGTCGACGTCGGAGACGAACGCGGCGGCCGCCGTGAGCGTGGTGTCGCTACAATTGCCGTGCGCCTTGGCCTGAAAGACGCCCTCGTCGCCGACCGACGTGCACCCGGTCAACGCCGGCGAGTCGCCCGGAGCGCCCAGGTCCGACGAGACCACGGCGACGTGAAGGTTGGGCGCCCTCGGGAGGCTCTCCAGCGTCTGGAGGATCCTGGGGATCTGATCGGCGAGCTTCTCCTGCATGCCCGGCATTCCCGACGAGTCATCGATCGCGAACAGCAGATCGACGTTGCTGGGGAGGGACGAGTCGGGCGCGTCGAGGGCGACGGCCGTCGATTCAATCGACGGTTCGGCGCACGACACCGCCGCCAGGCCGAGCGCGATCAGAGCGCGGGCGAGCGCTCTCGCGGCGGACGGCGCGGATCTGGGCCCAACCAACATGACGCTCTCCCCGAAACACGAACGAGACGCCCTCGAATTTCGTCGTCTCGAGCATGATAGTCCGCGGGAGGCGCGGATTGTTGGTCAGCTTTCGGCCCCGGCCAGGAAGAGGTGACCTGCGGGCCAGGCGCTAGGGGCGACGCCGCCGTCGTCGAATCGCCGCCAGGGCGAGCAGCGAACCGCAGAGCGCCGGCCACGAGCTTCCCGGCCCGTGCGCCGCGGTGGCGCAGGCGCAGCCGCTCGAGGCGGATTCGCCGGTCGCTCCCGTGCCGCTGCCGCCGGTGTCGCCGCCGGTTCCGACGCTGCTGCCGCCGGTTCCGGTGGACCCGCCGGCGCCCGTCGCGCCGCCGGCACCCGTCGCGCCACCCGCGCCCGTGGCGCCGCCGGCGCCCGTGGCGCCGCCGGCGCCCCCCGTGCCGGTTCCGGCTCCGCCGGTGCCGTCGCCGCCGGTTCCGGTGACCGTCGTGCCGCCGGCGCCCGTCGTACCGCCGGCGCCCGTCGTCGTGCCGCCGGCGCCGGTCGTGGTCGTCCCACCGGTGCCGGTCGTGCCGCCCGCGCCCCCGGCACCGCCGACAGAGCTGTTGCAACCAGCCCCGATCATCACGGCGCTGCTGGCCGCCGCGCCGACCGAGAGGGAGATGACGGTCGGCTTGCCGGCGGCGGCGCTCACCGAGGCCCCGCTGGCCCCGGCGACGCTCACCGCGTAAGACCCGGCCGCCAGGCCCACCACCGTCAGCGTCGTGGTGTGCGCGTCGCCGGTCTGATTCTGCAGGGTGAGCCCGAGGTAGTTGTTCGCCGAGCTGACCGTGGCCCCCGTGTAGCGGTCCCGGTTCAGGCTGAACGACATCTTCTGCGTGATCATGTTGAGCCGCTTGAACACGCCGTCGGTCGGGGTCACCGACGTACAGCTGTTGGCCGTGGAGACGTTGCAACCGTAGCCGGTGAGCCCGAAGATCGGATCGGTGGAGACGTCGGCGCTCAGGATTCGCAGCGCGCCGAACAGGCCCAGGTCGGCCTCGCCGCTCATCTGACGCCAGTCGTTGTGCAGCTTGCTGTTCGCGGGATCGAAGCTGTTGACGTAGACGTTCCCCTTCATCCCCTGGTACGTCCAGCTGACCGTCCCCACGTTGGCCGCGGTCGAGTCGATCTGCCCCGAGTTGATGGCGTTGATGTTGGCGATCTTGGCGGCGTACGACAGCCGCTCGTCGACCTCCGGCGTCGTCGACTGCGTGCGAACGAAGTCGTCCATGCACGAGCCGGCCAGCGCCGCGGTGTACTGGAACTGCCACCAGTTCTCACCGTTGTTGGTGACGGGATCGGAGTAGTAGTACCAGACCGGCTCCTGGCCGCGGCAGGCGCGCGTCTTGGCGTTGACCTTGGCCAGCACCGAGGTGTTGTTGTTCTGCTTGGCCGCCATGTAGACGGCCTCCTCGCCGGTGTTGTCGTAGGTGTACTCCGAACCGTACGGGTACTTGCTGGCGGAGAAGGCGTTGAAGACCTTGGTGATGACGCCGGTGACGAACGTCGCCTCGGTGGTGTGACCGCCGGCGGTCAGCGCCGCGGCGATGTCGGGGAGCGTCTGCTCGCCCATGTACCCGGTCCCCGTGTCGCCGTGCCCCGAGTAGAGCGTGTGGATGATGTCGTAGGCGCGCAGCAGGTAGGTGTCGGCCGTCTGCTGGTAGGTGACGAGCTTCGGGTACTGGCTGGCGATCTTGTACATCGAAAAGTAGGTGTTGAACGCGTGCGGGTAGGCGTAGGCGCGGTCGTAGTAGCAGCCCATGATGTTCGTGGCGCTGGTCCCGACGGGGCACCACCAGTCCTGCACGATGTACGAGGTGGGATCGATCGCCCGCCCCCAGACTGCCGCGAGGTAGGTGTCGAGCGCGGTCACCTCGGAGGCCACCGGCGTCTGAGCGTTCTTTTCAGCCAAAAATTCGCCGTGGGTCCAGCCCCAGTCGTCCCCCCAGCCGCTGCCCCCCTCCGCGCCCCGCTTGGCCTTGCTGTCCATCATCCAGTCGTCGAAGAGGCCCTTCATGTCGCCGGTCGTCCACTGCTGGTTCGCCACCATGAACGTGGCGTGCCGCTGCAGGGCGGTGTCAATCGGCTCGATGACGTAGAACTGCAGCGTCGTGGTCAGGCCGGTGCCGTAGCTGACCGTGACGTTGTTCTGGCCGAGCTGGCTGAAGCTCAGTTGGTAGATCTTGTGATCGGTGGCCACCGTGCCGAGCGAGGTGACCGTCGTCTGCGAGGCGTACTGCGGGGTCAGCGAAGTGATCGTCTGAGAGGTGTGCAGATCGATCTTGGCCGCCATGTTGCTCGGCACGATCATGCTGGGGACGACGCTGACGTCGATCATCCCTTCGCTGTAGAGGCGGTTCTCGACGTCGGTGTGGCTGGCGACGTTGAAGAACTTGAAGCTGTAGGTCTGGCTGGCGCCCGGGGCCAGCGTGAGGCTGGTGTTGGGCAGGTAGCCGCGGCTGGTGCTCTTGATGACGTTCGAGTGGATGTAGAAGACGTCGAGCCCATTGGTCCAGGAGGGGGTGCCGCCGCCCGCGGCCCAGGCGCTCCCGGAGTGCTCGCTCTTCACCCAGTTGTCCATGTATTCGAACCCGGCGCCGGTCGTCTGATCGGGCGTCATCAAGATGAAGGGGCCGACGCCGCTCGGCCGCTCGACCGTGATGTACGAGTTGTTGTTGCCGGTGAACGAGTGGTAGACGGTCCGCGTCTCGTAGATGACGTCGTTGGCCTGGTTCCAGTACTCGTTGAACGGCAGCGGAAGGCCGAAGTCGCCCATCTCCATCGTCTGCGTGCTGGTGTTGGTGACGGTGATCTGCCAGGAGAGGTAGTCGTTCACCAGCGCGTAGGTCTCGACCAGCTTGAAGTTCTTGACCCCTTTTGCGTTGGCCGAGTTCTGGTAGGTGACGATGACCGAGTTGGTGCCGGTGGTGATCTCGCGGACGTCGGCCGACTGGTTGGTCAGCGCGGGGGTCCAGGCGCCGCCGTTGAGCCGGTAGTTGAACATCAGCTCGCCCACCCACTCATGGTCGGCGCTGTTCTGCCCCACGGCGTTGGTCGCGTTCAGGACGTAGTTGGTGGGGAAGGCGTCGCCGGTCAGCTGCAGCGACGAGATCTCGCCGTTGGTGCCGATCTGCGCCTTGAAGTAGGTGTTGGAGAGCGTCTGCGCGCCGGCCCTGCTCGCGAGGGCCGACAACAGGACGGCCGCCAGCGCGGCGACAGAGAGGTTCTTCATCGAATGGGTTGCCATGCGGGGATGAAGTGACGCCATCCCTCGGGCACGGCTCGCCAGAAAGACGGGGGCAGGCCGGCGTCTCCAGGCTCGATTTTCTTGAGCCGTTCGCGCCGCGTCCCGTCACCTACGACAAAACGCGCGGTCAGGGCGCCGGCGCGGAGCGCTCGTAGGCCCGGATGGCGACCCGTTCGGCGGTGTAGGTGGGCTCGAACGCAGGTCGCGCCAGCGACATCGTCAGGTCGCTCTCCTCGTCGATGAACTCGCGCGCGCCCGGGCTGTCGTCGATCTGATAGCCGAGCTTCTCGAACAGCCGGCGCGACGCCACATTGGCGGGGATCACCGAGATGTAGATCTGTTCGAGCCCCAGCGTCCCGAACCCGAACGCGTGCAGCATCAGGCTGAAGCGCGTCCCGAGGCCGCGACCCTGGCTGGCCCGGCCGCCGATCATGATGGCGAACTCGGCGGTACCGTCCTCGACGTTGCGGAAGTCCGCGTCCCCCATCAGCACGCCGTCCATATAAAGGAGAAACGGCCGCCCCGCGTCGGCGCGCAGCTCTTCGTAGTAGTCGACGACGTCGGGCGCCGTGTGCGGCTCGCCGTCGTGCGCCATCATCAGGCGGTTGTGGCTGTCGTTGTAGAAGGCGGCCAGCTCGGGCGCCGCGCGGCGGAGCTCATCGTCGTCCGGTTCAATCGCCAGCAGCGTCTCGCCCCCCTGCTTCCACTCGACGGCCCACAGCCGCGCCTTCTCCATGGGGGCCTAGAGTATTCGATCCCAGCTGCGATATCCTCCGACCGGTGACTCCCTGGCAGGAGATCGAGGCGGAGGCGGGCGAGGCGTTCGTCGGCGAGGGACGGTTTCCGCTGCCGGCCTATTCGGAGTACATGCCATCGCCCTACCTGGTGGTGAAGCCCTACGCCCCTCGGCGCGCGGCCGGCGCCTGCACGCTGCGCGCCAGCGGCGACGACGCGATGGACGTCACCGAGGAGGAGCAGGCGCGCGAGATAGCGCCCGGGCTGGGCAAGATCGCCGGGCGCGTCCTGACCGAGCTCGAGCGCCTGGTGCACGGCAAGCCCCACGATTTCTCCCATACGCTGCTGGGCGACAACGCCGCCTGGCCGCGCGCGCTGGCCGAGGCGGCGCCGGCGCGACGCGCGGCCAGTGAACCGATCGTCATCGCGCTGGCGCTCTGTCTTTCGCGAACGCAGGACGACAAGGGAAACGTCCGCTGGACGCTGTTCGGCACCAGCCACGACGGGCCGGCGGCAGCCTTCTGGCGCAGCTTCGCCGACGAGGATCGCGACGGGTTCGCCCGTTTCGTCGCCTGGGCCAATCAGGCGGCGCCAGGCGGCAAGGCGCCCCTCGACGGCGTCCGGATCGTCGCTGAAGCCTCCGAGCCTCTTCCGACCTTCGGCCGCAGGCTGCGCCTGGAAGACGGCCAGTCGCTCGAAGGCATCGACACCATCGTGACGTTTCAGCCCTTCGCGGCACTGCCGGCGCCGGTTCAGGACGCCTACCTGGCGGCTCGCTTGCGGCTCGTCCCGCACCCCGCCAGCCTGGCTTTCTTCGAGCATTCGGGCTACCGCAAGCTCGCGCAGGCGCTCCCTCGGGCGACGCAGATCCCGCTCCTGCACCTCTTTTCGCACGTCGCCGACAGCTATCAGATCCGGATCCCGCAGTCGGGCTGGCTCGACGAGCTCGCCGATCTGAAGGCGACGCGCACCAACCACGCCATGGTCCGCAAGATCACCCGCTCGCACCGCTGGCAGCGGATGGCCCGCGATCAGAACGTCAAGGAGGTGCAGACGTTCGAGGATCAGGTCTCGGTCGCCCTCTTCTCCACCGACCCCGACGATCTCGGCCTCTACGGCAAGCCGATGGCGCGCAACGCGCAGATCTGGAACGAGGACTACGCGCTGATCCTCGACGGGCCGCGCGCCACGCCGCTGGAGATCCAGCGCGCCGCGGAGACCGTCGACCGCGGCGGCCGCTTCGGCTACCGCTTCTACTATCCGCCCATGCGGGCGGGCGAGCGGGAGATCTTCTGGCACCTCCCGCTGGTGGCGCGGCTGCGGGCCGGCGCCAGCGCCGCCGACACCTGGGACGGCCCGCATTTCCTCGGCTACGCGCGGGCCGAGGCGCCGCCCGATCGCCCCGAGCGGGCGCCGATCGCGCTCCAGCCGCGCCTGCTGGCGCGCCCCGGGTACCTGGAGGCGGCGACGCTCTTTGGCGCCGATCCGGGGCGGGCGCGCTTCACCACCAGCCACAACATTCAGAAGCTGCTCGAGCTCCGCGAGCTGGTCGGCGACGCGCTCGACCCGGCATTCGCCCGCGCGCTGGTCCACACCGGCAAGCGCGAGACATTGGACGCCTGGCTCGCGGCGCTTCCGCAGATGGCCAGCGACGCGAAGGACGGAGCGCGTTGCGCCGCGCTCCTCAAAGGGATCGTGGCCGCCGCCCGGCCCGAAACGCCAGACCAGACCTTCGCGACCACCCACACCCGCGTTTTTGAAGAGAAGGTCTGGAAGACGATCGCGGCGCTCGCCGAGGGCGAGTTCAGGATGAAGGAGACCGCCGACGGCGTGCTCGTCAACAAAGGAAAAACCGGCGGCCCGGCCGCCAAAGCCGCGCGCCTGGAGCTGACGCAGCGGCGCGATCTCGAGCGCCTCGGCGATCATCTGCACGAGCGCTACCGCGCGCTCATCGAGGCCCACCAGATGACCGGGCGCGCCGAGGTGGTCGACCACGCCTTTCGCTGGGAGACCGACTTTCCGTTTCGCTGGTCGGAGGGGTGGAGCCGCAACCAGTCGCACGAGGCGCACGAGCGCAACGTCGTCGTGATGATCCCCGGCCGCGACCGCGGCCAGGCGGTGATCATGGCCGATCACTACGACACCGCCTACATGGAGGACGTCTACGAGACGGAGCGCGGCGGCGACGGTCTGCGCGCGGCGGCCGCCGGCGCCGACGACAACCACTCCGCGACCACCGCGCTCCTTTTGGCCGCCGAGACTTTGCTGCCGCTCGCCCGGGAGGGGAAGCTGGCGCGTGACGTCTGGCTCGTTCATCTCACCGGCGAGGAGTTCCCCTCCGACTGCCTGGGGGCGCGCGCGCTGGCCCAGGCGCTCTGCGAGCGCCGGCTGCGCTTCGCCGCCGAATCGGGGGCGATCGTCGACGTGTCGCGGGTCCGCGTGACGGGGGCCTACGTGCTCGACATGATCGCGCACAACAACGATCGCGACCGCGACGTCTTTCAGATCGCGCCCGGCGAGGGGGTCGCCTCGGCGCGGCTGGCCCTGCAGGCCCATCTGGCCAACGAGCGCTGGAACCGGCGGGTGGAGACCTGGAACCAGGCACCGGATCGAGCTGGGAGGCCGCGGGCGGAACGCCAGGAGCACGGCGCCAAGGTGCCGCCCCCGTTCGCGCACCTGGCGCTGCGCGGGGAGATTCGCCCCGAGTGGGATCCCCGCTCGGCGCTCTACAACACCGACGGCCAGATCTTCTCCGACGTGGGAATTCCGGTGGTCCTCTTCATGGAGAACTACGACATCAGCCGGACCGGCTACCACGACACCGCCGACACGATGAAGAACATCGACCTCGACTACGCGGCGGCGTTGACCGCCATCGCCATCGAGACGGTCGCCGCCACCGCCTGCGAAAGCTAGCGCTCCCGTGCGCGCCCCCCGCTTCCTCCTGGGCGTCGCCCTCGCGCTCTCCGGCGGCCAGGGTTGCTTCGAGGGGCGGCACGTTCCCGAACGGAGCTCGACGCCGGCGGCGGCCGCCGCGCAGCCCGCCGCGCCGGGCGTGGGCGCGGAAGGTCCGTTCACCTCGCGCACGCGGTACGGCTGCCGCGACGCGCGTGACTGTCGAATGCCGGGCGCCGTCTGCCAGCAGGAGCCGATCATCGGCAAGTGCGGCTGTCGAACGGACGCCGACTGCACGCCCGACGAGACCTGCTACGTCTTCTGTGAGCTCCGCTGCTCGTCTGCCTCCGACGGCTGTCCGCGTGGCGGCAGCTGTGGGAGCAGCTACGACTTCTGCGTCGATCCGGATCGCGAATCGGATGAGTCCTTCGACCTCGGCGAATGGCGAGCCAAGGAGAGAGCCGGCGTCCCCGGACACGAGCCGCGTTTCCTGCACGCGACCTACGACGAGTGGAACGGGACAGGCGGCCACCTGCGCGTGTCGTTTCGTGGCGACGGCAACTACCTGATCGAGCTCGACGGACACAGCGGCTGGAATCGCTCATTCGGGCGCGACGGACGGCTCACCAGCAAGGGGCGCGAGCTCCTGACGACCGGCGTCCTCAAGGGGCGCGGCGGCACGCCTTCGATTCACAGCCTGCGGGCCGCCTCCTGCCCCGAGTACCGGACCGGCTTTCGCGCCGAGCTGGTGCTGGTTGCGGAGTTCGCGCGGCTCGAGACCTACCGGGGGATCTTCACCCACCCGAAGTGCAAAGGGTTTCCGAGCCGGTACGTCGACGACATCTGGCGGTTCGTGGAGAAGCAGACCGGCGGCGCGGTCACCAGGTTCGATCGCGCGACATGGGGCGAGCTGCCGCCGACGGGCGTGCCCACCGACGCCCCCGATCCCCATCGGCTCCCCTGCTGGCCCGGGCAGCACTACACCGGCTCCACCTGCACCGGCCTCCCGGCGAGCTGCCCCGCGGGCTACGTGGCCGCCGCCGACGGGTGCCAGGCCTGCCCGCCCGGCCGCACGGCCGTCGACGGCGCCCGGCACTGCTGCTTCCTCGGGCAGAGCTGGGACGGCGTCTGTCGCGGCGTCCCGACCTGTCCCCGCGGTTTCGTTCGCGCCGGCGCCGCCGGCTGCGCCCGGGAACCGGAGCCCCCGCCCGAAGAGCCGGCCTACTTGCTCGGCTCTCCAGATCTCGCAGATCCCATCGACCTCGACGACACGCCGACGCCCTAACGGCACCAGACCGCGACGTCGTTCCCCTGGGGCGTGAACAGGCGATCGCCGGTCGGGACCGAGACGGCGATCGGCTCCGTCCCGTTCATGGCCCCGAACTGCCGCAGCAGCGTCGCCGTCATGCTGTCGACGACGGAGAGCGCGTCGTAGTTGGTGGCGTGGGTGTGAACCACGAAGGCCGACGAGACGGTGAGCGAGCCGTCGCTCGACATCGCGGTCTGGTTCTCCCCCGCCGGTCCCGCCGACCCCAGCGACGCCAGCGCCGGCGCGGTGCTGCTGTCGGCCGCGGGCCCGCAGAGCTGGGCGTCGTCGGCCTCGCGCCAGAAATGAAACAGCGCCGCCGGATCGCCGGTGCCGGCGCCGAAGCGGCCGTCGGCCGACCAGGTGAGCGCGCCGAGCGGGTAGCCCGAGCTCTGCACGACGGCGCCCGTCGCCGGGTTCAACCAGGAGGTCGCGTTCGCGACCGATCCCACCAGATCGCCGGCCGGCGACACGCCCAAGAAGGCGAAGCCCGCCGGGACCGTGAACTGGCTGATGAGGTGCAGATCGGTGCTGCCGGCGCCCGTCACGGTCGTGCCGGTCTCGGTGAAGATCTCCGACCCGTCGCGCGAGAAGCCGAGCACGGTCCCCGTGAAGCTGGGGTCGAACGCGACCTGGGCACCGGTCGTCGCGTCGAAGAGGGTGAGGCCGGCGGCAAAGCCCTCCCCGCCCGCCTCGGCCGTTGTCCCCTGGGCGACGAAGCGCCCGTCCGGCGAGACCGCATAGCCGAGCAGGCCTCGGCTGAAAAAGCTGAAGAGGACGATCTGCGCGCCGGTCGCGGGCGCGCGGAGCTCGAGGCGCGTGCTGGTCGGCGAGTCCCCGATCTGGAAATCGGTCTCGATGAAGAGCTGCGCGTCGCCGGCGGTGAATCGCAGGACCGGGATGCCGCCCCCCGCCGGGCTGCTGAAGGCCAAGCTCTCGGGGTTGTCCCCGAGCACGAACGTCCCAGGTGCGCCGGTCAGCCAGCTGGTGGTCGTCCCCGCTGCCAGGTCGATGATTGTCCCCAGCGAGGTCGCCAGCCGCCCGCCGTCCGAGGAGAAGGCCAGCGCCGACGCGGTCGTGTCGACGCCTGAGGCGGGCGGCCCGGCGAAGCTGCGCGCCAGCGTCCCATCGGCGGCGTTCCACAACGTCACCTCCCCCATCTCCGCCGACAGGGCGGCGAGCGTCGCGCCGTCGGGAGAGAACGCGACCGCATCGATCTGACCGAGCGGCGATCCGATCTGGGCGATCTCGCTCCAGGGATTGGTGGCGAGCAATCGGACCGTCCCCGCGCCCGTGCGCGCCGCCAAGCGATCGCCGGTCGGCGAGAGGGTCACCTGCCAGCCAGCTTCGGGCCCGCGCGTCTGGCAGCGGACATAGGCCTGCCCGGCCGCGGAGGGACCGAGCGCGATCGTCTGGCTGAAGGTCAGCGCGCCGCAGGCCATCCCGGGGCCGGAGGCGCCCGCCGCGCCACCGGCGCCGGCCATCATGCCGCCCGCGCCGCCCGTTCCGGCGCCGCCGTCGGACGACATCCCCATCGCGCCGCCCTGGTTTCCTTTGTCCCGGTCATGCAAGAGCTGTTCGAGCAAGCGATCGCACCCGAACGACCCCGTGACCACCACTCCCGCAAGCACATAAACCATCCGCATGTTGCTACCTCCACCGCCAAACCAAGTTCGTGGTTCAACGTAAGGCGCTGCCTGCCCCCCACCAGTGAGGGGCGATTCGGATCAGCGGTCGGCGGATCAGCGGTCGGCGGATCAGCGGTCGGCGATGAAGACCATGATCAGGCTCCAGGCGCCGAGCGCCGGGACGAACAGGAGAAACTGAAGCGCCACCGGAAGCGCGTAGATGATCGACACCATCGGGATCCAGAACAGCCAGTTCGGGATCAGCAGGGGCAGGACGCGGGCCCGGTAGAACCCCCGGTGCAACGCCGGGAGCGTCGCGGCCACCGCGTAACCGCGCTGCCGCCAGAGGAACAGCAGCACGATCACGATCAACCACAGCGGTGAGAAGACGAACTGATCGAAGGCCAGCTTCTCGACGATCGTGCGCACCTGCGCGTCGCGGCCGAACAGCCGCGCCTCGCCGCTGTAGAGCAGATCGATCACCACGCCGTTGAAGGCGAAGAACACGATATTGAATAGGATCTCGCCGCCGCGCCCCCGCCAGGCGCTCCGCTTGGCATCGGCGAGCAGCTTGGCCAGCTCGGGCAGGACGCCACCGGCGAGGGCGCCGGTCGCCGCCGCGAAGGGCAGCCCGCCGGAGCTCTTCCAGCCGGCGCCCACCGCGCAGGCCGCCCGGAACGATTCGCTGGTCCGGTAGGCGATCGCCAGCAGCGCCGCCGACGCCTGGATGAGCACGAACGGCCGCCAAAATCGCCGCAACGCCGCTGCCCCCGCGCCGAGCGGTGATGAGACCGTCGCCGCTTCACTTTGTATGGCCGTCATGGATGAGCGCGACAAATCTAGCAGCTGCGCGCCCCGTCGCGCCTCGGAAGGTCCCGATTGGCTGGCCGGGCAACCTCGAGCGCCGGGGAAGAATCTGAACAGGACGGGGGTTCACCTCATCGACCATGCGGATTTCGTTTTCCAACCGGACCGCCGCGCGGGCCGCCGCCGGCATCTTCGAGCAGTACGGCTTCTCGGCGAAGCAGATCGACACCGAGGTGCTGACCGACTGCCCGACGCTGCTGGCAGCCCCGGCGATCGAGCGGAGCATCGGCCTCGAGCTGGTGGAGCGTATCGACGTCTCCTCGCGGGCCGCCACCCGCGGCGGCTGAGCTTCACTGCGAGGGCGGCCGCTCCGGGGCCACGAAGCCCCACGGCAGAGCCGTCGGATCGCCGCCCGGTACCGACGGCGAAATCTCCACCTCGACCTTTGTGGTGTCGATGCTGCTCAGCTCTTCCGTGGCGCAGACGCGGGCCGCCCGGCCGAGCTCGCCCGCGCGCTCGACCAGCAGCCGCAGTCGGTGCAGCGCGTAGTCGTCCTCGGCGCGATCGCGCGCCGCCAGGCCGTCGTCGAGCCGCGCCAGCTCCCCGGCGGCGATTTGCAGTCCAGCCCGCGCTTCCGCTAGTTTCTCGTCGACGCAGCTCGCGTCCATGGCGTCAGGCGGCGTCTTGGCCCGGATCCGTTCGATCTGTTGAATACCGGCCACCAATGTTCTTATCTCGGCGCGCGCTTCGACCTTTGGATCGGGGCGCGCCCCTGCCGGGGCCGACACCGAGAACGCACAAATCGACGCCATCAAAGCAATGAGCAGCGCCATCCCGCACACACCATCTCGCGTCCAAAGGTGGTCACGCCGTGGCCCAGCCGCAACGGGTTGCGCGCGGGAACGCCGCCCCGCCGCGAGCCTCCTGGTGGCGGTTGCGCTCGGGGCAGCCGCCTGCAGCGCGAGCTGGCGCCAGGTGCGTCCCACCGAACCGATCGAGGCCGCGGCGGCAGGCCTGCGGGTCGACGTCCAGCGGGTATTTCTGACCGACGACACGATTGAAAACGGCGTGGCCGACGGGATGGGGCTGGTGGTGGAGCTCAACGTCGCCAACCGAGGCGTCCGCCCGTATCGGCTTTCCCCGACGGCGCTCTGGTGCCTGATGCAGATCGACGCCCGGAAGCCGGAAGAGACGCGCCTGCTACCGCCGTCGGAGAATGGCGACGGTCCGTTCCCGGGCGCGCCGCCCGAAGGGGGCGACCTCCAGCCGATCGAGGTCGCGCCCGGCCAGACGCGATCGTTCTGGATCCTGTTCCGCGGCTATCAGTTCGCCGGCAGCGAGCTCGCGCGGCGGATCACCCTGACCCTGCCGGACGCCGACGGGCACGGGCTGGAGCTGGTGCTGGCCGATCCGGCGCGCGGCCTCCTGCGCTGGGAGGTGCCACCGACGCGGAGCGCCTGGACCTTCGGCGTGCAGAGCGGTCAGCTCTCCGGCAGCTACGTTCAGGGCATGTCGATCTCCGACCGCATCTCACGGATGTCGCGCGCCGGGCGATTTCTCTGGGACGTCGGTCTCGTGTCGTCGGTCTTTGTCCAGGTCCAGGGCGCGCTCCGCTCGTCGAGCTCGTCGTTCAGCGGCCTCGGGTTCGACGCACACCTCGCCTTGCCGCTGGCGACCTGGGGCCCGCCGACCTCGCCGATTCGCCTCGGCCCCTACCTCGGCGGCGAGATCCAGGTCTTGGTCGCGCTGCAACCGAAGTCCAATCAGAGCCCGCCGCCGCCCGTCCCTATCTATGGTGAAGGCGGACCGGAAGCGGGCCTCGAGCTCGACGTCGGAGGGCTGCGGAACGCGCTGACGCCGTTTCCGCTGTCGCCGGCGGGCCGCAATCCGCTGCCACGGTGGCTCATCCGGGTCGGCTACACGCACGACTGGATCGGCCATGGCACGGCCGACGGCTACGTCAGCTGCTTCCGGATGATCTGGTGAGCGGAGCCCGCCACGGCGGACGCTATTTGCCGGTGGTCTTCTCCAGGTGGCCGCCGAATTCGTAGCGCATCGCCGAGAGGATGCGGTCCTGAAACTCGGCCTCGCCGCGGGAGCTGAACCGCTGGAACAGCGCCGCCGCCAGCACGTGCGCCGGGACCCCTTCGTCGATCGCCGCGTCGAGCGTCCAGCGCCCCTCGCCGGAATCCGACACGCGGCCGGCGAACTTGGCGAGCTGCGAGTCCCCGGCGAACGCCGCCGCCGTCAGGTCGAGGAGCCAGGAGGCGACCACGCTGCCGCGTCGCCAGACCTCCGTGATGTCGGCCAGATCGAGGTCGTACTGGTAGTACTCGGGCGCGCGCAGCGGCGCGGTCTCGGCGTCGGCCTTCTCGGAGCGGCGGCCGACACCGGCGTGCTTCAAGATGTTCAGCCCCTCGGCGTAGGCCGCCATCAGGCCGTACTCGATCCCGTTGTGCACCATCTTCACGAAGTGCCCGGCGCCGGCCGGGCCGCAGTGGAGGTACCCCCGCTCCGCGGTGCCGTCGCGCCCCGCCCGCCCCGGCGTCGGCTCCACCGTCCCCGTGCCCGGGGCCAGCGTGGCGAACAGCGGATCGAGGCGGCGCACCACCTCCTTTTCCCCGCCGATCATCAGGCAGTAGCCGCGCTCGAGCCCCCAGACGCCGCCGCTGGTGCCGACGTCGACATAGTGCAGCCCCTGCGCGGTCAGCCGCTTGGCCCGATCGACGTCGTCCCGATAGAACGAGTTTCCCCCGTCGATGATGACGTCGTCTTTCGCCAGGCGCGGCGCCAGATCGGCGAGCGTCGCGTCGACCACGCCCGCCGGGACCATCAGCCAGATCGTGCGCGGTGGCTTCAGCTGCGCCACGAATTCGTCGAGCGAGATGCCGGGGACGGCGCCCTCCTTCGCCAAGGCGCGCGTCGCCTCCGCCGAGACGTCGTGGGCCACGCAGCTGTGACCGCCGCGCATCAACCGCCTCACCATGTTGGCGCCCATGCGCCCCAGGCCGATCATTCCAAGCTGCATCTGGTCGTCCCTCCTTCTCGGGGAAGGGTATATCGCCGCCACGGAAAAACGGACACCGATTGAGTTACGGTACGCGCGCCAGCATGGGGCGGCTCTTCATCGGGCAGGACGACAGACGGACCGCCGAGCTCGCGCGGGCGATGATGTTGCTCGGCCTCGCCGGGGCCTCGCTGGCCCTGGCGGTCGGCCAGCTCGCCCTGCACGATCTCCCCGGCTTCATCGCCCAGAACCTGTTGTCGGCGGCTCACCGAAAGGCGCTGCTGGCGTCGGTCGCCGGCGGCGTCGCGCTGGCCGGTCTGACAATCGCCGGGCTCTGGCGACGGTCGCCGATCGGAACGGATCGAACGGCGCGCCTCCACCGCGCCGCCTGCCTGGCGGCACCGCTGGTGCTGGCTGCCGCCCTGCCAGGTCTCTTCACGATGAGCCCCTGGTTCGATGCGCTGACGATCGCGCTCACGTTGGGCGCTTTCGTGCTGGCCGTCGAGCCGCTCTGGCGGCTGCACTTCGGGACGTATCGAGCGACGGCATTCCACGAGGCGACCGCGGCGGGTGCCACAGCGCGCCGGCGCTGGTTCCTGCTGGCCGTCGCCGCCGCGTCGGCCTACGCCGTCTACGCGATCTTCTTCACCCTGCGGAGCCACGCCCGGTTCACCACCTACAACTGGGACCTCGGCCAGCTCGACAACGAGTTCTACAACGCGCTCCACGGCCACCCCTTCCGCTGCACGCCGCTCATCCGCGCGGGGAACTGGAGCGAGCTGCGTGACCATGCCCCGTTCTCGATGTACGTGCTGCTGCCGCTCTACGCGCTCTACCCGGCCGCCAGCACCCTGCTGGTGCTGCAGAGCCTGCTGCTCGGCGCGGGGGCGATCCCCCTCTACCGATTCGCGGCCCGGCGCCTCGAGCCGCCGCTGGCCCTCCTGGTGACGCTGGCCTACCTCGTCTACCCGCCGATGCACGGCGCGCAGTTCTTCGATTTTCATTTCCAGCCGGTCGCCGCCTTCTTCCTGCTGGCGGCCATCGACGCCTTCGACGGCAGGCGGATGCGGCTCTTCGTCGTCTTTGGCGTGATCGCGCTCGGCTGCCGCGAGGACGTCGCCATCGGGACGACGGTGCTCGGTCTGTTTGTCGTCTTCTCCGGTCGGCGGACGCGCGAGGGGGCCACGATCGCGGGAGTGTCGGCGCTCTACTTCCTGATGATGCGCTTCCTGGTCATGCCGGCGGCGGGCGCCTGGGGATTCTCCGACCTCTACCGCGATCTGATCGCGCCGCACGAAGCTGGATTCGCCGGGATCGTGACGACGCTGATCACCAACCCGCTCTTCACGTTCAAGACCCTCCTGACGGGCGAGAAGCTGCGCTACGCGCTGCAGATCGTGGCGCCGCTGGCCTTCTTGCCGCTGCGCCGCCCCTGGCTGGCGGTTTCGTTGCTCCCGGGCGCCGTGCTCACGCTGCTCACCACCGGCTACGGGCCGACGCTCGACATCGGCTACCAGTACGGCTGCGACTTCGTCCCCTACGTCTTCCCGGCGGTCGCGCTGGCGCTGTCTTTGATCGGAAAGGCGGAGGCGGGACCGGTCCGGCGCCGCGCGGCCGCGGTGACGCTGGCGCTGGCGTCGTTGATCGCGACGACGAGCTGGGGCGCCATCCCGCCGCGCCACCAGTTCCATTCGAGCTACGGCTTCATCAGCTTCGATCCGCCGACCGCCCAGGAGCGGCGCCGGCTGACCGCGCTCGACGCGGCGGTGCGCCTGGTCCCCCGTCAGGCGATCCTGGCCGCCAGCGATCGCGAGCTCCCCCACGTCTCCAACCGGCTCGACTGCTGGAACCTGGCCGTCGGCTTCGAAGGCGCGGATTACATCCTCTACACCAAGATCGATCCGATCGGTCCCGATCGCGACCAGGTGGGACGGGCGCGTAACGCCGGCTGGGTCACACTGTTCGACACGCCGGAGATCGGCCTCCTCAAGCGGCCGGGCGCGCCGACGGCTGGAAACTAGAAGTTGATACCGACGATGGTGCGCGCCCAGACCGCGCCGTAGGCGTCGCTGGTGCCGTACGCCGGCGTCTGCAACCCATTGAGCCGAAAGTAGAACCCGTTCGACCACCAGATCCTGCCGAGCTGCAGGATCACCGTGGGCCCGAGGTAGTGTTGCGGAACCAGATTCCAGCTGCCGTGGTCGTTGAGCTCGCCGTGCATCCAGTACTCGATCCCCGGCTGGACGGTGATCCACTTCTCGAGCACGACGCCGGCGGTCGGGTTCAAGACCCACTCGCGGTTGCCGCTGAAGTAGTACTCCCGCTCCGCCCAGGCGTTGGCGGCGATCCGGAACGGACCGACTCGGCGCTGCAGGATGATCTTTCCTTCGAGCTCGATCTCGTGGACGTTCTCGACCAGCTCGCCATAGATAGCCAGGTCGACCGGCCAGCGGCCGGCCTCGGCGAACCGATAGCGCAACCGCTGCTTGACCCCGGTCCCTTCCATCGTGCTCGGCGCCGGACTGAATCCCGAGGTGTCGGTGGGGACGAGCACCAGGTAGAGGCCCAGCTCGAGCCGATCGGTGAGCCCGTATTCAATCTCCGCCTGAAACTGCGGCACCAGGAAAACGCCATTCACGTTGGTAGCGGTGGCGCCGTCCTTGAGGTGCAGCGGTGTCAGGTCGGTGTAGAGCTCCAGCTCGGCGTCGCCCGCCGGCAGCGTCTCGTAGATGTACGTGAAGGGGAGCGGGGCCGGCGTGGCCCGCGCGGGTCGGCCCATCGCGCCGAACAGAGCGACGGCGGCGAGCGCCGACAGCGCGGCGCGGGAGAGCGAGCGGATCATCGGGTTCCTTTCGCGCCTATCACGGCGCGGATTCGAGAGCGGAGAGCTGCAGCGCCGCCGACCAGACGTAGTCGTTGCTGACGGCCTTGGCGTGGCAGTCGTTGCAGACGTTCGGGTTGCCGCCGTAGATGTCCATCGTCGGATTCGTGGGACCGTAGCCTCGCCAGTTGATCGTCTCGGTCCCATTGGCGTTGTTGGTGAGCTCGAAGAACTCCCAGTTGACGGCGCCGTTGGCGTTGAAGTCGGCGCCGCGCTTGACCATGGCGAAGACCTGTCGCGCGGTCGGATCGGCCTCCTCGGTCTCCTTGACGATGATGGTGCCGAGCGGGAATGCGTTGCCCGTGGGAGGGGTCGGGATCTGCCAGTACTCGGTCTCGGGCGGCGGATGAACGCCGCCGTCCGTTGCGCCGCCGTCGGGGCCGACCCCGCCCGCGTCGACGGGCGGCAAGCTCGGGGAAGGCATCGCCACAGCCGAAGGCCAGGTGTGAAAGCTGTTGAATGTCGTGTCGAAGGCGACGAACTGACCGCCGTCGGGGCCAGCCGACGGGGCGACGCTGCAACCGGCGCCCGCCGTCAAGGCAAGCGCGAGCGCTGCGCCACCGAGGGCGAATGTCCGGAGAGTGCGGGTCGACCACATGTGGCCTTTACTCGGCGACGAACTGGGGGAAGCCGAGCAGCACGGCGGCGGCGTTCATCTCGGCGACGACCGAGCCCGGCTGGTTGGGGTCGACCGCCTGGTGAACGCCCTCGTAGAGCATCCCGAACGGCGTGGCTTGGTCGGTGGGGGTCGGGTTCTCGCTGCTCCAGGTGGTGGGGGGCTGCGGGATGGCGTCGCCGGTGACCGAATCGTAGAGCGCCTGCAGCTTGGCGAAGCCCGCCTCGATGGTGGCGTCGATCGCGTTGCCGTCCTGGGGCGCGCCCGCGTCGGCACCTGCGTCACCGGTCGCGCCGGCGTCGAGGGTCGCGGCCGCCTTGGACTGGATCCAGGGCTGAAACAGCAGGTAGACGCGCTCGGTGCCGGCCAGGTTGTTGCGGATGTCGGCCATCGTCGTCTGCGAGTAGCGCGACTCCTCCTGATTGGTAGAGGCCTTGTCGACCTTCTCCTGTTGCTCGTTCATCAACGAGACCAACCCCTGAAATGCGGCGCCAAGATCGTAGCTCTGGGCCGCCTCCCAGCCGTCGTGCAGCGTCTTCGCGTCGGCGATCTGCTTCTGCACGAGCAGGGTCTTGAAGTCGCTCGCCTCCTGCGCCGTCCCCGGGAAGGCCGCCGCCACGTAGCCGGTCAGCGTCGACTCGTAGCTGACCACCCGCGCCGGCGTGACGTCGGCGTAGAGGATTCGCTCCACGGCGTGCATGCCGGTCACGCCCATGTCGTCGAACAGGTACGAATCGCCGTTCGGCAGCGCGGCCAGGAAGTCGTCGTAGCGCGAGTCGATGGTGGCGTCGATGTCCGGAAAGATCGGCGCGGTGGCCCCCTCGATGTGCTCGTAGGCGGTGCGGCAGCCGGTCCAGGCGGTCTTCATGGCGGCGATCGCGGTGGCATCCATGGTGGCGTCCCAGCCGCGGCCGGCCGGGGTGGGCGCCGCCGTCTGCAACATCTGCGAGAAGGTCTCCAGGTTCGTGAGGTCGGTGATGAACGAGGTGCGCATCCCCGAGACGACCGCCGCCGAGAACTCCGAATCGTTGACCGGCGTCTTCGACGACGACGAGCAGGCCGCGCCGAGCATCGCGGCGCCGCCGAGAACGAGAAGCAACCGAAGTGAACGCATCAATTTTTCCTTAGTGAGTTGAGGTTAGAGAGAGCCGACGAAATTCAGCAGCGCGGTCTGTTGGTCGGCCGTGAGGCCCATGAACATCTGCACCGATCCGTGCGCCTCGGAGCCGTTGCTGTCGTGGTCCATCACCGCGTCGAGCAGCGTGGTGGCACGGCCGTCGTGCAGGTACTCGCGCGAGAAGCGCAGCCCGATGAGCGGCGCCGTCCGCCAGGTCGATGGCGTGGCCACCCCTTCGCCGTCGGCCAGGCTGTCCGACAGCCCATCGCCCATGTCGTGCAGCAACATGTCGGTGTAGATCGGCGCGTCGACGTCGGCCAGCGCGGCGATCGGATAGTCGGCGCGCGTGTGCAGCGTCGCGACGTGGCAGGCGCTGCAGAGCACCTGATCGAACAGCGCCCGGGCGGTCGGATCGGGCGTGGCGCGCCAAGGGATGGCGATGGTGCGGACGTAGTCGGCGCGCAGGTTCACGTCGTCGGCGGTGGCGTCGATCCCCGGCTTGCCGTCGTCGGTGAGGCCGTCGGGGTTGGGGAACTCGGTCGGGCGCAAGGGGCTGGTGATCCCCATGTCGTTCTGGAGCGCGTCGGCGACGAACTCGTCCAGCGTGCCGATACGCGCCTTCAGCCCGAAGCGTCCGATGACCGCGTCGCCCGGCTGGTGCGCGTTGAACGTGGGGTCGGGGTTCGGCTGCGAAGCGTAAGCGTACATGTTGACGATCCCGTGGATGGCGTCGGTGCGCGCCGCCTCGGCGGCAGCCACCCGCTCTATCTCGCTGTCCTCGACCGCTTCCAGGTATCCGCGCCCGAGGACCGACGGACCGAGTCGGTTGGTGACCCGCACGTTTGGCGCGTTCGGTCCGGTAGGCGGCACGATCGGCGTGACCGCGGGGGCCACCACGAACGGGTGAACGGTCGGCCCCCACGGCAGCGCCGACTGATCGGGTGAAGGCGTCAGGCCGTCCGCCTCCACCACCGACATCTTTTGCGCGGCGCCCGGCCCCCGCAGGCCGTCCTCGGCGTTGTGGCAGTCGCCGCAAGCCTGCCGCGTGTAAAGGGGTCCCAACCCGTCGGCGTCCCGCAGGACGATCTCGAACAGCCTGTCGCCGTCGTTGAAGTTGGCGACCGCGTCGGCGCCGATGCCGGAGACCGGCACGTCAAACAGGTTCTGCAGCCCCGAGCCGGCGTCGGGGGACGGTGGGGGGGTCTGGCTGGCGTCGCCGCACCCGGACGCCACGGCCGCGCACAGAAGCCAGCTCAGCGGCACGAGGAGGCGCAGGGGAGCTGTCGGCATCGGCGTCGATCGCATGGGGGCTCCTCAGCTCGCCAGCCGCAAGACGCCCAGATCGAGCACGGTCAGCGAACGCCGCTGCGCCTCGCCGGCCCGGCGCTCCGCCAGCAGGCCGGCGATCGCCGGCCGGCAGCCACCGCACCCGGTCCCCGCGCGGCAAGCGTCGCCCACCTCGTCGATCGAACGGGCACCCTCACGGATGGACTCGCGAATCGTTCGGTCACAAATTCGATGGCAATGACAGACGAGCAAGGGACCTCCCTGAAGAGGGCCTAAAGATATTGAAAGTAATTCTCAAAATCAACTAGATTCGGCAGCCGTTCGACAACCCCGCTTCGCGCCAGCAGAATCGGCCCCTACCCGCCGCGCCCAGAGGAGACGACATGCAGGGAGACCCGGAAATTCTCACCGCGCTCAACGACATCCTGACCAGCGAGCTGACCGCCATCAATCAGTACTTCATCCACCACAAGATGCTGGAGAACTGGCACTACGCGCGGCTCTCGAAGAAGAAGCGTGACGAGTCGATAGAAGAGATGAAGCACGCCGACAAGATCATCGCGCGCATCCTGTTTCTGGACGGCGTCCCCAACCTGCAGCGTCTCGGGCCGGTGAAGGTGGGCGAGGAGCCGATCGAGATGCACAAGCTCGACCTCGAGCTCGAGCGTGACGCGGTGGCGCGGCTCAACAAGGCGATCGCGCTCTGCCTCGCCAAGCAGGAGGCCGGAACCCGCGAGCTGCTCGAGCACCTCCTCGAGGACGAGGAGGACTCGATCGACTGGCTGGAGGCTCAGCTCAAGCTGGTCAGCGACATCGGCCGCGAGCGCTACCTCTCCGAGCAGCTGCGCGACTGAGTGTCGGCGGCCGGGGCGCGACTCCCCTTCAGTGCGGCGTCCAGCGCGGCGTGCCGGTGAAGAGCCCCTCGATGATGCCCAGTCGATAGGCGAGAAACAGGCCGAACGCGAGGCTGAGCGCGCCGGTCAGCTTGGCCGCCACGCGCTCGACCGAGCCGAACCTTCGCGACGCGGCGGTCAGCGGCATCGTCATCACCGTCGTCAGCACCATCATCCCCAGCACCGCGCCGACCCCGAAGATCGCCAGGTAAGCGATGGCCCAGACCGGCTCGCGAATCGTGGTGAGCACCAGCAGCGCCACCGCTGCCGAACCCGCCAGGCCGTGGACCACGCCGATCGCCAGTGGCCGCCACGCCGGCGGCCGCGACGTCGGAGCTTGTGCGTGGACGTGGACCCCGTCGCGCGCGGGGCGAGGGGGTCGCCTCAGATTGAGCGCGCCGAGCAGGATCAACATGGCCGCCACCGCCATCTCGAGCGAGAGTCCGAGCCGCGGCGGGATCACGGCGCCAAACAGGATGATCGCGCCGCCGACGATCAAAATGGTCACCGTGTGTCCGAGGCCCCAGAACGCGCCGAGGGCCATGGCCCCACGCAGACCGCGCTGGCGGCAGACGATGGTGGTCACCGCCACGACGTGGTCGGCGTCGGTGGCGTGTCGCATCCCAAGGAAGAACCCGAGCACCAACAGCGCGGGTGCGCTCACGGTCATGGCTCCTCCGACAGAGAGAACCGCACCGGCACGACGACCGTACTCGACACCGGCACGCCCGCTGCCCGCCCCGGTTCGAAGGTCCAGCGTCGAACGGCGTCCAGCGCCGCGCGGTCAAGGAGCGGGTAGCCGCTGCTTCGATTCAGCGAGATAGCGGCCGGGAGGCCGTCCGCATGGACCGCCACGTTCAGGAGGACGATCCCTTCTTCGCGCCGGCGCTTGCAAGGGACCGGGTAGTCGGGCCTCGGGTTCGTGCGGTAACGCGGCTCGGCGGAGACTACTTTTCCAACGCTTGGGGCCTCGGAAACCCGTGCGCGCACCAGAGAGGCCGCTGGTGCCGCCGTAGGTGCAAGAACGGACGAGACGGGCGACGGCGCGTCGGATGTCGCGGGCGGCTCTCCGGGCGCGGAGTCGCTGACGAGGGCGACCTCGCGATGACGCAGATTGATTCGGGGCCTGGGCGGCGCTGTTCTCTTCGCCGGAGCCGCGGCGGCGGTGACGGCAGAATCGGCAATGGGATCTGGCTTGGGTGAGATCACCTCGACCTCGACGGTCACCGGTTCGCGATGAGGGGCGATCTGGCGTGAGAGGACGGCGGCGGCGACGCCGAACACGACGGCGTGGAGAGCGACCGCGCTCAGCAGGCTCGCCGTCAGTCGCATTCCTCGCTCCGCCACCCGGTTAGAAGTGGGCTGTCAGGCTCCCGCGCACCTGGAACGGCTCGACGGGATGGATGTGGAAGCCATTGACGCCAGTCATGTAGGGCTCGAAGTTGGGGTTGGGAGCCCCCGGCGCCGGCGGTCCCCCCGTGAGGGAGGTCGGCAGGCGAGACGGGTAGTAGTAGGCGATGTCGTCGGCCTGCGAGTCGAAGAGGTTCAGAATCCCCAGGCTGACCTCGTAGCGGCTGAACCGATAACCCACCAGCGCGTTCACGATCGTCGATTCAGGCTGGCGTTCGCTGTCGTCCTCGATGATCGGCTGGGAGCTGAAGTAGCGCAGCCGTGCCCCGGCGAAGAACCCGCTCGGCAAATCGACGATCGCGGCCGCCGAGATGACGACCGGGATCGAGTTGGCGATGTAGAGGCCGGAAGTGCCGGTGACGGTCTCCTGCGGGTCGGTGTAACGGGCGTGGGCAAAGGAGAAGTCGGCGCTCAGCGTCAGCCAGTGCGTCGGCTTGTAGAAGTTCGCCCACTCGAGGCCGTACTTGCGGCTCGGGCCGTTCGCCTCGGTGTCGCCGGAGTCACCGTCGAAGGTCAGCTCGGAGCTCGATTGTAGGAACCAGAATGAGAGCGTGGTCACCAGTCCCGGAAGGATTGAGGTCCGCGCCCCGACCTCAGCGCCCTTGGTCCGGACCAGGAGCGGGACCTGGCCCTGCGGCTGCAGCGTCGTCGGGTCGACCGCGATCGTCACGCCGCGAGCGTCGTTGCTGTGAAAACCCGAGCCGGCGTCGAGGTAGAGCTCGGTCTTCTTCCAGGGCCCGAAGACGAGGGTCGCCTTGGGGCTGAGGATCCCGGCCGTCCGATGGCCCGAGTTCGCGGGGGTGTTGCTGTTGACGTCGATCGCGAAGACGTCGCCGCGCAGGCCAAGCTGGCTCCTGAACCAACGTGTCCACTGGACCTGGTTGCTGGCGTAGACGCCGGTGTTCAGCTCCTCGATGTGGTCGTAGATCTCCACGTTCACGACCTGGCGCCCGACGGTGTTGTTGAGCCCGGAGTCCGGAATGTAGTCATTGCGGACCTGGATGCCGATAGAGTTCTCGACCTTCTTCCGCCCCCAAAGGCGCTCCCAGACGCGCTTCAGCTCGCCGCCGGTGACGAAGCGGCGATCGACCTGCTCGAACTGATCGCAGTTGGAGGAGTCGCTCGGCGGACTGGACGGGTCGATCGCCGGACACGACAGAGCGTAGGTGAAGTCCGACCAGAGATTTAACCGAGAATAGAAACCGTAGAGCTGCAGCTTGGTGACGGCGTCGCCGTCGTTCCGGAGCCAGTCGAAGGAGAGCGCCGCCCGGCCGGTGTTCCCGCCGTCGGTCGGATCGATGGCGCCGAAGCGCCCGATGAGCCCCTCATCGACGGCCCGCTCAGCGATCTGATCGGTTGCGTGCCACAGCGGCGCCCAGTAGAGGCTCCCCGTCAGGGTGAAGTCATCGCGGCCCTGGTCCCAGTGGTAGCGCAGGAACGCGTTGTAGCGGTTGGAGCTCTCGGGCAGATCCCACGGGCCGTCGTAATGGTTGTACTCGAAGGCGTAGAGGAAGGTGCCCGGGCCGACCGTCGGGCTGTCGGCCACGAGCGCCCGCGCGTAGCCGAACATCCCGAGCTGCAAGTTGGCGATCCCCTCGGGGAGCCTGTTCACCAGGCGAATGTTGGCCGCGCCCGCGCCGGAGAAATCGCCGACCTCCGGGTAGAACGGACCTTTCTTGAAGTCGATCTCGTCGACCAGCTCGGGGATCAGGAAGTTGAGATCCGAGTAGCCCTGCCCGTGCGCGTGGCTGGGGAGGTTGACCGGCACCCCGTCGATGGAGAAGGCGAAGTCGGTGCCGTGATCGAGGTTGAACCCGCGCAAGAAGTACTGATTCGCCTTGCCGTCACCGGAGTGCTGCGTGACGACCATGCCGGGGACAGTCTCGAGCAGCTCGCCGCGGCGGAGCAGCGGCAGATCCTCCAGATCGACCTCGCCGACGGCCCCCTGCGAGGCGCTGGTGGCCCTCCCCAGGAGATCTTCGGCGCGGCCGCGCACGACCACCTCGGGCATCTGCGTCGGCGGCTGCGAGGTACCGGCCGGGATCGGCGTGACGGCCTCGGGCGCGGCGACCTGGTCGGCCCGGACGGATGATTGCGATCCGGCGACCAACAGCATCGTCACCCCGACAAAACGGTAGCACGAACCCATGGAAAGGTAGCGGCGTCATAACACGACTCATAAAAATCGTGCTACCGGTTGCGCGCGGTCGCGGCGCGCTATTTGCGACGTGGGCGGGCGCGGCGCCGCGCGGGCGCGGCGTGCGGATGCGGGTGCTCGTGCAGATGCGGGTGGCCGTCGTCGTGCGTGTGCCCCGCTATCTCCATCGACGGCACGATCTCGATCCCACCATGCTTCACCCCCTTGATGGCCAGGATCTGATCGGCCAGCGCCGACAGCCGATCCGAGCGGCCCCGCAGCACGATCACCTCCAGGCACAGGTCGTGCGACAGATGGACGTGCATCGCGGCGCGCACGTCGTCGCCGAGGTCGTGTTGCAGCTCGGTCAGCTTCTCGCTCAGGTCCCGCACATGGTGGTCGTAGACGAGCGTCAGCGCCCCGACCGCCTCGACCCCGTCGGGGACCTTGGCGCGCCCCACCTCGGCCCGGCCGAGATCGCGGAGCAGCTCCGAGCGGGTGCAGTCGCGCTTGTGGGCCAGCGCATCGAGATCGTGCAGCAGCGAGCGTTCGATGGCCACGCCGAACCGGACCAGGGGATCCTTCATTCGGCTACGCTGCCCAGACCTCCCGCGAAGTGCAACCTCTCGTCTCCGCGACGCCGAAGCGCCGCGCAATCCTGCGAGATATTTCGATGTTCCGGAAATGGCTCAGCAAATCGAGGCTGGCATTGCCTGGAGGGAGTCTCTTTGCGAAACTGATGCGCCCCCATGCTGACTTATTCGACGTACAGGAAGGCCTTTACTTTGCTTTTCGCGAGCGCGGTTCTGCTCGCCGGCGCTTGCGGCAGCAAGCTGGAGTCGTCGGACGGCGCCTGCCAGCCCGGCACCGATCTTTGTCCCTGCACGGCCAACGGCGCCTGTAACGACGGCCTGGCCTGCGCCACCAACCTCAACAAGTGCGTGCAGCTGGTGAGCGGATCGGGCGGCGCCACTGCCGCGGGCGGCGCGACCGGAGCTGGTGGATCGGGTGCCGGCGGCACCACCGCCACGGGCACCGGCGGCACGGTCGCAACCGGTGGCACGACCGGAACCGGCGGCACCACCGCCACGGGCGGACGCGGCGGCACGACCGGCACCGGCGGCACCACCGCCACGGGCGGACGCGGCGGTACCACCGGCACCGGCGGCACCTCCGCCACCGGCGGGCGCGGCGGCACCACCGGCACCGGCGGCACGACAGGCACCGGCGGCACGACAGGCACCGGCGGTACGACCGGAACTGGCGGCAGCGCCTCGACCAGCTGCGGGACGCTCTCCCCATCGGCCAACGGCAACGGCGAGTTCACCCACTACTACTTCGGCATGGGGACCCAGAAGGGGGAGCTCGGTGACTACCAGACCGCCTGCGGCTACCTCGGCACCGAGGGGAGCGGCCAGGTCGACACGGTCCTCAACATCTCCAACAGCTCGCCGGCCAAGAACACCTACTTCGCGGCGATCCCGGGGACCAGCGGCTTCAACACCTCCGGCAACTGCGGCGCCTGCGTCCAGATCAGCAACGCCGGGCACACCATCATCGCCACCATCATCGACGAATGCCCGTACGGGGGCGACGGGAACAACACCATCTGTCAGCAGAACCCGACCGGAGAGCTCGACCTCAGCATCGACGCCTTCAACCAGCTCGGCTTCGGCAGCAACGGCAACCCGACGGGAACCAGCTGGAAGGTGGTCCCCTGCCCGATCACCGGCAACGTGATCGTGCGGGTCAAGCAGGTCAACGAGCTCTACGTCGAGGGGGTGATCCTGGCCATCAAGTCGGTCAGCGGGCCGGGCGGATCGGCGTCGCGCACCTCGTACGGCAGCTGGCACTTCAACAGCAACATCAACGCCGGTGCCCAGCTCACCCTGACCGACGTCGCGGGCCGCACGCTCAGCGTGACGGTGGCCAGCGCCAACGTCGACACGAACCAGGACACCGGCAAGCAGTTCCCGACCTGCCAGTGAGCCCCCGGCCCGAGGAGGGCGTTGCCCCGTCAGGCAACGGTGAGCGAAGCGAACCATGCCCGACGACATGCCGCCCGGAGGCGGCCTAATCAGCGCCGTGATAGAGGATCGACAGCTCGACGCGTGAGCCGGAGCTCCCGCTCGCGCTCCCCTTTCCGTCGACGCTCACCCGCTTGGGATCGATCCCGCGACCGACCAGCGCCCAGTAGACGGCGTTGGCGCGCGCCAGCGAGAGCGCGACCAGGTCGTCCGGCTTCCCCTGCTCGTCGGCGAACCCGGTGAGCTGCAACGGGTAGGTGGGGTACTTGTTCAGCAGGTCCTTGACGGCGTCGACGACCTTCGCCTGCTCCGGGCGGAGCGACGCGCGCTTGTCGCCGAAGAGATCGTGGAAGGTGAGGACCAGCCGCTGCAGATCGCCCTCGCGCTCGAGCCGCGTCCTCACGCCGGCGATGCTGGTCGCGTCGGCCTCGAGCTCGCGATCGCGCGCCCGGTTGCTGAGCGCCTGGGCCTCCTTCTCGTAGAGCGGCCGGGCCAGCGCGATCCCTTTCTCCGCCTCGGCCTGGGCCAGCGTGGCGCGCGCCAGCGACTCGTCCCAGTGGCCGGCGTCGAGCTCCTTGTGCGCGTCTTGCAACATCCCCGTCGCGGCGGTGTACGCCGCCTTGGCGTAGTGAGGGGCGTCGACCGTCTCCGCGATCTTGAGCGTCAGCTCGAGGACGCGAATTCCGTGCTGAGCCTCCCCCTGGCGTTTCTCCGACGCCAGCTGCTCGGCCAGCTTCTGCCGCTCGGTGGCCGCCTGCTTCTTGGCGACGTCGACCGCCGCCGACAGCGCCTTCTTCTCGGCGGCCGACGCCAGCTTGATCGCCTGCAGCCGCTCGAGCAGCGAGACCTCCTCCTCGGCGGTGGCGAGCTCGGCGTCGAGCCGGTTCTCCTCGTCGTTCGAGATCGCCAGCTCGGCGTCGAGCTCCGCCCCCCTGGCCTTCAACCGCTCCGCCTGCAAGAGCGCCAGCGCGGTCTTCATCTTGATCTGCCCCATGAGCGCGTCCCGCCGGGCAGCCTCGGCGTCGTGGTGCTCCCAGGCGCGCGAGGCCTGGACCAGGAGACCGTCGGCGGCCGCCAGCAGATCGAACGCGCGGCGATCCGGATCGGAGAGCGTCGGGTCTGACCGCAGATCCTCGAGCGCCGCGATCTCCTTCGGTTTGGGCGTCGAAGCGCACCCGAACGTGAACAGCGCCGAGACGCCGATCAAGAGGCCAGTGGCGCGCGGTCGCATCCCGTCGGCCAATCTAACGCGGAAGCCGGGCGGACGCAGCCGCCCGGCTGACCCCGCCACGAAATTTCTCGACCCGCCCTCTGTGCTCGGGGCTCGCCCCGATGCCGTCGCCGGGACCGGCCTCAGCGCACGACCTTGATGTTGAGCTGGCCGGTCTGCGTGGCGCCCCAGAGCCGGATCCACATCGCCAGGTACATCTCCGGGCCGCGCGCCGACGCCAGATCGCCGAGGTCGAGCACGTCGGTCCACCCGAACGACTTCAAGAGCGCGGTGACCTTGCTCTTGGCGTCGGCGTCGTTGCCGCTGACGAAGACGGTGTGGTCGCCGCCTCCGACCGCTTTCGGATCGACCATCACGGGCGCGCTGATCGTGTTCAGCGACTTGACCACCTTGAGGTTGGGGAAGGCGGCCTGAATCCTCTCGGCCAGACAGCGCTCCTGGCAGGCCAGCACCGCGGGCGGTATCCCTTTGCTGGCGTCGAGCTCGTTGGCGACGTCGATCAGGATCTTGCCGCCGACCTTCTCGGCTTGGGCGAGCTTCAACGCATCGAGGGAGACGAGCCCGGAGGTGGCGTTGATCAGCAGCTCGCCATGCGCGGCCGCCTCCTCGAACGTCACGACCCTGGCCCGCCCTCCGGTTTGCGATTTCCATTCTCGCAAGGTGGCGCCGAACATCTTCTTGTCGTCCAGCTTGTTGGGATCGCGCGTCCCGAGGACGAGATCGTGCCCCTGCCCGATCAGCTTGGATCCCAGCGTTTGCGCGACCACACCCGAACCGATGATTCCGATCTTCATGACGTCCCTCCGTCGCTTGACAGCCTCGATGGACGCGCATCCTGACCCGCGCGGGTGGCCGAGACAACTTGCGATAAACTGCCGCTGCCGTGGACGTTCGTTTTCTCCGGAGCCTTTGCCGCCGTGTCACCCCCGCCTCGCTGCGGGTCGGCAGCAAGGAGGCGCGGCGCCGTACCTTTTTGACCGCCGCCAGCCGGGAAGACGGAGACTTGCGGCTCTCGCTCGGACCGGTGCCGAGCTGTCCGCCGGGACGAACGCGCGCCGTCCTGGATTTCTCCGAGGGGGGCCGCGAATTCTGGGTGGCCGGGCTGGTCACGCCCACCGCCGACGGCGGCGCGCAGATGATCGTCGAGTCGGGACCCACCCGGCGCCCCTCCCGTTCGGTGCGCCTCGTCCCGGTCGCCGACGTCGCCTTCGCGATCTGCGTCGTCGAGGTGGAGGCCGGCGGGCGCCAGTGCTACCCGATCCTCGACATCGGCGTGCGCGGCCTCCGCCTCGAGACCAGCGCGCCGCTCGCGCTCGGGACCGTGCTCGGCGATCTCATCGTGCTTTACCGCCGCGAGGTCCTGCGCAGCGGCGAAGGGGTGGTCACCAGCTGCTCGCCGGCCCTCTACCCGGACGGCCGTGTGATCTACGAGTGCGGCGTCCGCTACCGCGCCGCCGGCCGGCGTCGGCTGGAGACGCCCGGCAGCGACCGGGTCGAGATCGACGACCTCACCCGCGTGCGCGCCATCCTCTGGGCGCTCTGCGATCTGGGATACGAGGTCATCGTTTCGGGTCCGACCGGCGTGGTCAAAGGGCGGATGTTGCAGCAGGGGGGCTTCGATCGCGGGCGGGTGCCGGAGCTGCGCTGCCGGGTCGACGACTCCGACCGCCTGCCGGTGCGCTCCGGCGCGGTGACCGTCGAGTGCTCGCTGTTCGGGAGCGGCTATCGGTTTTACGCGCGGGTCACCGATCGCCGGGGCGACGTGCTGACGCTCTCTCCGTCGCCCAAGCTGCGCGAGTGGCACCGGCGGGGGGAGGAGCGGACGGCGCTCGGGCCACAGAGCGGGGCCCTCGTCAGCTACCGCCATTCGCTGACCGGCGCGCGCCGCGCACACCCGCTCTGCGATCTCTCCTCGCACGGATTTTCGTTCCCGCCCGGCGCCAACGACGAAGAGCTGTGGGCTGGCCTGCCGCTCAAGGACGTGCGGATCCACCTCGGCGACCACGCCTTCAAAGCCCCCGAGGTGGCGATCCGCTCCGTGTCGCCGAGCCGGGTCAGCGCCGAGATGCGGGCGCTCCCCGATCGGGAGGCCGATCTGATGCGGGAGCAGCTCATCGAGCACGGGCCCGGTCAGATTCGCTTCCACGACGGCCGCGGCTTCGACGATCTGGTCGCCTTCCACCGCTCGATGAACCTGCTCGAGCACGACATGGACGCCAACCTGACGAGGACGCTCGACGAAGCGCGCCGCACCTGGCGGCTGGCGCACGATCGATCGGCGGGGCTGATGCGAACGGCGATCGTCCCCTGGCGCGGCGGCATCGGCGCCACGCTCACCTCGGTGCGCGCCTACGAGCGGACCTGGGTCTTCCAGCACAGCGCCGTCGCCTCGGGCGCGGTGCCGGCCGGCGCGGGGCAGCTGCACGGAATCCTCATGCGCCTGGCCGCCCACCGCAGCGACGGCGAGTACATCGCCGGCGCCATCGACACCACGGCCAAGACGATGCACGGCCTGGTGAGCACGTTCTTCGCCCAGTCGGCGCCGGCCCACCGCGGCGCCATGCGGCTCACGCTCTACGCCGCCCCGGCAGGCCCCGATCGGTCCCGCGACGACGGCGTCGTGCGCCGCCTGCGCGGCCGCGAAGAGCTTCTGGTCGAGCACGTCGGCGCCCGGCAGCTGGATCCGGTCTGCGCGCGCGCGCTCAGCCTGCGCGCCGGCGAGATCGAGCTGCCGCAGACGCGCGCCGCCTACGCCAAGCTCGGGATGGAGCGCGGCCGCGACGCCTTCGGCGCCTTCTCCGGCGATCAGTGCGTCGCCGTGCTGCTGCGCGAGACCGCTTCGCCCGGGCTCTGCCTGAGCGGATTGATGTCCGCCTCGTTCCTGCTCCCCGTCGTTCCAGGCGCCGATCTGGACGGCACCAAACAGCTGGCGCTCTGCGATCTCGCGCGGGCGGCGCCTCTCCCCGGCGATCCGCCCAACCGGTTCCTGTTCGTCCCGACGAACACCAACCACGGCCCCGTGCTGGCCGCCGGATTCCGTCCCGTCGGCGAGTGCACCTACTTCGCGCTGCACCGCCTGGGGATCGTCGAATATCAGCGCTACATCGCCGACAAATACGGGCTCCTGCAGGCGCGGCTCCGCCGCCGCGCGGCCCACCTGCCGGAGGCCGCGTGAGCGACAGCGCCGGCAGCTATCGCGCCCTCGGGAGCGCCGCGGTCGAAAGCGAGACCGATCGCCTGCGCCGGCAAGCGGCCGCCGTCTGGACCCGCGAGCGGACGGCGCTGCTCGGCACCGGGCTGGCGAGCGGGCAGCGGCTGCTCGATCTCGGCTGCGGCCCGGGCGGCTTGCTCGAACGGCTGGTCCCCGATCTCGGGCGGGCGCCGTTCGGCGTCGACCTGAACCAGGAGCTCTTGCGCCACGTCCGGGCCGGGCACCTGGCCCGCGCCGACGGCGCCCGGCTGCCGTTCCAGGATGGCGTCTTCGACTTTGTCCTCGTGAGGCTGGTCCTCCGCCACGCGCCGGCGCGCGGCGAGCTGATCGATGAAGCGGCGCGCGTGCTGCGGACGGGGGGGATCCTGTGCGCCGTCGACGTGGACGAGGCGGCGACCGCCTTCGATCCCGAGCCCCCCTCCTGGCCGGCGCTCAAACAGGCGCTCGCGGCGTCGGCGCTGCGGCGGGGGGGCGATCCTTTCGTCGGGCGCCGGCTGCCGCGGATGCTGGCCGCGGCCGGCCTCGTCGGCGTCACCACCGTCGGGCTGCCGGTGAGCACCGGCGACCTTCCGCCGCGGGCCTTCATCGAGACGATGCTGGCGCCCGCGGCGCGAAGCGTGGATCCCGATCTGCTCGACCCGGGGGCCGTGCGGCGCGGGTGGGACGAGCTCGGCGAATGGGCGGCCGCCGGCGGATTCGGCTACGCTCTCGGCTGGATGGCCGGAGCGAGGAAACCGGATGACTGGGCAACCCGCGCTCGCCCATGAGCTGAGCTGCCGGTACGTCATCCCGCTGCTCGAGCTGGCGGACGCGGAGGGACGGACGGCCGGGATCGAGCTGCTGCTGGGGCGCTGGAGCGTGACGCGCGCCGAGCTGGAGGACGAGTCGAACTGGGTCTCGCTGCGTTTCTGCGAGGAGCTGGTCGATTGGCTGGGCGCCGAGATCGGGGCCCAGCGCCTGGTGGAGAGCATCACCCGCGCGGTCTACTCGCCCCGCGCGCTCGGCGTCATGTACCCGGTGTTGCGGGCGTTCGGGTCGCCGCGCGTCGGATACGGCGCGCTCGCCGAGCTGGTCCCGCGAATGAACAAGGTGAGCGCGGTGACGGTGAATCGCGTGCGCCGCGGCGCCGCGGCGATCGCCTACCGGCCGGCCTCGCCGGAACAAAAGGAGCGCTCGGCGCTCATCTGCCTCCTGCGCAAAGCGCAGATCGCCGCCGGGCCGATGCTCTGGGGACTGCCGGCGGCGCGCGTCGAAGAGACCGAGTGCCAGTCCCGCGGCGGCGCCTCGTGCCGTTACGAGGTCCGTTGGGTCGAACGGGCGTCGGTCAAGGGGCTCTTCACCGGGTTGCTCTGCGGCGCGGTGATCGCGCTCGCCTCCGCCCACGGCATGTGGGCGGCGCTCGTGGCGCTGGTGGGCGGCGGAGCGGTCGGGCGGATCTGGGATCTGCGCGCCCACGGGCGTGAGCTGCAGGCGTTCGTCCAGGAGCACACGCTGGCGCTCACCGCCGCGCTCGACACCACCGAGCGCCGCTTCGTCGAGCTGGAGAAGGCGAAGGCCGAGGTCGATGCGCGCGTCGAGCAGCGGACGGCGGAGCTGCGCACCGCGACCGAGAAGCGCGTCCACACCGAGAAGCTGGCGGTGCTGGGGACGCTGGCGGCCGGCCTCGCCCACGAGGTGCGCAACCCCGCCAACGCCATCGTCAACGGCCTCGGCCCCGTGCGCCGCTACCTGACCGAGACGAACGGCGACCCCGACTACACCACCGCGGTGCAGATTGCCATCGACGCGGGCGATCAAATTGCGCGTCTGGTGGGCGATCTGCTGGACGTCGGCCGGACCGATCGGGGGTTCGAGCCCTGGGACCCGCACCAGGGGATCGAGGCCGCCATCCGTCTGCTGTCGCATCGGACGCAGCACGTCTCGTTCCACCGCGACTTCAGGTTCCGCGGCGAGATTTTGGGGCGCCCGCCGGCGCTCAACCAGATCTTCCTCAACCTGTTCGACAACGCCGTGCGGGCCGCCGGTGACGGCGGCCGGGTGCGGGTCGCCTCCCGGCCCGAGCGGGAGGGAATCGAGATCACCGTGGCCGACAGCGGTCCAGGGATCCCGGCCGATCTCGCCCAGCGGATCTTCGATCCGTTCTTCACCACCCGCGAGGTCGGCGAAGGGACGGGGCTTGGCCTCCACTTCAGCCGCCAGGTCGCGTACGATCACGGCGGCTCGCTGGACCTGGTCCCGGCGCCCGGATGGGGCGCTTGCTTCAAGCTCTGGCTACCGGGCCGCCGTCCGGAAATAATGTCGTCGTGAGCTCCAACGTCCCCAGCATCCCTCACTCCGCCGTCCTCTACGTCGACGACGACGCGCGCAACCTGCACGCCTTCCGGCTGGGGTTCAAGAACCGGTTCCGCGTGGTGACGGCGTCGTCGGGGCGCGAGGCGCTGGAGATCCTGGCCCGCGAGCCGGTCGCCGTGCTGCTGGCCGATCAGCGAATGCCCGAGATGTCGGGCGCCGAGCTCTGCGGCACGGTCAAGCAGCGGTTCCCCGACGTGGTGCGCATGATCCTCACCGCCTACTCGGACATCGGGTCGGTGGTCGAGGCGATCAACGGCGGCCAGGTGAGCCGCTACTTCATCAAGCCCTGGCGCGAAGAGGAGCTGACCGACGCGATCCGGGCCGGCATCGACGCCTTCCAGTTGGTAACGATCACGCGCGACCTTCAGATCCGGCTCCTGCAACAGGAGCAGCAGTCGACCACCACCTATCTGCTGGGCCGGATCCTGCACGAGGTCGTCTCGCCCGCCATCGGCATCCGAGACAACCTGGGCTTCGTCGTCGACGGCGTCAGCCAGCTGGCGCGGATGGCGGCCGTCTCCGACCCGGACGTCCCGCGGGTGGCGAGCGATCTGTTGCCCGCGCTCACCGACGCGCACGACTCGGCCATTGATCTGGTGGCGCGGATCGAACAGTTCCGGCAGGGGGAGGTCCCGCTGCCCTCGAGCGACGGCGGCACCAGCCTCGATCGCGCGATCCAGACGGCGGCCGGCATCGTCCGCCCGCGGGTCAGCGAGCGGGCGCGGCTGATCCTCGACACCTCCCACAAGGCGTTCGTGCGCGGCGAGCCGACCCAGCTGACCCAGGTCATCGTCAACCTGCTCCTCAACGCCTACGAGGCGATCGAGCCGGGCGCGCCCGAAAAAAACCAGATCACCGTGACCACGCTCGGCAAGGCCGATCGCTGCGGCTTCGTCGTCGAGGACACCGGCCGCGGCATCCCCGACGACGTGGCGTCGCGCATCTTCGAGCCGTTCTTCTCCACCAAGATCGGCGGCGGCAACACCGGCCTCGGCCTCCCCATCGTCCACGAGATCATCGAGCGCCTGGGGGGCAAGATCGAGCTCGATCGCGCCAGCCGCGGCACCCGGTTCTACGTCGAGCTGCCGCGCGCGGGGTGAGAGGCGCCGCTCACTTGCCGATTCCGTGGGCGATCAGGAAGTTGAACATCGCCGCCTCGGCGTCGGGCCAGGCGGTGGCGGGCGTGGTGAACCCGTGGCCGGCGCCGGCGACGAAGTGAAGCGCGGTGTCGGCGCCCGCGGCGGTCAGGAGATCGTAAAGCTCCTGGCTCTCGCTCATGGGGACCGTGGTGTCCATGTCGCCTTGAACCGTGATGAGCGGCGGGACGTCCTGGCGAACGTAGGTCACCGGGCTGACTTGCTTGGCGATCGCGGCCCGGTTTGGCGTGTTGGCGGGGAGCCACTGCACGGCGAAAGAGACGTTCTTGGCGAGAAGATCGGTCACGTCTGACGGACCGTAGCCGTTGACGATCGCGGCGATGCTGTAATCGGTGGGGCTGGTCGGCCCGAGCTGGGCCGCCGGGGTGGCCATCCCGACCAAGAGGGCCAGCTGTCCGCCCGCCGACGCGCCCGTCGTGACATAGCGGGTCTTGTCGACGTGATAGTAGTCCATGTGGTCCCAGAACCACTTCGCGGCGAGGAGCGCGTCTTGGTCCGCGGCGGGAGCAATGGCCCCGTTCGCCGTGCCGTCGGCCAACCGGTACTCGACGTTGCAAACGAGGAACCCGTGTTTGAGGAACCGGCTGAAGAAGCTGGACATGCTCGCCTTGAGCGCGGCCGGCTTGTTGTCGGTCCAGCCGCCTCCGTGAAACATGATGACGCCCGGGAGCGTGGTGGTTCCCTTGGGCCCGTCGGCGTTGGGGTACATGACGTCGAGCCGCTGCATCGTGTACGGGCCATAGGGGATGTTGCCCTCGACGTGGTACCCCGAGCCGGGCGCCGAGATCCCGAGCGTCGACGTCGGATCGGACATCGGAGGCGTGAGCGAGCCGCCGGCGTCGGAGGGCGAGCCGGCGTCGCGCCCGGCTCCCGCGGTCCCACCCGTCGCAACCGCGCCGCCACCCGCGCCCGCGGCGCCGCCCTTGTTCCCCGCCTGGCCGCCCGTGCCCCGACCGCCGACGCCCGCCGAACCATTCCCGCCACTGCCCGACGCGGTCTGCCCGCCGCTGCCCGACGCACCCGCGGCACCACTACCGCCGGTGCCCGACGCGAGTTGCCCACCGCTGCCGCCGGTGCCTACCTCGGCTTGACCGCCGCTGCCCGACGCACCCGCGGCACCACTCCCGCCGGTGCCCGACGCACCCGCGGTGCCACTGCCGCCGGTGCCCGAGGCGACTTGACCGCCGGAGCTGGTGCAACCGAAGGCCAGCGTCAATGACACCAACGACGCCCGCAGCAACCGATTTGTCGGCGTGTTTTTCAATCTAAAGCGCTTCGCCGGCGGAAGGCAGGCGATACATGAACGCCTTCGACTGGATGAGGGTGGCCATCAAGTCGCGCAGCGAGAACCCGGTCGTCGCCGCGGCCTTCTGGAACGCGATCGACATCGATCCCGCCTCGGCCGTCGTCTCGGGCCGCCCCAGGATGTAGCGTGTCCACTGACGGTCGACGCAGGACTGGGCCTCCGTGCTCTGCGCGAGCTGCGTCGAGAGATCGAGCGCGTTTTGGAAGGTGATGGTGGCGTTCGCCGGCGTCACGAAGCTCCCGGTCGCG
Source organism: Polyangia bacterium (assembly GCA_036267635.1). Lineage (GTDB taxonomy): Bacteria > Myxococcota_A > Polyangia > Fen-1088 > Fen-1088 > JADGRB01. The sequence continues at coordinate 20,386 of DATAVR010000047.1, read as the reverse complement.
TCGACCGGTTGGTTCGCGTCGGTCGTCCGATAGGAGCCGTTGCCGTCGAAGTTCTCGAACGAGAACCCAGCCGGGTCGAAGAGATTGTGGCAACCGGCGGCGCAGGCCGCCATGCCGTGGGCGTCGTACGACTGGCGGGTCGTCCCGTTGGCGATGAAGCTGACGGCCGGCACGTTGGCGGGCGGCGATCCGATATTTCCGCAGAGCACCTTGAGATAGATCGAGAGCCCGCGATAGATGGGATTGTCGGCGCCGTCGCTGGCGAGCGTCGCCAGGAAGGCGGTCTGGGTGAAGATGCCGCCACGCTTGGTTGCATCGAGCGAGACCTTGGCGAAACCGGTGGCCGGTCCGGTGACGCCGTAGATCGCCCCGAGGTCGTGGTTCACGTAGGTGTAGGGGGCGGTGAAGAGCGACTTCAACGTGCCGTCGCCGGTATAGACCGACGACACGAAGTCGGAGAACTCGGTGGCAATTCCCTGGGCGACGGCCGCTGTGAAAAGCGGGCTCGATTTGGTGAGCGGCTGGGTCAAATCACGCCCCTGGCTGCCGAAGTTGAACAGCCACTGCTCGTGGAAATAAAACAGCCCGTTGGCGGCGCGCGGATCGGCCAGCATCCGGGTGACCTGGCTGGCGACCTCGGCGGCGGTCGTCAGCTGGCCGGCCTGCGCCGCCTGGAGGAGCGTGTCATCGGGCGTGGTCTCCCAGATGGTGGAGGCGAGCCGAGAGGCGAGCTGCCAGGAGGTCAACGGCACGAGACCGTCGGAGCCGACCGCCGGCGGGGTCGGCCCGATCTCCCAGTGGTAGAGGAAGTTCGGCGACTGGATCATCGACTTGACGAGGGCGCCGATCGACTCGTTGAAGCTGAGACCGTAGCCCCGCACCTTGGTGAAGAGCGTCAGGAGATCGGTCTGCTCGGCCGTTGCGACCGGCCGCCGGTACGCCTCCAGTCCAAAGGAGGTGATGAACTGGGTGGCGCAGCTGGTCTCCGCGGCGGTCGTCGTGGGCGTCTTGCAGGGGATCGAAAACTTGCCGGTCGGCTGGCCGGCGGCCAGCGCTTGCAACGCCGTCTCGACCACCGTGTTGGCGGTCTGGTTGTAGAGGTCGACCTGGAGATCGGCGACGCTGGCCGGCGCCACGTAGCCGACGGCGTTGGGCGCATCCGGGGACCAGGCGTTGCCCCCCTCGGCCGGCGCGGTCGTGTCGCCCAGGAGGTCGGCCAGCATGTGGTCGTACTCGCGGTAGGTCAGCCGCCGCATGACCAGCGTTCCGGCGCTCTCGGCCGGTGGCGTCCCGCTGGTGACGATCGCGATGCCCGAGGTGGAAGTACCGCCCGCTCCCGTGGCGTTGGCGCCCCCGCCATCCGCCGAGGCGCTGCTGCCGCCGTTGCCGCCCCCCGATCCCGATGCCGGCCCGACTCCGCCGGCCCCCCCGCCGCTGCCCGTTTGGGCGGAGCCACCGATGTGGCCGGTGCAGGCGATGAGGGACCCCGCCGAAAACAGGCCGGCGATGAGGAGAGACGAACGCCGCAGCTCTTGAGCTTTCATCGATGTTCTCCCGTCAGCCTTTGAGGACCGTGAGCTCGCCGCCGTAGCTGGTCTCGCCAAATGTGGTGACCGGCGCGCCCATGGCGTTGCAGAGCGCGACCAGGAGCCCGTTGTTCGGGGTCCCGGCGGGCAGCGCCAGGCTGCGCCCCGTCTTGAAATAGCCGCCGCAGCTCCCTGCCATCACCACCGGGACGCCGGTCGTTTCATGAGTGCCGCTTCGCATGCTGTTCATTCCGACGACGACGCTGCTGTCGAGCATGGTCTTCCCGGTTCCGTCGGTGATGCTCTTCATCTGGCCGATGAGGTAGGCGAGCTGCGACTGAAACCAGGTGTCGCAGGTGACCTTCCGCATCGTGTTCTCGTGCGCGATGGCGTGAAACCCGTTGGCGTCGCCGGTGTTGGGATCGGAGGCCAGCGGTCCCCCGCTGGAGAAGCCGAGCCAGTTCATGATCAGGTTGGCCGCGCCCTGATCGGAGATCTGCATGACCACCACGCGGGTGAGATCCGCGGCGAACGCCGCCACCGCGAGGTCCATCTGCAGCTTGGTGATGGCCGGGACGCTGGCGGTGAGCGTCGGCTTGGGCTCCCCCGAGGTGCTGGGGAAGCTGCAGGCCGCGGGGTTGCCGGTCGTGGTGGAGATGGGCGCGCCTCCGTCGACGGCGGTGGGTGGCGTCGTCGTCGTCATGGCAAGCCGATTCTCGATCGCGCGAATCGACGTCAGGTGCTGGTCGATGCTCTGCTTGTCTTCGCTGCCGACGACGTTCGAGAACCGGTTGAGGTCCGCGACCACGGAGTCGAGGATGCTCCTCTGGATGTTGTTCGTGTTGTCGACCGGCGCGCCGCCCGCACCGCCCGCGCCGTGTCCTCCCGCGCCGCCGGTGCCGGTCGTGGGCGTGGTCGGCAGTGAGCCCTTGAAGTAGAGATTGAAGACGCTGTTGGGATCGGGATTGGGCAGGACGACCTGCCCCGGCGCCGACCAGGAGAGGTGACCGGTGCTCACCACGAAGGTCCCCTGGTTGAGGCTGACCAGGCCCTTATAGCCCCCGTTTTGCAGTTGATTGCCGATGTACTGATCGACGGAGATCCCGCCGCCGAGGTCGGAGCTCGTCCCCGAGGAGAGCAGCTGATAGAAGGCGCCGGTCAGCATGCCGGGGAAGCAGGCGTGGCCCGTTCGCTCGCCCGAGCCGGGCATGTCCTTGATGAACTTGTAGTCGATCCCCTTGAGCAGGAGGAGATCGCTCATGTAGGGCTGCAACGAATCCTGAAAGTTCATCGAGCCCAACGACCAGCTGCTCGGGTCGTTCCCGGCGGTCGCCCAGTTGTTGATGCTGCTGAGCATGCCGTTGGTCCAGGCCAGGATGTAGAGCCGCTTGATGCCGCCCACGTAGCAGGCGGCGTCGGTGCGGTCGGCATGCAGCATCGGCAGCAACGCGGCGCCGGCCCCAATTGACTTGAGAAAGCGGCGTCGCGAGAACCGGAGATCACGCTTCATCATTTCGTCCTCTGGGGGCAGCGGGTTCGGGCATCGGACTGGCGGACTGGCGGAAGTGGTTCGTTGAGAAAAGGGGCGTCCCGTCCTCAATTGCTGTTTTTTGACGAAAAATACGTTCTCCCACTTCGGCCTACACGAGCCGCCGCTGGACTCTTGCTTGGACGCGATGACAAGCTCGGTCCCGCAATGTCGAGCGTCATGGTGGGCTCCCGGCGCTGCGCGATCGTCGTCGTCTGCCTGCTCGGCTGCGACGCCGCGCCGGGCTCGATCGCCGAAGACGGAGGCACGCGCTCCCCCGACGCCGCGAGCTGTGCGGTGAGCGCGGCGGGAACCACCGACTGCGGCCCCGACGCGGAAAGCTGTTGTCGGAGCCTGGCGCTGCCGAGCGGGAGCTACGATCGCAGCTACGGCAACGACGGGGGCGGACCGACAGTGCAGAGCGATCCGGCGTCGGTGAGCGGATTCCGGCTCGACAAATATCTGGTCACGGTGGGACGGTTCCGGCAGTTCGTGGCGGCCAGCGCGGCGGGGTGGGTCCCGGTGGCCGGCGCCGGCAAGCACGCGCACCTGAACGACGGGCAGGGCCTGGTGAACAGCGGCGGCCCGGGCTACGAACCGGGCTGGGATCCCGGCGACACAGTCGAGCTCGCGACGACGGCGGCCGATTGGAGCTCGAGATTGAGCTGCGAACCGTCGTTTCAAACCTGGACCGACCCGGTGGGCCCCGACGAGACGTCGCCGATCAATTGCGTCGACTGGTACGAGGCCTACGCCTTCTGCATCTGGGACGGCGGCTTCTTGCCGAGCGAGGCGGAGTGGGAATACGCGGCGGCGGGCGGCGACGAGCTGCGCGAATATCCCTGGGGCTCGGCCGACCCCTCGTCGAGTGGGAGCAGCCTCTACTTGATCTCCGACTGCAACTACCCGGTCGGGGCCACGGCCTGCTCGGGCGCCGTCAACGTCGCGCCCGTCGGCACGGCCACGTTGGGCGTGGGGCGGTGGGGTCAGCTCGATCTGGCCGGCGAGCTCGCGGAGTGGACCTTGGATTGGTACGCGCCGTATGTCGACCCCTGTGTCGACTGCGTCTACCTCACCGATTTTTCTTACCGGGTGGTGCGGGGGGGCTCCTTCGGCACCGACACGGAGGACGTGTTCCCTTCGGCCCGAGACGGAGACACCCCGGGGAGCCGCAACGCCTTCTACGGTTTCCGCTGCGCGAGGAGCCCCTAATCCGAGCTCGGCGCGCCGATTGCCGCTACTCGACGCAGCGAACGCGAAACGACTCGCTGAGCCGGCCGTAGAGCCCGTTGCCCTGATCGAACCGCGCGTACCAGGCCAGCTCGGAGCCGTTGTTGAACGTCGACGAGGTCCAAAATGGCTCCGCCGGCGTGTCGGGGAACGCCGCTCGATCGATCATGGGCGCGGTGGCGGCACTCTCGTCGATGAGGGTGAGGAGCTCGACCAGCGTCGGAACCCGCCAACCGGGCTTTTCGCCCGACTTGGTCCCCGGCTTGGATCCCAGCTTCAGGTGATCGCAATAGGCGCCGGCGGCGCGAAACGGAAGCGGCTTGGGCGCGGCAGCGCGCTGCCAGCGAAGCCCTGTGGCGAGATCCAGTACCTCGTGCGGGTGAACGTCATAACGGGCGCCGCGCCCGGCCGGTGGCCGGTCCGAGCGCACGCAGCGGACGGAGAAGCTGTTCGTCACGTCGTCGGTCTTGGGATATCCAAAATAGAAATAGACGTACCAGGCGGCGGTGGGATTGTCGGCGGCCAGCGACGAGGTCCAGAACCAATCAATCGGCGTGCTGGGAAACGCGACCATGTCGATCGAGGGCTGAATCCGCGTCGTGTCGAGCAGCGAGACCAGCTCGATGCGGGACGGAAGTCTCCAGTCGCGATGACCGGCGAGAATCAGCCCGTCGCACTGTCGCTGGGCGTCCTTGAACGTGTAGAACTTCTCGGGAAGGTTCCGTTGCCACACGAGACCGGTGATCCGATCGACCACCACCCCCGGCGTCTGGGTGTCGTAGCTGTGGGGATTGGGCAGGCCCGGAAGACGAACATTCGGCATCGGCCAGCGGGCCCACTTCTCGACGGCGGCGTGGGGCCGCAAGGCCGGTGACGGTGACGGCGACGGCGACGGCGGTGCCGGTGTCAGCAGCGGCCGCGGCGATTCCCGCTGGTCTCGCCGGCACCCGCCGGCCAGCGGCGCGACGGTGAGAAGAAGCGGACCGAGGAGCCCGGCAGTCAGACCCGCTCGCGTCATCAATTGAACGGCGGCATCGGGAACGGCGGCGTTCCAGTCGGGTCGGTATCGTCCACGCGATGCGCCTGCGTGACGAGCGGCTCGGCGAGCCAGGCCTGGAGCGTCGCGATCTCGCACGACGTCAGCGGCGCTCGCAGGCTCGCGCCCGTCTCGTCTTGCGGCGGCATCACCCGCGACTTCGAGCAGCTGGACGGATCGGCGGCGGCGATGACCGCCATGACGATCTCGAAGCGCTTGGGCGTGGGGGTCTCCGGGCAGGACGACGGATGCGCGCCCGCGGTGATCCAGTCGTAGGCGTGGTCGTAACCGCCGTTCGCCGTCGTCGACGCCGAATCGATGACGTGACAGCCGCTGCCACCGCCGCAAGTCGCGCTCAGGAACGGCTGGACGTCCTTCTGAAAGCCGACCGTCGCCGGGAGCTTGCAGTTTCCGGAGTCCCCGCTCCCCCCCGCGCCGCCGTGCCCCGTTCCACCGCCGGCTGCGCCAGCGGCGCCGGACCCAGCGGTTCCAGACGCCCCGGCCACTCCGCTACCGGCCGCGCCTCCCCGACCTGCGAGGCCGCCTGGCGACCCTGCTGTGCCACCCGTCGAGCCGATACCGCCGATACCCCCGGTGCCGCCGCCCGGCGCACCGCCGGTAGAAATCGCACCGCCGGATCCCGCAGCGCCGAGCGCGCCCCCGGTGGCGCCGGAGAGACCCGCGCTCCCAGCCGCGGCGCCGCCCGAGCCGGCCGCCGCGCCGCCACCGCCAGCGCCGTCGGCGGGACCGGCCGGGCCAGCGGAGGAGCCACAGCCAGCCACCGCCAGAGCGACGACCAGAACCGCGACCAGACCGTTTGAGCGGTCGCGCATGTCAGGGCGCCGGGCTGACGTTGCCCAATACGAAGACGTAGTCCTGGTAGTCACCGTTTCCCGCCTCTTCGATCGCCACCAGATACTTCTCGGCCTGACTGGCGCCGCTAGGGTCCTTGAGCGGATAGCTCTTGAAGCGGTGCACGTTGGCAGGAGCGTTCAACGCGTCCTGGGAGTAGTCGTAGTCTCCGTTGATGACGTTCCCACCTTCGTTGTACTTCTCGGTCTTTTGATCCGAGAAGACCCAGACTCCGAACGCGCCGCTGCCCGGGTCGAACGCCGTGGCGCTGCCGGCTTGAAGCGGCGGATAGATCATCCTCGCCTTGTCCGACGTCTGCGCGTCCGCGGTCATCGACATCGTTCCGACGGTGTTCAACGTCGTCGCGCTGGTCGCGGGATACCAACCGTAGGGAAGGACACCGGCCGGCGAAAAGCGGGCGACGAGGGTCATCGTCACGTCGCCCGTGCCGGCCTTGACGAAGTGCGGAGCGGCGACCTCGTCGGTGCCCGCTTCGATTCCAGGAAGGTTCACGGCCATCATCGACGTGTTCGGGTTCCAGTTGGTCTGCGCCTGCCCCACGTCGAGCTTGTAGCCGAGCGCGATCAGGATCTGGCCCAGCGTCGCCTCGTAGTTCGCCTGGATGAGAACCAGTCCGTAGACGGACGCCTGCGCCGATCCCGAGCCGAGCGTGGCCGTCAAATTGGCTGTCAGCAGGGTGCAGCCCGTGTCTTTGTTGCTGGGCGCGGCCGGAAGATTCGCGCCGGCCGTCATCAGCTGCACGGTGACAGGCAGATCCATCCCCGGCCCGAGCGTCGCCGGATAGCTGGGCGGATTGACGATCTGAAACAGCGCCGCCCCCGCGACCGGCGTGCTGGTGGCCTGCACGGCAGTTCCGCCTGGTCCGAGCGCGAGCTGAGCGGTTCCGGCGATGGCGAGGCCCGTGACCAGCACGGCCGTCGAGCCCCCGTTGTGCAGACTGATCGACGACGTCGCGGCCGGCGTCGTCGTCGCCCTGACACCGGTCACGATGACGCGGTCCGCGGCAAACGCCACCTCGCCAGGACCCGCTCCCGCCGCGCCCGAGCCGCCCGCGCCCGTGCCGCCCGCGCCCGTGCCGCCGCTTCCGCCCGAGCCCCTGCCGGCGGCGCCTCCAGATCCCGAGCCTCCCATTGCGCCCCCGCCCGTCGCGCCGCTGCCACCGCTACCGCCCGCGGCTGCGCCTCCTGAACCGGCGACGCCGCCAGCGCCGGTCGTGGCGGCCGTACCCGCACCGCCGCCCGTGTCGCTTCCGGTGCCGCCCACGCCTGCCCCACCCTGCGCCGCTGCTCCCCCCGACCCGAGTCCGCCCGCACCCATCTGTCCCCCGGTCGCCCCCCCGCCGGCGCCGGTCGTCGAAGGGCCTCCACCCGACGCCGCGCCACAACCACCAGCGAGTGCGGCGAGCGACAACATGACGAAGAGCTTCACCGAACGACCCTGCCATGAAAGGGCCGGCAGCGGCCGGACTGGTACATCCCCGCCAGCCGATCGCGCCGGGAAAATCTAGAACAACGCGGCGAGCAGCGCGTTGCGGGGCGCGGACTTTGGAACCACGGCGTCGACGAGCTTGCGCTGGAGGAGATCGTTCCAGACCTCGAGGTGGGAGAACGAATAGAGGACGCGACGGACGCGCGGGTAGTTGTCGCGCACGTGCTCGAACAGATCGTCAGTCTTCTGCCACTCGAGCCGGTGGTCGCAGAGCAGCACGTGCGGCGGCCGCTCCCGCAGCTGCGCCAGCGCGTCGCGCTTGGACGAAGCGAGGCGCACGTTGTGATCGACCGATAACGACCGCTGGAGTCCTCGCGCCATCTTCGGCTCGTCCTCCACGACCAGAATGTCGAGCCGCGAGCGGCGCCAGTTGGTCGCGAAGCTCGAGCTGCCCAGCTCGGCGATCACGTCGGCATCCGTAGTGGGTGGCGCCAGCTCCCGCCGCCACAAGGCGTCCAGACGGACCATGTCGGTGACCAGATCCTCCGTCTTGCTCAGGATCTCCTGCACCGCGCCGGCGAACCGGTTGATCGTCTCGTCCGCCCCCTCACCGCCCTGCCCGGTCAGCTCACGGAAGCCGCCCTGCGCCCGGCGCAGGCCCGCGCGCGCCATCCGCAGCTCGCCGGCGACCGCCACCTTGATCGCCTCCCCGGCGGCCGAGGACGGCGTGGGCGCCGTGAAGACCAGCGTCTGCAGCTCGCTCGGCAGCGCCCCTTCGGGGATCTCGACGGTGTAGAGGCCGGAGCGGTGCATCGCAGGAAAGTGGGTCACCTGCACCACGTTCTGAAACACCCAGGCGTAGCCGCGCTGGAGGGGGGCGTTCATCTCCCGGGTGATCGCCTGAACGTCGACCAGCTCGGCGAGCGCCAGTCCATACCAAGGCTCTTCGTCGGAGACGATCAAGAGCTCGCCTCGGTAGGGCGTGCGAAAACTCTTGAAGGCGGTGGTCGTCGCCCCGGCGGCGATCTGCGACGCCCAGGGCTCACGTACCGCGATTGCCTTGACGACTCTCATCGTTCGGCCGAAGCATCGACCGTAACACAGGCTCGCGACGGTGCGCACCCCCCCAAATCGCGATTTTCAGGGGGGGGCCGGCCTGGCTGCGATCGATCGATCCGTCGTTGCCCAGCGGTCAGTTCGCGCCCTGTTGAGCCTCCGCACGCACGCCGGCCGCCGACAGCGGGCCAGGCGCAGTCGGGCGCTTGCGCGGCAGATCGACGGTGAAGGTCGACCCCCGATCGGGGCGGCTGTCGACCTTGATGACGCCGCCCAGGGCATCGACGATCTGCTTGACGATCCAGAGACCGAGCCCGATGCCGGCGTAGTTGCGGCTGGAGGCCGCCCGCTCGAAGCGGTGGAAGATTCGATCCTGGTCCTCGGGCGGAATGCCCAGGCCATGGTCGTGAATCGCCAGCAGCACGCGATCGCCGGCCGCGTCGATGTTGATCTGGATCGGCTTGCCCGCGCCGTACTTGATGGCGTTCGAAAGCAGGTTGGTAATCACTTGATCGAGGCGGCTGGCGTCCCACGATCCGATGGTCTTCCCGATCGCGCGCACGTCGAGCGCGCAGCCTCGGCGCTGCGCCTCGTCGGCCAGGCGCGCCCGCACGTCGGCCACCACCTCGGCGAGGTCGACCTCTTCGATCTGCAGCTCGAGCCGCCCGGCTGCCAGGCGCGACACGTCGAGCAGCTCGTCGATGAGATGATTGAGCCGCGCCGCCTGCGTGTCGATCCGCTCCACCCGGGTCGCGACTCCCGCGGCCGCGTCGCCGGCGCTTCGGCGGGCGAACCGCAGCAAGTTTTCCACTTCCAGCCGCAACGAGGTGAGCGGCGTGCGGAGCTCGTGTGAGGCCACCGAGAGGAAGTCCTCCCGCAGGCCGATCGCCTCCCGCAACGTCTGTTCGGCCTTCTTCTGATCGTCGATGTCGGTCGCGGTGGCGATCCACCCGCTGAGAGAGCCGTCGCCGGCCCACTCGGGGACCACGCGGACCAGGTGCCAGCGGTGGCTGCCGTCGGAGGCCCGCCTGAGCCGGAGCTGCCGCTCGAACGCCACCCGGCGGGCGATCCCGTCGCGAAACTCTTCACGCACCCCGGCCCGGTCCTCTGGATGGAGCGCTCCCCAGAGCGATTCGTCCGTCACCGGCCCGCTGTCACGCCCCTGGTAGGCGAGTCCGGCGCGGTTCCAGAAGGTGATGTGTCCCTCGGCATCGGCGGCCCAGATGCTCTGCGGCAGGCCGTCGAGGAGCTGCCGGTAACGTTCCTCACCGGCCCGCTGGAGCGCGGCGCGCTCGTGCTCTCGCAGCAGCTTCTCCTGCGCCTTGAGCTGCTCCTCCTTGAGGTAGAGATCGACGAACACCTGCGCCTTCGAGCGCAGGATGTCGGGATCGAACGGCTTGACCAGGTAGTCGACCGCCCCCTCCGAGTAGCCGCGGAAGACGTGGGCCGCGTCGCGCCCCACCGCCGTGATGAAGATGATCGGGATGTAGCGGCTGCGGGGGCGCTGCTTGATGAGGTTCGCGGTCTGGAACCCGTCGAGCCCCGCCATCTGCACGTCGAGCAGAATGAGCGCGAAGTCGCGCCGCAGAATCTGGCGGAGCGCCTCCTCACCCGACGACACCGTCACCAGTGGGTGGCCGAGCGGCGCGAGAATCGCCTCCAGCGCCACCACGTTCGCGGGGTGGTCGTCCACCAACAGGATGGCGGCTCCAGGCGGTGGGGGCGCTTCGAGCACGTTCACCTCATTCCGACCGGGTTCCCTCGAACGCGCCACCGAGGTGGCGAATGAGGTTGAGCAGCCGGTTCACGTCGACCGGCTTGGGGAGATAGTCGGACGCCCCTGCATCGAGGCACTTGTCGCGATCGTCCTCCAGCGCCTTGGCCGTCACGGCGACGATCGGCTTGTCCTTCCACAACGGGTTGGCGCGGATGGCGCGGATCGTCTCGTAGCCGTCCTTGCCGGGCATCATCACGTCCATCAGCACCAGGTCGATCCCGGGATCTGCTGTCAGCGCGTCGATGCCGGCCTGTCCGTTGTCGGCGTAGACCACCTCCAGCCCCGCCGTCTCCAGCACGCTGGTCATGGCGAAGACGTTGCGGACGTCGTCGTCGACCACCAGCACCCTCCGTCCGGCGATGGCGGCCAGGTCGAACGGCTCGGGCTCGGCGACCGGCGGCAGCGCGTGGACCCGCGGGCCCGCCCCCCGCTCGAACGAGCGCCAGCCGCCGTGCTCCCCGTCGGCGCTGGGGAGGCCGATGTAGCGCTCGGGAAGGTAGAGGGTGAAGACGCTCCCCTTGCCGGGCTCGCTCTCGACCTGGATCTCGCCGCCCAGGTGGCGGGCGATCTCCCGCGAGATCGACAGCCCCAGGCCGGTGCCGCCGTATCTGCGGCTGGTCGTCCCGTCGGCCTGTTGGAAGGCCTCGAAGATCAGCTCCTGCTTGTTCTCGGGGATGCCGATCCCAGTGTCGACCACCGAGAAGGCGACCACCCGCTCGAAGGTGAGGGTCGAGTTCGCGAAGTGCGTCCCCGGCTGCGGGCGGTGGATGCGCAGGGTGACCGAGCCGTCGGCGGTGAACTTGAAAGCGTTGGCCAGCAGGTTCTTCAGCACCTGCTGCAACCGCTGCGGATCGGTGTAGAGCGAGCGCGCCACGCCGAGCTCCACGTCGACCGTGAAGGCGAGCCCCTTCTGGTCGGCCAGCGCGCGGAACGATCGATCGACGAAGTCGGCGATCTCGCTCGGTTCGATGTCGCGCGGGTCGATCGGCATCTTCCCCGCCTCCACCTTGGAGAGGTCGAGAATCTCGTTGATCAAGGTCAAGAGGTCGCCGCCCGACGCGTAGATGGTCTTGGCGTACTCGACCTCCTTGGGCGTCAGGTGCTTCTCCGGGTTGTCGGAGAGGAGCTTGGCCAGGATGAGGAGGCTGTTGAGCGGCGTGCGCAGCTCGTGCGACATGTTGGCCAGGAACTCGGACTTGTACTTGGAGGTCATGGAGAGCTGCTCGGCCTTCTCCTCCAGCGACACCCGGGCCTGCTCGACCTCGCGGTTCTTGACCTCGACCTTGGTGTTCTGCTCGGCCAGGAGGCGCGCCTTTTCTTCCAGCTCCAGCGCCTGCTTCTCGAGCGCGGTGTTGGTCCGCCGCAGCTCCCCCTGCTGCGTGGTCAGCTCGTTCGACTGCGATTGCAGCTCCTGCGTGAGCGACTGCGACTGCTGCAGCAGCTCCTCGGTGCGCATGTTGGCGCCGATCATGTTGAGCACGACGCCGATCGACTGCATGAGCTGGTCGAGGAACAGCTGGTGGATGGCGCTGAAGGGGTGGAACGAGGCCAGCTCGATGACCGCCTTGATCTCCCCCTCGAACAGCACCGGCAAGACGATGATGTTGAGCGGCGTCGCCTCGCCGAGGCCCGAGTTGATCTGGATGTAGTCGGCCGGCACCCGCGTCAGCAGGATGGTCTTCTTCTCGAGAGCGCACTGCCCGACCAGCCCCTCGCCCGCCTTGAACCGATTGCCGACCCCCTTGCGCTCCCGGTAGGCATAGGTCGAGGTCAACTTGAGGAACGGCATCTCCGGCGATTCACTTTCGGAGTCCATCATGAAGAACGCGCCGTAGTGCGCGGAGACCAGCGGCGTCAGCTCGCTCATGATGAGGCGTGAGACCGTCTCCAGATTCTTCTGTCCCTGCATCATGGAGCTGAACTTGGCCAGGTTGGTCTTGAGCCAGTCCTGCTCGGCGTTCTTCTGCGTCGTCTCGCGCAGGTTGATGATCATCTGGTTGATCTTGTCCTTGAGCGCCGCGACCTCGCCTTGCGCCTCGACCTCGATCGACCGCGTCAGATCGCCCTTGGTGACCGCGGTGGTCACGTCGGAGATCGCCCGCACCTGCGAGGTCAAGTTGCCGGCCAGCTGGTTGACGTTGTCGGTCAGCTGCCGCCAGGTGCCGACGGCGCCCGGCACCTTGGCCTGGCCCCCCAGCTTCCCTTCGATGCCGACCTCGCGCGCCACCGTCGAGACCTGATCGGCGAACGTCCCCAGCGTGTCGCACATGTCGTTGATGGTGTCGGCCAGCGCGGCGATCTCCCCCTTGGCCTCGACGCCGACCAGTTTCTGAGAAAGGTCGCCGTTGGCTACCGCCGTCACGACCTTGACGATCCCGCGCACCTGGGTCGTCAGGTTGGAGGCCATGAAGTTGACGTTCTCGGTCAGGTCCTTCCAGGTGCCGCTGACGCCGGGGACGCGCGCCTGCCCGCCCAGCTTCCCCTCGATGCCGACCTCGCGCGCGACGCTGGTGACCTGATCGGCGAACGTCGACAGCGTGTCGGTCATGCTGTTGATGGTGTCGGCCAGCGCGGCGATCTCCCCCTTGGCCTCGACGACCATCTTCTGCTTCAGATCGCCGTCGGCGACGGCGGTGACGACCTTGACGATCCCGCGCACCTGCGCGGTCAGGTTGCGGGCCATGAAGTTGACGTTCTCGGTGAGGTTCTTCCAGACCCCGGCGACGCCGCCCACGTCGGCCTGGCCGCCCAGCTTCCCCTCGGTGCCGACCTCCTTGGCGACGCGCGTGACCTCGCTGGCGAAGCTGTTCAGCTGATCGACCATGGTGTTGATGGTGTTCTTCAGCTCGAGGATCTCCCCCTTGACGTCGACGGTGATCTTCTTCGACAGATCGCCGTTGGCGACCGCCGTCGTCACCAGCGCGATGTTGCGGACCTGCGCCGTCAGGTTGGAGGCCATCGAGTTGACGTTGTCGGTGAGGTCCTTCCAGACGCCGCCCGTCACCCCCTTGACCTCCGCCTGACCGCCCAGCTTGCCGTCGGTGCCGACCTCCTTGGCGACGCGGGTGACCTCGCCCGCGAAGGAGCGGAGCTGATCGACCATGGCGTTGATGGTGTTCTTGAGCTCCGAGATCTCGCCCTTGACGCTGACGGTGATCTTCTGCGACAGGTCGCCGTTGGCGACCGCCGTCGTCACCTTGGCGATGTTGCGCACCTGATCGGTCAAGTTGCCGGCCAGGAGGTTCACGTTGTCGGTCAGATCCTTCCAGGTGCCCGAGACGCCGCGCACGTCGGCCTGGCCGCCCAGCTTCCCCTCGGTGCCGACCTCGCGCGCGACGCGGGTGACCTCCGAGGCGAAGGCGCGCAGCTGATCGACCATGGTGTTGACGGTGCTCTTCAGCTCCAGCACCTCGCCCTTGGCGTCGACGGTGATCTTCTTCGACAGATCGCCGGTGGCGACGGCGGTCGTCACCTCGGCGATGTTGCGGACCTGGGTGGTCAGGTTGTTGGCCAGCAGGTTGACGTTGTCGGTCAGGTCCTTCCACGTTCCGGCCACGCCCGGGACCTCGGCCTGCACGCCCAGCTTCCCTTCGACGCCGACGGTGCGGGCCACGCTGGTGACCTGCTCGGCGAAGATCCCCAGCGTCTTGGTCATGCTGTTGAGCGTGTCGGCCAGCGCGGCGATCTCCCCCTTGGCCTCGACCCCGACCAGCTTCTGCGACAGATCGCCGTTGGCGACCGCGGTCACCACCTTGACGATCCCGCGCACCTGCGCCGTCAGGTTGGTGGCCATGAAGTTGACGTTGTCGGTGAGATCCTTCCAGACGCCGCTCACCCCCTTGACGTCGGCCTGGCCGCCCAGCTTTCCCTCGGTGCCGACCTCGCGCGCGACGCGGGCCACCTCGGCCGAGAAGCTGTTCAGCTGATCGACCATGGTGTTGATGGTGCTCTTGAGCTCCAGCACCTCCCCCTTGGCGTCGACGGTGATCTTCTTCGACAGATTTCCGCGCGCGACGGCGGTGGTCACCTCGGCGATGTTGCGGACCTGCGCGGTCAGGTTGTTGGCCAGCTGGTTCACGTTGTCGGTCAGATCGCGCCAGATGCCGGCGGCCTCGGGGACGGCCGCTTGGCCACCCAGCTTGCCGTCGGTGCCGACCTCCTTGGCGACGCGCGTGACCTCGGCGGCGAAGGACGACAGCTGGGCGACCATCCCGTTGACGGTCGTCCCGATGCGCAGGAACTCCCCCTTGACCGGCTGGCCTTCGATCTCCAGCGCCATCTTCTGGGTGAAGTCGCCGGCGGCCACGGCGCTGATGACGCGCGCCACCTCCGTCGTCGGCTGCACCAGATCGCCGATGAGCGCGTTGATCGACCCGATGCTGGCCGCCCAACCACCGCTCTGCTCGCCCAAGGTGGCCCGCTCGTTCATTCGCCCTTCACGCCCGACGACCCGCTCGACGCGCACCATCTGGCCGGCGAACGCCTCGTTGAGCGCAACGACGGCATTGAACTCGCGGGCGATCTCGCCCATCAGTCCACCGGCGCCACCGACGCCTTGGGACCCGTTCGTCTTCGGCTCGTGGGGGGCGAAATCAAACGGCAGACGGACCGAGAAGTCGCCGCGGCGCGCGGCGCGCAGCGCCACCAGAAGGTGCTCGAGCTGCTCGTCGAGCGAAGGGGTCTTGGGCCGGCCGTTCCGCTTGGGGACCGCGGCAGGGCGCTTCCCGGCGCCCTGGGCTTTTCGCGAACCATTCGAAGAGGGCGATCGACCGTTGCCCTGGCTGTGGATATCTTCCATGGCTATCCCCTCGCGGCTTTTCTCGACCGCCTGCCGTGGCGAGCTCGGCGACTCGACTCTTCGTTCCAAGAACGTCGCAAGAAATCAGTGAATTTCCTAAGTAGTCACTCCTCCTGCCCGCGCAAGGGTTGCCCTGGATCTTTGATCACGTCGCCCCCGTCAAATGAGTAATAGTCAGCAGTCTGCCCCGCTCCCAAGCGTGCTAGCCGTCACGTTTTTTGGCTCAGTGGGGAGTGGAACGTTCTGGGCGGGGCTGTTCTTCGTCACCGCGGAGAGGTACCGCTTTTCGGCGCCCGCCAACCTGGCCCTCGCCGCCGTCATGGGGGCGGTCTACGCGATCGCCGCGCGGGTCGCGGGTCGGCTCGCCCACGGTCGAGCCCCCCGCCGCCTGCTTTCACTGACGCTGGCGATCTGGACCGCCGCGTCGCTGGTGCCGCTGCTCTTCCCGGGCACGGTCGCCGCGCTCTGGATCGCGGCGCTGGTGGGGTCGGCGGCGGCCGCCACCACCTTCCCGGTGGTCGAGAGCTATCTGACCGCCGGCCGGCACGGCGCCGAGATGCGTTCGGCGATCGGGAAGTTCAACCTCACCTGGACGCCCGCCACGGCGCTGCCGCTCTTGTTGTTGCCCCTCTTCGGACGCGTGTCGCTGCTGGGCAGCTTCGCGATCTCCGCCGCCGCCACCGGCGTCGCCTGGATCGCCGCGCGCTGGCTGCCGCCCCACCCCGCCCGCCACGAAGGGGAGGCCGCCGAGGCCGCGATCGGCGCGGAGTATTCGTCGCTGCTGCGCGCGGCCTCTTGGCTGCTGCCGTTCAGCTATGTCGTCTCGGCGACGCTGGCCCCCGTCCTCCCGCAGCGGTTGGCGGCGGTCGGCGCCGGCCCGGCGGCCAGCCTGGTCGCGGCGAGCTGGATGGCGATGCGCTTCGTCGTCTTGCTGCTCATGTGGCGGAGCAGGTTCTGGCACGGGCGCTGGGAGGCGCTCGGGGCCGCGAGCGCGGCGCTGGGGGTCGGCCTGGCGCTGGTGCTTCTGGCCGGCTCGCTGCCGACGCTCATCGCCGGCCTGCTGATCTACGGCGCCGGCATGGGCCTCACCTACTACACGTCGCTCTATTATTCGATGGCGATGGGGCGCGGCGCCGTCGACGCCGGTGGCAACTTCGAGGCGCTGATCGGGGTCGGCTATTGTCTGGGGCCGCTCTTGGGAATCGCGGGGCAGGCCGCCGGCCCGACGCACGGCGGGACCGCGACCGTGGCGCTGACCTGGCTGGTCGCGGCGCTCGTCGCGCGCGGCGTCGTTCGCCCCTATCTCCAAGTCCGCCGCGGGCGCCAAGCCCGCCGCGGGCGCTGAGCCCGCTTCGTTGCGCATCCGTCACCAGTGTGGCCGTTTCGATCGCTTGTGAAACACGACTTTGCGAACTCGTCGCCGTCTCGTTGGCGCGCATCGCGAGCAACGAGAGTAACAACGATGACTCATGGCGATGGCGTTTTCCCGGCCCGGGCGACTCCAGACACTTCCTGCGGCGGACCCGTTCGGCCCGCGCATCAACCGCCTCGCGTTGGTCACGGACGCTTGGCGCCCGCAGACCAACGGCGTGGTCAACACGCTGGTGCGGTTGGTGAAACACCTCGAGCTCGAAGGGATGGAGGTGATGGTCGTCGCGCCCGACGCCCACTTCACCTTGCCGCTCCCTTCGTACCCCGAGATCCGCGTGGCCTGCGATCCTTGGAAGGCGATCGGTCGCATCCGCGGCTTCGCGCCCGACGCCGTCCACGTCGCCACCGAGGGACCGCTGGGTTTCTCGACGGTGGCCTGGCTGCGCTACAAGCGGCTGCGGTTCTCGACCAGCTTCCACACGCGCTATCCGGAGTATCTGAGCGCGCGCGTCCCGGTGGTCCCCGTCTCCTGGGGCTATGATCTCGTCCGCTGGTTCCACGGACGCGCCGAGCACACGCTGGTGAGCTCGATGTCGCTCTTGCAGGAGCTGCACGAAAAGCGCGTGGGCCGGCAGCTGATTCACTGGCCCCGCGGCGTCGACGCCGACGTCTTCAACCCGG
This sequence comes from Polyangia bacterium, assembly GCA_036267635.1. Taxonomy (GTDB): domain Bacteria; phylum Myxococcota_A; class Polyangia; order Fen-1088; family Fen-1088; genus JADGRB01. The sequence goes on along the minus strand of DATAVR010000047.1, from coordinate 3,082 downwards.
CGTTCCGGCGCGGCGACGTCTACGCCGGCCTGCCGGGGCCGATCTGGCTCTACGTCGGCCGCGTCGCGGTCGAGAAGAGCCTGGAGGACTTTCTCAAGCTGCCGCTGCCCGGGACCAAGGTGGTCGTGGGCGACGGGCCTTCCCGCGAGGAGCTCCAGCGCAACTACCCCGACGTCGTTTGGCGCGGCTATCAGTTCGGCGCCGACCTGTCAGCGCACTTCGCCAGCGCCGACTGCTTCGTCTTCCCCTCGCGCACGGAGACCTTCGGCAACGTCATCCTCGAGGCGCTCGCCTCGGGCCTGCCGGTCGCCTCGGTGCCGGCGCCGGGGCCGGTCGACCTCGTCACCGAAGGGGTCAACGGCGCGATCGACGACGATCTGCACGCCGCCTGCCTGCGCGCGCTCCCCGCCTCCCGCGAGCGCGCCCGTGCCAGCGTGGTGCGGCGGACACTGCGGGCCGGCCACGACCTCTTCCGCGCCCACCTCGTTCCGCTCAAGCCCGAGATCCCCTTCTCCGCCCCGCGTCCGGCCGAGGCGGCCTGAGGGGCCGCGATTGGCCGAGGGTCCCGATCTAGATCGGGAGCCGCAAGAGCGGCTCGCCCATCTTGATGGTTTTTCCCTGCGCGACGCCATCGGCGAGGGCGAACCCGTCCGGCACGAACACGATGATGGTCGATCCAAGCTCGAACCAGCCCATCTCCTCCCCCTTCTCGAAGGCGGCGTCGCAGTCGATCGCGCGCGGGCCGTCGTACGCCAGGTGGAGCGGCACGTCGAGGAAGCGCAGGCGGATGCTGGCCACCAGGATCGACGCCACGGGCACCAAGGTGATGACCTGACCGGAGGGGAGCTTGGTCTGGATCACCGCGTGCTCGTTCTTGCAGTAAAGCTTCTCGACGCGGTTGACCGCGATCGGGTTGGTGTTCCAGGTGTCGCCGGAAAAGTAGTTGAGGTGGACCACCTGGCAGTCGTACGGCGCGTGAAACCGGTGGTACATGCTCGAGGTGAGCCGCAGCGTCACGTAGCGTCCGTCGCGGTAGAGGCGCTCGAGCTCCGGGTCGTCGAGGAGATCGTGCAGCGTATAGGAGAGGCCTTTGGCCTGGATGACCACCTCGCCGTCCACCGTCCCCGAAGCGCCGACGATGGCGTCGCAAGGGCTGGTGAGGACGGCGGGGTTGGGATCGACCGGGCGCGCGCCCGGTTTGAGCTCGCGGATGAAGCAATCGTGCAGGCTCTCGAAGGCTGGCTTCTGGGCCTCGTCGAGGTCGGGATCGGCGAACAGGCGCCAAAGCCCGATGGAGAGATCGCGCACCAGCGGCTGTCTCACCTTGCTGATCCAGCCAACGAGCTGCGTCGCCAGCCGCCGCGGGATGTGGTTGGTCAACAGGAAATTGAGCTCTTCGTGCTGGCCCAAACGAGCCAGAATGCTTCGGGCGCTCAGGGTATCGGAAGGAGACGACGATGACATTGGTCCTCTATGCGTTGGGTGCCGCCGGCACCGTCGGGTTGACGGCGTCGCTGCACCGGGTGACGACGCGACTGACGCTGTCCAAGGCGAAGCATCCGTCGCTGCGCGGCCACGCCAAGATATCGCGCTTCTTCGCCAAGCTGGTGCCCTTCTACGAGTACGACGAGACGCGCTTCTTCCGCTCTGACGACGCCCCCGAGGCGATCGCCGAGCGGCGCCGGGCCGGCTTCATGGGGCTGGCCGACATCTACCGCAAGCGCTACGCCGAAACGGTGAAGCTGACGCGCGAGGTGGAGCCCGGCATCTCGGACCTGCAGTTCACCGCCTCCTATCGGGTGCCGTTCCAGTACAGCCGATTCGTGCGCAAGAACCTGTCGGCCGGCGCGTTCGTCGCTTCGTCGGCCGGCGTCCAGGTGACCGATCTCGACGGCAACGAGGCCTACGACCTGACCGGCGCCTACGGCGTGAACGTCTTCGGTTACGACTTCTACAAGCAGTGCCTCGAGCGCGCGTTCGAGCGCGCCCGTGCGCTCGGGCCGGTGCTCGGCCCCTATCACCCGGTGGTGGCCGACAACGTGAAGCGGCTGCGCGAGATCTCCGGCCTCGACGAGGTCTCCTTCCACATGTCGGGGACCGAGGCGGTCATGCAGGCGGTCCGCCTCGCGCGCTACCACACGCGGCGCTCGCACCTGGTCCGCTTCTGCGGCGCCTACCACGGCTGGTGGGGCGACGTGCAACCGGGCGTGGGGAATCCGACCCCGGCGCACGAGACCTACACCCTCAAGGACATGGACGACGACTCGCTGCGCGTGCTGCGCAACCGGCGCGACATCGCCTGCGTGCTGGTCAACCCGCTGCAGGCGCTGCACCCGAACGGCAACGCCCCCAGCGATTCGACGCTGCTGGGCAGCGACCGCGCCGCAGACTTCGATCGCGCCGGCTACACCGAGTGGCTCAAAAAACTGCGGACCGTCTGCCGCGAGCGCGGCATCGTTCTCATCTTCGACGAGGTCTTCGTGGGGTTCCGCCTGGCGCCGCGCGGCGCGCAGGAGTACTTCGGCGTCAAGGCCGACATGGTCACCTATGGAAAGACGCTGGGCGGCGGGCTGCCGATCGGCGCCCTCTGCGGACGCAAGGAGCTGATGAAGCGGTTCCGCGACGATCGGCCGGCGGACATCTGCTTCGCCCGCGGAACGTTCAACGCGCACCCTTACGTGATGACCGCGATGAACGAATTCTTGCACCGGCTGGAGACGCCCGAGGTCCGCACCCTCTACAAGAACCTGGACGACACCTGGAACGGACGCGCGCAGCGGCTGAATCAGCGGTTGGCCAGCGAGGGACTGCCGGTGCGCGTGGCGAACCTGCAGACGATCTGGACCGTCCTTTACACGCAGCCGGGGCGCTACAACTGGATGCTCCAGTTCTATCTGCGGGCTCAGGGGCTGGCGCTTTCTTGGGTGGGGACCGGGCGATTCATCTTCAGTCTCAATTACACCGACGCCGACTTCGACGCCGTGGCCGACAAGTTCCTGGCGGCTGCCAGGGGCATGCAGGCCGACGGCTTCTGGTGGTCCGACCCCGCGCTCACCGACAAGGCGATCAAGCGCAGGGTCCT
>DATAVR010000046.1:0-12559 GCA_036267635.1 Polyangia bacterium | reverse complement strand
GCGAGCTTCGCCTGGGCCCCGGCTCGAAGCTGTCTCGGCGCTTCTCCCGCCTCCCAAATGGGCCCCCAGTGGGCCCAGGAAATCGTCGGCACGCCGTAAGCCATTGAAACATCGGATGTATCTGGCGACCCAGCGGGATTCGAAATCGAATCTCGCGATTTCCCAAAAACCAAGCGGGACGCGACCTTGGCGGCCGAGGTCACGGCGGTGTGGACCCAGATCGCCAAGGACTTCCAATCCTTCGACAGCCATCTAATGTTGGAATGCTTCAACGAGCCGAACGAGGCCGGCGGTGGCAGTACCGCGCAGGCGCAGACGGATCTCAACATGTACCTCGAGGCATGCGTCAGCGCGATCCGCGGCACGGCCGGCGTCAACGCGACGCGCATCATCGTGATTCAGCCCGTGGGCGCGAGCCCTGTCCAAAGCGGCATCCAGTCGATGATGAAGACGTCCATCATCGACGATCCCCATCTTTTGATCTCGCTCCACACCTACTACCCGACGAACTTCGGCCTCAGCGAGACGCCGTACGCCTGGGGAAGCAGCGCCGACTACACCAACATGCAGAATTCCATCGCCAAGCAGATCCGGGTCTGGTTGCCCACGCAGCCCATCGTCATCGGTGAATGGGGCTCCCAGGGTGCTCAGGCGACGGGCGAACAGAGTCGCCCATGCGCTCGCCTACTCGCAGGACGTCACGACGGCGGGCATGGTTCCCGTCTGGTGGGACAACGGAGGCAGCGGCAACGCCTCTTATGGGCTCTTCAACCGAACCATCGGTGCCGAGATGCACCCGACGATCGTCAGTGGGATCATGACAGGTGTCGCGAACGGTCAAGCGTCTCCCAACAACTGGGCGACGTCTGCCAATCCGTGACAGGTCGGCTAGCGGGTCGCGAGAAAGGCGTGTTCCATTTCGCCGCGTAGACCCATTTGGAAGTACGCACGGGGACTGCACCCCAGCGTGTTCCGGAACGCGCGATGGCACTGCGAGTAGCTGCCAAAGCCGGCGTCCAGGGCAGCGGAAAGAAGGTTCCTCCGCGCCGCATCGGCGAGTTGGATGAATCGGAGTAGCCGCAATCGGGTCCGGTACTCGGTGAGGGTGAGACCCACGTCCTTGTGAAAGTGTCGGCTGACGTCGGTGGGGTGCCCTCGGGCGGCGAGGGCCACGTCGTCGCGCCGGAGCTCGGGTCGTTCCATCAGCGACACGATGGCCCGGCTGGTGAGCGCGTGCTTGTCGAGGGTCGTCAGACGAAAGGCGTGGGCGTCCCTCCAGAGATCACCGATATGCTGTTCGACTGCGCCCGGGTCGGTGCCGAGGGGAGCGGCGCAAATCGATCGAAGCTTGAACAGCGCCCTCTCATCCAGTCGGACTCGCCTCGTGCCCGCATGCGCCGGTAGGTTGTCTTGTCCCAGCACCCGCGCGGAGAGCTCCGGCGTGAGGCCGATTACGTACAGGTCGAAGTCTGGTGAGGCGTCGAGCAGGACGTGGTCCTGTCCTGGTGACCACCAGAGAAGGTCGCCAGCCGCCACAGAGACGGTGCTGTCACCGACCCCGAACGCGCCGCTTCCGGCGGCGATCAGGTTGAGCTCGGGCTCGACGTGAAAGTGCCGAGGCCGACGGGTCTCGGGGACGTGGTGCCAGACGTGGGCCCGCGCCGCGCTCGGCAGCGGGAAAGGTTGGTAGAGCGCCTCCGGCACGCCTTTCAGGTTACCAAACGGCCCTCTCGACGACACTCCCACAAAATGCGAAGTCGTCAGCCGCCGCCGGCTCCGGTGTTCCCCTGCCAACTGTAGACCTTGATCCAGTCGACATCGGCGCTGGTCGGCGCAGAGCTCGACGTCAGAGGTCCGGCCCACGACGCGGCGTTCGAGGCCCAGATCGTGAGTAGGATGGTCTCAGGTAGATTCAGCAAGTCGGCGTGTGCGGTCCAGGTCCGCAGGAGTGTACCGTCGATGTAGGTTTTCACCCCGGCCGGCGTCCACTCGATATCGTACTGATGGAAGTCGGTCTCGGCGTTGACACCAAGGTTCACGACCTGAGGGTCCGGCGTCGGAGAAACCGACGTCGTGCAGTTCGGCACTGGCGTGCCGAGATAGACCTGGCAGCTGAGCTGCGAGGTATCGCTCGAGTCGCCGAGGTGCTCGATGTCGATTTCGTTCCAATTGCAGTTCGGGTAGGGCGTGTAGAAGAGGACGAGGCCCGACACCACTCCGGATCCCGTCGCGAAGCGCATCCGCGCGGAGACCTTCCCGTAGGTGAGCGTCTTGGCCGAGCGCATCTCGACGCCCCAGTAGGGTTCCGTCGTGCTGTTCGGATTCGGCGTCAGACTGATGGTGAGGATGCCGTTGGCGACCGTCGCGTTCTGAGGGGTGAACTGGGCTTCGTTCCCCCCGAACGTGAACGTCTGCAGCTGCCACGCCGTGGTGTCGAGCGTATCGAAGTCGTCCTGCCAGGAAAGGACGAAAGAGTCGCCGGCACCGTCGGTGCCGGAGTCGAGGATGCCGAAAGATCCGCCCGTCCCCGTCGAGCCACCGGTACCGCTCGGTTGCTGGCCCGCCGACGATCCGCAGCCGGCCCAGCCCACAAGAAGTAAAGGAGTGAGAACGTTCAGGAGATTCCGAACTCGCGGGCCTTGCATGCGTACTCAGTAGATCAGGCCACTCGGCACGTCTTCGCATCTGGTGGGACTTTTGCCGTGACGCTAGAAAAGGTGGCCCGTATCCCCTCGAATCACCGTGCCCTGACTGATGTTGTTGCCAACCACGGGCAGTGTCTCGAGCGACGTCCGGGTCTGGAACAGATCCGTCGCGAGACTGGAGCTCTCGTGACCGCTGCTCCCGTTATCGCAGTAGTAGCGCCACGTGGTGCCGCTCTTGTGGACCATGGCGGGGCCCTCCTTGCAGGCTGGCGGAAGGAGGTTTTTGTTCCAGGTCCATGGGCCGTCAAAGCTCGGCCCGGTACCGTGCTTGTTCGGTAGGATCATGTGGTACGTACTTCCTATCTTCAGAACCTGGGCATCGAGGGTGCCCGAGATATTCATACCTGGGCATCGAGGGTGCCCGAGATATTCATCGCCGTCGGCGGGTCCCACTTTGTCAACGTCGGGTCCGTGGGCTCGTAGTGGTAGATGTTGAGATCCAGAGTGGCGGTGAGGTGAACGCTCCCGTCGCTGTCGACGAACCATTCCGGGGACCAGGTGTTCTTCGTGCCTGCGACCCCGCACGGGACCGTAGCGATGGTCGTCCAGTCCCTCAGGTTGCTGCTCGACGGCGACGAGTCCAACCCACGAGGGGTTAGGCTCACTGTGTTGTTGCATCGGGTTCTTCTCCCCTTCAATCAAGAAGAGAGGGAAAGCCCGGCTCGAACTGATACGTGCTCAGACGAGCTGCGGATTACAGCGCGGGCATCTCGTCGCGTGTGACGACGTAGCTGCTGGTGTAGACAGACTGGAGGTGTGAAACCGAGTTCGACGGGGACTCGTAGTACGGCGCCGTCCAGACGTTGAAGAAGAGCCACTTGGTCCCTGTCGTCATCAGCTGCGTGGGGTCGGGAATGGGACCGCATTCGTGCAGCGCGATCGGCATGCTCGATCCGAAGACCGCGACGCACTTCTTGTAGAGCGCGTTCTGAGGATCGTAGTTCCCGTCGCCGGCGTAGGTGTCGGCGCCGCCGATGTCGACCAGGCTCTTGCCCGGATAGAAGGACGCATCGGGACTGCCGTCATAGGGCAAGAGCCAGATCATGTTGGTCAGTCCCTTGGTGGCCGTCAGATAGTTGAAGGCGTACTTGTACACACGCACGTACTGCGCGCCGCCTTCCATCGACCACCAGAACCAGGTTCCGCCGGCCTCGTGAAACAGGCGCATGATCGCGACGCCGTCGGCGTCCTCGACCGTCTGGATCATCCGCGCGACGTTGTCGAGGCGGGTCTTGAACGTCTGGTTGTAGGTGCTCCCTTCGGTGAGCAGCGTGTCGATGTCGGTCTTCGTCATCGCGCTCTGATAGCCGTCGCCGTTCACGATCCCCATGTGGTAACCGAACATGCAGAGGCCGTTGTTCTTCTCGTGGGCCACGCACTGGGCGGGCGCCATGCTGTTGTTCACGTCGAACGCCCGGATGGCCGGATACTTGCCGGTGTTCGCCGAGATGTAGTTCATGGCGTCGTCGTCGTTGTTCTCTTCTTGGCCCGCCAGGATGTGATTGCCGTAGGTCCGGTAGAGGTAGCAGAGGGCGGCGCGCGTTTTCGCCGTAGCGTTGGGCGTGACCGGTTCGACGCCACAGCCACCGCTGGAGCCAGCCGTACCGCCCGCTCCACCGCCGCCCGTGGCGTGTCCGCCGGCACCGGCGGGTCCACCGCCCGTCGCATGGCCGCCCGCGCCTCCCAGTGCACCGCCGGCTCCGCCGCGGCCGGCCTGTCCGCCGCCCGTGCCCACGTTGCCGCCACTCCCGTTGGTTCCGCCCGTCCCCGTCGTTCCGCCGCTTCCTTTGACGCCGCCCGCGCCCGTCGTTCCTCCGCTTCCCGTCGTGCCGCCGGTAGTGACCGCTCCGCCACTTCCGACCGCACCTCCGGTACCCTCGCCGGCACCTCCGCCAGTGCCCGGTTCGCCCCCGCCGGCGCCGGTGCCCGCCGCGCCACCCGACCCGGTTGCTGAACCGCCGCTCCCCGAACCGCCCGTTCCAGAGCTGCCGGTTGCCGTCCCGCCCGCGCCATTCGGAAGACCTGCGTCGTCCGCGCTTCCCGGTTCAGTGCAGGCAGTGACGACCAACCCAAGAAGGATGCAAGGCAGAAGCGCTCTCTTCATGATGTTGCGTGAAAGAGGGCATCGGCTGCGGTTTCCTTCCTGCGATCTTCCTATTCAGCGATGACGCCGGCGGGTCCCACGCGAGAGAGACTGATCGCGCAGTCGTCGATCGCCACCACCGCCGTCGAAGGCGTCAGGTTCTCGCCGACGTCGACGGCGTCCCACTCGACCCAGGGCGTTGGCGCCATCGGCTGACCGGTCACGTCGACGATCATTCGGCCGTCCAACCAGATCGTGAGCCGGCCCGAGTCGTCCTGCGCGTTTCGATAGAAAGCTTCGATCTGGAACCAGACGCTGACCGGGACGACGGGCGAGGGCGAAATGATGGGAACGTCGGCGTTGGATTGATGATCGTAGAGCAACAAGGTTAGCGAACCATCGGCGGCGTTCACCAGCTCGAGGTCATAGAATTCGTCCTCGGTGTTAGAGTCGCTGGCGTCGGTACGGAGCCGAAATTTGAAGAGGATCCAGAAGGTCCCTACGCTGATCGTTCGCGGAAGGTAGTACCAGGCGCTGTAGTAGCCCTGGACGGGGAGCCCACCTCTGCGCACCAGGCCTGCATTCTCCTGGGTGCCGTCCGATCCGGCGTCGATCGTCAGCTCGGCCGCGTAGTGGCCATGGTGAGCATAGTTGGTCGAGACCGCGATCGTGTTGGGAGGAGTGGGATCGGCGCTCACCAACCCCCCACTGACGCCGGTCCACTCGTCGAAGGTTCCCCCCTCGAACAGCGAAGCCCAGAGCAAGTCCGATCCCAGATCCATTCGAGGTCCGCACCCGGCGGCGAAAATCCCGAGGAGCAGGGTCGCCGCGCTCGCGGCGCGACTGCGCGCGGTCAAAACAGCCCCCAGGAGGCGCCCGCGGTGGCGCCCAGGTTCCAGGCAGCCGCTCGCCCCAGATCGCCAGCGGGCAGGGCGAATAGCTCCGGTGCGCGCGGAAACCAGGCCACGTGAATCAAGAAGAACGGCGACAGGCGCCCTCGTGTCGCCAGCAAGAGCCCGGCGGCGCCGCGGGGACCGACGGCGTAAGAGAACTGCGTGCGCGCGACCGACAGTGTGGTGGCCCGATCGGCGAGCACCTCGCACGCTGCGCCGATCTCGCCGTAGCCGCGGGCGCGTCCGATCGGGCGGGCGGCCGCGCGCACACCCACGTCGGCGGTCGCTTGCCATTGGCGGAACCCGACGCCATCCGCGTCGAGCTCGTACGGCCCCGAGACGGCTAGGCCGACGACGGGGACGAACGGTCGACGTCCGACGGCGATCCTGAACGAAAGCCCCGGCGCGATCATGGAATCGACACCGCCGAGCGCTGCGCCCGCGGTCGCGCCCAGGTCCAAGTGAACGCGCGCGACGGCGGGTGCGGCGACGACCACGGTCGGGCTTGCACGAACGGCGTCGACCGGTGGGGATACGGGCGGGTGTGTGGTGGCCGATGCCGGGTCGGCTCCCGCCGCGATTGCCACGAACACGGCGGCGAACTGGGCTCGCTTCGCGCAGTCTCGCGCCTCCTCCGTGTATTCGCGAACGTGCCCCCCCACAGTGACTCGGAAGGACGGCCCGAGGTCGATGATCTGCACAGGGGCGGGTCCACCCAGCGAGCGTATTCGATCGACCAAAGTCGGGCTGGCGACGAGCGGCAGTACATGCTGCCAGACGAGCGCCGGTGTCGGACACGTGCTGGACCCTCCGATCAGCGACGCGGGATCCACATGCGCGCCCTGCGCGGCCACCCTGGGCATGGAACCGAAAAACAGAGCCAGCCCGACGGTCAGGTGCCAGGTACGCGGCTTACTCACATCCTCAACGATATCCGAGCAGGGCCGCCGACGCGTCTCTGACATACCGATTCTTTTTTCGGCTGCCATGTCGATTTCGGCAAGGAAAGTCTGCCGACGGTCCCTTGCAGTGGTGATGGCTGGACTTTCGGTTTCGGTGAGCAGTGGTTCGCCGAACTGTGAGGACTCGAGTTCGCATTTGGTGCGTCGCACGCGTTTCCTAACGCTCTACGACGTCTGGTGCGAGAGCGTCCTCAGGTGGATCCGCGCCCTCGGGGGGCCCGAAGCGGACCGGGAGGACATTGCGCAGGAGGTTTTCCTCGTCGCCAGCCGCCGGCTCCACGCGTTCGACGGCAGCAACCCTGCGGCGTGGCTCTATCGAATCACCCAGCGTCAGGTCCGTGACTTCCGCCGCCGCACATGGATAAAGAGGATCTTCACCCGGGAGCACACCGACGACGTCGACGCGCTGCCGGATGACGGTTCCGGGCCGGCGCGGGCGCTCGAGCGCAAGCAGAACCAGCGTGTTTTGTACGCCTTGCTCTCGAAGATGAACGTCGAGCGGCGCGCTGCGTTCGTCCTGTTCGAGATCGACGGCCTATCGGGGGAAGAGATCGCGAAGATTCAGGGCGTCGCCGTGAACACCGTCTGGAAGCGGCTGCACGTGGCGCGGAAGGAGTTCCTGGCGCTCGTTGCGCGGTACGACCGGGGGTATGATCCAGCGGCGCCCTTGGGCGGACGGCGAGGGAAGGCGCCTCGAACCTGATGGCAACCCGAGACGACGACGACTTCGCTCCGTTCGACCGATTGGTCGATGGCTCTTACGATCGCCCTTCCGAACTGGCGGGGGTTCGCGCGCGAGCGGTCGACCTGCGCGCGCGAGCGGTCGACCTGATCGAGAGCATGGATCCGATCCGCCTCCCGCTCGGCCGGAAGCAACGGCTGCTGTTGAGCCTCGGCCGCGGCGAGGTGAGGCCGCGAACGATGTGGCTGCGGCCGGTCGTGGTCGGGGCCGTCCTGATGGGAAGCGGCGCGATAGCAAGCGCGGCGTTCACGGGTTGGCCGACCCGGTTGGTTCGTTCTCTGGAAACGCTCGTCTCTCCGAGGGCTGATTCCCGTTCCGCCCCGCGGCTCCCCGCGCTGTATCAGGGCCTGACCATCCAAGCCACGCCTGCCGTTGAATCGGTTCCCTCGACGACCCCGCCGCCGCCGCTGGTGGTGCGCCGGCCGGTGGTGGATAATCGTGCTCGACGTCCGCAGGCGGAGGCGCCTTCGGACGATCCGTCGCTGCTCGTCGGGGCGACGCGTGCCTTGCGGGTCGACCGCGACCCGGAGCTGGCGCGCTCCCTGGCGAAGCGCTACCTCGAGCGGCAGCCCAGGGGCGCGCTGGCCGACGAGGCGCTCGCCATCTCGATCGAGGCCGCCATCGATCACCACGATGCCGACGCCGCGGCTCTGAGCGCCAGGTACCTGGCGCAGTTCCCGCACGGTTCGTTTCGCGCGCTCGCGGAGCGGACGCTGGCGTGGTCTCAGAACCGCTAGCGCCGGCCCCAACGTCGTTTCCAGGGAAGGTCCGCTCCCTCCGTCCCCTAGATTCGGACATGAGGATTGCTCTCGTCTTGTCGATTGTCGCCGGGCTGGCGTTCTACGGCTGCACGGGGTCGGAAACGGGCGAGACGGGTGGAACCGGCGATGCCACTGGAGGCGCGGGCGGTCCCTCGGGCACCGGCGGATCGGCGGGAACGACCGACACCGGGGGCTCGACGGGCACCGGCGGAACAACCGCCAGTGGCGGCGCCACGGGAAGCGGGGGAATCACCGGCACCGGCGGCGTGAAGGGAACCGGCGGAACGACCGGCGCGGGCGGGGCCTCCGGGACCGCCGGGACGTCGGGCGGCGGCGGCGCGAAAGCCAGCGGCGGCGCGACAGGCAGCGGTGGGACGACCAGCGTCGGCGGGACCACCGGCACCGGCGGCGCCGCGGGCAAGGGGGGGGCTACGGGCAGCGGCGGGGCGACGTCGACCGGCGGGCACGCGGGCGTCGGCTCGGGCGGCAGCACGGGCGCGGCGGGCTCCACCGGCACAGGCGGCGCGATGACCGCCGACCAGGTGTTCGATCCGTGTCGGTTTCATTTCGGAACCATCGACTCGGTGGCCAAGGCGAACCCGTCCATGATTCCGCAGATCGACTTCTTCACGCCGGGATGGATGGGCCAGAAGGACACCTTCGACATGAGCTACGTCTGCACCGAAGCGAACGCCGGTGGCGCGCTGGCGGGCAAGGTCCCGGTCATCGTCGCCTACGTGGCGGCCTTCTACGTCAAGCGCCACTTCGGGATCTGTGACTGCAACGTGACCACCTGTGGAGCCAACAACGATCTCTGTCACACCGGCACCGCGGACATCACCAACAACCTGACCGCCATCGTCAACGTCTACAAGAGCTACGCGCAGGGCTTCGCCGCCTGCTACGGCACCACGAAGCCGATCGTGTTCGAGATGGAGCCCGACTTCTACCAGTACACGTACACCGGCATCGAGACCGTGCCCTGGACCTTCGCCCAGGCGGGACAGATCATGGGTCAGTTCGCCGCGGCGATAAAGACCTACCTGCCGAACGCGGCCCTGTCGATGGACATCTCGCCCTGGGTCGGGACGAACAACAATACGGGCGGCGACGGGTCGGACAACGGCAAGAACTGGTACTCGTACTTCGACATGAGCCAGTTCACGTTCATCAACACCTCCGGCGGGGGAACAGACGCGGCGACGGCTCAGATTCGCGGCGACAAGATGACGTGGGCCGGCGTGAACCAGGTGACGGGCAAGCCGATCCTAGCCGACACCGGCTACGGCGTCGGCGGCAGCCCGGCCGGTCCCGACCCGGCCTGGGACAACGTCACGAACATCAACGCCCGCATCGCCAACGGCGTGCTCTCCATCAGCCAGTACAACGCCGCCTCCAACTGGGGGGCGACCATCTCGTCGAATCGCTCGCAGCTGAACATGCCTCGCTACTGTCCATGAGGCGGTGGTCGACCATTCGCGCAGTCGCGGTTAGGACGCCGTCGCTGTTTTCGGGGAAGGTTTGGCGTTCGTCTTGCCCTTGCACGGTCATGAAGAAAGCCCTCTTTCTGTCGATCATCGTCGCGCTCGGTTCCTACGGCTGCGCGGCATCGGACTCGAGTGACGACGCGGGTGGCACGGGCGGCGCAAGCGAGACCGGCGGCACGGGCGGTCCAGCGGGAACCGGCGGATCGGCCGACACCGGCGGCACGACCGGCAGCGGTGGCGCAACCGGCAGCGGGGGCGCGACGGCGAGCGGGGGAACGACCGGCAGCGGGGGCGCGACGGCGAGCGGCGGCACGACCGGCAGCGGGGGCGTGACGGGCAGCGGCGGCACGACCGGCAGCGGGGGTGTGACGGGCAGCGGCGGCACGACCGCCACCGGCGGGACCACCGGCAGCGGCGGGGTCACGGGTACCGGAGGCGTTCCGGCGAGCGGTGGTACGACCGGCACCGGCGGGAGCACCGGCAGCGGCGGCGTCACCGGCGGTGCGGGCAATCGAGGCTCCGGCGGCGCGACGGCGAGCGGCGGAGCCACGGGCGCAGGAGGAACTACGGGAACGGGTGGGACGACGGGAACGGGCGGGACGACGACATCTCCCTGCAGCGTCATGCCGGTCACCCCAGGCGCATCGCCGCAGGCGCAGAAGCTGCTTTGCTACCTCTATAGCCAGTACGGCAATCACGTCTTGTCTGGCCAGCAGGAAGCCAACTGGAACGCCAACCCCACCGACATTAGCTGGTACAATACCAATATCGGGAAGTACCCGGCGATTGATGGAAGCGATTTCCTTTACACCAATGGTGCTTCCTGCTCATCGGTTACTGCTTCTACGACGCGCGCCATTGCGTACTGGAACGCGGGCGGGTTGACCATGTTCCGCTATCACGTCGGCGAACCTGTGGCCGGTTCCACATGCGCGCAAGATTGCTACATGGGCGCGAATTGTGCGGAACCCACCACCACAGCAGCAAGTAGCTTGTTGACCAACGCGATCACGGCGGGAACAGCGGAGAACACCGCCTGGAACAATAGGCTGAACTACATCGCGGTTCAAGTCGGTGCCATGAAGGCCGCCAATGTACCGATAATCCTGGCGCTCTTTCACGAAACGCAATCTAACGGATGGTTCTGGTGGGCCCAAGGCACCGCCGCCCAATTCGTTGCCTTGTACAAATATTCGTTCAACTACCTCACTGAGACAAAGGGGCTCAACAACATCATCTGGCTCATGCCCTATAGCGGCTCTCCGACTGGCTCTTTCTATCCGGGCGCCAGCGTGGTCGATATTACGGGCGGCGATACCTACGGAACCAATCAGCCGTTTTCGAGCCTCTATAGCAGCGTCAAAGGCATTGCGGGCGGCACGATGCCGCTCGCGTTGCACGAAACGGGCCTCATTCCCACGCCGAGCGCGATGTTCCCCACTGCGGCGCCGTGGATACTGTTCAACATCTGGGCGGGATACGAGACGTCGAACAACACCGTGGCGAATATCAAGAGTGTGTATTCTGACTCCCACCTCATCACGCGCGATCTGATCCCAAATCTGAAGTAGTTCTCAGCCTCGTTCCTTCCGGACGTCATGTCCAAGCCTGCCAAGCCCGCAACCATCATTCTGGCCGCTGGCGTGGTCGCACTGTCGGTCTTGTTCGTCGTGGTCGCCGCGCGCAAGAATCGTCCGGAGCCGGCGCCGATCGAGACGCCGGATCCAGTGGTGGCAGCGACTCCGCCGGCACCCAGTGAACCTCCCGCGAAGCCCCTGCCACCATTGCCTGTCGCGTTGGCGATGGGACCGCGAGTGCGCGTCGCAACGAAGCCAGAAGCTGACCAGCCACTCGACGAGACATCGCTGATGACCAAGCTGCATGACCTGGCAGCGTCGGATCCGCCCCTGTCGCTGAGATTGGCGCGAGAAGCACTCGATCGCTTTCCAGACAGCCCCAGCGCCCCTGAATTCAACTGGAATCTCGTCAAAGCCCTGTTCAACATGGGCCGCGTGGCGGAGGCGCGGGAGGAAGCTCGGGTGATGGTCGCGAAGTATCCGGGCAACGACTTCGCCGGTGACGTCGACCATCACCTGCTGAACCATCCACCGAACCCGGCAGACGTTCCCAACCCATAGATGTCAAGACGCGCTGTCGTGGTGCTGGTGATGGGGAGTGTGGGCGTCCTGGCGATGGGCGCGTTCGTCGCGCGCGGTGGACCACGCTCCGTCGACGGGACCAGGAATCGAAACGCCGAGTCACCTGGCGGCTCAGACAGCCCGGCGCCTCCGGCCGCTCCCAGGGAGGCGACGCCCGATGCCGCCGGCCATCCGGTTGCCCTGACGCCGCGAGATGTCGCCGCGTTGGTCAACGAGGCGGCGCTGATGGTGAGGCTGCATCAACTCCGCGAGACCGATCCGCCGCTGTCGCTGCAGCTCGCACGGGAGGGAAACGCCCGCTTCCCGCATGGCCCCGATGCCCCCGAACGGGCCTTCATCGTAGCCAAATCGCTGGTCGACATGGGGCGCTTCAAGGAGGCCCAGCAGGAAGCGCGCCTCATGTTGAAGAACTATCCCAATGATCCCCAAACCCTCGACGTCCAAAGGCATCTCCTGTCCATTCCGCTGGAGTAGACGCTCCCCGCGTTGCGTGCCCATATCGAGCGGCGGCGGTCGGTCGGAGCGCTGCTGGCGGAATGCTTGCCGGCCCTCGCCAGCTACGTGCGTCGTCTGGCCAGGGATGCGGACCTGGCGAACGATATCGTCCAAGAGGTGTGTCTGCGGGCGCTCGTGGGTGAGGGGCCGCACCTGCCGGAGAACGTGCTCGCCTGGAGCCGTGGAATCGCCCGCCACGTCGCGAGAGCCGAATGGCGCCGGCGGCGCGCGTGGCAGACACCGGGGCGGGGCGAGAACCTCCCGGAGAATCT
>DATAVR010000045.1:0-5182 GCA_036267635.1 Polyangia bacterium | reverse complement strand
GGGCGCCGTTCCAGAAGGTGCCGACCGCCACCCCCAGCGCGCGGCCCGCTTCGTCCTCGACGGTGCAGCCGGGAACGTCTTCGACGTAATACTCGCCCGGCTCGAGCGGCGGCAGCGACGTGCGCGCCACCCGCACCTCTCCCAGAGTCAGCACGGCGGCGGCGTCGCGGTCGCCGACCCCGGCCAGCCGCATCAGATAGCCCCCCTCGACGGGTCGGCAGGCGACCACCTCGCGTTCCTGCCGCTGACCCTCACGCACGACGACGATGCGCCGCAGCGATCCCAGGCTCCGCCCGTGCGGGTTGTAGGGACGGAGCGAGAGCTCACCCGCCACGCCGTGCGGACGACCAAAGACGCCGACGGCCAGCGTGTCCGGATCGTAGGCGGAGCGCTTGGGGTCCGTCGCGCTACTCGAGGATCTCGAGGATGACCCGCCGGCGGCTCTTCGCCGAGGCAGCCGACAAGATGGTCCGCAACGCCTTGGCGGTCCGCCCCTGCTTACCGATCACCTTGCCGAGGTCCTCCAGCGCCACCTTGAGCTCGAACACCAGCGCGTCCGGCTCGGAGACCTCCTCGACCTCGACCTCCTCGGGGCGATCGACGAGACCACGCGCCATGAAGTCGATCAGCTCGCGCAGAGCTGGTTCACTCGGTTTCTGAGCGTCGTCGCTCATGAACCCGCGGGGCTACGCCGCCGTGGCGGGCGGCGCGGCGCGCCGCTGCCGGCGAAGCAGCTCGGACATCGTTTGGCTGGGAACCGCACCGACCGACAGCCAGTGCTTGAGCCGCTGCTCGTCGACGCGGAACTCGATCGGCTCCCGAATCGGGTCGTAGACACCGAGCTGCTCGATGAATCGACCGTCCCGCGGGCTGCGCCGATCGGCGGCGACCACACGATAGAAGGGAACCTTTTTTCCGCCGGCGCGGGTGAGACGAATGACTACGGCCATGGTTGGGTGGGTCCTTCGGAAAAACGAGCTGCGAAACCTACCGGCCGGCCCGGTCGCTGTCAAGCGCCGCAGTGGGGAATCGGGAATTGCCAGCGCGTACCCCCGATTGCCATAGTGCCGCCTCATGCGAACCTCGTTGCTCGGCGCCGGTCTGGCCTTGGTCGTCGTCGCCGGCGGCGGGATGGCGATGGTGCACGGCGCGTCCCGACCCTCCGGCGGCGAGCGGCACCTGACGCTCTTTTACACCGCCAGCGTCCACGGGACGCTCGAGCCGTGTGGGTGCACCAGCGATCCGCTGGGGGATCTCGCGCGATACGCGGCGCTCGTGCGCGCCTCCGAGCGGTCGACCGCACACCCGGCGACCTTGCTCGTCGACGGCGGCGGTCTGTCGTTTCCCGAGAGCAGCAGCGCCAAAGAGAAGGCGGCCAACGAGCTGCGCGCCAGGTTCCTGGGGAAGACGCTGGAGGGACTCGGGCCGTTCGCCGCGGGGCTGGCAGAGACCGACATTGGGAGTGGGCACGGCGAGGTCGTGCCGCGCCGCCTGGCGATGAACTTCTCCGAGTCAGCCGCCGTGGCGCCCTCCGAGCTCGAGACGATCGGCGAGGTGCGGATCGGGATCTTCGGCGTCGCGGATCCGGCGCTCGCGGCGCGCGTCGGCGCCGAGGCGGAGGATCCGGTACCCGCCGCCAAGCGCGAGGTCGCGCGGCTGCGCGCCGCCGGGGCGGATCTGGTGATCGCGCTCGTTCCGCTCGACCGTCCGGCGGCCCGGAGGCTGGCGCGGGCGGCGGCGCCCGATCTGATCGTGCTCGGCAAGCAGGTCGGCAGCGGCCAAGCGCGCGCCGAGCAGGTCGGGTCGAGCTACCTGGTCGCCGCCGCCGAGGAGCTGGCGCGCGTCGGGCGGATCGACTTCGTCTTGCGGGGCGCCGGGCCGCTGACCGACGCGGGCGGGCCGGACGCGGCGGCGATGCGTCGGGTGGAGATCGACGCGGCGACGGCACGCCTCGACGAGGAGCTCAAGCGCTGGTCGGCGGCCAGCGCCGGCGGCGATCCCGCGTTCGTGGCTGCCAAGCGGCGCGAACGCGCCGCGCTCGACGACGAAAAAAAGACGCTCGATCGCCCCTGGACGCCGCCGGCCGCCGGCAGCTACTTCACCAATCGGCTGATCCCGCTCCGCCGAAGTCTGCCGCGCGACGAGAAGACGGCGGCGGCGATGCGCAAGCTCGACGCCGAGGTCGCGGCGATCAACCTGCGCAACGCGCCGCCGCCCCCGCCGCCCGAGCCGGGGCGCGCGTTCTACGTCGGCGACGCGAAGTGCGGCGGCTGCCACAAGCAGGCGCTGGCGTTCTGGAAAACCACCGTCCACGCCGGCGCCTGGCACACTCTGGTCGAGGTGGGGAAGGAGAACGACTACAAGTGCACCGGCTGCCACGTCACCGGCTACGGGCAGGTGGGCGGCTCCAGCCTGGGGCACACCAACCGTCTGCGCGACGTGCAGTGCGAGGTCTGCCACGGCCCCGGCTCGATTCACGTGGCTGAGAAGGGCCTCGAGGATCCCTCGTCGGTTCACCGGGAGGCGCCGGCCAGCACCTGCACCGCCTGTCACACCGAGCAGCACTCGGACACCTTCCAGTACGAGGCTTATCTGCGCGACATCCTCGGCGCGGGACACGGCGCGGCCGCGCGCGCCAAGCTGGGCGACGGCCCGACCGGTCACCTGCTGCGCAGCGCCGCCCTGGCGCGGGCCAAGGCCGCCGGCGCCGCCGAGGCCCAAAAGCTGTAAAAAACCTGTGGATGACGACTACGAGACGGGCGCGCCCGAGAGCAGCTGATCGAGCAGGTCGGCTTCGATGTTGCCGCCGCTGATGACGACCACCGTCCGGCGGCCGCGGATCGCGCTGGCGTCGTCGAGCAGCGCGGCGATCACCGGCGCGGCCGAGGCCTCGCACTGGATCCCCAGCGTTCGGTAGGCGTAGACGATCGCGCTGCGGATGGCGAGCTCACTGACGAGCGCGATCTCCGGGAAGTAATCACGCGCCATGGCGAACGTCCGCTCGCTGACCGCCCCTTCCAGCCCCTCGGCGAGCGTCGGACCGCCGTCGTAGGTGGTGTAGGCGCGCCCTTCGTCGAGCGAGCGCCGCATGGCGCAGTTCGATTCGGGCGAGGCGCCGAGGATCTTGATCCCCCGCGGTACCACCTCGACGCCGATGCCGCCGGCCAGCCCGCCGCCCCCGACCGGCACGACGATCGACTGCACGTCGGGCAGCTGCGCCAGGATCTCGCGCGCCAGGAGACCGCCGTTGCCGGCGATGACGTAGTCGTCGTCGAACGCCGACACGAACACCGAGCCCGGATCGGCTTCCGCGCGACGGCGCGCCTCCGCCTCGGCCTCGTCGTAGCTGGCGCCGGCGACCTCGACCTTGGCACCGAGCGCGGCGATTCCGACGCGCTTGAACTCTGGGGCTTGCGCCGACACGAGCACGGTCGCCTCGACGCCGAACGTCCGCGCCGCCAGCGCCACGCCGAGGCCGTGATTCCCCGCCGACGCCGCGATCACCTTGCGCCGGGCCCCCGGCTCGAGCGCCACTGCGGCAATCCGCGCCGCGGCGCCGCGCAGCTTGAACGATCCTGTCCGCTGGAGGTTCTCCAGCTTCAACCAGACGTCGGCGCCGGTGCGCCGCCCCAGCGAGGGCGCGGGCACGAGCGGCGTCACGCGGGCGAGCCGGCGGACGCGGCTCGCCACCTCGCCCCCGGTCACCTCCCGCCAAACCTCCGGATCGAACAGCCGCTCCATTGATCGACGGTGACCCTACCACGACCGTTCCCGCCGACCGCCCGCGGCCACGGTCGACGGCCGGGGCTTGGCGCGCTAGAAACGTGGCGAGATGTCGTTCGTGACGCTCGACCAGCTGGTGCGGCGCGGGCATCTGCCCGAGGCGCAGGCGGCGCGCGTCGCCTGGCTGTGGGAGGAGATCCGGCGGCTCAAGCACGACAAACGCGCTTTCATCCCGGCGCACAACTACCAGGTCCCCGAGGTTCAGGCGGTAGCCGACGTCGTCGGTGACAGCTTCGAGCTGGCGGTCAAGGCGCGCGATCTCGATCCGTCGCAAGGGGCGCTGGTCGTCTTTTGCGGGGTGCGCTTCATGGCCGAGGGGTGCCACACGCTGGCGCCCGAACGCCCGGTTTATCTCCCCAACCTCGACGCGCTCTGCTCGCTGGCGGAGGTCGACGCCGACGACGTCGCCGAGCGCCAGGAGTTCCTGCGCGCCGCCGGCCGCCGCTTCGCCACGATGACCTACGTCAACACCTACGCCGACGTCAAAGCGTTGTCGGACAGCTGCTGCAGCAGCTCGAACGCCGCGCGCATCGCCGATCGGCTGGGGGTGCCGGACCTGCTCTTCGTCCCCGATCAGA
Organism: Polyangia bacterium; assembly: GCA_036267635.1. Lineage (GTDB taxonomy): Bacteria > Myxococcota_A > Polyangia > Fen-1088 > Fen-1088 > JADGRB01. The sequence continues at coordinate 821 of DATAVR010000045.1, read as the reverse complement.
ACCTCGCCTATCAGGTGGCGCTCAAGACCAAGCGAACCTACCTGCCGCCGCCCGAGCCGCACAAGTTCCACCCGCGCGAGTACGCCGAGATGATCGAGCCGATCATCCGGGCCGGTGCGAAGGAGGGGAACGTCGGCAACGTGTTCGCCTGGGAGGGCGCCTGCCACGTCCACCACCAGATGAGCGTGGAGGACATCGCGCGCATCCGGCGTGACGATCCGGGCGCGACGGTGATCGTCCACGGCGAGGTCCGGCCCGAGCTGCAGCAGGCAGCCGACGCGGTCCTCTCGACGTCGCAGATGGCGAAGTACGTCGACGCGCATCCGGAGCAGACCCGCTACGCGATCCTCACCGAGTGCGGCCTGGTGGTGCGGCTCGAGCTCGACCACCCAGAAAAGCAGTTCTACAAACCGTGCCGCCTCTGCCGCTACATGAAGGCGATCGACCTGGAGAACGTCTACCGCACGCTGCGCGACGAGCCGCCCGCCCAGCGCATCACCGTCCCCGACGACGTCCGCGCCGGTGCCGCCCGCGCCATGTTGAAGATGATCGAGCTCGCGTCCTAGCTGGGCGGCGCGATCTTCACCGTCACCTTCGCCACCTCGCGCATCGTCTGTTCGATGAGCGCCAGGAGGTCGACCCCCTGGCCGCGATCGTCGAGCCAGGCGCCGCGCGCGTCGTCCCAATCGAAATGCCAGGCGCGATCGCGGAAGGCGGCCCACAGCTGACGCGGTGACGGCTGCGGCGTCAGCATCAGCCGCTGCTTCTCGAAGAAGGTGATGGTGAGCGACCCCTGCGACAGCGACACCTCCGCCACGTCG
>DATAVR010000044.1:0-47205 GCA_036267635.1 Polyangia bacterium | reverse complement strand
AGCTACGGCCTCACCGACGAGGAGGTCGAGCGGATGCTGCTCGATTCGTTCGCCCACGCCGAGGAGGACGTTCAGGTTCGCCTGCTCACCGAGCAGCAGGTGGAGGCCGATCGGATCGCGGCCGCGGCCCGGTCGGCGATGGCCGACAGCCCCGCTCTGCTGACGCCCGCAGACCGCACGGCGATCGACGGAGCGCTGGTCGCGCTGGCGAGGGCGCGCGCAGGGAAGGACCACCACGCGATCCGCGCGGCGGTCGAAGCGCTCGATGGGGCCTCGAAGGACTTCGCCGGGCGTCGAATGAACGAGGCCTTCGATCGGGGTCTGCGCGGGAAGGACCTCGCGGCGGTCGAAGCGAAGGCTGACGAAACCTCGCCCAAGCGCGACCTCGCGTCGCGCGCCGGCGGCCACGGGGGACATTCGCACTGATGCCGAGGGTACGATTCGAACCGGACGGGATAGAGATCGAGGTGCCGATCGGGACGAGCATCCTCGAGGCCTCCAACAAGGCGCACGCGCAGGTCGGGTCGGCCTGCGGCGGCGTCTGCGCCTGCTCGACCTGCCACGTCTACGTGAAGGAAGGGCTCGGCGCGCTGACCGAGGCGTCGGACCGCGAAGAGGACATCATGGACAAAGCGTTCGACGTGAAGTCCAACTCGCGGCTCGGTTGCCAGTCGAAGATCCTGCGCGACGTGACGGTGGTGGTCGAGATCAGCCGGGAGAGCCGCCAAGCCTTTCTCGACGAGCACCCCGAGATCCGCGCCGCGCTCAAGCAAGCGCAAGACGCGGCTCGCTGAAACGACACGGACCGTTCAGGCGAGCAGCGCCAGGAGATCGGCCTTGGTGAGGCCCGCCGCGGCGGAGCCGTCGCCGAGCGCGGCGTCCATCAACGCGCGCTTGCTGTCCTGCAGGGCCAGGATTCGCTCCTCGACAGTGTCGGCGGCGACGAGGCGATAGACGAAGACCGGGCGGGTCTGGCCGATCCGGTGCGTGCGATCGGCGGCCTGGGCCTCGACGGCGGGGTTCCACCAGGGGTCGCAGAGGAAGACGTGATCGGCGGCGGTCAGGTTGAGGCCGCTGCCGCCCGCCTTCAGCGACACCAGCATCACCGGCGGGCCGTCGTCGGCCTGGAAGCGCGTCACCACCTCGCCCCGATCGCGCGTGCTGCCGTCGAGGCGCACAAACGGCAGCTCGGCGCGGGCCAGCGCCGGCTCGATCAGATCGAGCAGGCTGGTCCACTGCGAGAAGACCAGCGCCTTGTGATTCTCGGCGACCGCCGTCTCCAGCGCCTCGAGCAGCGCCTCGACCTTCGACGAGGTGGTGGCCGTCTGCCCTGGGACCAGCGCCGGATGACAAGCCGCCTGGCGAAGGCGCAGCAACGCTTCGAGCGCCTTCATCACGCCGCCGCCGCCCCCGTCGAAGAGCGCGAGGACGTCTTTCTGGGTCGCCGCGCGAACGGCGTCGTAGACGGTGCGCTCGCCGTCCCCCAGCTCGACCCGCAGCACGGCGTCGGTGCGCGGCGGCAGCTCGGGGGCGACGTCCTGTTTGAGCCGCCGGAGCAGAAACGGGCGCACCCGCTGTCGCAGCGCCGCGGCGGCGCCCGACACGCCGTCGGCGATGGGGCGCGCGTGGCGATCGGCGAAGTCGGATCGCCCGCCCAAGAGGCCCCGGTTCACGAAGTGCATCAGGCTCCAGAGCTCCTCGAGCCGGTTCTCGACCGGGGTGCCGGTCAGCGCCAGCCGGAACGACGCCGGCAGCGCGTAGGCGGCGCGCGCGGTCTGGCTGTCGGGGTTCTTGATCGCCTGCGCCTCGTCGAGGACCACGGTCCGCCAGCTCTCCGCGGCCAGGCGTTTCTCGTCGAGGCGCAGCAGCGCGTAGCTGGTCAGCGTCACGTCGGCCGTCGGATCGAGCGCGCGGTTCGCGCCGTGATAGACGCAGACCTTGAGCGCGGGACGGAAGCGCCCGAGCTCGGCCTGCCAGTTGAAGATCACGCTGGTCGGCGCGACGACCAACGTCCGCCCGGGCGCGGAATCGAACGTACACATCGCCTGCAGCGTCTTACCGAGGCCCATGTCGTCGGCCAGGATGCCGCCCAGGCCCGCGCTCTGCAGGAACGACAGCCAGCTCACCCCCTGCTGCTGATACGGCCGCAACGTGGCTGTCAGATCGGCGGGCAGCGGCGCCTCCGGCAGGCGCTCGAAGCCCGCGATCAGCGGCGCCAACCGATCGAGCCCCGGCGGCGGCGGGTGGTCGAGCTCGGCGCAGAGCGCCGCCAGCGCCGGCAGCGCGTGCCGCGCCAGATGCCCGTCGTCCTGTCGCGCGGCCAGCAGATCGGCGACGCTCTGTCCGTGCTTCTGCATCCAGCCGAGCGGCAATGACGCCCAACCGCCCCCGGTGAGCGGCACGATGCCAAGCCCCTCTTCCCAGGCCCGCACCACGGCGTCGGCGCCGACGCTGCCGCCGGCTTTGGTGGTGAAGGTCAGCTCGAACCGCACCGCCTCCGTGCCGGCCGTGATGTCGCCGTCGGTGGCGAGCTCGAGGCGCGGCTCCAGCACGGCCGCCGGTTTGACCACGCCCGCGGCGCCACCGGACAGATCGCCTCGCCAGCGTTTGAGCCTCTCGACGAAGCGCGGCGCGTCGGCGCCGGCGTAGTTGGTTCGGCGGCCGGGCAACAGATCGAGATCGGCGCGCAGGCGTTCCACCGCTCGTCGCTCGGCGGGCGGATCCCGCAGCGGCACCGGCCCGCGCAGGTGCACCAGCTTGCCGCCATCGATGCGGGCACAGGGCGGCGCGCCATAGACCAACGCCGGCAACACGCTCAGGCCACCGCCGGCGGTGGGATCGAGTTGATCGAGCTGCAGCACGATGCGCGGCTCGAGATTGCGCACCACCGGCGGCAGCTGTCGGCTGCGGTTGTCGAGCGCGGTGCGCTGGGCGAGATCGGGCAGGGTGACGGTGACCAGCTCGCCCAGCTCGGCCGCGCCGAACGCGCGCCGCACCGGGAGGTGCTGCAGACGATCGCCAGTCAGCTCGATCTCGCCCAAAGGACGCAGCACCAGGTGTCCGTCGTCTTCGCAGAGCGCGACGCCCGAGGCCACCACCGATCGGACGCGCGGGTCGGCGGCGATTGTGAGCCGGACCTCCGCGGCGCCATCGGCGCGGCGGGCATCGATCAACGTGGCCTGCGGCAGAACCTCCTCTGCGGAGATGGCGGACGGAACGCCGTCGACGCTGACGCGCGGCGCGCCGGCCAGGAGCTGCATCAACCCGTGCAGCTTGCCGGGAGAGAGCACGCCGCGGCTGCCCCCGCCGCTCTCGAGGAGGGCATCGACGTTCAGGTCGGCCTCTTCGAGCTGCAACGCGGCCGCGTCCGTCGGGTTGGCCAGCCGCGCCCGTAATCCACCTTCGAGCGGCGTCTCGGCGCCGTCCGCGCCAATCAGGACGCGCGCGAGGCGCAATCCTTCGTCGGCGCGGACGAACCGATAGCCGACGCGCGCACCCAGCGCCGCGACGGGGACCGCCGTCTCTACCGCCTCACCCTTGGCCTCGCCGAGCGCGATCGCCACGGCCGCCACGTGCTCGCAGGGGCTGACGCGCGACGGACAATCGCACTCCCATTCGTTCTCCGTCGGGTAGAGGACCACCGTCGGGGGCACCACGCGTCCGGGCGCCCGGACCCGCACCACGATCTCGTCGGCGCTCCGCGACTCGACCGCCACAGCGCCGGCGCGGGCCAGCGTCACCCCCTGCGACCAGAGCCCCGATTTGCACCGCTTGCGGATCGACGCCAGCAGCGCATCGACCGCCGGCGCGCTCACAGGCTCATCATCTTGTCGACGATGGCCGTGAGCGCCGCCAGCCGCGCGCCGCCCCGCCCGAGGGCGAACGGCTCCGCCGCCGCGACGCCCAGCCGCGCCGTGCAGTCCTCGACCGATCCAGTGCGCGCGCCCAGATGCCCGCCGGCCACCGGGCGCATGTCGAGGCGCGCCTTCGGCAGCGCGACCCCCTCCGCCTCCAGGAGATCGAGCGGATAGCGTCCCCAGCTGCAGGCGAAGTCGTCCTCACGCAGGAACGCCTCCCACCGCGCGCGGAAGTCGCTCCAGCTCTCGCCCGCCGCCAGCTGCTCCTCGCTGATTCGGATGTGGCGCGGAATCGCCGGTGCCAGCGGGCGGCGCGGTTTGATGACGGCCTCGAAGGTCTCGCCGGTGCCGGCGCGCCGCGCCAGCCAGTGGACGATCTCCGCGGGATGTCCGCCCGGGCGCCGCGCCGGCCAGGCGTTCGCCTCACCGTGTAGGCAGACGAGGTTCTCGGCGCGCGCGCGCAACATCGTCGAGATCGTGGGGCGCTGCGCCTTGCGCGTCCGGTGGAGCGCGTGCCGGCGCCGCGCCCCGCGCACCGTCGTGGCGTAGCGGATCTGGGTGTCGATCATCGCCTCGAAGGGGCGCAGCAACGTGGCGAACCGCTCGGGGTCCTCTTCCAGCGCGCCCAGCGCCAGCGCCAGCGCCTCGACCGTCGCCACGCAATGGTCGGCCGGCTCGCGGCGAATTCGGTAGCGGCTCAGCGCAGGCGGCGTGAAACGGAGCTGCGGCAGTGCGGTCAGCGCGGTGTTGCGCTTCAGCAGCTTGCGCGCCTGCCACCAGGTCCCGTCGACCACCACCAGCGTGATCGGCCCGGCTGGCCGCTCGACTGCCAGGTCGATCGCCTGTGGTCCCGGGAACAGAAGGTAGGCGGGACGAACGGGATCATCGGCGAGCGCCGCGCGGACCTGCTCATCGTTGTCGAAGTCGATGCCCACGTGCAGCTCCGAGCTCGGCAGACAGAGGTGTGCCAGCCGAGCCGTCCCGATCGGAACGCGCTTTTCGCGCGGGTGCTGCAGCAGGATCACGCGCGTCCGCGTCTCCAGCGTCACCAGATGCGCGCAGTAGCAGACCGACGTGGGGCGCCGGCATCGTTCGCAAACGGCGCGGCGAGAATCAGCCTCGGGGGTCAAGCGCCGCAGGTTAGCAAACCGGTCGACGGCGTGCGGGCGGTCAGCGCATCGGCCGCGAAGATTTCCCCCGCCCGGCTCCCGGCCGACGGCGCGTCGGGTCGCGCGGCGGCTTGGCGCTCCCCTCGAGGGCGAGGCGCAGCCGCTGAGCGAGGGCCGCCCCCTGACCCGAGGCCTTGTCGCCGAGCGCCAGGATGGTGTCTGAAAGCGCGACGCGCAGATCGGGATGTCGGGCGTTCTGGCAGACCTCTTCCAGCCACGACGCCCCGTGCTCGCCGAAGGCGATCACCCCCGCGCTCAGCGTGCGCGGCAGCGCCAGCAGCAGCCGACGGCGTGCGTCCGAGCGCTCCGCCGCGCGCGAAGCGCCGACGATGGCCTCGATCGCGCGTGCCAGGTAGTCGAGGAGGGGCTCGGGACGCGAGAGGGCGGCCAGCGTCTGCCGGCTGGCGAAGACCTCGACCACCACCCCGGCCGCCCCAAAGGAGATCTCGCGATCGCCGAGCTCCAGCCAGTCGCTCGCCCGGGCTACCAGGGCGTCGGCGCCACCCGGCCGCGCGGCGAAAGAGGTCAGTGCGTCCAGCGTCCCGATCCGGACGGGGGATCGCTCGTCCCCGGCCAGCAACGCCAACGCGTCCCAGGCGGTGCCGACCTCTCGCTTTGCGCGCAGCCGGCCGACCCATCCGTGCGCCGCGGCGACGGGGAGAAACACCTGGGGTTGGTCGGGCGCGGCGTCGTTCGCGCCCAGACGATCGAGCAATCCCGCCACTGTTCCCGGCAGCTCCGAAACCTCGGCGCCGAAAGCGGCCGCCAGCCGCAGGTTCGGCCGCGTGCCGTGGCCGCCGAATCGACTCAGCAGGTCTTCGAGCTGCGCCGGCTTGCCGGCGAGCCCTGCAGTCAACGCCGCCTGGAGCGCCTCGTTTCGAAGACCTTCTTGGGCTGGGCCTGGGGCCATGGGCCGGGCAGATTACCGCGGCGACGAACCGCGCGTGGTAGGAATAATGGTAGCATAAAAAGTATGACCGGAGCTCGCAAGGTGAAGATCAGCGTCAGCATCGATCCCTCCCTCCTCGGAGCGGTCGACCGGTACGCGGCGCGGGTCGGCGTCACGCGCAGCGCCGCAATGGAGCGGTGGCTCGCGCAAATCTCGCGCCAGGAGAACCTCAACCGGCTGGAGGAGGAGACGGCCGCCTATTACGAGGCGCTGAGCGAAGCCGAACAGGCGGACGACAGAGCTTGGGCCTCTGCGGCCTCGTCAAAGGCGCGAAAGCTGCGGGCCGAGCAAAAACCGAACAGCGGGCGGAGGAAGTGAGCTCGCACCAGCGCGGCAGTCTCTACTGGGCTCACCTCGACAAGCGGCGGCCGGTCTTCGTTCTATCGATCAACGCCCGCAATGAGCGGGCTGGCGACCTGATCGTGGTGCCCTGCTCGACGGCGCTCCGCGAGGCGCCGACCCACGTCCGGCTGTCCCGGGGCGAGGGGGGTGCGCCCCAGGCCTGCATGTTGAAGTGCGAGCAGATCACGACCCTTCTCCAGGAGGACCTGGACGCCACCCCTCTTGGACCGTCGCTTGCCGGAGCCCGAATCCGCGAGATCGAGCTGGCCGTGATGCGCGCGATCGGGATCCCCGTCTTCTGAGCTACGCTTTCGAGCTGTGCGTCTAGACGTGCTGCTCGCGCGCAATGCGGGATGGTCGCGCACCGTCGCGCGCGCCGTGATCGCCGAGCGGCGCGTCCAGATCGCGGGCGCTGTCGTGGAGGATCCGCGCCGCGAGATCGCCGCGGTCGAGCTGCCGTTGGTCGTGGCCCTCGACGACGAGGAGCTGGCGCTTCACGATCGGGTGACGCTGGCGCTGAACAAGCCGCTCGGTTGCGTGACGGCGCTTCGCGATCCGCGCCACCCGACCGCCTATGAGCTGCTGCGGGAGGCGCCGCTCTTCGGCGAGCTGCGGCCGGTGGGCCGGCTCGATCTCGACACCTCGGGGCTCCTCATCTGGAGCACCGACGGGACCGAGATCCAGCGTCTCACGCATCCGAAGCGCGCGGTGCCGCGAACCTACCAGGCGGCGCTGGCGGGGCCGTTCTCGCCGCTGCCGGCCCAGCTGGTCCTCGACGACGGGCACGAGCCGAAGATCAGCGCGCTCGAGACGCTGGCGCGCGAGGCCGCGCACCCGAGCCTGGACCTTCCGGGCGAAACGGGCGCGCTGGCGACGATCACCATCGTCGGCGGCGCCTACCACGAGGTCCGCCGGATCTTCGCCGCGCTCGGCAGCCACGTGCTCGGCCTCTGCCGCGTCCGCTTCGGCGAGATCGAGCTGCCGCGCGATCTCCCGCCCGGCGAATATCAGCTCCTCTCCGGCGAAGCGCACCCACCATGAGCGATCTTCACGTCGTGCTGGTCGAGCCGGAGATCCACTGGAACACGGGAAACGCCGGGCGGACCTGTCTGGCGGTCGGCGCGCAGCTGCACCTGGTCCGCCCGCTCGGGTTCTCCCTGGATGAAAAAGAGGTTCGCCGCGCCGGGCTCGACTACTGGGCGCGGGTGAACCCGACGGTCTGGCCGAGCTGGGCCGATTTCGAGCGCGCGCTGCCGTCGCTGGGGACGCCGCTCTTCTTCACCGCGCGAAGTCCCCGGCGATTCCAGGAGATCGCTTACCCGCGCCCGGCGGTGTTGATCTTCGGCCGCGAGAGCGTCGGCCTGCCCACCGACCTGCTCGCGCAGCACGCCGAGGAGACCGTGGCGATCCCCATGCGGGACGCTGACCTGCGTTCGCTGAATCTCTCGACCTCAGTCGCGCTGGCCGCCTACGAGGCGCGGCGCCAGTGGCGCCATACGAAGTAAGGACCTAAGCCGCGACGTCGAGTGACTGGTCGAAGCTCGGGCGGCGGACGTCGGTCGCCAGGCCGGCCTTTTCCAGCAGCAGGATCGTGTACCAGCCGATGTCGAGCTGCGCGGGCGTCCAGCCGAGGCGGGCCGAGCCGGGGCGGTCATGGTGGTTCTGGTGCCAGTTCTCCCCCTGGAAGAAGTGCATCAGCGACAGCCAGCGGACGTTCTGCGCGGTGGCGTCGTCGGGGCCGGCGTCCTTCTTGAGGTGGCAGACGCTGTTCACGAAGCACTGCGCGTGCAGCGCGAACACCAGTCGAATCGCGCCCATCCAAAAGAACGCCGCCCAGCCGAACGGCAGCCCGATCAGGAAGGCGAGGGCGCACATCGGGATCTGCACCTTCGTCCAAAATCGATAGGCCGGCGTGTCGATGTCCCTGCAGTAGCGCTTGATCGGCGCCGCGCCCGCCTGCCAGAGCCAGCGCAGGTGCGACCACCAGAAGCCGCCGACGCGCGGGCTCGAGACGTCCTCCGAGGTGTCGGACTTGGCGTGGTGGAGGCGATGATTCGCCGCCCACGACAGCGGCGATCCCGAGCCGTTCAGCATGGTGAAGAACGTCATCACGTTCCGAACCACCGGGTGCAGCTTCACAGACTTGTGCGTGATACCGCGGTGAAAGCAGACCGTGGTGCCGAGGCCGCCCAGGAAGTGCAACCCCGCGGCCGCCAGCAGCACGCGCCAGCCGGGGAACGGAAACAGACACAGCCCGACCAGGGCGGTGACGTGAATCAGCACCATCCAGAAGAAGGTCGGCCCGTCGCCGGGCGCCGGCTTCCACCAGGGCTGCGTCCAGGGCTTCAGCTTGACGATCTCGGTCGCGTCCACCTCGGCGACCGGAAGCGCGGCCACGCTCACTCTGCGCCTCCCTCGAGGGGAGCCACCCTCAATCCCGCATCGCGGAGCAAGCTGAGGTCGGCGTTCACGTCGGGGTTTCCGGTGGTGAGCAGCTTCTCGCCGTAGAAGATCGAATTTGCGCCGGCCAGGAAACAGAGCACCTGCGCTTCGCGCGTCAAGGCCAGCCGCCCGGCGGAGAGTCGGACCCGCGCCTTGGGGATGAGGATGCGGGCGGTGGCGATCATCCTGACCAGCTCCAGTGGGTCGACCGGGTCGCGCTCGCCGAGCGGCGTGCCAGACATCGGCGCCAGCGCGTTGACCGGCACGCTCTCCGGCTGCGGGTCGAGGTTGGCCAGCGTCGCCAGCATCGAGCAGCGATCGTCGAGCGACTCGCCCATTCCGATGATCCCGCCGCAGCAGACGGTGATGCCGGCCTTGCGAACTGTCTCCAGCGTCTTCAATCGATCATCGTACGTGCGCGTGCTGATGATGGACTTGTAGAAGGACCGCGAGGTGTCGAGGTTGTGGTTGTAGGCGGTGAGCCCGGCGGCGGCCAGCCGCTCGGCTTGCGGCTCGCTCAGCATCCCGAGCGTGGCGCAGGCCTCCATGCCGAGCGCGCGCACGCCGCGCACCATCTCCAGCACCTCGTCGAAGGCCGGGCCGTCTTTGACCTCGCGCCAGGCGGCGCCCATGCAGAAGCGGGTGGCGCCGGCGGCCTTGGCCTTGCCGGCCGCCTCCAGCACCTCGGGCGTCTTCATCATCCGCTGCTTCTCGAGCCCCGTGTCGTAGCGGGACGACTGCGAACAGTAGGCGCAGTCCTCGGGGCAGCCGCCGGTCTTGACCGACAGGAGCGAGCAGAGCTGCACGTCGGCGGCCGGGTGATGCTCGCGATGGACGAGCTGCGCGCGCATCATCAGGTCCGGGATCGGCAGGTCGTGGATCGACCGGACCTCGGCGAGCGTGTAGGGGTTGGGCCGGGACAAGCGACCGTCTTTTATCATGATTCTGGCGGAGCGCCCGGGCTAATTGACCCGGCGCAAAACGATCAACACCCGCACGGTCAGCCAGCGCGCCGGCTCGCGTTCCTTGGCCAAGGAGGCGGCGACGGCGGTGGCCTTGGCCGCCCCGTCCGGTTTGGCGGGCGCGCCCGGATACCAGAGGCCGTCAGGGTTCTGGCGGCCCCGCACGTACGCCTCGGCGGTGCGGACGCCCGAGTTCTCCTTACCGAGCCCCACCGCGGTCACGCCGTCGAGCGCGTCGAGCACGTCGGTCCAGAAGCGCGGCTCGCCGATCTGCTCCCAGAAGCCGGGGGCCTTTCGGTCGGGGTAGCGATCGGGCTGCAGGAACCGCGTGGCGAGCAGCTCTGCTGCGCGGCGCGCCTCACGCGAGGTCCGCCGCGTCGGCGAGGAAGCGAAAGCGCGCAGCGCCATCCCGGTCACGAGGTGGCTCGAGGGGCGCGCGGCCGAGTCGGTGCGCACGCCGCGCCAGGCCCAGCCGCCGTCCGCCTGCCGGTTGGCGAGCAGGTAGCGGAACCCGCGCTCGACCCGCGGATCGTCGTCGTAGCCGGCGCGACAGAGCGCCGCCAGCGCCCAGCCCTGAAAGTGCACCGCGACGGTGCGCCCGCGCGCCTCGGGCGTCTCGCCCAGCGCCAGATCGCCGATCCCGCCGTCGGACCCCTGCGAGCCGAGCAGGAGGTCGGCCGCGCGTTCGACGGGCGTCTCCGATTTTCGTAAGCCGTAGTCGGCCATCCGCTCGAGCGCACGCAGCGTCGCGACCGCGCTGGCAAACTTGGCCGGGCCCAAGGTCTTTTCCGGCGGCTTGGCGGGAAAAGCGCCCTGCTTGTCCTGCTTGCGCAGGAAGGCTTTGACCTCGGGGTAGGTGAGGATCTCGTCGGCGCGCGGGGCTTCGTCGTCATCGATCAGGTCTCGCCGCACGCGCGCCACCAGGGCGTCGCTCCCCTCGCGCAGGAGGATGGGCACCGGATCGCGTCCGAGGCGCGCGCGCCAGCCCGAGGGAAACCGGGGCGGTGTCCCCGGCGGCGGCGCGGGCGTGAGGCGGTTCATCTCTCCCGGAAGGGTATCGCAAAAACCGCACCTGCGAAGCGCGGGAGCGAAGTTTTTTCAAGAGATTTCCACCGCCGGGCCGAGGCGTTGGCTGCTGATGCACGGTCGCCGTTGCACACCGGCCGCTTCCAAGTAACACTTCTACCCGCCCCGGACCTCAACGAGCGCGGATGAGTTCTCCCGAACGCCCCCCGAAGCAACAGGCTTTCTTGGCGCTCCTGAAAGAGGGGTTGACCTCGTTGCATCTCGACGCCCGCCGGCCGGGCGTGGTGCTTCCGAGCGACTTCCGTCAGGAAGCGCACCTGATGTTGCAGTACGGCTATGTCCTGGCGATCCCGATCCCGGATCTGGAGGTCGATGAATATGGGGTCCGCGCGACGCTCTCGTTTTCGCAGAGGCCGCACTTGACGGTGATCCCCTGGACGGCCGTTTACGCGATTGCCAGCGTGGACGGGCGCGGCGTCCTCTATCCCGAGGACCTCCCAGGCGACGTGTCGGTCGTCACGACCTCGGAGTCGGGGGAGATCTCGGAGGCGCCCGATCAGGCCGCGGTGGAGGTCGCCGCGATGGGCGGTGAGGGGACCAGCGATGGCGTGCCGGGGGCGAGCATCCGGCGCCTGCGGTCGATCCCGGCGCACCCGGAGGCCGAGCTGGCGGAGCCGCTGGCCGTGCGCCGCCGCCGCCGCCCGCAACTCCGCCTGGTCAAGTAGCTCGGCCGCTGCTGGCGGACGCTACTCGCGGACCACGGCGTCGCCGAGGAACTTGGCCAGTGCGTCGTGCTGCGCGCGGGCGTCTTCGTATCCCATGCGCGCCACCTCCGCGGCGTAGAGCCCATCGAACAGGATGTACGAAAGCAGATCGGCCTCGTCGGCGCCGCGCGCCGTGGCCAACCGTCGCAGGAGCTGGATCCCGGCCCCGCCGCCGCTCCCCTTGAAGCGCCCCGAGCGCGCCACTTGGCCGGCCATTTCGCCGAGATCGCCCGACGGGCGGATCATGAATTCGCCCACGATGCGGTAGGGGGCGCCGCGCATGGCGGCGACCACCTGATCGAAGCGCGCCAGGTGCTCGGGGCTGCCGGTGGCGCGCACCGCTTCGATGACGGCGTTGAAGCGGCGCAGCCGATCGAGGTCGTAGTCGATGTGGTCGAGCAGGAAGGCGTCCAGGATCTTGCCGACGAGGAAGGCGGCGCCCGGGAAGGGCATCGACTCCTCGGGAACGTTGGCGGCGACGGCCGGCTGCTGGCGGAGGCCGATGACCAAGACCTTGTCGGCGCCGAGGCGCAGCGCGGGCGACAGCGGTGTGTTCTGGCGGAGGCCGCCGTCGCAAAAGAAGCGCTCGCCCACGCAGATGGCCGGAAAGAGAATGGGGAGCGCCGCCGAAGCGAGCGCGTGCTCGGCGCCGATGGTCACCGCCTGGGCGCGGACGAACGGATCCTTGCTCCAGGTCGAGGCCGCCTTGTCGCGCGCGCTCTGCAAGAAAACGACGGTCTTGCCCGAGCCGATGTCGGTGGCGGTCACCGAGAGCGACTCGAGGTGCCCCTCACGGATGTTGGAGCCGATGCGGTTCCAGGGGATGAGGCGGCGCACCACCCGTTCGAGCTGCTGCGTCTGGACGATGCCGCCCAGGTGCCGCTGCCCCTCGACCTCCTCGATGTGGCCGCTGCCGAGCAGCGTGGCCGGCGCGCGCATGAACTCCTTCACGCCGAAGCTGACCATCTCCTCGAGCACGAAGCTCTCCCAGCGGTCGACCAGGATCCGCCCCTGCTTGGCGGCGATGTCGGCGGTGGCGGCGAAGAAGCAGGCGTGGATCGCTCCCACCGAGGTGCCGCAGATGATGTCGAATTGCACCTGGCCGCCGAGGTCGCCGGCCAGATCCTCCCGGATATAGCGCATGACGCCGGCCTCGTAGGCGCCTCGGGCTCCGCCTCCAGACAGCACCAGAGCTACCCGGGGACGATCGCCGCGTTGCCGCGGTCGCGTCGGTGCGCTCATCCGATCGTTTCAGATTAAGCGAGTCACGGTACGACGCAAGTGTTCGCTGCAGTCATGTTTGCGGAGATTTGGCCGTCGCGATATTGACAATCGGGCGTGAGCGACCAGGCGAACGCGCAAAGAACGATTGGCAAGCGGCGGCTCCGGGCCTGGTTCCGGGCCTGGCTCCTGGCCTGGCTCCGGGCGCCGCGGACCTGGACGATCGCCGGTTGTGTCGCCATCGCCTTCGCGCTCGGCGCGCCCATGATCGTCTACTGCCAGGGGGGGGGCGGGTGCACGTTGAGCCTCAATCGCCTCGGGACGACCGACGATTGGCGACACTTTTCGATGTTGTGGGAAGCGGCGCGCGTCGCGCTCAGCGACTTCCACCAATTTCCATCCTGGAACCCGTACCACTGCGGCGGGCTCGTTCTTTACCAGCATCCGGAGTCGCCGTTTCCAGGGCCATTGTTCCTGCTGACTTACTTCTGGCTGCCGACGGCGGCGGCGATGAAGGTCTGGATCTTCGCGCACCTCGTGTGCGGCACGCTGGGCGCGCGGGCGCTGGTCGCCGACCGCGGCGGCAATGCGGCCGAGCAGCTCCTCGGCGCGGCGGTGATGGCGGCCTGTGGTTTTTTCGCCGAGCACATCGGCGGCGGTCACCTGTCGTTCACTCCGTTCCTCTACCTGCCGCTCATCCTGTGGGCGTTTCGACGCGCGTTGCGGGACGTTCGCTATTCGGTGTTGGTGGCGGGGCTGTTCGCGGTGACGGTGCTGGAAGGGGGGACCTACCCGGCGCCGCTGATGGCGGTCGCGCTCGCGGCCGAGTGCCTGGCGCGGCTCGGCTCGGCCGACGATCGGCGCGGGATGGCGCGCGCGCTGCCGGTGATCGCGGTGCTGTTCGTGCTGCTGGCGGGCGTGCGCCTCCTGCCGGCGCTCCACTATTTGCGCGAGCACCCGCGGCTCGAGCCGCTCGACGACGGAATCGGGATCGGCGAGGTCTTCCGCTTCTGGACGACGCGGGCGCACGCCCGCCAGATGGTCGGGCACCGCTATGTCTGGCCCGAGTACGACGACTATGTGGGGCTGCTGCCGGTCGCGCTCATGCTGGCCGGCGTCGTCGTCGCCCTGGCGGTGCGGGATCCGCGGCGGCGTGAGCGGCGGATCGATCTGGCGCTCTTCGCGACGCTGGTCTGGTGCGCCCTCGGACGAATCAAACCCCTGTCGCTGGCGGCGCTGCTGCATGCGCTGCCGATCTTTCGATCGCTGCGCGTCCCGTCGCGCTTTCTCGGGCCGGCCATGGTCGGGTTCGGGCTGCTGGCGGCGACCGCGCTCGCGGCGGTCCGCCGTCTCACCGAAGATCGCGGGGCCCGCGTGGCGCGGGTCGTCCTGGCGCTCGAGCTCGCGCTCGTGCTCGGCGTGGCGATCGACATCTGTTTGGTGAACCAGCGGGTCATCCAGCAGGGGCTCGGCCCCCCGATTCCAGAGGTGCCGGCCAGCGCCGATTTCTTTCAGAACACGGGCGCCGACTACGGCCGATTGCCCACCTTTCCCGTCGACGGCTTCGGCACGCGCGCCTGCTATGTGGCGCTCGAGTGGAGGCCGGCGCCTGGAATCGCCGACGGCCGTGGGGCGCAGGCGCGGCTCGAGCCGCCCACCGCCGGCACCGTCATCGAGACGAGCTGGTCGCCGAACCAGCTCGCGTTCGACGTTCGGCTCGAGGCTCCGGCCACCCTGATCGTCAACCAGAACTACGAGACCGGCTGGCGCGCGCGAGACGGCAACGACGGCGCGACGGTTGGCGCCTATGTCGTTCCCGAACGGCGTTTCTGGGATATCCGCGCACGTCCGGGCGAGCTGCCGGTGAAAGGGGCGATCGGTCTGCTGGCCGTCGCCCTCCCCGCCGGCGCCCGGCATCTGACGCTGGTTCACCGTCCGTCTTGGCTCTGGCCGGGCGGCTTCCTGTCACTCGTCGGCGTGGCGCTGACGGTGGCGATCCTGCGGCGCGCGCGTCGCTGAGCGTCTGCGAAGCTGATATTCTGTAGCCATGAGCGCCCCCTCGATCACGCTGTCGCCCGGCGGCGGGTTTCTCCTCGAGCCGACCGGATCCGTCACCATCTTCACGCCGGAGATGCTCTCCGACGAGCAACGCATGATGAAGGAGACGGCCGACGACTTCCTCATGAAGGAAGTCATGCCGCGCGTGGCCGACATCGAGTCGAAGAAACCCGGCGTCATGCGCGAGCTGATGCAGAAGGCCGGCGCGGTCGGCTTCTTGGGCCACGACATCCCCGAGGCCTACGGCGGCCTCGGCGGCGACAAGACCAGCTCCAGCCTCATCACCGAGGCCGCCAGCCGCCAGGGATCGTACGCCGTCAGCTTCGGGGCCCACGTCGGGATCGGGACGATGCCGCTCGTTCACTTCGGCACGCCCGAGCAGCGGCAGAAGTACCTCCCCAAGCTGGCCTCGGGCGAGATGATCGCCGCCTACGCGCTGACCGAGCCCGGCTCCGGCTCGGACGCGCTGGCGGCCAAGACCAAAGCGGTCAAGTCGGCCGACGGAAAGAGCTGGAAGCTCACCGGCTCGAAGCTCTACATCACCAACGCGGGCTTCGCAGACCTCTTCACCGTGTTCGCCAAGGTCGACGGTGAGCAGTTCACGGCCTTTCTGGTCGAGCGCGGCGCGCCCGGGCTCACCATCGGGCCCGAGGAGCACAAGCTCGGCATCCGCGGCAGCTCGACCTGCCCGCTGTTTTTGGAGGACTGCACCATCCCGATCGAAAACGTGCTCGGCACGATCGGCCAGGGGCACAAGATCGCCTTCAACGTCCTCAACATCGGGCGCTGGAAGCTGGGGATCGGCGCGGTGGGCGGCGCCAAGTACTGCCTCGAGCTGGGGGTGAAGTTCGCGCGCGAGCGCAAGCAGTTCGGCAAGCCGATCGCCGAGTTCGATCTCATCCGCAAGAAGATCGGCGAGATCGCCATGCAGACCTTCGTCGCCGAGTCGATGGCCTTCCGGACGGCGGGCTTGCTCGACGCGCGGGCGCACCTCATCGATCCGGCGGACCCGCAGGCGCAGAAAAAATCGATCGACGCTATCGAAGAGCACGCCATCGAGGCGTCGATCATCAAGGTCTTCGGCTCGGAGATCCTGCACGCCACCGCCGACGAGACGCTGCAGATCTTCGGCGGCGCCGGCTACATCGAGGACTATCCGATCGAGCGGGTCAGCCGCGACGCGCGCATCAACCGGATCTTCGAGGGGACCAACGAGATCAACCGCCTCTTGGTCCCGGGGACGATGCTCAAGCGCGCGCTCACCGGGCGCCTGGCGCTCATGAAGCTGGTGGGCGAGGTGCAGCAGGAGCTGGCCGATCCGATCAAGATCGATCGCCGCCCGCTGGAGGGACCGCTCGGGCGCGAGCGCAAGAAGTGCGACTATGCCAAACGCGCCATCGCCTACTCCGCCTCGCTGGGTGTCCAGAAGTACATGCAGGCGATCTCGGAGAAGCAGGAGCTGCTCGGGGTGCTGGCCGACGCGCTCATCCTCACCTTCGGGATGGACTCGGCGATCTCGCGGACGCTCCAGCTCATCGCCGAAAAGGGGGAAGCGGCGAGCCAGATTCCCATCGCCATGACCCAACTGTTCGTGGCCAAGGCGCACGAGCAAGTGTTCGAGCTCCTGCGCGAGATGCTGATGTGGATGTCGCAGGACGAGGAGTGGGGGCGCGAGATCCGCGACATCAACACCTACTACAACCTCGATCGCGTCAACACCTTCTCCCTCCGCCGCAAGATCGCCAAACACGTCATCGAAGCCGGCGGCTACGCCCTCTGAGGCTCCGCTCCGCTCGGTTCACCTTGGAGGCGGCGGGGGCCGGGGGACTCCTCGGCCTGCGCAAGCCGACCGAACACCCGGCCCTCCCGCCCCCGCCTAAGAGTGGAGCGGAGCGGAGCGAGCCGGGCGGAGCGGGTCAGGGGATGCGCTTCCAGCTCGGTTTGAAGGCGGCGGAGTAGGTGGGCGGGCCGTCGGAGAGGACGTAGTCGACGCGGCGGTTGCGTGGCTCGTCGACGTTGTCGGCGGTCTGCACCTCGAGCGACGTCTCGCCGAACCCCTCGAACGAGATCGGCAGCTTCACACCGCGCCGGCGGAACCAGCTGGCGATCGAGCGCGCGCGATCCTGCGACAGCTTGAGGTTGTGCGCTGCGCTCCCGACGGTGTCGGTGTGCCCCGCGATGTAGAGCGTGATGCCGGGGTGCATGCGGCCGTGCGCCTGGTCCTTGGCCAGCACCTCGCCGAGCTTGGTGAAAGCCGCCTCCAGCTTGGGCGTCTCCGGCTCGTCGATCTCCGCCGAGCCGGTCTTGAAGTTGACGTCCTCGTGCGGGATGGGGACGAACCAGGGGGCGATCTCCACGCCGACCCATGCCCCCTGGACGTCGTAGGCGTGCACCTCGATCCGCGCGACGGCCGCGTCGCTGGCCGGGGTCCAGGTGACGATCAGCGGCGCGCCGGCCGGGCGGCCGGTGAAGTCCTGCTCCTCGTCGGCGATCACCGCCTCGGAGTCGGCGTAGACCTCGATCTTCACCTTGCCGGCCGGGTGCGACATCTTCACCTCCAGCCGGTGCTGCTTGAGGTCGACCTTGCTCTTGTCGACCTGCACCTTCAGCGGGGCGGGCGCGCCGATCGCGCGGGGGTCGATCATCAGGATGGCGACGACCACGGCCACGGCGACAAGCCCAGACCTAACCACGGCGTCATGCTACCACTTTGCGAGGGCGAGGCGGCCGACCACGGCATCACGCCGTCGTTGTTGGGCGGTGGCGCTCCTGTACACTGAGGCCGTGGGAGTGGGGCACGGCGGGCGGCGCCTGCCGCCCGACCAGTATCGACTTTTGATCGACAGCTCGCCGGTCATGATTTGGCGATCCGGCGTCGACGGAAAGTGCGACTACTTCAACGAGACCTGGCTACGGTTCACCGGGCGCTCAGTGGAACAAGAGTTGGGAGACGGCTGGGCCGACGGGGTGCACCCGGGTGATCTCGGAAGATGCCTCGACTTCTACCAGGATCATTTTCGCCGTCGGGAGCCGTTCGGGATGGAGTACCGGCTGCGCCGGTGCGACGGCGTCCATCGCTGGATCTTCGATCGCGGGGTGCCGTTCTTCGACGACGCCGGAGCGTTCGGCGGCTTCATCGGGAGCTGCATCGACGTTCACGAGCGCCGCGAGGCCGACGCCGCGCGCGGCCGTTTCCTCGGGGTGGTGGCGCGAGAGCTCGCGCTGCCGGTGAGCAGTCTCAGCCTGCTGGCGGTCCGGCTCCGGCGCAACCAGCTGGAAGGAGAGGTCGACGAGCAGGTTCTCGAGCGGCTGGTGCAGCGGGTCCAGCGGCTGGACGGCGTGGTGGCCGAGCTCGCGGACGCCGTTCGCTTCGAGCAACGGACGCCGGGGGTCGACCAACCACGGGCGGTCGAGCTCGGATCGCTCGTGGGCGAGATCGTCGGCGCGTACGTGCAGGTGCGGACGATGTCGGGTGACAGCCGTCCCGGACCGTCGGTGCACCTTCGGGTCGGCCCCGGCGATCTTTGGGCGAAGGTCGATGAGCGCTGCTTCGAACAGATGCTCGGTCATCTTCTGGACAACGCGGTCGGGTATTCGCCGGCCAGCGGTCCCGTCGACGTGACGGTCGACCCCGTCGACGGCGAGGTTCATCTGACCGTCGTCGATCGCGGAATCGGCATCCCGTCCGCCGAGATCCCTCGGGTCGTAGAGCGTTACTATCGCGCCTCGAACGCGCCTGCGCCGGAGATCGCGGGGCCCGGTCTCGGGCTCAGCATCGTCCACGAGCTCTGCATGGCGCACGGCGGCCGGCTGGAGATCGAAAGCGCGCTCGGTGTCGGCACCAAGGTCACGATCCGGCTGCCGTCTCTGACCGCGTCGGGTACGCCTCAAGCCCCATAGGCGGCGGCCGCCGTCGTGCTAGCGTTTGCCGGGTGAGGCCCCTCTCTGCGCCCGCGTTTCTCCTGGCCTTCTGCGGCTGGGCGGCCGGCTGCGCGACCGGGCCGCGGCCGCTGGTCGATGCCGGCTACGCCGCGCGCGCTTACACGCCCGGGCGAATCGCCGTGCTCCCGCCGGACGTGTTCGTCGTCCTCGACCAGGTCGGCGACGACGATCCGGTGAAGTCGGCGGCGCTCGGCCAGGCGGTCTCGGCCGAGACGATGAGCGCCGTCGACCGCTCGCTGCGGAGCCGCGGCTACGACGTCGATCTGTTGCCACGCTGGGACGGGGTCTACGGTCCCGACGGAACGCCGGTTCCTGGCGGAGAAGCCCTCGAGGGGCTCGCGCGCAGCATCATCTACTTCGCCAGCAGCGCGGACGGCGGTCGCGAGGGGGCGATCGGCGTTCCCCCGCGCGTGGCGCCGGCGCTGGCGGCGCAGGTGGGGGCCGCCACCCAGGCCGACGCCGTCCTCTACGTCAACGTCAAGGGGGTGGTCACCACGCCCGGTCGGCAGACGGCGACCATCCTGACGGCGGTCTTCATCGTGGTGATCGTGGCAGCGGTCATCCTCGCGGTGGCGTCGCAAAAAGGGGGCGGCGGCGGACACGGAATCGGCAGCGGCGGCGGTGGATCTCACGCCAGCGGCGGCGGCTGGCGCGCGGCGCCCCCCGTCGGAGGATCGTCCTTCCGGCCGTCGAGCTGGCACGGCGGCGGCGCGCCGACGGCCATGTCGGCGCCGCGTGCGGCCGGTCCGGCGGCGCCTCCCGTCGGTGGGTGGCGCGGTGGCCGACCACCGCTGGGAGCGCCGCGCGGCGGCCGCGTCTACCTCGGCGGCGGCGGCAACCTCAACCTCGTCGTCCCGCTCGACGAGCCGGTCTACACCCACGACGGGAGCATCGCCTACGACGATCCGGTCTTCGCTGGCGACGAGCTCTACGTCTCGATGACCCTCGTCTCGACGTACGACGGACGCGTGCTCTGGCACGCGCGCGACGCGCTCGATCTCGAGGC
Organism: Polyangia bacterium; assembly: GCA_036267635.1. Taxonomy (GTDB): domain Bacteria; phylum Myxococcota_A; class Polyangia; order Fen-1088; family Fen-1088; genus JADGRB01. The sequence goes on along the minus strand of DATAVR010000044.1, from coordinate 27,467 downwards.
CAACAACCCGGCCCACGTCGACCGGATGGTGCAGGCGTTCTTGAATACCCTGCCCCCCGCGCTGCCGCCGGCAGCGGCCCCCCGCCCGTGACGGACGGCGATCGCGCTCCGGCGGCGCCCGCCGTGGGCAGCTCGACGATGCAGCAGCCGCGCGGCCTCTACCTGCTCTTCACGGTCGAGATGTGGGAGCGCTTCTCCTTCTACGGGATGCGCGCCATCCTGGTGCTGTTCCTCGCCGACAGCGCGCGCGGGGGCTTTGGCTGGTCGAAGGCCGCCGCCAGCCAGCTGTTCGGCCTCTACGGATTTCTCTGCTACGCGCTCCCGGTCGCGGGCGGCTATATCGCCGACCGGTTTTGGGGCACGCAACGATCGATGGTGGTCGGCGCCGTGATCATCGCGGCGGGCCACTTCTGCATGGCGGCCCCGACGACGCCCACGTTCTTCATCGGGATGGCGCTGGTGGCGATCGGCACCGGGTTCTTCAAGGTCAACGCCTCGACGATGGTCGGCCAGCTCTACGACGAGCACGACGCGCGTCGCGACAGCGGCTACACGATTTTCTACATGGGGGTGAACGTCGGCGCGTCGCTCGGCCAGTTCGTTTGCGGTTACTTCGGGGAGAGCGCGCGCTGGGGATGGCACTACGGCTTCGGCGCGGCGGGCGTCGGGATGCTGCTGGGGTTGGCCTTCTACCTGCGCTTCAAGCCCAAATACCTGCAGGGCATCGGCGATGTGCCGAACCGCGCGCGCGCCACGGCGAGCGCGGCACCGGCGGCCCCGCTCACCCGCGAGGAGCGCGACCGGGTGCTGGTTCTGCTCATCATCATCGCCTGCACGATCCCTTTCTGGATGGCGTTCGAGCAGGCCGGCTCATCGATGAACTTCTTCGCCGCCGAGCGGACCGACCGGCTGGTCGGCGGGTACCTGTTTCCGGCGTCGTGGCTGCAGTCGGTCAACTCGCTGGTGCTGATCTTTTCGGCGCCCTTCTTCGCCGCGCTCTGGACGGCGCTCGGGCGCCGCAGGCGCGAGCCGAGCACGCCGGCCAAGATGACCGTCGCCATGATCCTCATGGCGGTCGGGTTCGTCTTCATGGTCGAGGGGGCGCGTCGCAGCGATCACGGAGCGCTGGTCAGTCCGATGTGGCTCGTCGCCGCCTACACTTTTCACACCTTCGCGGAGCTCTGCCTCTCGCCGATCGGGCTGTCGTTCGTCTCCAAGTTGGCGCCGCTCAAATACACCTCGCTGCTGATGGGTGTCTGGTTCGGCGGGACGGCGATCGCCGAGTTTCTCGCCGGGCAGCTGGCCGCCTTCACCGATCGGATCGCGCGCGGTGAGCTGTTTCATTTCTTCGGTGGGCAGGCCGACTTCTTCCTCATCTTCGTGGCCTCGTCGCTGTTCGTCGCCGTGGTGCTGGCGGCGCTGACGCCGTGGCTCAAGCGCCGGATGCACGGGCAGGACGTCTGAGGCCGTGAATCGGCCCCTCCTCGCCGTACTCGGCCTGCTACTGTCCTCGTCGGTGAGCGCCGACAGTCCCCACGCGGATGATCCCTACCGCTGGCTCGAGGACGGCGACGCGCCGGCCGTTGCGCGCTGGACCGACCAGCAGAACGCGGCGGCGCGCAAGGTGCTCGACGCGATCCCCGGGCGCGCGTCGCTGAGAGCGCGGTTCGAGCGCCTGTTTTCGGTAGGCTCGCTCGGCGTTCCGGTCTCGCGCCCGCGGGGCGCTGGGAAGGCGCGGCGCTACTTCTACACCCGGCGCGACGGCACGCAGAACCAACCGGTGCTGTACCTGCGCGATGGGTTGGAGGGCGACGACCGCGCGCTGGTCGACGTCAACAGGGAGCGGGCCGATGGGACGCGCGCGCTCGACTGGTGGTTCCCCTCCGACGACGGCAGGCAGGTCGCCTACGGCACCTCCGACGACGGCAGCGAGGAGTCTCTGCTCCGCGTGCGCGACGTCGAGAGTGGCCAGGACGTCGGCGACCAGATCCCGCGCACCCGCGCCTGTTCGCTCGCCTGGAGGCCGGACGGCGCCGGCTTTTACTACACGCGCTACCCGAAGCCGGGCGAAGTGCCTCCCGGCGAAGAGGCCTATCACCGGGGCGTCTTCTTCCATCACCTCGGCACCGATCCGGCGCACGACCAGAAGGTCTTCGGCGACGGCCGCGACCGCACCGACTGGCCCGGCGTCGATCTTTCGCCCGACGGTCGCTGGCTGGTGGTCAGCGTCGCGCAGGGATGGACGAGGAGCGAGGTTCATCTCATCGACACGCGCGGCGACGGAAAGCCGCTCGCCGTGGCGGCCGGCGAGGACGCGCGCTTCGAGGTGGTCGAGGTGCTCGACGATCGGATCTACCTCTTCACGACCAGCGGCGCCCCCCGCGGGCGGATCTTCGCGGTCGATCCGCGCCAGCCGGCGCGGCCGCATTGGTGGCCGATCGTGCCCGAAGGGGAAGACGTGCTCGAGCGGGCGGTCTATTTCCACGGCGGCCTGGCGGTCGGCTTTCTCCACGACGCCGCCGCGCGCCTCGCTGTCTTCGATCGGAACGGCGGCGCGCGCCGTGAGGTCCCGCTGCCGGGGCTCGGCGCGATGACCGCGCTCTCCGGCGCCCGCGACGTCGCCGAGCTCTTCTACGGGCTCACTGGATTCCTGGCGCCGACCACCGTTTTCAATGTCCACCTCGGCCCCGCGCCGAAGAGCGTCGTCTGGCGGGCGCTGGCAGCGCCGATCGATGCCGCCGCCTTCGAGGTCGAGCGGGTGATGGTGACCTCGCGCGACGGCACGCGGCTCCCGCTGTTTCTCGCCCACCGCAAGGGAGCTCCCCGCGACGGTACGCGCCCCGCCCTGCTCACCGGCTACGGCGGGTTCGACGTCAACATGCTGCCGGCCTGGACGGCGTCGGCGATCCCGTTCCTCGAGAGCGGCGGCACCTACGCGCTGGCGGTTTTGCGTGGCGGCGGCGAGTACGGCGAGAGCTGGCACCGCGCCGGCATGCTGGGCAACAAGCAGAACGTCTTCGACGATTTCATCGCGGCGGCGACCTGGCTGGTCGCAGAGCGGGTGACGGCGGCCGATCGGCTGGCGATCTCCGGCGGCTCCAACGGCGGCCTGCTGGTCGGCGCGGCGCTCACCCAACGCCCCGAGCTGTTCCGGGCCGTCGTCTGCAACGTGCCGCTCCTCGACATGCTCCGCTATCACCTCTTCCGTCTGGCCCAGCTCTGGATCCCGGAGTACGGCTCGCCCGACGATCCGGCGGCCGCCCGCTGGCTCGCCGCCTACTCGCCGTACCAGCGGGTGCGCGACGGCGTGAAGTATCCGGCGGTGTTTCTCCACACGGCGGCCTCGGACACCCGGGTCGATCCGATGCACGCCCGCAAGATGGCGGCCCGGCTGCAGGCAGCGACCGCCAGCGGCCGCCCGGTCTTGCTGCAGGTGGAGAGCAAGGCTGGCCACGGCGCCGGCAAGCCGCTCGCCAAGGTGATCGCCGAGCTGACCGATCAGTGGAGCTTTTTGTTTGCGCAGCTCGGAATTTCGTACGAGGACAAAACAAGGTGAAGAAGAAGACCCGCGTCATCATCCTGTTCGGCGGCCGCTCGGCGGAGCACGAGATCTCGATCCTCTCGGCGCGCAACGTGCTAGGCGCGCTCGACCGCGAGCGGTTCGAGCCGGTCCTCATCGGCATCGATCGCGCCGGTCGCTGGCATCGCGAGTCCGAGCGGACGCTTTCGGGCGCGACCGGTGATCCGCGCGCGTTGGCACTCGATCCGCTGGCGCCGGCCGTCGGCATCGAGGAGGGTCTGCTCGGTCCCGCCGCGGACGCCGCTGTCGCCTCCGCCGAAGAGGTGGTCGTCTTTCCCGTGCTGCACGGAACCTTCGGCGAGGACGGCACGGTGCAGGGGCTCCTCGAGCTCGGCGACGTCGCTTACGTCGGCGCGGGCGTGCTCGGCTCGGCGATCGGCATGGACAAGGAGATCGCCAAGCGTCTCCTGCGCGACGCCGGGATCCCGATCGTCGACTTCGCCGTCGTCACCGCGGCCGCCTTCGCGCGCGATCCGGCGGCCGCGCTGGCCGCCGCCGCGGGCCTCGGCTGGCCGCTGTTCGTCAAGCCGGCCAACGCCGGCTCGTCCGTCGGCGTCTCGCGGGTGAACACCCCAGCGGGCCTGGAGCCAGCCGTGCGAGCGGCGCTGGCCTTCGATCGCAAGGTGCTCATCGAGCGCGCCGTCGACGCGCGCGAGATCGAATGCGCGGTTCTCGGGAATGATGATCCCGTGGCCTCTGTCCCGGGAGAGATCCTCGTTCATCACCAGGACGGTTTCTATTCCTACGACGCCAAGTACGTCGATCCGGACGGCGCCAGCTGGAAGATTCCGGCCGATCTGCCGGCGGCCACCGCCGCGCGCGTGCAGGCGCTGTCGGTGGAGACCTTCCGGGCACTCGAGCTGGCGGGACTCGCGCGCGTCGATTTCTTCCTCGCGCGCGGCGACGGCGCCCTCTACGTCAACGAGGTGAACACCATCCCCGGCTTCACCGCCGTCTCGATGTATCCAAAGATGTGGGAGGCTTCGGGGCTGTCGCAAAAAGCCCTGCTGGCGCGCCTCATCGAGCTCGCGCTGGAAAGGTGGAGGGCCCGCCGCTCCATCGAGACAGGAGGAGCCTCGAACCCCCGCCCGTGATCATGACCAAGACGAATTCTTGTTTTCCGTGTATCCCCGGCGAGCGTGGGTCGTACATAGGGGCGTGAATCAAGAAATTGGTGCAATGAAAAGAAGCGTGGGCCGACCCTCAAAAGCGCAACCGTTTCGCACCTTTGTGGTGAACCTGCTGCTCAAGCAGCCGAATTTGCGATCGCTGGAGATCGTCCGGCGCGCCCGGGAAGCGGGGTACGAGGGGGGCAAGAGCGCCTTCTATTCGCTCATCGCCAGCGTTCGTCCGCGGCGCAGTCGGCCCCTCTCCGAGCACGACAAGGTGCCGGGCGAGATCGCGCGGCACGGCTTCGGGCAGGTCGACCTCAAGTTCCGCGACGGCTCCGAGCGCGCGGTGAACTTCTTCGTTTCGCGTCTCGAGTACTCGCGGTTCACGGCCGCGTCGGTCGTCCCCGATCAGAGCCTCGAGACCTGCGTGCGGACGCTGATCGCCCACTACCGGGCGCTCGGTGGCGTGCCGCTCTTGGCGGCGTTCGATCGCGCGCGCCCCATCGGCGTCGGCTCGGACAAGGACGGACGGGTTCACGAATGGGAGCCGGCGTTCGCCTACGCGACGCTGCAGATCGGCCTCGGCGTCGAGGTGCGCGCGCGGCGCGGCGCCGATCGCGGCCCCGGGACCAACCTCGGCAACTGGTTGAAGCTGTCGGTCTTCAAGGACGCCAGCTTCGCCGACGAGGCGGAGGCCGCTCGCCATCTGGCCGTCTGGCTGCGCGAGCACAACGACACGCCGCAGATGGACATCGGTGGGAAGACGCCGGCCGTGCTGCTCGCCGAGGAGCGCCAGCGCCTGCGGCCGCTCAAGATCGAGCCGCACGAGCTGGCCTTGCGGTTTCCGGTGCTGGTCGGCCCGCGGGGTGCGGTCCTTCACGAGGGGCAGTCGTACGCCATGTCGCCCGAGTCGGTCGGTCTGGCCGGCGCGCTCCACCTCTACCCCGATCGCGTCTCGATCGTCGTCGGCCGCTACGAGTCGACGCATCCGCGTCATCCCGCGCTGCGCCTGCTCGATTCGGTCGTCACGCCGTCGTCGTCCGGCTGGGCTCCTGGTCCCGCCGTGCCGCTCGCCGCCCGCGGCGCTTAGCTCGGTTCAGGTCCGGCCAATGCCGTAGTAGGTGAACCCGGCGGCGCGGAGCTCGGCCGGGCTCCAGACGTTGCGGCCGTCGAAGATCACCGGCTGGCGGAGCAGCGACTTCAGACGTTCGAACGACGGGCGCCGGAACTCGTGCCACTCGGTGACCAGCACCAACGCGTCTGCGCCCTTCGCGCAGTCGTAGTGGGCCTCCTCGTATTCGATCCGGTCGCCGAGCTGCTTGCGCACGGCCTCGATGGCCACCGGATCGGAGGCCGAGATCTTCGCGCCGGCCGCCAGGAGCTGATCGATCAGCGCCAGCGCCGGCGCCTCCCGGATGTCGTCCGTGCCCGGTTTGAAGGCCAACCCCCAGACGGCGATGCGCTTCCCCTTCAGATCGCCTCCGAAGTGCGCGACGACCTTCTCGCCGAGGCGGCGCTTCTGCCGCTCGTTGACGGCGACGACCGCGTCGAGGACCTCCAGCTTGTAGCCGACCTCGCGCCCCGTGCTGATCGCGGCGCGCAGATCCTTGGGGAAGCAGCTGCCGCCGAAGCCCGGCCCGGCGAAGAGAAACTTCGGACCGATGCGGACGTCGGAGCCCATCCCCTTGCGCACGAGCTCGATGTCGGCGCCCAGGATCTCGCAGAGGTTTGCCAGGTCGTTCATGAACGAGATGCGCGTCGCCAGCATCGAGTTGGCGGCGTACTTGGTCAGCTCCGCCGAGCGGCGATCCATGACCAGCATTCGGTCGGTGGTTCGGGTGAAGGGGGCGTAGAGCGCGCGCAGCGTCTCGATGGCGCGCTTGTCGCTGGTGCCGACCACCACGCGATCGGGTTTCATGAAGTCGTTGAGCGCGTCGCCCTCCTTCAGGAACTCGGGGTTCGAGGCCACGGCGAACTCGTGCTTCGTGCGCGTGCCGATGATCGCCTCGATCTTGTCGCCGGTCCCCACCGGGACGGTCGACTTGGTGACCACCACCGCCCAGCCGTTGAGCGCGTCGCCGACGTCGGCGGCCGCTTTGAGGATGTACGACAGATCGGCCGACCCATCCGGGCCAGGCGGCGTCCCCACCGCCAAGAGGACCACCTCGGCGCCGGCCACGCCGCCCTTCACGTCGGTGGTGAAGGTCAGCCGTCCCTCGGCGGCGTTGTGGGTCACCAGCTTGTCGAGGCCCGGCTCGTAGATCGGCATGACACCGCGCTTGAGCCCCTCGATCTTCTGCGCGTCGAGATCGCAGCAGGTGACGTCGTTGCCCATGTCCGCGAACCCCGCCCCGGCAACCAGCCCGACGTACCCGGTTCCGATGACAGAAATCTTCATGCCGATCGCATACCATGAACCGACAATGGCGCCGAGCCGACCGCCGCTACCGGTGTCGCGATGAACGCCAACGTCATGCTTCTGGCCGCGGGGCGGTCGACGCGGCTCGGCGCGCTCGGGCTGGCGTTGCCGAAGCCGCTGGTTCCGATCTGCGGACATCCGGCGATCGCTTACGGGTTGCGCGCCGCCGCCCGCGCCGGGGCCCGCCGCGCCGTGGTCAACGTCTTCCACCGCGGCGATCTGGTGCAGGCCGCGCTCGGGGACGGCCGCGCGCTCGGCGTCGTGATCGATTACTCCGTCGAGACCGACCTGCTCGGAACCGGTGGCGGGATCGCCGCGGCGCGCGCGCGCCTCGGGTCGGGCCCGGCGCTGGTCATGAACGCCAAGGTGGTCGCCGACCTGGATCTGCCGGCGCTGCTGGCAGAGCACGCCGGCCACCACGCGGTGGCGACCATGCTGCTGCGTGACGATCCCGATCCTGTCCGCTGGGGCGCGATCGGCGTCGACGCCACGGGGCGGGTGGTCAGCATCCTCGACGCCCGCTCGCCGCGGCCGCCCGAAGGGGCGGTGACGCTGCGGATGTTCACCGGCGTACAGCTCTTGGCCCCCGCGCTGATGGACCGTCTACAACCGATCTTCTGCGATCTGATCCGCGACGCCTATGTCCCGGCGCTGCGTGACGGGGAAACGATCCGGGCGTCGACGCTCACCGGCTACTTCGCCGAGCACTCGACCCCCGCACGCTATCTGGCGGGCAACCTGGCGTTGCTGCGCGATCCGGAGCTGCTGCGCGATCCGCCGGGAACGCTCGCCGGCGTCGACCCGGAGGCACGCGTGGCGGCCGGGGCGCGCCTGGTCGCGCCGGTGAGGATCGCGGCGGGCGTGGAGATCGAAGCGGGCGCGGAGGTCGGACCGGACGTCGTCGTCGATCCGGGCGCGCGGGTGATCGCCGGGGCGCGCCTCCGGCGGGCCGTCGTCTGGTCGGGCGCGACCGCCACCGGCGAGATCTCCGAGGCCGTGGTCACCCCCACCGGCGTCGTGGCAATCGAGGGAGACTGATCGCGTCGGGCTCGCGCGAGCTTCGCTCGCGCGAGCCCATCGCGGGGGGGCGCGGGACCCTTTGAGGGTCCCGATTAAGCAGCTTCGACGCGGACGGCGACGACGGTGATGTTGTCGACGCCGCCGTTCTTGTTCGCTTCGCCGATCAGCCTCTCGCACATGGCGTCGAGATCGTTCTCGGTGGTTGCAATCGCCGAGATCTCCTCGTCCTTGACCATGCCTGAAAGGCCGTCGGAGCAGAGCAGGTAGACGTCGCCCAGCACCGGCGCCTCGACGTGGACGTCGACCTGCACGGTGTCCTTCATGCCGAGCGCTCGCACGATCACGTTCTTGTGCGGGAACGAGGCGATCTCCTCGGCCGAGAGATTCTTCATCTTGATGTAGTCGTTGAGCAGCGAGTGGTCCTCGGTCAGCTGCTTGAGCGCGCCGTCGCGCCGGCGGTAGAGGCGGCTGTCGCCCACGTGCCCGATCACCAGCGCGCGGTCGGCGAACAGGGTCGAGACGACGGTGGTCCCCATCCCGTGGCAGCGCGGATCCTTCTGCGCCTGCTCGTGGATCTTGAGGTTGGCCAGCTTGATCGCCGTGACCATCCGGTTGGTGTCGTAGCGGTTGCCGTGGTCCATCTTGAACGGCCAGGTCAGCTGCTGGTCGTCCTGGGTCGCCTTGAAAAATCCCACGATGGTGTCGACGGCCATCCGGCTGGCCACCTCGCCCGAGGCGTGGCCGCCCATCCCGTCGGCCACGATCGCCAGCCGTTCGCTCTCGGGCAGATAGAAGGCGTCCTCGTTGTGGGCGCGCTTCATTCCGACGTTGGTGTCGCCCGCGAAGCGCACCCGCATGCCGTCCATGGGAAACGACGAGCTCATCGCGTGGCCACCATGTTATCGCGCCCGGCGGCGACGATCAACGCGTGGAAGGAGCCGGGCTGGTCCCGTCGGACGCCTTCACCGGGGGCAGGGCGGGGACCCTGCGAAGCTCTTCGATCGCAGAAATACGAGGGGGCTTCACGAACTCGATGTGGGGACCGACGGAGATCGTGAGCGGCCCGTCGCATTTATAGAGGTCGCCGTCGATCGTGTAGGCCATGCTGCCGCTCTTGGGGGTGATCTTGAGCGCCGAGGCCACCGCGCTGAAGGCGCGCTTGGGCGAGATCCCCCGTCCCCGGTAAACCGCCCAGAATTCGGGGATGAGACCGGCGGGACGCCCGTGAATCGCCAGCACGCCGAACCGTTCGACGTCGTCGTCGGCCCGGTGGTTGAGCTTGAAGCCGAGGCCGACCTCGCGCACGGTCGCCGCGCCGACGCCGATGAAGACGCCGCGCTCGAGCGCCTGACCGTCGACCTCCACCGTCCCTTCGAAGCGCTTGAACAGCTTGTGAATGAACGGACCGTTGATCAACGCCGAACCGATGCCGCGCAGGAGCAGCCAGGTCGCGCGGGCGGGCCCGTACTCCCCGGTTCCGTAGTACTCGCCGAGGAAGTTGGCCATCAGGCCGTTGCCGAAGATGAACCCCAAGGTGTCGCCGATCCGGAGGCAGCGCCGCCGCACCGTCTCGAACCGTTGGTTGGCCCGTGCCGCCCCCACGAGCGCGCTCAAGAAAGGGGCGGCCTGGGCCCGGATGCCGAGCGACGACGCGACCACGTTCATCGTTCCGCCGCCGAGGATCGCCAGCGGCGGGAGCGGCGTGTCGCCGAAGGCCAGGCCCAACGCCGCGACGGTGCGATGGAGCGTGCCGTCGCCGCCGTGGACGGCGATGACGGTCGGCGGGTCGGCGCGCAGGGCCAGCGTCTCGTCCGCCAGCTCCTCCAGCGTCTTGGGGGCGAACACGCGGCCGTGGTCGCCGAGCAATGCCTGGAACTGCGACGCGGCCCGCGGGTTGCGTCGATTCGCGCGCGAGCGCGGGTTGAGGAAGAGCGCGACGGGGATCAGTCGTCCCCGCCCGGGCCGTCGTCGCCGCTGTCGTCATCGCCGCCGGTGTCCGCCGCCACCTCGGCCGCCAGCTCCGCCATTTTGGGATACCAGCCTTCGAACACCTCGGCGATCTGGCGGGCCTGCTTCTCGTTGGAGATGTTGAACGACGACTGCTTGCGGTAGCTCCCCTTCGATTTCTTGAAGCGGACGATCGCCATCTTGGGCGGCCGGAATTTTCCCTTGGCCCGGTCGAGCTCCTGGAACAGGAACAGGATCGTGGCCCAGCTCCCCTTGCTGAGGACGGCGCGATCGATCTCCTTGCGGACCAGCGTCCCTTCGTCCTCGTAATCGTAGGTCAGCTCTTCCAGCGTCTCGGCCATCGATTTTCTCGCGCTCCTAGGAGGTTCGGGTATCGATCGCGGCGCGATCCTCGGCGGAGAGGTCGACGAATTCGATCCCCATCCCGGCAGACCGATCCTTCTGCCCCCCGCGGGTGACCCGGACGACGCGCCCTTGCGTCCGGATCTGGCGCCCGTTCGGGAGCCGAAACTCCACGAACAGCAGCTCGCCGACCTCGAACAACACGTCGGCCCGGAGAAAAGCCCCGCCGCTCGAGAGGTCGGTGGAGGCGAAGCGGATCGGCTTGCGGACCTTCTGGGTGGCGTCGGAGACCGAGACCAGGAGCTCGACATCGACGCGCGGGTGCTGGCGTGTGTCGCGGCGGACGGGGCTGGGGCTCACGGGCGCAGCTCCGCCGCCACCGCCGAGCGAATCTCGATGGAGACGCGGGCGCCCGAGGGGGCCAGCGGCACACGGGCGCGGACCCGGCGCGCGATCTCGATCGACATCGGCACGCCCCAGGCGCTGCCGCGTACGCGCGGCAGGTGGACCAGGAGCGCGTGCGGGACGTTCACCACTGCCTCGGTCGAGGCGTTGGCCGGCACGGCGCAGCTCACCGCGACGGTCGCGCCGAACGGGCGCAGCTCGACGAGCGCCCCCGCCGCTCCCCCCAGCGTCAGCGAGAGCCCGTCGGCCGCGTCGACCCGCATTCCGGCGAGCGGCGCGGCGCCGTTCGCCGCCAGCAGGCGCGGCAAGGCCGGCACCGCCAGCTCACCGACCGGGAGCTCGCTGTCTGCCCCATAGATGCTGAGGCGCTCCGGCAGCAGATCGAGCGGCTGCGGCGCCGCTTCCGCCACCACCCCTCCGACCACGCCGGCCACGTCGGGGAAGACGCGCGGGAACGGGCGCACCAGCGGATCGCCCGGGCCGAACCCCACGCCCACGCCCGAAAGCTCTTCGAGATCGATCGAGCTGCCGCGGCCGACCAGGGCGCTCGTCGCCTCGTCGACGTCGCGGAGCGCGCATCCCTGATCGGGCGCCACGGCCGACAGTGGATCGACCAGGCCCAACACGTCGGGCGCATCTGGCCCGGCGGTGGTGGCCCGGAACCCCAGCACCGACACGGTGGGCAGCTTTCCCTCGGCGACGTCGAACCGCACCGACAGCTCGGCGGAGGTCATGCTGACGGCCGCCTGCGCGTCGGGCGGACGCGCGCCGCCGTCGCACGCGGTCGCCAGAATCCCCGCCGCCAAAACAGCGGCCGCGGCGCGAGCGCGGAGGTCGGCGAAATGACGAAGCATGAGCGGCGGCCGTGGACTCAACACTATAACTTCTGCGGCCGCAACTCGCCAATTCAGCGGGTCGCCGTGCTATGAACGCGGCTTCCCGATGTCCCGGATCACTCCAGAGGAAGTCCGCGAGCTGGCAGTGCTGGCGCGTCTGGCGCTCTCGGACCAGGAGGTCGCCCGGATGACCGGCGATCTCGACGCCATTCTCGACTACGTCGACGCCATGCGCGAGCTCGACACCACCGGCGTCGAACCGATGACGCACGCGGTTCCCTTCGACTGCCCGCTGCGCGCCGACCAGGTCGCGCCGTCGCTGTCGGTCGAAGAGGCGCTCCGCAACGCTCCGCGCCGCGAGGCGAGCTTCTTCCAGGTTCCCCGCATCGTCCCCGGTCCGGGCGGCGCCTCGAGCGCCGGCGAGGACGAGCCGTGATCGCGGCGCGTGGCGCGAGCCTGGTCGCCATCGCCGACGGCGTGCGTGCCGGGACCGTCGGCGCGCGCGAAGTGACCGAGCAGTTCCTGGATCGGGTGGCTCGGCTCGACGGTGGGCTCGGCTGCTTCCTGAAGGTCGACGCCGAGGGGGCGCGCCGGCGGGCCGATGCCGTCGATGCCGCCCGAAAGGCGGGGCGCGATCCGGGGCCGCTGGCCGGCGCGCCGATCGGGATCAAGGACATCTTCTGCACGCGCGGGATCGAGACCACCTGCGCGTCCAAGATCTTGCGCGGCTTCGTGCCACCCTACGAATCGACCGTCACGGCGCGGCTGGAGGCGGCCGGCGCGGTGGCGCTCGGCAAGCTGAACATGGACGAGTTCGCCATGGGCTCCTCGACGGAGAACAGCTCCGCCAAGCCGACCCGCAACCCCTGGTCGCCGGCGCACGTGCCGGGCGGCTCCTCGGGCGGCTCGGCGGCGGCGGTCGCGGCCTCGCTCTGCGCGGGCGCGACCGGGACCGACACCGGCGGCTCGATCCGCCAGCCGGCCGCGCTCTGCGGCGTGGTGGGGATGAAGCCGACCTACGGGCGGGTCTCCCGCTACGGCGTGATCGCCTTCGCCTCGTCGCTCGATCACCCGGGTCCCTTTGGCCGCACCGTCGAGGACGCGGCTGCGCTGCTGGAGGTCATGGCGGGCGTCGATCCGCTCGACGCGACCTCGATCCCGGCGGCGGTCGGCGGCTACCGTCAGGCGGCGCGCGCCGGACGCGAGGGCCTGGCGGGCGTGCGGCTCGGTGTGCCGACCGAATATTTTCAGCCCGGGATGGACGCCGAGGTGGAGGGGGCGGTCCGCGCGGCGCTCGACGAGCTGGGGCGCGCCGGCGCGAAGATCGTCCCCGTCTCGCTGCCGCACACCAAGTACGCCATCGCCACCTACTACCTCATCTGCACCGCCGAGGCGTCGTCCAACCTGGCGCGCTACGACGGCGTCCGCTACGGCCACCGCACCGCCGAAGCGAAATCGCTGGAGGAGCTCTACACCAAGACGCGCGGCGAAGGGTTCGGCACCGAGCCCAAGCGGCGCATCATGCTCGGCGCCTACGTGCTGCGCGCCGGCTACTACGAGGCCTACTACGGCAAGGCGCTGCGGGCGCGGCGCAAGATCGCCGACGACTTCGCGGCGGCGTTCTCTACCTGCGACGCCATCGTCACGCCGACCTCGCCGGTGCCGGCGTTCAAGTTCGGCGAGCGGATCGGCGACCCGCTGCAGATGTACCTGGCCGACATCCTCACCGTCGCGCCGAACCTGGCCGGTATCCCGGCGCTGTCGCAGCCCTGCGGGTTCACCAAGTCCGGGCTGCCGATCGGGTTGCAGATCATCGGCCCGGCGCTGGGCGAAGAGATCTGCTTCCGCGTCGGCGGCGCCTACGAGTCGCGCACCGACTGGCACACCCGCCTCGCGCCGGAGGCCGCCTAATGGCGACTGACTGGGAAGTGGTGATCGGGCTGGAGGTGCACGTCCAGCTGGCCACGCGGTCGAAGATCTTCTCCTGGTCGTCGGCCGCCTTCGGCGCGGAGCCGAACGCGTCGACCGACCCGGTTTGCCTCGGGATGCCCGGGACGCTGCCGGTTTTGAACCGCTCGGCGGTCGAATCGGCGGTGCGGCTCGGGATGGCCGCCGGCTGCAAGATTCGCACGCGCTGCCGGTTCGCGCGCAAGCACTACTTCTATCCCGACCTCCCCAAGGGCTTCCAAATCTCGCAGTTCGACGAGCCGATCTGTGAGGGGGGCGCCATCAAGTTCCGCCTGAAGGGCGAGCCGCGCGCGATTCGCCTGACCCGCATCCACATGGAAGAGGACGCTGGAAAGAACCTGCACGCCGCGGCGGGCGTCAGCTTCGTCGACTACAACCGCGCCGGCGTTCCGCTCTGCGAGATCGTCAGTGAGCCGGACGTGCGGTCGGCCGAAGAGGCGGCCGAATACGTGCGCGCGGTGCGCACGCTGGTCCGCTACCTCGGCATCGGCGACGGCAACATGGAAGAGGGGTCGCTGCGCTGCGACGCCAACGTCTCGCTGCGGCCGCGCGGCTCCGAGAAGTACGGCACCAAGACCGAGATCAAGAACATGAACTCGTTCAAGAACGTGCGCGACGCCATCGAGCACGAGGTCAAGCGGCAGGCGACGCTGCTCGACCGGGGCGAGCGCATCATTCAGGAGACGCGCCTCTGGGACGCGGCCCGTGGCGTGACGCAGGCGATGCGCTCGAAGGAGCAGGCGCACGACTACCGCTACTTCCCCGAGCCCGATCTGCCGCCGCTGGTGGTGACCGAGCTCGAACAGGTCGCGTTGCGCGCCAGCCTCCCCGAGCTGCCCGAAGATCGCTTCGCCCGCTACACCAGCGAGGGGCTTTCGCCGCAGGACGCGGGCGTGCTGGTCGCCGATCGCGAGACCGCCGCCTACTTCGACGCCGCGGTGGCCGCCGGCGCGCCCGCCAAGCGCGCCGCCAACTGGCTCATCAACGAGCTGCTCGCGCGCGTCGACGATCCGCGCGCGCTCGGCGAAGCGAATTGCCCCGTGCCGCCCACGGCGCTCGCCGAGCTGGTCAAGCTGGTCGAGGACGGGACGCTCTCGGGCAAGCTCGGCAAGGACGTGTTCGGGAAGATGTGGAGCGAGCGGCGGGCCGCCAAAGAGATCGTCGCCGCCGAGGGGCTGGCCCAGGTCTCCGACGGCGGCGCGCTGGAGGAGGCCTGCAAGCGGGTCATCGCCGCACACCCGGGCGAGGCCGGACGGTTCAAGGAGAACCCCAAGTTGATGGGCTTCTTCGTCGGCGCCGTGATGAAGGAGACCGGCGGCAAGGGGAACCCCAAGGCCGTCAACGAGATCCTGCGCCGGCTGCTCGGCTGACCGCGCCCAGTCAGCCCGGGTCTCCAAACGTCCGCTTGACAGGCGGCCGCGGGTCTCTAAACTACGCCGCTTCCGGAGGGTCCAGTCCGATGTACGCCGTCATTGCTTCAGGTGGAAAACAGTACCGCGTCAGCGAGGGTGAAACGCTGCGCGTGGAGAAGCTCGCGGGGCCAGCCGGCTCCAAGCTGACGTTCGGCCCGCTCCTCTACGCCGACGATGGCGGCGGGGTCGAGGTCGGCAAGCCGACCGTCGCCGGCGTCACCGTCGAAGCGGAGATCATCGAGCAGGGGCTCGGCAAGAAGATCGTCATCTTCAAGTACAAGCGCCGCAAGAGCTACCGCCGCAAGACGGGGCACCGCCAGCCGTTCACGTCGCTGAAGATCACCGCCATTCGCGCGGGTGCCGCCGAGGCGAAGGCCTAGTCATGGCACACAAAAAAGGTCAGGGGAGCTCTCGCAACGGCCGCGACTCGCAGTCGCAGCGTCGGGGCATCAAGCGCCATGCCGGGCAGATCGTGCTGGCGGGTAACATTCTCGTGCGCCAGGTCGGCACGGTCATCCACGCCGGCCGCAACGTCGGCATGGGACGTGACTTCACACTGTTCGCCCTCAAGGACGGCGAAGTGAAGTACGTCAAGTCCGGGCCCCGCACGATCGTCAGCATCGTCGACCCGAGCATCGTCGCCCCGGCTCCTGCCGCGGCCGCCGCCTAACCGGCCGGCTCGGTCGGGGCGAGGAGACGGCGCCCATGCATTTCATCGACGAGGTCGTCATCCGCGTGCGCGCGGGCGACGGCGGAAAAGGGGCCGTCGCCTTTCGGCGCGAGAAGTTCGTCCCGCTCGGCGGGCCCTCCGGCGGTGATGGCGGCGACGGCGGCAGCGTCGTGCTGGTCGTCGACGAGGGGCTCTCGACGCTGCTCGACTTTCGCTACAAGAGCGAGTTTCAGGCGCCGGCCGGTCAGGCGGGCGCGAACAAGGACAAGTACGGTCGTGGTGGCGAGGACGTGATCCTGCGCGTGCCGCCCGGCACGCAGGTGTTCGACGAGGCGACCGGCGCGCTCATCTGCGACCTGCAGACGAACGGGCAGCGGTTCGTCGCGGCCCAGGGGGGAAGAGGGGGGCGCGGCAACATCCACTTCGCGACCTCGACCGATCGGGCGCCCCGCCGCTCCGAGCCCGGCACACCGGCCGGGGAGCGCACCATCCGCCTCGAGCTCAAGCTCCTGGCCGACGTCGGGCTGCT
The DNA here is from genome assembly GCA_036267635.1 of Polyangia bacterium. Lineage (GTDB taxonomy): Bacteria > Myxococcota_A > Polyangia > Fen-1088 > Fen-1088 > JADGRB01. The sequence goes on along the minus strand of DATAVR010000044.1, from coordinate 11,206 downwards.
CGGTTTCCCCAACGTCGGCAAGTCGTCGCTCATCGCGCGCATCTCGGCCGCGCGGCCGAAGATCGCCAACTACCCGTTCACGACGCTGGTCCCCAACCTCGGCACCGTCGGGCTCTCGGACGAGCGGAGCTTCGTGGTGGCCGACATCCCGGGGCTCATCCAGGGGGCGCACGCCGGTGCGGGCCTCGGTGATCGGTTCCTGCGTCACCTCGAACGGACGCGCCTCCTCGTGCATCTGCTCGACCCCAGCGCCGGCGAAGGGACCGAACGGACGCCGCTGCGCGACTTCGAGGCGACCAACAAGGAGCTCGCGCTCTACGATCCGGAGCTCTCCGCGCGCCGGCAGATCGTGGTGGTGAACAAGATTGATCTGCCCGACGTTCGCAAGAAGCTAGCCACCATCGCGCGGCCCTTCGCCCGGAGGGGGATCGAGCTCCACGCCATCAGTGCCGCTACTGGGGAAGGGGTCGCCGCCCTGCTGGAAGCCATCTGGCAGGCGCTCCCCCCACGCGTCCCCCGCGGCGCCGGCGAGCTCGACCGCCTTGGCCCCGGGGTGGCAGAGACTTAGGTTCGCAAGAGCAGCCGCGCGCGGCCTTTTCAAGGGGCAGGCCAGCGCACGGCGGCCTGGAACGGGGAGAAGGAAATCGGACAAGATACGGACAAGAACCGGACAAGAACCTGAGAAGATACCGAGCACGAACCGAGGTTGTGGAAAACGCAGAAAAGCCGAAGATTGACCGCACTTGCGGGTCCTGATATAGAAATGCGGCTTCAAAGCTGCTCCGCTCTTCGGGTCTCCCCAATACGCCCCTTCCAACGCCAGACGGAGTTACGACATGACATCGCTGCGGACCGTTTTTTCGCGTGGGGCGTACCGCGCCCTGGGGGTATTGGTGCTATCGCTGGTTGTGGGCGCCACGGCGCACGCGGAGACGGACCAGGCGGCGACGCCCGCCCCCGCCCCGTCGGGCGCTCCGCCGGCGCCGGCTGACACGACCGCCGCGGCACCCGCCGCCGGCGGAGCCGATCAGGGCGCGTATACCGTGCGCATGCGCTCGCTGGAGAAGAACGTCAACGAGCTCAAGGAGCAGATCTTCCGCACCAAGGCGCGGCTCAACCTGCTGAAGGAGACCGTGCTCGGCGGCGTCATCGGCGCCTCCCGCGCGATCATCCACCACAAGAACGAGATGGGGAGCTCCTTCCGCTTGGTGAAGGCGGCCTACGCGCTCGACGGCGTACAGATCTACGCCAAGGCCGACGATACCGGCGCTCTGGCCGAGATGCAGGACTTCGACATCTATAACGGCGCCATCCAACCGGGGTCGCACACCCTGTCGGTGGCGCTGACCTACCAGGGAAACGGATTCGGCGTGTTCAGCTACCTCAAGGGGTACAAGTTCAACGTCAAGTCGAGCCACACCTTCGTGGCGGGCGACTCCAAGACCACCAACATCACCGTGGTCGGATACGAGAAGGGGAACATCACGACGCAGCTTTCGGACAAGCCTGCCGTCGACTTCCGCGTGAACGTCATTTCGGCTGGCGAGGGCGGGGCGACGGCGGCGGCGGCGCCGTCCAAGAAGTAACCCCGAAGCGTGGGTGAATGAGACAGCGGGAGGCTTCATATCTTGACCGCCGTTCGCGTTTCGCGATCGGAGCGAAGTGGGGCCTCGCCGCAGCGTTCGCGCTGGGCGTTCTCGGCAATCTCGGCAGCTTCGGATTCTCGGCGCGCCTCGCGCACGCCGACGAGATCGACGACACCGTCAAGAAGCTGATCGACCTCGACCAGCGCGTCCATCTGATGTCGCTGGAGTTCAAGGAGGCGCCTCCGCCGGCCCCCGACGCCGCTGACCGCCGCGTGCTCGACGCGCAGGTCCAGCTCAGCGTGAAGAACTACGACGAGGCGGCGACGATCGCGCTCGACGTCGTCGAGAAGTACCCCAACACCCGCGCTTACGACGACGCGCTCTATCTGCTCGGTGAGTCGCTTTTTCAGGGGCGTGACTACTACTCGGCGCGCCACTACCTGCAAGAGGCGGTCGCCAAGAACAACGGCTCCAAGGCGGAGCAGCAGGCGCTGCAGCGGCTGGTCGAGGTCGCCTTGCGCACCGGCGACTACGAGAACGTCGACGTCTACCTCAAGCGGCTGGAGAACGTTCCGGCGGCGTCGATGGAGCCGAGCGTCCCCTACGTTCGGGCGAAGTACCTCTACTTCCGGGGCCGGCTCGACGAGGCGACGGCGGTGTTCGCCTCCATCCCGACCACCAACCCTTACTACTTCCAGGCGCGCTACTTCCTGGCGACGATCCAGGTCAAGCGCGGCGATCTCGCGGGCGCCTCGACCGCCTACGACGATCTGCTCAAGCAGCAGCCGCCCGACGACACCGGCAAGGACATCCAGGACCTGGCGCGGCTGGCGATCGCCCGGATCTTTTACGAGCGGTCGCAATTCGACAAGGCGATCGAGGTCTACCTCGCGGTCCCGCGGCAGTCGCTTTACTGGTCCGAGGCGCTGCGCGAGCAGGCCTGGACCTACATCAAGGCCAAGGACTGGCAGCGCGCCTATCGTTCGGTGAATCTGCTGCTGCTCTACGACCCGGACACGGCCGACGCGCCCGACCTGCGCCTGCTCGAGGGGAACCTCGAGCTGCGCATGAACAACTTCTATCTGGCCAGCGACGAGTTCAGCAAGGTCCGCGACGAGTTCGAGCCGATCCACCGCCAGCTGCAACAGGTCATCGTCAAGTCGCAGACCGATCCGGCCTACTTCGATTCGCTGGTCGGCAAGAGCCTCGACAAGTTCGACATCGGGGTGTTCGTTCCGCCGACCGCCGCCAAGTGGGTCAAGGCCGAGCCTGACGTCGCGCGGATGATGTCGCTGGCCAGCGACGTGGGCGAGATGCAGCGCGATCTGGTCGACAGCCAAAAGCTGGTCGAGCGGATCGAGCACGTCATGCAGGGATCCGGGCGGGTGGGGATCTTCCCCGACCTCGCGGCGGCGCGCACCAAGTCGGTCGAGTCGATGAACCAGATCGTCGGCACCCGCGAAAGGTTCGTGCAGAAGATTCGCGCCATCATCGACCCGGTGCTCACGCCGGAGGAGCGCAAGCAGCTCGACCAGCTGGCGATCTTGCGCGACGGCTACTCCCGGCAGGCCTCCAACCTCCCGACGACCGACGAGGGTTTGCAGGCGCACGAGCGGACGATGAAGGATCGCTTCGGGGATCTCGACAAGCAGGTGTCGGAGATGAACGTCGAGATCCAGTCGCTCGAGGCGCAGCTGGTCGCGCTCGAGCAGTACTACCGCGTGTCGCGCTCCGAGCAGAAGATCCGGCCCGAGGACATCGAGGCGCCGGTGCGCGACATGCGCGCCGCGATCGAGGACCTGCGCGCGATGCACGACCAGCTGCGCGAGCAGATCGCCGACGCGACCCGCGACGCGGGCGCGGCCGGCTCGACCGGCGAGGCCGAGCGGGAGGCGGCGGAGAAGCTCTCCGGCGTGTTGGCGCAGGAGCTGACCCTCGAGCGCCAGGCGGCCATGCGCCTCGGTGGTCCCGATCGCGGGCAGGTCGACCGCGTGAACGACGTCCTCTCCCGTTGCGACGCCATCCAGACGCAGCTCGACGAATTCGACAAGCGCGTCGACGGGCAGGCGACCGTCCGCCTGGCCACCGTGACCCGCTATCTGACCGCTGAAAAAGAGGAGCTGGCGGCGGCCAGCGACAAGCTGGGGGGAATCCTGGACGAGTCGAAATCGCTCGGCGGCGGCCTCGCCCAGGCGATGTTCACCAAGGTCGCCGACAAGTTCTACGACCTGGTCGTCCGTTCGGACGTCGGAATCATCGACGTATCGTGGGGTCTCAAGGACCAGAAGACCCAGTCGGTCACCAAGCTGACCAACCTCAAGAACCTCGAGCTCAAGGCGCTGGACGAAGACTTCCGCCGCGTCCTGGAGGACGACAAGTGAGCCGCGGGCCAAACGCGCGACGGCAGATGGTGACGCGTTCGCTGGCGCTGGCGCTCGCCGGTTGCTTGCTGGCAGGCGTCACCGTCGAGTCGCGCGCGGCGCGCGCCGCCAACGCCTCCGTCGCCGCGCCGGCGCCCGCCGATCCGCGCCTGCTCGACGACATGGCGAAGGACGTCCAGCACTTCACCGAGATGGTCGCCGAGTACCGCAGCACCGCGCGGTCGATCCTCAAGCGCTCCTACCAGGAGAAGATCAAAGAGATCAACGCCAAGTACGACACCCAGATCGACCTCGACGACCGCGAGGCACGGGATCGCCGTCGCGACGCGATCGCGATGTTCGAGGCGTTCCTGCTCAAGTACCCGAACGACAAGCGCTGGACGCCGGACGCGATGTTCCGCCTGGCCGAGCTCTATTACGAGAAGTCGGCCGAGGAGTACCTCGACGCCGACGAGGCCTACAAGAAGGCCATCGACAGCCCGAACCCGCCGACGACGCCCCCGCCCCGCGTCGACTACACGCCGACCATCAACCTCTACCGGCGCCTGCTGACGGAGTTCCCCAACTATCGCTTTCTCGACGCCACCTACTACCTGCTCGGCTTCTGCCTCGGAGAGATGGGCGAGGACGCGCAGGCCAAGCAGGCGCTCCTGGCGCTGGTCTGCGCCAACAAGTACAAGCCGCTCGATCCGCCGGCACCCCCACCGGCGCCGGTGAAGATCGCGGCCAAAGGGTCGACCACCGGCAACACCTCGACCGACGACGAGGCCTACAAGAGCTGCACGCCGGTGCGCAAGGACTCCAAGTTCCTGCCCGAGGCCTGGACCCGGGTCGGCGAGTTCCACTTCGATCAGCCGAACGAGCTCAAGCTGGCCATCGCCGCCTTCCGCAGGGTCCTCACCTTCAAGAACTCGCCCTACTACGACCGCGCGCTCTACAAGCTCGCCTGGTCCTATTACCGCGACAACCGCTTCCCTGAGGCGGTGCGCGAGTTCGACAACCTGGTCAAGTTCGCCGACGCGCGCACCGACGCCGGCCAGAAGGTCGGCTCCGACCTCCGCCCCGAAGCGGTCCAGTACCTCGGCGTCAGCTTCGCCGAGCCCGACTGGGATGGCGACACCCTCCCCGATTCGATCACCGGCCTCCAGCGCGCGCTCGACTTCTACAAGGGGCGCGAGGGCGAGAGGCACGTGCGCGAGGTCTTCCAGCGCCTGGGCGACATCTACTTCGACCAGACCAAGTACCAGGACGCGATCGCCGTCTACAAGACGCTGCTCTCCAAGTGGCCGTACTACGTCGACGCCCCCAAGGTGCAGGATCGCATCGTCCACGCCTACGAGAAGGACCGGAACCTGGTGGCGGCCGCCAAGGAGCGCGAGGCGCTCGGCCGCAATTACACCAAGGGGAGCGACTGGTATCAGCACAACCGCGAGAACCCCGACGCGCTGGCGGCCGCGCAGGAGCTGGCCGAAGACGCGCTCCTGACGGCGGCCACCAACGTCCATGCCGGCGCCCAGGCCTGCAAGACCAAGTGGCAGGAGAACCAGAAGGACACCGCCAAGCTGGAAGAGTGCAAGAAGCTCTACGCCACCGCGGCCGACCTCTACGACAAGTACCTGGCCGCCTACCCGAACTCGAAGCGGGTCTACGAATTTTCGGCCTTCTTCGCCGACGCGCTCTACTACTCGGGTCAGCTGCCGAAGGCGATCGCCGCTTACAAGGTCGTGCGCGACTCGGTCCTGGACAACAAGTACCAGGAGGACGCCGCCTTCCGGATGATCAAGGCGTACGAGGAGATCATCGCCGACCTGAAAGCGCAGAAGAAGATCGAGGACCCGCCGATCCCCGACGAGAAGAACACCAAGCCGCCGGTCGTCGCCGTCCCGATGCCCGCGATCTACAAGAAGTACCTCGACGCGATCGACTGGTACGTCACCAACGTCAAGAACGACCGCGTCCCCGATCTCAAGTACGCGGCGGCGGTCATCGTGCTCCGCTACCGCGACTGGACCGCCGCGCGCGAGCGCCTGGGGGCCATCACCCAGCAGTACTGCGGGACCAAGGCCGACGTCGGGTTCAAGGCCTACGACGCGATCTTGCAGACCTACTTCATCGACTACAACGTCGAGGACGAGGAGCAGAAGGACTGCGCGCTCGGCAAGCTGCTCAGCGTGGTCGACCAGTTCAGCGAGTCGGCCTGCGGAAAGGCGCCCGAGGCCAAGCCCTACCTCGCCCGCATCGCCCAGATCAAATCGTCGGTCAAGACGACGATCATCACCAAGCGTCTCCAGCTGTCGATGGAGAACGAAGAAAAGGGGACGCACAAGGAGCTGGTGATGTGCCAGTCGGGGCCGGGCGGCATCGCGCTCGTCACCGGCGTTGCCGGGCCCACGCCGGCGACGAAGCCGGGCGAGAAGGCGCCGGTGGCCACCGGCCCGAGCAAGATCTCCACCGAGCTCGACGCCGGCCTGGCGCTCGACCTCATCGACGTGGTGAACGCCAACCCGCAAGATCCGGGCGCGCCGACGGCGCTCAACAACGCCTGCGTCATCTACGAGAAGCTGTTCCAGTTCGGCCAGGCGACGAAGTGCTACGAGCGGCTCTACAAGGACTACCCGGACTCGGAGTGGGGCAAGGAGGCGCTCTGGAACTCCTCGCGCAACCACTACCGCTTCTTCGAATTCGATCAGGCGGTCAAGGGCTACCTGACCGTCGCGCAGGACCCGAAGTTCGCCGGGTCGGAGCACCGCAAGGAGGCCCTCGGCCTGACCGCCTCGCTGCTCGACAACGACCAGCAGTACGCCCGCGCCGCCGACATGTACAAGAAGTACTCGGAGACGCTCACCGACAAGCCGCAGGACAGCGCGCAGGCCTACTTCTTCGCCTGCAGCGCCTTCGAGAAGGCCAAGGACACTGGCCGCCAGGTCGCCTGCCTCAAGGACTTCATCAAGAAGTTCGACCGGCAGCAGGCCGCCGGCGAGTACGTCGTGCAGGCCTACATGAAGCTGGCGGTCGTCGCCGAGGCGAGCTCGCGGAACAAGAACGACGTGCTGGCCGCCTACAAGCGCGTCCGCGACGAGTTCGTCAACCGCAAGCTGCCGCCCGCCACGCCGGCCGCCGGGTTCGCCGCCAAGGCCGACTTCATGATCATGGAGGAGAAGTTCAAGGCCTTCCAGAAGAAGGAGCTGAAGTTCGGCAGCAAGCCGGACCAGATCAAGAAGACGTTCGACTCCTTCACCGGCGAAGCGAAGCAGCTCAACGAGGACTACCAGAAGATCTGGAACTACAAGGACGCCACCTGGACGCTGGCCTCGTTCCTGCGGACCGGCGACGTCTACTACGAGTTCGCCCAGAAGCTGATCAAGGCGGCCGACAACCCCCCCGACGACCTCAAGAAGCTGGCGCGGCAGGCCTGCAAGCTCAATCCCGACGACTGCGGTGTGGTCGAAGGTCAGTACAAGGACGCCATCTACCAGTTCGTCACGCCGATCGAGGACGAGGCCAAGAAGCGCTGGAAGGACACCCTGTCGCGGGCGTCGCAGCTCGGCGTCACCAACGACTACGTCAAGAAGGCGCGAGAGAACCTGTCGAAGTACCTCCCCGACGAGTTCCCGTTCATCAAGGACGAGCGGATCGGCCTGGAGTACCCATGAGCCGGGAACCGACCCCTCTGCGCCGTTGTCTCTACGCTGTGGTCCTGGCGACGGCGAGCCTCGCGGCGCCGAACCTGGCGCATGCGCGCCGGGAGCCGCCCCCTGCCGTGATCCCCACGGCGGAGACCGAACAGGCCGACCAGATGTTCAAAGCCGGCCGCTACGCCGACGCCGTGGCGCAGGCCAAGCTCGCGCTCACCAAGAACGAGCGCTACACGCCCGCCATGCTGGTGATGGCGAAGTCTTTCTACAAGCTCCACAAGTACGAGTGGATGAAGAAGCTGTGGGAGATGATGCAGGCCAACGGCGCCACCAGCGCCGAGAAGGCCGAAATTTATCAGCTTCTCGCCTTCCTCGAGGTCGACCAGAAGAACGTCCCGGGGGCCATCGTGCTTTTCAAGCAGGCGGCCGAGGCGAAGCCCGACGACGCGGTCCTCTGGAGCAACCTCGGCGCGCAGTATCTGACGGCCAAGAACTACACCGAGGCGATGCCGGTCCTGGAGAAGGCGGCCAGCCTTCAACCGGGATTCGCCAAGGCCCATCTCAACTTGGGTGACGCCTACCGGGGGAACAAGGACTACGAAAAGGCGCAGGCCGAGTATCAGCGCGCCCTACAGCTCTTTCCAAATTATGCCGACGCGGTGTTCAACCTCGGCATCCTCTACCTCGACGCGGACAAGATCCCGAACATGGACCTTTTCGCCAAAGAGAACACCGCGATTCAATACCTGCAGAAATATAAACAGATGATGGGCGGGACCCTGGCGGCCTCCGACCCCGCGGACGCTTACATCACCGAGGCGCAAGACAAGATCAAGAAAGAGGAAAAGCGACTCGACCGGCTCAAGAAACAGCAGGAGCGCGAGACCGCGCGCGCGGCCAAGAAGGCCGCCGACGACGCCAAGAAGGCAGCCGCGGGCCAGCCCCCCGGGGCACCCCCGGCCCCTGGCGCCGCCCCGGCGCCCGGCGCGCCTCATCCATCGGCTGCGCCGGCAGCGCCGCCACCGCCACCGCCAGCGCCTGCAGCGCCGCCACCGCCAGCGCCCGCGGCACCCGCGAACTAGAGGGGACCCGATACAACGATGCGACGAACAACCACAGCTTTGGCGGCACTCGCATTGGCGCTCTCGCTGGCGTCGATCCCCGCGCGGGCGCAGACGCCCCCTTCCCCTCGGACGCCCCCGGCGCCGCCGGCCGCCGCGCCCGCGGCAGCGCCCGCCAACCCCGCCGCGACCAAGGTGAAGGTCGAGCACGGCGCGGGCGGCAAGAAGATCTACCGCATCACCGACGAGATCCGGATCGAGGGCAAGATCCAGAAGCCGGAAGCCTTCTTTTTCTACCAAAAGTCGAGCATCAACTACGATTGGCAGGAGCTGAAGCAGGACTTCATCCCGAAGATTCTGGACAGCGTCTCGCGTTCACCGTTCTAGGCAACACCAGGCAAGACGGAAGAAGGGAACTGACGAATGGCGACCCAGGCAGCGGCCCGACAAGCGCAGGTGGGATCGGCTCCGAAGCCCAAGATCCTCCGGATCGGGATCATTCAAGGCGGACGAATCGTCGAGGAGCGCTTGGTCCGCAAGCGCGAGAACATCACCATCGGCCAGTCGGCGAAGAACATGTTCGTCGTCCCGTCGGAGGCGTTGCCGCGCAACTGGCTGCTGTTCGAGGCGAGCGGCAGCCAGTACGTGGCGCACTTCTCGGACGGCATGGACGCGCGCATCGCCGTCGGCAACGAGATCATCTCGCTGTCCCAGCTCAAGCAGACCGGCAAGATTCAAAAGAAGGGGGCCAGCTGGCCGCTGCCGCTCGACGAGCGGTCGCGCGGGAAGATCTCGCTGGCCGACATGACGATCCTCTTCCAGTTCGTCACGCCGCCCCCGCCGCAGCCGCGGCCTCAGCTCCCGGCCTCGGTTCGCGGGTCACCGCTGACTGGCGTCGATTGGTTCTTCACCACCATCGCGGCGATCTCGTTTCTGCTCCACCTCACGCTCATCATCTACCTCCGCAACGTCGACTGGCCACGCAAACCCGACATCGAGGCGATCCCCGATCGCTTCGTGCAGATGGTCGTCAAGAAGCCGGAGGAGAAGCCGGTCGAGAAGAAGGTGGCCGACGTCAAGAAGCCCGAAGAGGAGAAGAAGGCCGAAAAGAAGAAGGGCGCCGACGAAGAGAAAAAGGCCGCCCCCAAGCACGAGATGACCGAGGAGGAGAAGGCCAAGGCGGCCGAGGAGAAGGCCCGGCTCGACGCCGAGCGCCGCGCCCGCCTCGCCGAGCAGGTCAAGTCGACCGGCCTCCTCAAGCTGCTCGGCGCCAAGGCCGACGGTGACGGGTCAATCGCCGACGTGCTCGGCAAGGGCGACGTCGACCGCGACCAGGAGAAGGCATTCCAGGGTGTCGGCGGCGTCGGCGTGGCCAACAACAACGACCAGCTGCGCGGCATCAAGTCGGGCGGCAGCGGGTCGGGACGCGTGGCCAGCGTCGGCGGTCTGCGCGGCGGCGGCTCGATCGCCGGCGGCGGCACCGGCGCGGCGGCGACCGAGAAGAAGGTCTCCGGCGTCGTGAAGAGCGAAGCGCCGGCGGTCGACGGCGAGCTCGATCCGGCGATGGTGGCCAAAGAGGTGCGCACGCGCCTCGGCGCCATCAAGGCCTGCTACGAGCGTGCCCTCAAGCGCAACCCGAACCTCAGCGGTAAGATCGTGATCCACTGGACGATCACCCAGGCCGGCACCGTGTCGGGCGTCGACGTCGAACAGGACACGCTCGGCGACGCCGAGGTCGCGAGCTGCATCAAGTCGCTGGTCGCGCGCTGGCGATTCCCGGCCCCCTCCGGCGGATCGGTGGAGGTCTCATTCCCGTTTGTCTTCCAGTCCTCACAGTAAGAGGGAGGCGCGGGCGCATACGGCGGCGACGCGCAGCAAAAGGACGACGCGCAGCAAAAGGGCGACGCGCAGCAAAAGGACGACGCGCAGCAAAGGACGCACATACAACAAAGGCGCATAAGAGCGGCGGGTAAGGTCATCTCGGCCGTTGACACACCTTCCGGCCATGCCTATAATCTCTAGCGTTGCGATAAGTATCTGATTTCCTTAGATTTAGTCAGCGAATATGGGGGGTTTGGTGAGTACTAGGGTGAAAGGACTGGCGCTGTGGTGAAAACAAAGCTCTTACTGGCGACTATTTTCATCGGGGGTACCGTTTTTGCGCAGGGTCCTGCCCCCGATTCGACGCCCGCGCCGGCCGGCGCCCCGGGCGGTTCGGTCGATCTGTCGGTCAAGCAGCGTCCCGTGTTGACGCCGGCCGACATGACCAACCAGGCCAAGGAATACTTCAAGGGGATGGCCGACGTCCTCAAGCGCATTCAGACGCTGCAGGATCAGGCGAAGCGCGAGAAGGACATCATCCGGCTCAACTGCGTGACCGACAAGCTGGTCCAGGCCCGCGTGAACGTGAACATCGGCGAGCAGTCGATGGCCACCATGCAGGAGAGCATCGCCCGCAGCGACGAAGGTGAAGAGACCCACGAGTTCACCCGCCTCACCATCGTGAACCAGAAGGTTACAGTCCTGGGCGCCGAGGCCGAGAA
>DATAVR010000043.1:0-15004 GCA_036267635.1 Polyangia bacterium | reverse complement strand
GGAGAATTGAGAACGAAGACTGATACGTCAACCGGAGCGGTGACCGGCTACAAGTACGACGGGCTAGGCCACCTCAGAGAGGTCGATTTGGCGACGGGGGACGTGGTGACGTACTTGGTCGATGGTCTCGGGCACAGGGTGGCGAAGCTTCTGAACGGGAGCGTAGTGAGGCGTTGGGTCTACGCAGGGTCTGCCAATCCCATCGCGGAAGTGGACAACAATGGGAGCGCGCTTTCACTTTATCCGAACGGCCTCGTCGTGACTGGAGGCAAGACCTATAGGATCGTCAAAGACGATGCTGGGACCCCGCGACTCGTGGTGGATGTGAGCTCCGGGAATGTCATTCAGCAGTTCAACGTGGACGAGTGGGGCATCCCCCAGAGCGACACGAACCCCGGATTCCAACCGTTGGGATTCGCGGGCGGGATGTACGACCCTGACACGGGGCTGGTCGCGTTCGGGGCTAGGGACTACGACCCGGTCTCGGGACGCTGGACCCGGCCCGATCCGGTGCGGTTTGCGGCTGGAATCCAGTCGCTTTATGCCTACGTAGGCGACGACCCGATCAACAACAGGGACCCGAGCGGACTTGCACCGAGGCTGTTCGATCCAGCCCTTCCTCCACCCGATACCGACTGGTCATGGTTGTGGTCGTGGGACGTAAACAGAAATGTGAACAACGTGTGTCCCTCGAATCCACCAGATACTTCACTGAGCTCTGACCCGGGGGGGTATCCGACTACGGGCGTGACGTGCGATGGCCGCACGTGGGTTCGAGACGCGCTCGAGCCGGGTGTGATCCCGAAGTGGCGCTCCGGCAACTGCGAATGCGCCTGGGATGACGATGGAAATGAGCAGCCGTGGACGACCTACAACTATTCTGGGGTCGATATGACCGATGTGATTAACAATCGACCCAAGGCCATAGGGCTGGGAATCGGACACCTTTTTGCGGATGTAATACCTTGGTCGATAGGACATGCCAGCAACTCCGTACCGCCGGCGGTACTAATATGCGGCGAATAGATCGAGGGCTGGAGCAAGTGCAAGAGCGGCTAGGTAGGCTCAGCGTCCTGTCGCTCAGTACAGACGGGTCACCGCGGTCGCGATAACCTTGCCGCCGCGCCTTGGTCGACCTACGGCTCCATCATTCCGATGACGATGCGACTCACGGTCACGGCTCGCGGATCCCACCGAGAATCCGGCCGTCCGCGCTGAGATTGATCGTCCAGCGTTCTCCCGCGCCGATGCCGAACATCGCGCGGTCCGACGCGGTGGCGATCCCGTCGCGGCCGCAGCGCCGATGAATGGCAGGGTAGTAGCGCGTGATGCCCGCGGCGGGCACCACCTCTTGAGTCACCTTTCCGTTCGGCTCCGCCGTAATCGTGAACGGCGTCCCCGTGGCGGCACGAACCCGAAACGTTCCCTCACCCTCGGCGTTCAGCCAGCTGGAGTCGAGCTCCCAGGACGCGCAATCGCCAGAACGGACGGCAAGCACCGAACCCGGTTGCAACGCCACGAGCAGCTTCACCCGCCCGAGGTGTAAGGTAGTAAGCGCGCGCGTCGAGGCGGGAACGCTCTTCTCGTACACCGAGTGGGTGAGTATTCCAAGCGGCGACCTGAGATCTCGCTGTTGGTTCTCGTAGGGGCGGCCTGCCAACTGGAGGCGCCCTTTCAGCGGGCGGGCGGCGTCGGCGACCACCTCCAGACGGGCTGTCCCCTCAACGTCGTGATCGAGGGGCTCGACGCTGACAAGCGTCGGGCCATCGGGTGGGTAACAGGTGCCCCGCCTCTCCTCGCTCTCGCCGCCGGCTTCGAGGACGCAATGGAAGTCGTCTATCGTTCCCATGCAGGTGACTCGAGAATCGAGGCGTTTCTGCCTGAGGGCGGGGGAGGAGAGAATGAAGCGCTGCCGGCCACTCACGGCAGGACAGTAGAGCTCGACTTCATTCCAGGCGTAATAACCGTGGATGGCCTGCTGGCCCGGATGGAGCGGCATCGTCTCTGGCGTGTCGCGGTCGCGCAGCCCTTGCCACTGCAAGGCGATGCCATCCTTGACGAGCGCGGGCGACAAAGAAACCGTGATGGCGCTGTCGGCGACGGAGCGCCGCCTTTGGGCGCCGATTATCCCGAGCCAGATCACCGGCGCAATCGCGACGACCACCGCCGGTATCCACTTCCGCCCGCGCCCCGGGATCGTCATCTTCCCAAATATTACTACGGCCGCGGTCGTCAGCGGCGCCGTCGTTCGGTGTGCACGTGAGCGAATCGGGGAAGTTGCAAAACCCGTCAGTACACGCCGCAGGTGTTTGATGAGGTCAACGCGACACTCACCACGAACCGATCGGTCGGTCGCTCCGGCGGGAGAGTGCAAAGAGTGCGAGTCTCGTTGACCTGACCCCCCAACGCTGGTCCACTCAGGCTGCGAGTCCGATGGTTGATTGACCGTACCTACCCCGCGAACGCGTGCCCGCGCCGCTTCTCGTACGCCCGCAGATACAGATCCCGGTACGCCACCGCCGCGCGTCCCCAGGAGAAGTCCTGGGCCATGGCGCGCTTCTTCATCGCCTCGATGTGCTTGGGGCGGTCGAACCAGGTCGACACCGCCCAGCCGATGGTGTTGGCCACCGATTCGGGGTTCAGGTCGGCGAACATGAAGCCGGTGCCGCCGGCGGTCGCCTCGTCGTAGTTCTGCACGGTGTCGACCAGGCCGCCGGTTGCTCTGACGACAGGGAGCGTCCCGTAGCGCAGGCTGTACATCTGGTTCAGGCCGCAGGGCTCGAAGCGCGACGGCATCAGGAAGAAGTCCGATCCTGCCTCGATGCGATGCGCCCGCCCGTTGTCGAACTTCAGCCAGGCCCGGAACCTGTCGCCGCGGTGAGCGTCGGCCCAGGCGAAGAACCTCTCCGCGTCGGGATCGCCGGTCCCCAACAACACCAGCTGCACGTCCCACCCCAACACCCGGTCCAACGCATGCGCCAGGACGTCGAAACCCTTTTGCGACGTCAGGCGTCCGACCACGCCGAAGAGCGGCACGTCGGGGCGAATCGCGAAGCCGGCCTCCTTCTGCAGGGCCGCCTTGCAGGCCGCCTTGCCGGCCATCTTCTTGGCGTCGAAGGTCTTGGGGATGTGTTTGTCGGTGGCCGGATTCCACTCGTCGACGTCGATGCCGTTCAGGATGCCGACCAGATCGCCGGCGCGCGCCGACAGGACGCCGTCGAGGCCATTTCCGTAGGTGCCGGTCTGGATCTCGCGCGCGTAGGTGGGGCTCACCGTCGACAAAAGGGTGCTGTGCTTGAAGGCCCCCTTGGTGAGGTTCATGGCGCCGAAGTGCTCCAGCTCGCCGGGGTTGTAGTGCTCCTTGCCGAGCCCGGTGATGAACATGCCGCCGCCGTCGAAGACGCCCTGGTAAGCGAGGTTGTGGATCGAATAGATCGTCGCCGCGGCGTGCAGCGGCTGCATCCACTCGACGGTGTTCACGTAGATCGGCACCAGCGCCGTCTGCCAGTCGTTGCAGTGGATGACGTCGGGGAAGAAGCCGAGCGCCTTGCACAGCTCCAGCGAGGCGCGCGACAGGAAGGTGAACCGCTCCAGGTTGTCGGGGTAGCCCTCGGCCGGCGGCCCGTACAGATACGGCCGATCGAAGTAGCGGTTGAACTCCAGGCAGTAGATCGGGACTTCGCTGTCAGGCAGCTTGCCGTGGCGGACGCGCGCCCGCGCCGCGCCCCACCACATGGGGACGGACAGCAACCCGTCGAGTGCGTCGAGCTCGTTCCAGGGCATCCCCGCGTAGAGCGGCATCACCACCCGCACGTCGATGTCGAGCGCGCGCAGCGCCTTTGGCAGGGCACCCGCGACATCGGCCAGCCCGCCGGTCTTGGCGAAGGGGGCGCACTCCGAAGCGACGAACAGGACCTTGAGAATGGCGGGAACCGGCCAGAGCGTCAGCTGGCGTAGATATGGTAGTCGATCTGCGGAAAAATGTTGTTCCGCGATTCGACGTCGGCCAGCCAGCGCTCGGAGAGCTTGGCGCCGCGCAGATCGTCGTAGATCTTGGTGAACTGCACGATGTGCTGGTTGATGCGCTTGGTGGCGTACGGGACCGTCGTTCCAGTACGCATGATGAACGTCCAGTCGCTCGACTGGGCCAGCATCAGCTCGCGCGCCGCCTGATTGAGCGCGCGCGTGGTGAGCGGGTCGGCGCTCGGGTGCCTGCGCGCGAGCTCAATCATCCGCTCGCCGGCCACGTGCAGGTGGCGGTAGGTCCAGGCGTTGCTCTCGTTCACCCAGTAGTCGTTGTAGCCCTTGGCGCCCCACGACGACGCGCAGGGGGTCGCCACCTGGTTGGTGTCGTGCCGGTCGAGGTAGTCGCCCGGCGTGATGGTCTCGACGTCGTGCTGGTCGAAGTGCATCTGGCGGAAGACGTCGCCCAGGAACATCGGCCCCTCGTACCACCAGTGCCCGTAAAGCTCGGCGTCGTACGGGCTGACGATGATGGGCGGGCGGTTCATCTGGCCGCGGAGCCGGTTCACCTGCTTCTCCCGGTTGCCGCGGAAGTGCGAGGCGTGCAGGCCGACTTTACCGCGCGCGATCTCCGGATCGTAGACCCACTTGTCGTGCAACTGGTTGTGGGTGATGGCGTGGTACTTGATGCCGGTGTACATCCGGTGCCCTTCCGGGTGGATGTACGGCTTGATGTAGTCCATCGGCAGGTCGAAGCCGATGTCGCGATAGAAGTCGCGGTAGTGCTTGTCGCCGGGGTACCCCTCCTGCGCGCTCCAGACCTGCTCCGACGACTCCATGTCGCGGCCGAAGGCGGCCACGCCGCTCGGGCAGTAGAGCGGGGCGTAGACGCCGTACTGCGGGCGGTTGTCGGCGAACAGGATCCCGTGCGTGTCGACGAAGAAGTAGCGAATGGCCGCCTCGCGCAGAAGCTCGTCGACGCCGGGGACGTAGCCGCACTCCCCCAGCCACATGCCGCGCGGGCGGTGGCCGAAGTTCTTCTCGAAGAGATCGGCGGCGACGTGGATCTGGGCGCGGATGTTGGACCAGTTGCGGTCCATCGCCGGGAAGAAGGCGTGCGTCGCGGTCGAGGTGATCACCTCGACGCGGCCGGCCTCCTCTAGTTGGCGGAAGGCCTTCACCAGATCGCCGCCGTGGCAGCGCCAGGTGTGGCGCAGGGAACGGAAGCGGTCGGCGTACATATAGGCGAGCCGCTGGTAGTGGCGCTCGGGGCGGGTCCGGTCGATCTCTTTTTCGGCCAGCTCGATCAGCTTGTCGAGGTGCGCGGCGTAGCGGACCTTCAACAGATCGTCGGTCAGCATCGTGATGAGCGGCGCCGACAGCGAGACGGTGCAGCGGAAGGGGATGTGATCGGCGATGAGCCCCTCGAAGGTCTGCAAGATCGGCAGATAGGTCCCGGTGATCGCCTCGTACAGCCACTGCTCCTCCATCACCGTCGGATCTTCCGGGTGACGGACGAAGGGCAGGTGGGCGTGCAGGACCAGCGCGAAGTAGCCGTTGGGCATCGCTACTCCCCCGCCGATCCGGCTTTGGGGTAGATCGACGGAGCCGCCTCGCCAGGCGCCTCCGCGATCCGCTCGCTGGCGCCGCCGTAGGGGAACTCGCTGGCGCCGCCGAGGGCGCGCTCGCTGGCGCCCGACATCATCCGCTCGCTGGCGCCGGCGTAGCTGAATTCGCTCGCCCCGCGCATCATCCGCTCGCTGGCGCCGGCGTACATCTGCTCGCTGGCGCCGCGCAGCCGGCGCTCGCTGGCGCCGGTGTACATCAGCTCACTGGCGCCGCCGAGCCGCATCTCGCTGGCGCCGATCATCCACAGCTCGCTGGCGCCGCCGAACAAAAGCTCGCTCGACCCGAGCCAGGAACGTTCGCTGGCTCCCTGCGACATCCACTCGCTGCTCCCTGGCGCCAGCTGCCCGGTCAGCTCGGCGAATCGCTCGAAGCCGCCCGAGACCGCCACCTGGCGCTTGTACTGCCAGGTTCCGAGCACGCGGCGCTCGGCGCGCGCCCCCAGCCCACGGATGATCACCTGCCAGGGGCCGTAGACCACGTGCACGCGCCCGTTCTCGGTCCGCACCGACAGCTCCCCGCTGTCGTGCATCTCGACCACCGACGAGGGGACCTCGATGGGATAGGTGAAGGGCCCCGATTCCCACTCGGTGCGCATGAGCGGCCCGAGCCACTCGGTCTTCTGCAGATCGCCGGTCCACTCGGCGCCGCTCTGCTCCTGCCACTCCCAGCGGCGGCCGAGCACGCGGTTTCCGCCCGGCGTGGGGAATCCCCCGAAGTGCTGCGTCCAGTCTTCCCACCCGACCGGTGCCGGTCCTTCGCCGGGCGCGCCGCCGCCGGGTGCGCCCGAAGCCGCGCCGTCTTTGCCGTCCTTGCCGTCCTTGCGGTTTCTGCCGTCTTTGCCGGCCGCCGTGGCGTCGCCGGCCGCGCCGTGGTGGATCTCGCCGCTCGCGCGCACGGTCAACCACTCGACGGGGCCGCCGGGCAGGGGCTCGCGGCGTGGAAACTCGATCCGCCCGGAGCGGACGATCTTCGCGAAGTAGCCTTCCTCGGACTTCAGACCGACCTCGACGCACGCGCTCGAGGTCGGCTTGTTGATGGCGAAGAACCACTGCCGATCGTTCCGCCCGACCTGGTGATCGAAGTAGCTGTGCGCGTTCGTCCCATCGAACAGGCGTCCGGTGATGTCGTAGACGCGCAGGTTCAGCCACGCGCCGGCGCCCGCGCCACCGAGCCCGGCCCGGGCGGCCGCCACGGCATCGTCGGTGACCTCCCAGTAGACGAAGAGCCGCTCCGGATCGACCACCATCCCGGTGACCCGGTCATAGCCGTACCCCCAGGGGATGTTCTGGGGCATCGGCGCGGGATCGACGTCGGGGCCGAGGTCGAACTTCAGTGGGAAGGAGGCGATTGCAGTCTCCGCCGTCGTTCCACTGCCATTGCCATTGCCGTTGCCGTTCGACTCGGACGAGGCGGAACGGGCGATCGCGGCGCGGAGACCGTCGAACGCGACCTTCACCCGCCCGGCCAGATCTTCCTTCACCAGCTTGGAGACGCCGGTCAGGCCCAACGTCTGCGCGCAGTCGAGCAGCTGCTTCCGGCTGGCCTGGCTGAACAGCTCCTCCGAGGTGAACGACGGGAGACGCGCATCGGGCTTTTGTCCCACGATCGTGAGGATCTGGGAGGCGAGCACGGTCTCGGATGTCAGCTCAGGCGGCATGAAGGTGTAACTCCCACACGATAGTCTTTTTGATCGGGCTTGGGCGGAAAAAGTGCGAGCACGCGCGTAAGCTGCGGCGGCCGTGAGCGCGCGCAAGAGCTGGGCGCAGGAAATGGAGTCCGCTTACCTATATGAGGTTTTGGCTGATTCTGATTCCTCCGCCGATCGGAGACTTCTGTTCGCCAAGCTGGCCGGTGAGGCAAAGGCGCAGGCGGCGATCTGGGCGGCCGAAGTCCGCAAAGTTACAGGGGAAGTAGCCGGCGATTTTCATCCTTCGGGGCGTGCCAAATTGGTCGCGGCGCTGGTCCGCCGGCTCGGTCCGGAGCGGTTGCGAAGCGTCTTGGCCGGGATGAAGGTCCGCGGAATGTCGGTCTTCCGGGGCCTCCCGGGTCCCGGTGGACACGCCATGCCCCACTCGGTCGAGGAGATCGGCCGGCGCCATCGCGAACAGGGGGGCGGCGACGCGCTTCGCCCGGCCGTGTTCGGGGCGAGCGATGGCCTGGTGTCGAACCTCTGCCTCATCCTCGGCGTCTCGGGAGCCAGCGCGAACGGCCGCGTCGTGTTGATCTCCGGCGTGGCGGGCCTCCTGGCCGGTGCGCTCTCGATGGCAGCGGGCGAGTACGTCTCGGTGAAGTCGCAGCGCGAGATGTTCGAGCACCAGATCGGCGCGGAGCGCGACGAGCTCCTCCAGTATCCCGAGCAGGAGGCGGCCGAGCTGTCCCTCATCTATCAGGCGCGTGGCCTGACCAGGGAGGACGCCGATCGGGCGGCGAGCCACCTCATCGCCAATCCGGAGCAGGCGCTCGAGACGCTGGCGCGCGAGGAGCTGGGCCTCGATCCAGGATCGCTCGGCTCGCCCGGCACCGCGGCCGCTTCGTCGTTCGCCTCGTTCGCGGTCGGCGCGGCGGTCCCGCTCGGGCCGTTCCTCATCGGCGCGGGGCACCGGGCGCTCGGTGCGTCGGTGGTCGTGACGGCGGCGGCGCTGTTCGCTGTCGGCTGCGCGATCAGCCTCTTCACCGGCCGCGCCGCGTTTCGCAGCGGCGCGCGGATGTTGCTCATCGGCGGGGCGGCGGGGGCCGTCACCTACGCGATCGGTCGGCTGGTGGGCGCGCTGGTCGGGTAGGGCGGCCGACACGCTCGACTTGGCGCGGGGGCGCGGCGCTGCTAGACCAAGCGCATGTCCCAACACAAAGCGACCCTGAGCTGGAAGTCGGACAACGAGAACTTCGCGCAGGGGAAGTTCACCCGCCTGCACAGCTGGAGCTTCGACGGCGGAACGGTGGTGCCGGCGTCGGCGTCGCCGTCGGTCGTTCCGGCGCCCTATTCCAGCCCGGAGGCCGTCGATCCGGAAGAGGCGTTCGTCGCCTCGGTGTCGAGCTGCCACATGCTCACCTTCCTGCACGAGGCGCGCAAGGCGGGCTTCCGCGTCGACGCCTACGACGACGAGGCGGTCGGCGAGATGACCAAGAATGAGCGCGGCGTCCCCTGGATCAGCAAGATCACGCTGCACCCGCGCATCGTCTACAGCGGCGACAAGCGCCCGGTGCCGGCCGACGAGGAGCAGCTTCACCACAAAGCACACGACGGATGCTTCATCGCCCAATCGATCAAGACCGAGGTGGTGGTGGGGTAGAGCGGCGCGCTCAGCGCCGGCGCAAGATCACCTGCGCCATCTTCCAGCGCACGGGCGCCGCGGCGCGCGCGCCCGAGGCGAGCGCCTCCAGCGACGCGCCGAGCGCGTCGAGCTCCGCCGCGTCGACGTGCGCGACCACGAACGGATCGCGCCTCCAGTTCCCGAAGTTGAGCGCGTGCAGCCGGGCCGCCACCGTGGCGGGGAGCGCGACCGGCACGGTGTCGGCCCGCTCGACGGTCCAGGATTCGGCGGACGCCAGCGCGCAGAGATCGCGGCCGACGTAGGTGCGCTGGCCGCGCGCGGCCTGCATCGCCTCGACCAGCTCGTAGTAGCGGATCAGCGTCGCATCGTCGGAGGTCATCGTGTCGACCTCCTCCATCGCCAGCCGCCCGCGCGACACGAGCGCCTCGGCCCAGCGCCCGATCGCCGCGCCGGCGTCGGGCAGGTGCGTGACCACGAAGCGGCCGTAGATCAGATCGGCCGGCGGCGCCGGGAACGGCACGCGGGTGACGTCGTGCTCGCCGAACGCCACACCGCGCGGCGCTTGCCGCCAGGCACGCGCCAGGAACCGCGCCGAGCTGTCGAGCCCGATCGTGGCCGCGGCGCCGGTCGCCGCCTGCAGCAGCGCCGTGGTGTAGCCGGGCCCGCAGCCGAGATCGATCGCCAGCCGCACCGGCTCGCGTCCGAGCCGCGCGGCGAAAGCGCGCGAGCTGGGGGCGAACGCGGCGGCCAGCAGGCGCAGTCGCTCGGCGGCGAGGTCGTTGTCGCCGAAGGTGTAGGTTTCACCGAGGGTGTAGGGTTCAACGGCTGTTTGGGGTTGGGACATGGCGCTGTCGGCTTGCCACGGTGTCCCTCTCCAATCTGAGCCCTAAACGCGAAGAGGCGACCACCGCGGGTCGCCTCTCCTTTCTGTCTTCGGTCTGTCGTTTCTAGGTCTGAGGCGCCCGCCGTTCGTATGCGCGCCACCACCAGCGGGCAGCGCGCGCCGTAAAGGCAAAATACGAACGGTACGCGTCGGGCTTCATCGGACCTGCTTTCATTTTGCCCACGGGCGTCCGGGCCGTCAACCGGTCATCCGTTCGTTTGGGGACGGCAAGAGCGTCCCCAAACGACGGCGCCGCGGCGTTACTTCTTCTTGCGGCCGCCGCCCGACGGTGCGGGGGCGGGGTGCGACGGCGGCGGGGCCGCGTGCATCGCCGCCGGCGGCGCCGAGCGTGCCGGCGGACCAGCCGGGTGCATGCCGCCACCCATGGGCGCGCCGGGGTGAGCTTCACCCGGACCACCCGCGGGATGCATGCCGCCACCCATGGGCGCGCCCGGGTGAGCTTCACCGGGGCCACCGGCCGGGTGCATCCCGCCGCCGCCCGCGGGCCCGCCGGGGCGCGGTCCGCCGTGCTCCATCTCGCGATGCTCGGCTTCCCGATTCTGCATTTCGCGGTGGTCGACCTCCCGATGTTCCATCTCGCGGTGGTCGGCCTCGCGACGCTGCTCCATCTCGTTGTGGCGCACGGCCGGCGGCTGACCGCGGAAACCTCCGGCAGGGGCGCCCGGCGCGCGGCGCCAGGCCGTGCTGTGCTCGGGGGCTCCGCGCCAGGCGCGCGGCTCATACTGAGGACGCGCGCGCCAGCCGACCGGGCCGCGATCGCCCATGTAGCCATACTCGCGGTAGCCGCCCGGGCCCTGCCAGTAGCCGCGGTAGTAGACCATGCGATCGCCTTCCCAGACGAAGCGCGGGCCGAAGTAGAGGTACCCGGCGCGCTGGGGGGCCCAGTAACCGCTCTCCCACTGCCAGTCGTAGCCGGCCCAATCCCAGTAGCCGCCCACCCAGTAGTAGCCATAGCCGGGAGCCGGCGGCTGGTACTCGGGGATCGGATCCGGGATCGGGCTCGTCGGATAGATGGTGGGATCCATCGCCACGACCGGCTGGGGCGGCGGCGCCTGCTCGACGTACGCCGGCTGCGGCGGGGGAGGAGGCGGCTGCTCCACGTACATCGGTTGCGGCTGCGGCGCGGGGGCCACGTAGACGGGCTGGGGCGGCCCGATATAAACCGGCGCCGGACGGACGTAGCAGCCCGCCACGGGGGCCAACACCAACACCAACGAGCCTTGGAACCAGGGGCGCAGATTCATGGGGCACACTCCCTCGATTTTTCGAGTCGTGGGACGGTAACACCCCTCCTATGAGCGTTCCACGAAAAAGGAAATTGGCGCCGGCTCGCGCAGGCCCGCGTACCAGTGAGCGATCTTGGAGAGCTCCGGCTACTTTCGGGCGGTCACCTGCCGCCGCCGCCTGCCGGCCAGCAGGAACGAGAGCCCGCCCAGCATCGCCAGGAGCGAGGCCCACGAGGCGCTCGCCGAGGGGGCGTCGAGCGCGCACGCGCAGCCCGACGCGGCGTTCCCCGCGTCTGCGCTGGAGCCGCCGGTCGCGCTGGAGCCGCCCGATGCAGTCGAGCCGCCAGTCGCGTTGGAACCGCCCGTCGCGCTCGCGCCGCCCGTCGCGCTGGAACCGCCGAGCCCGCCGGTTCCGCTCGTCCCGCTTCCCCCGTTGCCTGTCACTGTGCCGCCTCCGGCCCCACCGCCGGTTCCCGCGCGACCGGCAGACCCAGAGCTCCCGCCTGCAGCTCCGCCGCCCGTGCCCCCGGTCCCGGCGCCTCCGGTGCCGGTCGTGGTCGTGCCTCCCGCGCCGGCGCTGCCGGTGGTCCCGCCCGCGCCGTACTCGTACGCGCCGAGGTCCGG
The DNA here is from genome assembly GCA_036267635.1 of Polyangia bacterium. Classification (GTDB taxonomy): domain Bacteria; phylum Myxococcota_A; class Polyangia; order Fen-1088; family Fen-1088; genus JADGRB01. The sequence continues at coordinate 3,386 of DATAVR010000043.1, read as the reverse complement.
AGCGGCGCCCACGTACGGCAGACCGACGTCCGTCCCCTTGTCGATCATCTGGCTCCCCGCGGCCAGCTGCAGAAAATCGACGGGCGGCATGCTGCCGTCAGCGGCCCGAGGTCCGAGCGCCCCGGAAGACTCGACGCCCACGCCCGTCATCGAGACGCTGGGGTCGGTGATGCTCGCAAAGTCCTTGGCCGCGGGCGTGATGCCCAGATCCCAGGTGTTGAACATGGTGTCGACGCCGGTCATGTTGGTGTTCTTATTGGGATAGCCGATGTTGTTCCGCATGATGTGGACCAACGATCCGGTCAACGTGATGGTCGTGTCGGGATCGCCGGCGGGACTCGCCAGCATGTTGTACTGAGTCCCGTTCATGAACGACGTGTTGTTGTACCAGGTGTTGCCGCCGGTCGAATGGTTGGCGTAAAACCCCGAAGCCTTGTTCTTCCAGGCAACGTTGTTTTGAACGAGGTGCCGCACGCCGGTGGCGCTGCTCCCCATCTTGAAGCCGTTCCCGTTCCCGTCGGCTGGATTGAAGGTGCCGTACATGGCGTACCCGTTGCCGAACGCCCAGGAATTCTCGACCGTGACGGGAACCTCCTGGTTGATCAGATCGTAACCGTCGTCGGAGTTCCACCACGATCGGCAGCCGCGGATGGTCGTGCTGGCTCCCGTCGTCTGGTAGTGAACGCCGAAGCCGTCGGCGTTCTGTCCCTGACCTTGCGACGACGTCGCATCGTAGTTGTCGTGCGCGTCGCAATTGAGAATCAGATGGCCGCCGACGCTCTTGCTGCCAATGAATATTCCGTTGCCGCTGTTGTGGTGCATGTTGAGCAGCTCGAACGTGTCGTAACCGCCGGTGAGCACGTCCACGCCGTTGTTGGAGAAGGTGTTCATCGGGACGTAGCGGACCTCCAGTCCCTTGAAGTGCAGGTAGCTCGCGCTGATCACGAACCCGTGCGTGTAGCCGGTCGTCGAAATGACCATGTTCGTGAAATCGAAAACCGGGATCTCGCCCTGGTAGGCGAAGAAGTTGATCGGGGCGGCCGCCGTCCCGCTCTTCGTGAAGTTGATGCCGGCCCCGCTGGTGGCGGGCGTGGTGATGCTGTAGGTCCCGCCTCGGATCCAGACCGTGTCCCCCGCGACCGCCGTGTTGACCCCCTTTTGTAGGGTGGCGAACGGCGCAGCCATGGTGCCGGCATTCGAATCGCTGCCGGTCGTGGCGACGTAGTAATCGGTCGCCTCCGCGCTGCCGGCCGCGAAGAGGGTGGCCAGCATGGCCAGCGAGGCCGACAGTCCAAGGAGCCAACTCGAGAAAAACTTCATGTTCACAAGAGGGTCACGGAAGTGCCAATTGGTACAGGCCGCTTCCGCGGGAGGCGACGCCGTCCCCGATGAGCTACGATGAAACGATGTTGGTTGCGGGAGACTCGACTCGCCGGAAGATCCGCCGAGGGGCGCGCTGCGCGGCATTGTTGATCGTCGTCGCCGCTGGTTGCGGCGGGAGCCTCGGGCCAGGCGGCTCCGGCGGCGCCGGCGGAACGCCGGGCGCTGGAGGCACGGCGGGCGCGACCGGCTTCGGCGGGGCGACCGGCTTCGGCGGCGCGACCGGCTTCGGCGGCGTGACCGGCTTCGGCGGCGGCGCGGGAGGCTCCGACGCCGGGGGCACCGGACCGGGGACCTGTCCGAGCATTGGTGACGACTGTGAGGGCACGTCCGGAGTCTGCAACTCGGACGAGTACTGCGGCGTCGTGGACCAGGACGGCAGGCTCGATGTCTCCCGGTGCTTGCCTTACCCCACCGGATGCACGACCTGCGACTGCGCCAAGACCAGTCTCGGCAAGTTCTACCAGGCGAGCTGCCCCGCCTTTGGATTTCCCCCCTGTATGTGCCGCGATGCCAGCGGCGCGATCATCGATGGCGGCAGCGCGACCTTGAACGTCATCTGCGACGGCGCCTGACGCGCGCCCTCCGACGGGGAGCTGACGTCGACCAGGCGAGCGGCTAAAGTAGCGAGCTCGTTCGACGCGAGGATGGCGGAACTGGTAGACGCGCCAGACTTAGGAGAGCATTCGGTGATTCCTGGCGTTCGTTCCTCGCGTACAAGGGCGCTCAAAGTTTGGGCGCCGGTCACGCTGAGCGACAATGGGAACGTGACGCCGACGAGCGGAGCGCCGGAAGTGGGTTCAAGGCGGGTTCAGCGGTTTCCCGACGGCAACAAGTTGAAGTCGGCCGTGCTCCGCGCGGCGCGCGCTGAATGGAAGCGGGTCAGCGGCCAGAAGTGGACCGACCACGAGGTCGCCAACTTCGACGACCGAGAGATGCCCGCGCACGAGCGACGTGCGGCGGAGGTGAGCGCGGAGCTGCTAGTGGCGCTCGAGAAAGTGGCCGCCTTCGCCGTCGCCTACCAACCCATTCAGAACACTCAAGACGTCGTCGATCGGTCAGCAGGCGTTCTGCTGCCTGCCGGAGAGACACGCAGGACGCGGCAACTGCTCCGCATCGTCGAGGAGCATCTGCCAGACCTCGACCCTCGCGTTCAAGATTCAGAGAGAAAGGTCGTCGGTCCCCGGGCCGTCGTCGTCAACGCCGACCCTAACAGCGTCGAAGAGGCGATTCGACGTGGCGACGTCAAGACCTGGACGGAGCGGCTGTCCTGGGAGGCGCGGCATCCGGCCGGGCGCGATAGAGAGGACCCGATCATCAAGGTCGACCTGATCGCCGACCAAGCGCGGCGACCGGGGTGGTTCGGGTTTCTCGAGCCCGGTCCGGCCGGATGGAAGATTCCGCCGCGCCAGCGGATCGTGGTGCTCCTGCGTGATCACCTCGGCTACTGGAAGAATTTCGGTCTCAAGGAGGCCGCCTCGCACCGAACGATGGCGATCGCCTCGTTGTTGGCTGGCAACTGGCCCACGGACTACCGATCCAAGAGGGGCTCGGCGAAGCGCGGGGTCACCGTCGCCGACGTCTTGAAGTCCGAGACCCATGCGATTCGCGCCGCGGTTCAAAAACTTCGGGCGGGTCCCGACGCGAAGAAGAACCGCCGCTTTAGGGCCTCGCTCAAGATGCCCGCACGGTCCGGGGTGAAGCGAGGTAGCACCAGGACGAAGTAAGCCAGGTGCTACCTGACGATGTCGGTCGAGCGTGGCTCACTCGACCGGGTCATGAGTCATGCAGCATCTCGCGGATCGTATCCGCCGTCTCCCGAGCTGAGAGAGGCGGTGCTCGCCGCCCTGGCGCATTCCAGCGACGAGCAGCTGTCGCGCGAGATGAAGATCTCCCGCGGTCCGCTACTCCGGATCGCCGCGGGGCTGCCGGTTCGGCAGGGAACGATCGAGCTCGCTCGGATCCGTTTCGGCGTGCCTGCCACCGGGGAGAGCGATGTCTGATCT
>DATAVR010000042.1:0-16465 GCA_036267635.1 Polyangia bacterium | reverse complement strand
CTGCGTCCAATCGCGCCGCCGCCACAGCTCGAACGCGTAGTTGATGGCGTGCCCGGCCTCATGGCGCAGGTACATCAACACCTCTTCGCGCGTGTACTCGAACAGGTGATCGTTCACCAACCCCCAGAGCCGCGGGTTGGCGAGGTACCAAGGGAGGTTGACGCTGACCGCGCGGTCGGCGGTCCAGAAGTCGTCGTCGCCGAGATAGTAGGCGGGGACGAAGGTGATCCCCTTGGAGTGCAGCTCGCCGATCACCTGCTCGACGCACTCCGCGAGCGTCCCCTCCGGACGCAGGTCGAGATCGCAGATGCGCGTCGCGAGCAGCTTCTGCTGGCCGACCTCCCGGATGACCGTCGTCGGGAGGATCCGGACGCTGCGCGACGGTCGGTGCCTGCTGCGAAGTGCCGCGACGGCCATGGCGTCAATTCGTTTACCATGTCGCCGAGGGGCCAGCCCGGCAAAACCGGGGGGAAAATATTCCCGGCCTCAGCAAACCCATCCAATTGATATTATTTGGTTATATGGCATCCGACTTCCGGCAGAGAAGTTCACGGAATCACTATTCCCAAATGCCGTAGTATGACGTCCAGGCGCGCTATGGATTGGGAAGGAAACCGTGTGGTCACGCGGATCTAGCTGGTCCCGGCCCGTCCTGGTGATGATCGTTTACCTGGTCCTGGGCGCCGTCGCCCTGGTCTGGGGGAACCTGCGCGGGCAACCCAACATCTGGCACCTCGGCGGCCAGCAGCCGGTGCTCTCGATGACCTTCGCCGGGATCCTGTGCGGGCTCGCGGCCGGGCTGGCGCTGGTGTTCGCCTCGCGGATGGCCCTCTATCGATTTCAATGGGCACGCGAGCTCCACCGTGAGCTGCGGCACATGCTGTTCCCGCTCGCCGACGCCGAGATCGTGGTTCTGGCGGCCGCCTCGTCGGTGGGTGAGGAGATGTTTTTTCGTGGCGCGCTCCTGCCGTCGGTCGGCCTGCTGGCGTCGAGCGCCATCTTCGCGCTCCTGCACATCGGCCCCAAGGCGCGTCACCTCCCCTGGACGGTCAGCTCGTTCGGCGCCGGGCTGCTTTTCGGCGGAATGTTTCTCTGGACCGGCGACCTCACCGGGCCGGTCATCGCCCACTTCCTGATCAACTTCCTCAACCTGCGGCACGTGGCGCAGGTCGAGCTCCAGTAAGCGCTAGTCTAGGGCGCCTTCGGGCGCCACGTCGTCGGGCATGGTTCGCGACGCTCACCGTCGCCTCACGGCGACGCTCTCTAGCGCCTCACCATCCCGATCGGACGCCAGGCGCCGCCGCGCTGGCCGAGGATCAGGATGAGCATCTGGTCCGAGCCCATCTCGATCGCCGAGTAGAGCTGGCCGCCGCCGCTATCGTCGAGGCTCGGCGGGAGCTTGCCGATGGCGGCGCGCAGCCGAGCGGCGGTCACTAGCTGAACCGACTGCGGGCGGCGGATCCCTTCGCTCGCCAGGTCGGCGAGCATCGCCGACAGGTCGGCCTTCTTGCCCACGTCCTTGTCGTTCGTCTTGAAGGGCAGCGCCGCCATCTCCAGCAGGCGCCCGGTGTCTCGCGCGGCGAGCGCGCTGAACCAGCGCAGCGCGGCCGCATGCGCCGCCGGGTCACCCGCGTTCGGCGGCGCGGGGGAGGGCCCGGTCGGCTCAGGCGCGCGCGCCGCCGCGGAACGCCCTTCCGACGGCTCTGACGCCTCGGCGGCGGCGACCTCACCGTCGAGCGCGGCGCGCTTGGCGCGGTGAACGGAGCTGTTGTCGTCGAGCCGCTGCAACCGTCGCGGTCCACCCGCCGGGTCGGACGTGGGCGGCGAGGTCCCGGTGAAGCGAACCGGCCGTGGCAGGTCGAGCGCGGTCGTCTTGTCGGCATCGGCCGACGCGTTCTCGAGGATGTAGGGATCGGCGAAGGCGGGGCTGCACTGGCGTCCGTCCCGGTGGAAGTGCCAGTGGAGATAGATCTTGCCGTTTCCCGAACGGATGGCTCGCGGCGGATCGGGGTAGGGCCCGGCGCTGTAGACGACGTCGACGGCGGCGACGTCGTAGGCCGTCAGACCGGAGGACCGCACGACGCCCACCCGGTCGACGGTCCCGTCGCCGTTCAACACGATCTCGAGCTCGGTCACCAGGTTCTGATTGTTGAAGGGGCTCGACCCAGACTTCTCGTCCCACTCCTCGAGCTGGCCGAAGCCCCACAGCTCGTGGATGCTCCGGTGCATGCGCGCGAGGTAGGCGGCGAACGGCGCCGCCCGCGTGTTGAGCGCGGTCTGATTGCCCGGCGCCACCTCGGGGATGAAGTTCTCGACGGCCGATCTCACGCGCGCCAGGCGCTTCTCGAACTTTCCCTGGTGCGTGGAGCGCGCCTGCTGGGCGAGCTTGCGCTCGGCCGCGGCGTCGGCGCCGAACAGGTACTCGTAGTCCTTGGCGGTGAAGGCCAGCTTCATGCGCTTGCCCGCGGTCAGGTGCGAGGGATCGCTCTTGTCGCCGCGCGCCGCGTGCGAAGGGAGAGGTATCTCGCCGTCGGCGGCGTGCGGGAGCGACAGATCGGCCGTCTCGGGCGTCAGCTCGTGCTGCTTGGGCGACGGGTTGCGGAGCGCCAGCAACGACTTGTTGGGGCGCTCGGGCTCGTCCTTCGGCTGCGCCAGCTCGGGGTTCGCGTGCGGCGTCACGTCGGGGGCGCTCTTGCCGAGCTTCGACTTCTGCTGTTCGAGCTGGGCGATCTTTTCCTTCTCGCCGCCGACCTGCTTGTCGGTGCGGTCGGAGGGGGACGACGCCTGTTTCTCCTCGCCCTTCTGCTCCTCCACCATGTTGGTGTCGCGCGCGCGCGTCTCCACCTCGGCGCGGTTGTTCTTCTGCGCCAGGTATTTCGCGTCGGGCGGCGGGGGGACGTCCTTGTTGTTGTCGAGATCGACGATCTTCTCGTGCCCCTTGTGCTCCGGCGGCGGAGGCGGCGGCATCGGCGGCATCGGCGGCGCGACCACCTCCGGCTCCGGCTTCTCCGGCTTGGGCAGCGGCGGCCTTTTCTTCTTCTCCGGAGGCGGCACCTTCACCAGCTCCAGCTTTTTCTTCTTGTCGGGCGGCGGCGCCTTCTTCGCGTCGGGCTCGAGCGGCGACTCCGGCTCCGGCTCGAGCGGCGGCAGATCGGGCGGCAGCGCGGCCGGGTCGGCCTCCTGAAACGCGACGTCGACCTCCTCGGCGCGCTGCGCCTCCTCGCGCCCACCGTAGACCCAGGCCGCGATCACCAACGGCGCGACGAGGTTCAGGTGCAGCAGCAACGAAATCAGCGCGCCGCGCGAAAGACTTCCGCGCGCGCGTTTAGACAAGCGCTGCTGCATGAGAGCCGTCAGCGTAACACGCGACCTCCGGGTTGGCCCTCAGACGAAACCGCGATCGTGCTTCAGCTCACGGCGGGCGACTGAGCGGCAGCGACCGAGGCTGCCGCGGCCGAGGCTCAGGCGCGCATCTTACGGTAGACGCCGACGACCAGGCCGATGATGTTCACGGTCTTGAAGTCGCGCTTGCGCACGATGATCGGTTGCATCGCCGCGTTCGCCGGCTGGAAGCGGATGGTCTCCCCTTCGGGGTAGTAGCGCTTCACCGTCGCCTCGTCGTTGATCATCGCGACCACGATGTCGCCGCGGTTAGCCTGCAGCTGCTTGCGCACGAAGATGTAGTCGCCGTCGAAGATCCCGTCTTCGATCATCGAATCGCCCTTCACGCGCAGCGCGAAGACCTCCCGCGTCTGGCCGATGAAGAAGCGATCGACCTTGACCGTGTCCTCGACGTTCTCCACCGCCAGGAGCGGCACGCCGGCGGCGACCCGGCCCACGAGCGGGATCTCCACCATGTCGTCGTCGCGGCTGGCGGCGCGGAACGGCGCGCCGCGCGGACCGACCGGCCGCAACGCGCGCGACTTGAGGTCCTCCCGCAAGAGGTGCCCCTTTTTCTCCAGCGCGCGCAGGTGATCGTTCACCCCGTTCGTGGAACGGATGCCGAAGTGAAGGCCGATCTCGCGCAACGTCGGCGGGTAGCCGCGCTCGCGAATCGACTGGGTGATGAAGTCGAGGATCTCACGCTGGCGGTCGGTGAGGATGCCGCGTGAATCGTCGCGAACCAAAGTCAGCGAGCCCATGTGTCCCTCCCCGTTTTCGTTTTCATTCTGTTGGCAATCCGCTCGGCGAGCTTTTCCACTGAACATGCGTAGCGTACGGAACAAATGTGCCGTATGTCAAACTTTTCGCGCATCCGGCGCCCGGCGTACGTCCGTCGGACGAGCGCATCCGTAGTTCATCCAGAGAGAAATGAGCGCTCAAGCATGGTTTTTCCCGGCTTTTTGGCGTGCCGAACCAGAACGGGTCCCGAATACTGAACGCCCGTTGGGAAAATCTGTAGCAGCAACGGCGCTGCACCCGGCAGTCGCGGGGGCGCCTGAAAAGACCTCGGATCGGGTGTTGCTCGGTCGGGTCGCGACCGGTGACGTGACCGCGTTGCGTCTCGTCTATGACGAGCACGCGCCGCGCGCGATGGCGATCGCCCGCCGCATCCTCCGCAACGTGGAAGAGGCGGAGGACATCGTCCAGGAGACCTTCCTGGAGCTCTGGCGCCGAGCGCCTCAGTTCGACGGCCAGCGCGGCGGCCTCTGCGCCTGGATCGTGACCATCGCCCGCAGCCGCGCCATCGATCGGCTGCGCTCGGCCGGCACGGCTGGCCGGGCGCTCGACGGGGCCAGCAGCTCGCCCGACGTCTATCCGACATCTCCACCGTCGCCGATCGTCGAGACCGAGCGCCGGCTGACCGAATCGAAGGTGGCGGACGCCCTGGCCACGCTTCCGCCCGAGCAGCGCCACACGATCCAGCTCGCCTACTTCGACGGCCTGTCGCAGTCGGAGATCGCGGCGAAGACCGGCAGCCCTCTTGGGACCGTCAAAATGCGCGTTAAATTAGCGGTCGGAAAATTGAAGACTCTCCTCAAAGACGACTTTTCGTGATCGGGAGCGACCGGATGACCTGCGACGAGTTCAAGGAGCTGGCAGCGGCTTATGCGCTGGTGGCGCTCGACGCGCAGGAGCAATCGGCCTGTATGCAGCATCTGGCGGCGCGGCTCCCCCACCGCGGCTGTCAAGAGGCGGTGGCCGAGGCGGAGCTGGTGGCCGCGCGGTTGGGCGCGGCGCTGATTCCGCAGCGCCCCTCCCCGCAGGTCTGGCGGGAGATCGCCGCTCACCTGCACGAGGATCGAGGATCCTCGCCGCTCGCTGACGATGCTGCGCGCCGGCGGGGTCTTTATCATCTGTGTGGTTGGTTGGTGGCCGCGACGCTGGTCGGGCTCTACCTCTACAACGCGCCACTCGATCGGCGGATCATGCAGAGAGAGGCCGGCCATGGTGGCGTGGTCGCCGGGCCGGGGCACTGATTCGGCGCTAAGAGACGCCGAACGGCTGTGACTGAAACGTGTCGAGCACGAGGGTGCTCAAGCGACGGCGGACGATCACCGCTCCGAACGCCGCGGTGGCGGCGCAGGCCACCAGATAGCCGAGCACCGGCGGCCATCCGCACAGCAAAGCGATCAGGGTGAACGTCGCCGAGCCCACCAGCAGGCCTGTCGAGATCACCAGGGCGTCGCGACGGAGGTCGAAGTAGTAGAGCAGCAGCACCTCGAGCAAGGTGATCATCTGCGCCGCGGCGCCGATCGCGTCGAGCCGGAAGAGCGGCGTGGCGTTGGGCGAGAGCCCGACGGCCTTCACCACCAACGGCGCCGCGGCGATGGCGATGCCGCTGGCGGAGGCTTGCACCACGCCCGCGCCGCGCAGGATCCGGCGCGCCTCGATCGAGATCTCCTCGGCCCCATGTTGCAAGCGACGCAAGGGCGCGCCGATCTCGATGTCGGCGTAAAAAGTGCGAAAGCGCCGATAGAACGAGGTCTCGATCTGAACGTAGATCCAGGCGAAGGCGGGAATGACCGAGAACCAGGCGACCGCGGCGATGGCGGCGTAGAAGGTGGCCGCGTCGCCCCCTTGCACGAGGTAGACGACGATCTTGTCGGCCCAGATCGACACGTAGTAAGCGGTCGCCGACAGCGCCAGCAGACGGTACTCTCGGAACGCGGGAGCGAGGCGCGCTGACTCGTCGGCCGGGCCCGGGACGGCGCGCGAGACCCCTTGAACGAGCACCGCCAGTGTCGCGAGCTGACCGGCTGCGAAACCATAGAGGTAACCGGCTGCGCCGAAACCAAACGTGGTGTCGAGCGCCCAGGCCGCCCCCAGGCTGAGCGGCGCACCGAGGCCGAACGCCCGCAGCACAATCACCGGCGAGGTCATCCCACCGCCCACCGAGAGCATCAGCCACTGCGCGCCGATGATCGCCGTCAGTGGTGCGCCGACCACCGCCATTCCGAGGGGCAACTTCATCAGCACCACCAGCAGCACCCCACAAAGCGCGAAGCCCACCAAGATGAGCGCGGTGGCCCGCCGCAGGGGCGCGCCGATCTTCGCCAGATGATGATCGTAGAGGCGGTCGGCCGTGTAGCGCGACACGACGACATGGACGGGCGCCGACAGGATGACCGTGACGGCGTAGACCACGGTCAAGAAGCGCTCGGCGACGTAGAAGTCGGCGCCGCTCCGCCGCGCCACCACGCGGAGGCTGGTGAGAACGGCCGTGGTGAGCAGCCAAGGCGCGCTCGTGACGGCGACGCCCGTCAGATAGGCACCGATGGTCCCGGCCAGCGATCCGCGATCGATGAGGCGCTGCAGCTTCCATCCGATCCCCGCCACTTATCCCTCCACCGCCGAGCTCGTCGAAGTCCCCGAAGTCGTCAAAGCCCTGTGGGCGCCCATCGAGGCGTAGAGCGCCCGGTAGGAGGCCAGCATGTCGCGCCGCTGGTAGTAGGCAGCCACCCGCCGACGGCCCGCCTCGCCCATCCGCCGGCGCAGGCGTGCATCGTGCGACAGCCGGACCAGCGCCGCCGCCGTCTCCTTGGGGGTCGCGACCCGCGTGACGAAGCCGCTGGGGCCGATCTCCTGATCGGCGGCGTCGCGCCCTTCGATCATTTCGCGGCAGGCCCCCACGTCGCTGGCGACGACCGGCACACCGCGCGCGTAGGCCTCCAGGATCACCAGCGGCTGCCCCTCGCTGAAGCTGGTCAGCACCACGACATCGAGGTCGCCATAGATCTTCGCGGGTGGCATCGGGCCGACGAAGGCGATCTGCTGGGCGCGCCCGAGCCGCGCCACCAGGTCGCGGCAACGGGTCGCGTAGGCGGGGTCCTCTTCCATGGGGCCGATCACCCGCACCTCGAGCTCGACCGAATGCAGCGCGAGATCGCAGGCGCGGATGAAGGTGATCAGATCCTTGATCGGCACCACGCGCCCCACGAACCCCACCCGCAGCGGCGGGGGACGCAGGGCGATGAGGCCGTCGTCCGGCTCGTCGTCGCCGCGCGAGGCCCCGGGGGAAGGGGCGTCGTCCGAGAGATCGACGCCGTTGGGAACGATATCGATCTTGGCGGGGGGTGCGCCGTCGGCGATCTGCTTGCCGCGGTTGACCTCCGAGAGGGTCACGATTCGACTGGCCTGGGCGTAAGCGAGGCGCGACAGGCCGCGGAAGAAGCTGGACCACATCTTGCGCAGCGGCGAGATGTGGGGCGCCCAGGTGGCGGTCCGCAGGCCGAACCCGCCGTCGTCGGTCTCGGCCGCATCGCGGATCCAATCGGCGCGCGCCAGCTCCATCTCGCGCTCGCGTGCGTAGATGCCGTGTTCGGTGAGCGCCAGCGGACGGTCGGACCTCCGGCTCCAGACCGCCGCCAGCAGACCGGCGTAACCGGTGGCGATCGCGTGATAGCAGGCGGCCGGCACGATCGGCGCCGCCAGCAATCGCAGGAGGGGGACGTGGATGGCCCGAAAGTGCCAAAAGAGATCGAGAAACGGCGCTTCGGACGCCGCCTGATCGGACACCACGGTCAGGAGATCGAAGGCGGCGCGGCCATAGAGCAGCTCGTCGAGCGTCAGATCGTTGGTGGCCAGATCAGCCAGGATGCTCCGGTGCGCCTCGAGATCGCTGTTGCCGTCGAGGTGCAGGCGGCGCAACCCGGCGAGCACGCGTGATGGCTGCGCACGCGTGTCGACGGTGGCTCTCAGGCCCCGGATCTGTTCGCGCAGATCGGCGCGCGCCGCCCCATCGAGTGGCGGGCGAGCCGACTCCTGGCAAAACACGCGATGGAGGCCGACCACGTTGTCGGGGAGGCGATAGCGCGGCTCACCGTAAGCTGCCGGGTGGGAGCCGACGTTGAGGACCGCGAACCGCAGCTCGGGGTGGCCGAGGATGATGTCGTGCACCCAGGACGAGACGCCGCCCGAAACAAAGGGGTAGGTCCCCTCGACCAACAGGCAAACGTCAGCTTCAGGGCTTTTCAACGGGGACCTCACGGGTGTTTGAGGGGGACGGGACCTGCACCACGCCGACAGTGACGCCCGCGCCGCCGGTCACGCCGCGCGTGTGCAATCCCGAGAGCCGGCGCGCAGCCGAGAGGCGCCGCCTGACGAGCGGCGGCGGCGCCGCCGGGTGGTAGCTGGCCAGCACCGACGCGCTCTCCCAGGGGAGCGCGTGCGTCGCGAGCACCGCCTCGTCGCGCAAGGCGAGCAGCATTTCCATCTCCGTCATCTCGATCCCTTCGGTGGAAAGCGAGCCGGCCGCCGTGCTGACCACCCCCTCCCCCTCGACGGCGATCACCTCGTCGATGGCCGCCAGCGCCGCATCGGGGTGCAACACGGCCAGCTCCAGCCGCGCCCGCCCGATGGCGATGGCAGCCGACCGCGTGGGATCTTCGGCCAGCGCGTGGGAGAAGTAGCCGCGGGCCTCGTGGGCCAGGGAGGGGATGAGCGCCGTTTCCGCCAGCCCCGCTTCGATCGCGTCGCTGGCGAGCTCCGCAGCCGCCAGCGCGGTGCCGGCCGGCGCGCCGCCCTCCGCCAGCTGCTTTCGGTATTCGGCCATGCGTGCCTCGAACGATGCCGTCATCTCCTCGATCGCCAGCGCCGCCTCCACCGCCAGCTCGGGGTTGGGAGCCCCGAGCGCCCAACGCAACAACGCCACCGATACCGCGTCGCCCCGCAGCGTGAGCGTGGCGACGATCGCGCGTCGCTCGTCGCTGGTCCCGGCCAGCAGCGCCTCACAAGTGGGGAGCGCTTCGCCCAGCTGCCGCAGCTCTTCCGAGCCCGGGGCCTCGACAGCAGGAGGCAGCGCCGTCGGATCGGCCTCGACCAGCTCGCCGTGCCCGACCGTCCGCACCGAAAGCGCCGCCAACGGAGCGCCCAGGACGGGGATGGCAAAGGTGAACGCCATCCCCAACAGACGCTCGCTCGACGCCAGGGAGGAGCCGAGGCCGATAGGGACCAGCGCGCAAAGGTGCAGCGCCGCGGCCGTCACAGCGGCCGGCGTCGAACGGTGGCCGATGAGCAAGACCGCCGCGGTGAGATCGATGAGCGCGGCTGAGACCCAGGGGAGGTAGGTAAGCGACCCCGGCCGCACTGCCGCCACGTCGATCGTGCCCAGCCCGGCGTGAGGGGGCCCGGGCCGACTAGACATTGACGACCGACCCGTTCGCGCGGTCGCCCCGTTCGATCACCCGGCGGGCGCGCGCGCGTGCAAACGCGGTCCCCAACCACTCGGCGACCACCTCCAGATCACGGAGCGCGGCGGCGCCCACGCGCGCGACCCCCCGCACCGCCATCACACCCACGGTCTCTCGACCGACGATGATGGGCGCCGCCAGATCGCTGTCGCTCGGGCCGGCTCCCGGCAGGTCGATGGCGCGGATCGGTTGTGCGCTTTTCAGTGCCTCGACCACCGTCGCGTCGTGACCGGCCGGAGTGGCGGCCACGTCCCAGGCGCCGATGCTGGCGACGAGGATCAAGGACGCGTCGTTCGTGCGTGCCTGAACGGCCCCCGCGCGCGCGCCCAGCCGGGCAACGACCAGGGTCAGGGCCGCCTCGGACGCCGCGCCGACGTCGCCGCCGTCGATCCGGCGCGCGACGTCACGCAAGAACGTGAGTGCCAGATCGAGACGATCGTTGCGCGCGCGCAGGGCCAACGCCGCACGTCGGACCTCCCCGAGTGCCGTCGCATCGTGACTTGCCCGTCCCGCCAAAATCGCGAGCCGCTCCTCCAGATCGTTGGTTCGGCGTTCGTGCACGGAGGCGATCCAGCTGATCATGATCGCGGCAGCCAAAGCGCCCAGCTCGGCGGGGGTCGCCAGCGCCGCCAACGCTTCGGTCGGGGCCGCGCGCCACGGCTCCGCCAGCAACACGAGGCTCCCCCAGGCGACCGGCACCGACACGACCAGCCCGCGGGCGCCGTAACGCGCGGAGAGCGCCAGCACCACCAGCCAGACCGGATGCGGCCGAAGCGTGCCCCATCCGAGGTGGGGCGCCGGGACCGCCACCGCCACGCCCACCAGGACGATCGCGGTGGCGACGCCCGCCTCCAGCAACAGGCGACGACTAGAGATCTGCATGAAAGGCGACCCATCCAATCTGGAGCGTGCCCGGAATCCCCGTCGTGGCGCTCTGGTGTGTGTAGTCGTAGCTGACCGTCAGCCGTGTCGACCAGGACGAGGCGACCACGATCGCGCCGCCGGCTTGCGCCAGCAGCTGGTTCTGTGTGTTGTCGTAGCCGATCCCGCCGCGCAGCTCGAAGCCGGTGCGCCCCCCCCAGAGCGCCTTACGTAGGATGAAGGTGCCGTTGTCGATCGAGTCGCGCGGGTAGAGCGAGATGCGAAAGTTTGGCGAGAGGTTGGCGAAGTTCTCGTAGTGCCGGTAGGCCAGCACCCCCGCGTCGTTGAGCGCGATGCGGCGGACCATCCTCTCGTCGAGCGTCTCGCCGCGCACGAGACGCGTCGAATCGCTCCAGAGGTTGAAGTCGACGCCCGTCCAGGTCAGCAGCTGCTGGGCGGTCGGCGTCGGGTCACCTTCCTCTAGCGGACGGAGACTGAGTCGGCGGACCATGGCGCCGCTGTCGACGAGGACCACGCGGCTCCGCGGAAAGAGGTAGAGGTGTCCGAGCGCGCCGGTCTGCGTGCCACCTTCGTGGATGGTCACCGGCGCATCGTTCCACTGCTCGTTCAGGTCGATGTGCAGGTTCACCTGCATGTAGTGCGAGACCGGCGTGTCGAGCTCGGTCTGGCCGCCAAAGGCGAGCTGACGGGTCGGGCCGTAGAGCTCCTGTCCCAGGGAGTCGTCGCCGCTCGTGGTGGCGAAGCGGGTGTCGGCGCCGAGGAGCAGCGACGCCCCCGAGCGGCGGCCGAACATCGCGTAGCCGCCGAGCCCCGTGACCGAGCCGGTCTCGCGCAGCACGTTTGGACCGACGACCTGGTTGGCGGACCAATCGGTCGAGGTGTCGCGCCAGAAGAGCAGCCCGGCCTGGTCATGCGTCGCGAACGGCAGCGCGGCGCCGGCCTGCACCCGCCAATCCCAGGCCTGTGGATCCGAACGGACCCACCCGCCGCCCGAGAGCTCCGGGGTGACCCGAAAGTGCATCCGATCGTACGAGGTCACCAGCGTGTTGTCGGCGCCCGCTCCGTCGGCCAGCGCGGCGTGATACTGAGCGCTGGCGGCGCGGTAGCTGGCGGCGCGTTCGAGCGCCCGTCCGTAGTCGCGCTGGTTCTCTGCGGTCGGATGATCGTCGACCAGGCTGCGGCGCACCGCGAGCTCGCCGTCGAGATCGCCGTCGGCCTCCAGCGCCCAGGCGAGCATCTGGCGGCCACGGAGGTTCTTGGGAGCGAGCGCCAGGTACCGACGCAAGACGCGCGCGCCCCCCTCCCAATCTTTGTTGAGCAGATGCGCGTCGGCCTGATTGAGGGCCACCTCGTCGTCGAACTTGGGCGGCAGCGGTAGCATCGGCTCATAGACCCGGTCGGCCAGGACCACGTAGCCGCGCCGGGCATAGATGCGCGCCAGCCACAGCTTCTTCATCCGCTCGTCGGGGTTGGGGCCGATCTCCAGCTCTGCGATGCGGTGCTCGCGAAACGCCTCTTCGTCCCGCCCCAAAGTGAAGAGCGCCTCGCCGCGCAGATAGTGGAGCTCCGGATCGGGCTTGTGTCCCTCGAAGTGGTGCGCCTTCTCCAGCGCCTCGGCGGCGTACTCGAAGTCACCCGCCGCCGCCGCCGCGCGCCCGGCGTCGCGCTCGGCCGAACCGTCGTATGGCAGCGCCTTCAGGACCTCTTCGAACTGGCGCCGCGCGCGATCCATCTCGCCGCGGGACAGCGTCTCGGTCGCCTCCTGCCGTTCCCGTTCGACCTGCTGCGCCTCCTCGGGCGACAGCGGCTTGGCGCCACCGACGAGGTCTTCTTCCTGCGCGGCGGCGCTCGCCGTCAGCATCAGATAGAGCACACTGGCGATGAATGCGGCGGCCGCCGCGCGACTCACCCACGCTGTCCCCCCACTGCCGGCGGCCGCCACGCGCGGGGAAATTTGCAACCGCCGTGCCGCGCCTCAGGGGCGATTCCCCGGCGCATTTGCACGCTTCACCACCGTCGGGTCACGGCGCCGTAACGCCGCCACGGATGAGAGTTACCCGCAACTTGACAGGGTGGCGACCGACCCTAACTTCCAATCCGTTCGACTCAACCAGAGGAGAAAAATCATGCGCAAGTTGCACCAAGGTGGAATGTTCGTGTTGGCGTTGGCGCTTGCTGGGCCGGGCTTCCTGGCGACGCGGACCGCGACGGCGAAGACCGCAGCGGCCACCAGCGACGACACGGCACCCTCCAGCATGTCCAAGCAGGATCAGGACAAGCTGAAGGAGCACAACAAGCTCCGGATGGAGATCAAGAAGGTGAAGTATCCGGCGGCCAAGGCGACCATCGTCGCGCACGTCAAGGGGATCAAGGCCGACGACAAGAAGTGGTTCGACCAGACGCTCCCCGACAAGACGTACAGCTCGGCGGACGACGTCTACTCGGCGCTGGGCTGGGAAACGGCTGCGCCTGCCGCGGCCAAGTAAGCGCGGCCTCCTCCGGCGCGTGATTCTTCGAAGCGGTCGACGGGGCCGGGCGGCCCCGTCATTCCTCTCTCCGCTCGTCTTCGCGGCGCTGGTCCTCTTTTGCCCGTCGTGTCTCCGCACGCCGACGGCCAGCGGCGCCGATCTGGCGCGCGTGCGGCGCTGGTGGATTTTGATCGGCGCCTCGCCGGTGTTGGAGGGGGTCGACTGGAAGCAGGCGGCGCGCGACACCCAGATGGTCGTCCTCGGCGGCGATCCGCAGATTCCGCCGGGCAACTTCCCACGCGAGACGGTCCGCCTCGGCTATCTCAGCGTGGGAGAGGCCGATCCCCGCCGGCCGTACTGGAACGAGGTGCGCGGCGCGCCGTACCTGATCGAACCGGATCCGTACTGGCCGGAGAACACCCGCGTCGACCTGCGCGATCCGCGCTGGCAGAAGATCCTGGTGACGCGAGAGATTCCGCGCCTCCTCGATCAAGGATTCGACGGCCTGATGCTGGACACCATCGATACCGCCCCTTACCTGGAAGCGAAGGATGCGGTCCGCTTCGCCGGATCGCGCCAGGCGCTGCGCGATCTCCTGCGCGCCATTCGCGTGCGATTTCCCCGCGCGCCGCTGGTGGCCAACGGCACCTCCGGGCTGGCCGACGCCGCGCCGTTCGTCGACGGTTTCGTCGTCGAGGGGGTGTTCGCCACCTACGACTTCGGCCGCCGCCTCTACCGAGAGACGACGGCCCAGGAACGCGACTGGAAGCTGGCCCGTATCGCCGACGCGCAAGCGGTCGCGCGACGGCCGGTCTTCACCATCGACTATGCCGACGTCGGCGACCTGGCGCTGGCCACGTGGGCGGAGAGCGAGGCGGCGCGGCGGGGGTTCAAACCCTACGTCGGCGTCAGGGACCTCAACACGCTCCCCTAGCCGGGCGGCGAAGGCGCGGTTTCCCTTGCATGTTTCAAATATTTTTGAATATTTAGAAACATCGTGACCACGGCCGGGTCTATGACGAATATCAGCGCCTTGACCACCGTGGCCGTCACCCCTCCTTGCGGCGGCAGCATCGCCGCCGCCGCCGCGCTCGTGGAAGACGAGATGCGGGCGGTCGAAGCGCGGCTGCGCGAGCGGCTGGAGAGCCCGGTGGGGGCGATCCCCGAGGTCGGCGCCCACCTGCTCGGCGCCGGGGGCAAGCGGCTGCGGCCGCTGCTCTCGGTCCTGGCCGCGCGGGCCGCTGACGCGCCGCTGGAGCACGCCGTCGCGGTCGGCTGCGCGGCGGAGTTGATCCACACCGCGACGCTGTACCACGACGACGTCGTCGACGACGGTCGGGTGCGGCGTGGCCGGCCGGCGGCGCGGATGGTGTTCGGCAACGGGTTGGTGGTGCTGGTGGGCGACTTCTGCCTGGCCCGCGCGCTCGAGACCGTGGCCCTCACCGGTTCGCTGCCGATGGTGCGCTCGCTGGCCGCCACGGTGACCGAGATGGCCGAAGGCGAGGTGGCCCAGCTGGAGCGGGCCGGGAACCCCGACGCCTCGGTCGACGAATACTTCCGGGTCATCGATCGCAAGACCGCCTCGCTCATCGCCTGGTGCGCGCAGGTCGGCGGGTCGGTCGGCGAGGAGCTCGCCGCGCCGCTCGGGCGCTACGGGCGGGCGCTGGGGCGCGCGTTCCAGATCGCCGACGACGTGCTCGACAGCGCGATCGACGAGGCGACGGCCGGCAAGTCGGTCGGCCACGATCTGCAGGAAGGGAAGCTGACGCTGCCGGTTCTGCTGGCCTGCGAGGCCGATCCGGCGCTCGCCCGGCGCGTGCGCGATCACCTCGGCGAGCGGGGCGTGCCGGCCGGGATCGTCGCCGAGATTCTCGCCGAGGTGCGGGCTGCCGGCGGCGTCGTCCGCGCGCGCCAGAAGGCGGCCGCGCTGGCCGACGAGGCGGTCGCGGCGCTGGGCGAGCTGCCGGCCTCACGCTATCGCGACGGCCTCGTCGCGCTGGCGCACGCCTCGGCCGACAGGAGCTCCTGATGGCGACCGCCACCGCCACCGCCGCCGCGCCGAGCGCGCCGGGCTCGACCGACGCCGTCCCGGCCCACTGGGACGACCTCGCCACCTTCGTCCGCTACCTCGAACAGCGCGGCGAGCTCCGCCGCGTCGCCCAGGAGATCGATCCGGTGCTGGAGGTCTCGGCGCTGGCGCAGCAGGCGGTGAGGGCCAACGGACCGGCGCTGCTGTTCGAGCGGGTCAAGGGCTCGCGCTACCCGCTGCTCATCAACACCTACGCCACCCGCCGCCGGATCTCCTGGGCGCTGGGCGTCCCCGATCTCGACGAGCACGCGCGCGCCATCTTCGATCTGGTGAGGTCGCAGCCTCCGGTCGGCCTGCTGGACAAGGTCCGGATGCTCCCCAAGCTGGCGCGCATCGCCGCCGCCACGCCCAAGACCGTCCGCAACGCCCCTTGCCAGGAGGTGGTGGAGACCGACATCGACCTCGGCAAGCTGCCGGTCTTGACGACCTGGCCGGGCGACGGCGGCCCCTACATCACGCTGCCGATGGTGATCACGCGCGATCCCGACAAGGGGACGCGCAACGTCGGCTGCTACCGGATGCAGGTCTACGACGCCCGCACCACCGGAATGCACTGGCAGCTGCACAAGACCGGGCGACGGCACATGCGGCGCTACAAGGAGCTCGGCCAGTTGCGCATGCCGGTGGCGGTCGCGCTGGGGGGCGATCCGGTGCTGGCCTACGCGGCGACCGCGCCGCTCCCCGACGGGATCGACGAGTTTCTGTTCGCCGGGTTCCTGCGGCGGAAGCCGGTCGAGATGGTGCAGTGCAAGACCGTCGACCTGGAGGTGCCGGCCTCGGCCGACTTCGTGCTGGAGGGCTATGTCGACGTCGACGAGCTCCGGCGCGAAGGCCCGTTCGGCGACCACACCGGCTATTACTCCCTGGCCGACGACTACCCGGTCTTTCATCTGACCGCCATCACCCGGCGCGAGTCGCCGATCTACGCGACGACGGTGGTCGGTCCGCCGCCGCAGGAGGACGCCTGGCTGGGGAAGGCGACCGAGCGGCTGTTTCTACCGCTCTTGCAGCTGACCTTCCCCGAGATCGTCGACATGAACCTGCCGATCGAGGGGGTTTTTCACAACCTCTGCATCGTGTCGATCAGGAAGGAATATCCGCACCACGCGCGCAAGATCTGCCATTCGCTCTGGGGGATGGGGCAGATGATGTTCGCCAAGTGCATCGTGGTCGTCGACGACGACGTCAACGTGCAGAACGTCGGCGAGGTCGTCTGGCGCGCGCTCAACAACATCGACGCCAAGCGCGACGTCTTCTTCGCCGAGGGGCCGATCGACGTGCTCGACCACGCCTCGCAGGCGTTCGGGTTCGGCGGCAAGCTGGGGGTCGACGCCACCCGCAAGTGGAAGGACGAGGGGTTCACCCGCGAGTGGCCCGAGGTCCTCAAGATGGAC
>DATAVR010000041.1:0-1582 GCA_036267635.1 Polyangia bacterium | reverse complement strand
AGCTCGGCGCAAAGCGCCGGCGCCAGGGTGAGGATGTCGTGCACGACGACGTCGGGGCGGGCCTGCGCGACGGCGGGACGCGTGTGGGCGACCGCCGCCACGACGGCCTCGTACGGTTGCAGCGGCCGCTCCCGGGTGGGGAAGACCGGGAACTCGGGCGCCGCCACGAAGCGCATCCCGTTCGCCTGCACCGGCTCGCGCCAGTGCGACCACGTCTCGAAGGTCACCTCGTGACCGCGGGCCGCCAGTTCGGCGCCGAGGGCCAGCATCGGGAAGGCGTGCCCGGGCTGGCCGAACGCCCCCAGGAAGACGCGTAGCGGGCTCGTGGCGCTCAAGCGGCCAGCTCGGCCACCGCGC
This sequence comes from Polyangia bacterium, assembly GCA_036267635.1. Lineage (GTDB taxonomy): Bacteria > Myxococcota_A > Polyangia > Fen-1088 > Fen-1088 > JADGRB01. Next base: position 1,225 of record DATAVR010000041.1, on the reverse strand, counting down.
GCAGCTGAGCGATCCGCTCCCGGCGGTCGAACGCCATCGGGGTGACCATCAGCGTGCCGACACCGGCGTCGCGATAGGCGCCGAGCCGCTCGCGCACGACGTCGCGGGGACCGCACAGGCAGACCATGTCGATCAGCTCGTCAGGCAGGGCCTCGCCGGCTTCGGCCTTCTTGCCCGCCAGGTAGAGGTCCTGCACCTCGTGGGCGGCGTCCTCGAAGCCGTAGCGCTGCACGAGGGCGTTGTAGAAGTTCTGCTTGCGCGAACCCATTCCGCCGATGTACAGCGCGAGCACCGGGCGCATCAGGTTGCGCGCCGCCGTGCGGTCGTCGGAGATGTAGGTCTGGACGGTCGGCGCGATGTCGAAGCCCTCCAGCGAGCGACCGGCGCGGTCGGCGCCCTTCTGCAGCAGCTCGCGGAAGTCGGCGACGTACTCGGGCGAGAAGAACGTGGGAATCCACCCGTCGGCGATCTCGCCGGCGAGCGCGGTGTTGTTGGGACCGATGGCGGCCAGGTAGATCGGCATGTGCTCCTGCCGGGGGGCGATCATCAGCTTCAGCGCCTTGCCGGGCCCGTCGGGGAGCGGCAGCTCGATCGTCTCGCCCTTGAACTCCACGCGCTCGCGGGCCAGCGCCTTGCGCACGACGGCCACGTACTCCCGGGTGCGCTGGAGCTGGCGGGCGAAGCGCTGGCCGTGCCAGCCCTCGGCGACCTGGGGCCCCGAGGAACCGATACCGAGCAGCATCCGCCCGCCGGAGAGCTCGTCGATCGTCGCCGCCGTCATCGCCGTCATCGCCGGCGAGCGGCCGGGCATCTGGAAGATCGCCGAGCCGAGCTTGATCGTGGTCGTGCCGGCGGCCAGCCACGCAAGGACGGTGGCCGCGTCCGATCCGTACGCCTCCGCGGCCCAGGCCGAGTCAAAGCCGAGCCGCTCAGCCTCGCGGACGACGTCCAGCTGCTCCTGGGGGCCCATCCCCAGGCCCCAGTAGCCGACCATCACTCCGAGCTTCATCTGCAAGCTTCCTTTCGTGACTCAGGCGGTGGCGCCGGGCCGCTGGAAGACGATCTCCGGGATCACGCAGGCGGGGGAGACGCGCAGGAGCATCCGTACGGCCTCGGCGATGTCCTGGGGACGGATCATGTCCTGCGCGGAGACGCTCTGCTTGACGAAGTCGGTCATCGGCGTGTCGACGAACGCCGGGCAGAGCGCGCAGGACTTGATGCCCTC
>DATAVR010000040.1:0-15023 GCA_036267635.1 Polyangia bacterium | reverse complement strand
TGTTTGCTGATCGCCTCGATGAACGTGGACAGGATCTTCGACGCGGTGGCCTGCTTTCCGACGAGGATGCCCGGATCCGGCGCGCCGTTCGGAAGCACACCCGAAACGCCGGCGTTCTCGATCAGATCCGCGCCGTCCTCGAGCGCCAGGATCGCCTTGCCATGCCGGTACTGGTCCTTGATGAACTCCATCGCTTGGCCAACGTTGCCGAGGGTTGTGATGGCCCGCTTGCCGCCCGGAACGGCCATCGCGTCGAAGAGCACCGACGGCATGGTCTCGAACGTCACGTCGACCTCGATGGGCTCGCCTTCTTTGGGGTGCACCATACCGAGGCGCGCGCCCACGTAACGCGGCACTGCGCCCCGGGCGGCCAGCCCTTCGTGCAGCGAGCGGGCGGCCTCGCCGTCGGTGCCGTCAGCCACGAAGATGGCGATGCGGCGGGTGCGGATGCTCCCGTCGCCAGGCCGCGCGAACAATGAGAGCGCAGGCGAGCTGTCCACCTCCGGCTTGGGTGAACGCTTCACTGCCTTCGGGGTCGCCTCGGGCAGCTCGATGCCCAAATCCGCGGCCACCGCGGCAGCCAGTCCGCGGTCGACGTTGACGAGGTTCGCCACCATTCGTCGCCTGATCGCCGGCACCTGCACCTTGGTCAGCTCGAAGCGGAAGCCGCGGACAATGTGCTGCTTTTCGACCGGGGTCTGGCTCTTCCAGAACAGCGTCGCCTGGTTGTAGTGCTCGGCAAATTTCTCGCCGCTGCCACGCACCTTGTCGCCTTCGATCGGCTCGCGGAAGGAGGTAACGCCAGCGGTCCCCGCTTGAAACGGGCATCCCGCGGCGAGTGAGTTCGGCTCGTAGGCGACGCGGCCGCGGTTGATCGCCTGCCGGTGCATTCCGTCGCGTTGGTTGTTGTGAACCGGCGCGACTGGCGCGTTGATCGGAATCTCGTGGAAGTTCGGCCCGCCGAGACGCGAGATTTGGGTGTCCGTGTACGAATGGATGCGGGCCGCCAGCAGCGGATCGTTGCTGAAGTCGATCCCGGGCACGACGTGGGCGGCGCAGAACGCCACCTGCTCGGTCTCGGTGAAGAAGTTGTCTGGGTTGCGGTCGAGCACCATCCTGCCGACCGGCATCAGCGGAATGAGCTCCTCGGGAACGAGCTTCGTCGCGTCAAGGACGTCGAACGAGAAGCCCGCGGCCTGGCGTTCGGAGATGAGCTGAAACGACAGCTCGTACTCCGGATAGGCCCCTGCTTCGATCGCCTCCCACAGATCGCGCCGGTGAAAGTCGGGGTCGGCGCCGGAAATCTTCACCGCCTCGTCCCAGTCGAGTGAGTGGGTTCCGAGGGCCGGCTTCCAGTGGAACTTAACGAACGTCGAACGGCCGCGCTCGTTGACCAGACGGAAGGTGTGGACGCCGAATCCCTGCATCATGCGGTAGCTGCGGGGCAGCGCCCGATCTGACATCGCCCACATCATCATGTGCGTCGATTCGGGCATGAGCGAGATGAAGTCCCAGAACGTGTCGTGGGCGGTTGCCGCTTGCGGCATCGCGAAATGCTGCTCGGGCTTGGCGGCGTGGATGAGATCCGGGAACTTCATCGCGTCCTGGATGAAGAAGACCGGGATGTTGTTGCCCACCAGATCCCAGTTGCCTTCGTCGCTGTAGAACTTCACCGCGAAGCCGCGCACATCACGGGCGGTATCGGTCGACCCGCGCTCTCCGATGACGGTCGAGAACCTGACGAACACCGGCGTGCGCTTGCCGGCTTGGGCGAAAAGCGATGCCCGGGTCACCTCCCGCATCGATTCGTAGCATTCGAAGTAGCCGTGGGCGGCGGAGCCGCGTGCATGCACGATGCGCTCGGGGATCCGCTCGTGATCGAAGTGGGTGATCTTTTCGCGCAGGATGAAATCTTCCAGCAACGCCGGACCCCGCAGGTCTGCCTTCAGCGAGTGCTGGTTGTCGGCGACGGGCACGCCCTGATTGGTGGTGAGCCGCTGCTGAGAGGAATCGACCCGTACCCGATCGAGCGACAGCGTTCCTGGGTTGAACCCGAGGTGGATCTCACCAGTACCGACCTTCGCTGACTTGACAGTCTCGGTCACCGTGCTACCGGTCGCGCGGGGATCCGCGGCCGCCACCGTCGCGCCCTGCGGCGGCTCAGCGGAGACGCTTCCGTACTCGCGCACCTTGTTGGCGTTGAAAGGAAGTGCCGCGGCGGCGGCCTCGGTCGCCGCGAGTTTTGCCACCAGCGCATCACCACCTGCTTTCGCTGTGAACTTACGGGATGGTCCGCTGATGGTCGAGCGGGCGGTCGTGCGCGAGCCATCGCCTGAGCCAGCGAAGCGTTTGCCGATCATTTTGGTCCGTGGAGGGGTCTTGGCGGGCATGCAGGGCTCCGACGAGAAAGGAGTTGGCGCGCGGCGGCCGCAGAAACGTAGGACCGGTTCCGAATTAAGGAAGCCGGGTCGCGGAGAGCGCCAACATCGGCACGCCGAAGGCGCCCAAAGTCTCTTCGATCGAGGAGCGATGCGTTCGGATGACTTCGTCGAGGCGGCGCCGGAGGTCCACATTTCCGTGCCGGACTGCCATCGACACGCTGAACGTGAGCGGCAGGCCGGTTCGATCGACGGCAGGAGAAACCGGACGGATACTGAGCGGAACAGTACTCTCCTTCGCGTACCACCCGCCGAGCGGTCCCCAGACCACGGCGATGTCGACGGCGCCGCTGGCCACCGCGTCGGCGATCGGAGAGAGAGGGGTCGGCTGGCTGTAGTCGCCGTAGACCGGAAAACCGACGACGTTGGCGCCCAATCTCCGGCTTCCGAGGGCCGCCGCCGGAGGCGAGTTGGCGTAGTCGTCGCCAATCACCTGGAGCCCGATCCGGAGTCTGCGCAGGCGCGGATCATCGAACGAGCGCACGGTAAGGTGGCGATCCCGCCGCGAGAGAAAGACGTAGCCAGAGCGATAGTACGGCGCGGTGGTCGTCGCGCGCTCATACGCTGCCGGCGCCTCCATCATGATGTCGCAGCGGCCGGCGTTGAGGGTGTTGCGGACGAAGCCGCGCCGTTGGGGTAGCCAGATGTATTCGAGCCGCATTCCCAATGCGTCCGCGACGAGGCGGGCGAGCGCGTTGTCGATCCCTCGACCCTTGTCGTCGGAGAAGGGCATGTTGTGGGGATCGGCGCAGACCCGAATGATCGGTAGCCCGTCTGGCTTGGCGGACGCTTTGGTGCCGATCGCCGACGCCGCCATCGATATGAGCGAGAGCGTAAAAACTCTGATGTTCCGCTGTCGCATAGCTAATAGCCCGAAGCTGGTGGCTCCTCGCCGATCTTCTTGCCGTTGCGCCAGGTGTTCTTGCAGAGCGGGTGCGCGAAGATCGACGGACCGTCAACCTTGGTGAACCAGATGTCGTCGGCAAGCGCGCCACCCGGTGGGTTGAAGCCGACCTTGTCGCGCATCCGCTTGGCGATCTCGTGATCGGCGCAGGCGGTGTCGCCACTGGCGCCGAGGCCCCCCACCCGCGTCTTTCCCTTGTAAAGGGGGACGCCACCTCCGAACACGATGGTCCCGCCGCAAACCTTGGGGCCCTTGTCCTTGTTCGCCGGCGTGTCGAGGCAGGCCGGGTTGAAGGGATTGCCGGCCCCGGCACCGTAGAGCGAGTGACCGGGCTGGGCCATCGTGTACAGGCGGGCGGTCGACAGCGGCGCCATGTCGGTGCTGAAAGCGTTGGCTGTGTAGGCCTTGGCCTTGGCGATGGCCTGGCTGCCGCCCCATGCGGCCGTCGGATCGTCAGTCGAGACCGCCACCGCGCAGAGCTCTCCAGACCGATCGACAACCGCCGCCCACTCGCTGTGACCGCCGCCGAGCCCGCCGGCATCGCCACCTGCCGCGGCCTCTTTGAGTAGCCGTTTGAGATCGGCCGTCGAGGGCAGATCGTTGCAGCCGCCGACCGCGCGCTGGCCGGGAGACTCGCCCTTGTCGGCGCTGGCGCCCGGTTGTGTCTCGGCAGGTGACGCGTGGTTCTTGGCGCGCGCGACTGCCACCATCAACACCACCGACCAGAGCAGGACGGCGAGCGTCAATGTCCGCCGCCGCACCCTTGTCCCTCGCATGACCTTGAGATCGTTCATTTGAGTCCCTCCAGATAGGCGACCAGATCATGCAGATCTGGGCCGGAAAATTGGGTCAAGGCCGGCATCTGCGTCCCTGGTTTGAGCGACGGTGCGTTGACCACCCAGGCGTGCAGGGTGGCCAGGTCCTTGCTCAGCCAGCCGGCCGCGATGGTGCCGCGGCTGCCGACGTGCGTGAGATTCGGACCGACGGTAGCCAGCGCACCCGTGCCGGCCACGGTGTGGCAGACCGGGCAGGCGCCGTTCATGAATACCGTCTCGCCGCGGGCGGCCTGTGGGTCGGCGGGTCCCGCGGCCGGGCTGCGCTCGCGGCCCAACCAAGCCGCGAAGGCAGCAGGTGAATCCACGATCACCCGAAAGCGCATCCCGGCGTGTTGCAGGCCGCAAAATTCGGCGCACGATCCGGAGTAGGTCCCGGGCTCCGAGGCGCGAAGCTCGATGTGGTTTACCATCCCTGGAATGAGGTCGACCTTGCCGTGAAGTCTGGGCACCCAAAAGGAATGGATCACGTCGGCGCTGACGAGCTCGAGCTCGACCGGACGATCGCTCGGGATGTGGATCTCGTTGGCGGTCTTGAAGCGCTGAGGCAGCTCGCCCATCAGATATTCGACCTCCCACCACCATTGATGCCCCACCACGCGGATCTGCGCCGGCGCATGATCGTCGTGGTTGGCCGGAAAGGCGGAGAGGGTTCCCAGCGTGGCGACGTAGACGGCGGTGAAGGCGATGCCGGGAATGACGAATCCCCCGATCACCACCCAGCGCATTCCCCCGCCGGCGCTCACCGGCGCGTGCTCGGCGAACGAGCCGGGTCGCCGGGAACCCACCCAGACGATCAGCGCCGCCATGATCGCCGAGACCACCAACGAGCCGACCAGGAGCGGCCAGCCGAGCTGAGCCAGGATCCGCGCCGGCGGACCAGCCGGCGAGAGGATCGCGCGCGGTGAGCTACAACCGGCGATGAACGCCGCCCCGATCGCCCCTGGTGGAAGTCGGCCTCCCTTCACTATGGCACCTCGGGCTCTTCGGGCGTACGCAACGAGCTGACGTACGCCGTGAGCTCCCAGATTTGCTTCTCGTCGAGGCGCCCGCCCCAGGACGGCATTCCGTGGCCTCGCCCTTGGGCGATCGAGTTGAAGATGCGATCCGGCGTCGAGCCGTAGAGCCAGCTCGGATCGCGCAGGCTCGGCCCCATCCCGCCGCCGGCGCGACCACCGTGGCAGCCGTAGCAATTGTAGCGGACGAACAGCGTCCGCCCCTCCTGCCGCGCGCCGCGGTCGCCGTCGAGTGGATTGGCGACGGGGGCGATGTCGCCCGGCCCAGGCACCGGACCGAGTGGCTGGTTGATGACCGACCGGCCGGACCCGCGGCCAGTTCCGACGGTATTCTGCCCCTCCGCTGCGTTCTCTTCGCCGCCGCGCCGGCAGGCGCCCACCAGTAGCACCGCGAAGGAGAGAGCCCAGATGATCTTCATCGACGCCCCCTTCGTTCAGAGCCCGAACACATAGACCGTGTCGCCGAGGCCGGTGACCTTCTTCAGATCTTTCATGGCCCCGACGACGCCGAGCGCCGCGTACGGATCGTCGGCCGACACGTCCGGCGAGGCGACCGCTCCCATCCAGCCGCCGACGCCCGAGTAGATCACGACGTACTGCTTGCCGTCAGGGCCGAGGTAGGTGACCGGGTCGCCGACGATCCCCGAGCCGGTGTGAAACTGGTAAAGCAGCGTCCCAGTGCGCGCATCGACGGCGCGAAAGTAGCCGTCCATGGTTCCGTAGAACACCAGGTTTCCGGCGGTGGCGAGCACGCCGCTGTAAAGCGGCAGCTTCTGCTCGCGAATCCCCCAGACTTTCTTGGCGCGCACGGGATCCCAGGCGACCAGCTCGCCCTGGAAGCCGCCCGGCCCTGGATACATCTTCACGTCGGCGCCGAGATAGGGTGTGCCGGCGATGTAATTGGCCTCCAGTCCTTCATAGTTCATGCAAGTGTTGTGGGCGGGGATGTACAGGAGACCCGTCAGCGGCGAGAAGGCAGAGGGGACGAACTCCTTGCCGCCGGTCGACGACGGACAGATGTCTTTGACGACCTGACCGAGCTTGGTGTGCTTGCTGGGATCTTCGTGGGGCAAGCCGGTCGCGAGGTCGTAGCCGCTGGCCCAGTTCGTCGAGTCGACGAACTTCTCGGCCGACAGGAGCTCGCCCGTCCCACGGTCGAGGACGTACATGAAGCCGGAGCGCCCGGGGTGCAGCAGGAGCTTTCGCTTCGGCGTCCCCTTCCAGTCCATGTCGACGAGGATGTTCTCCATGATCTCGTCGTAGTCATGGTGGTCGTGCGGAACCAGTTGATACGCCCAAACGACGTGCCCGTCTTGAGGGCGCCGCGCAATGATCGAGCACGACCACTTGTTGTCGCCGGGGCGCAGGTCGGGGTCCCAGACGCCTGGATTGCCGGTGCCGTAATAAATGAGATCGAGCTCGGGGTCGTAAGAGACCCATCCCCAGATCGTCCCCCCTCCCAGCTTCCATTGCTCGCCCGGCCAAGTGGACGTCCCCTGGTCGGGCGCACGATCCTTTTCGTAGAAGGCGTGGAACTCCCGGCCAATCAGCACGTCTTTGTCGGGGCCGGTGCTATAGCCGCGCCAGATCTCTTTGCCCGTTGCGACATCCAGGGCCGCCAGCCACCCGCGCACGCCCATCTCGCCGCCCGAGACGCCGACCATGACCTTGTCCTTGACGACGAGCGCCGCCATCGTGGTGGTCTCGCCGATGTCGATGTTGCCGACCTTGGTACGCCACACCTCGACGCCGGTGCGCGCGTCGACAGCCACCGTCACGGCATCGAGCAGGTTGTAGATGATCTTCCCGTCGGCGTACGACGCTCCGCGGTTGACGATGTCGCAGCAGGCAATGCCGACCGCGCGCGGGTCCGGGTGCGGCTGGTAGATGAACCTCACGGCACCTGAAGGCTTGGTGAGATCGATGGCGATGAGGTTATTGGGATAGGGAGTGACGATGTACATCGTGTTGTCCACGATCAAAGGTTGCCCCTCGTGGCCGTGCGGAACGCCGGTCGAGACGGCGGTCAAGACACGGAGGTTGGAGACATTGTCGGGCTTGAGCTGCGCGAGCGGGCTGAAGCGGGTGTTGGCGTAGTCGCCACCTGGCAGCCGCCAGTCGCCGTTCGGCAGCGGCGAGACCAAATGGATCCCGGGAAGCGTTCCGCCCAGATTGGTCACGGCGCCCACCCGCTCGCTCGGAAGCACCGGTGGTCCCGCGCTCGCCTTGCAGCCCAAGAAGCTGACGCCGAGGACCGCAAGGACAGAGGCGACGAGGAGCGCGGCTGGTGGGTCAAGTCGTGACGGCATCGATCTCCTCGTTAGCGAAGCGTGTAGAGAAAGGCAGCCGCATCCCGAGCCTCTCGCTCATCGAGCCCCAGCGTCGGCATGGCGGTGGCCGGCTCGATGGTGCGCGGGAAGCGAATCCAGGTGACCAAGTTGGATGGGTTGTTGGGAACGGCGCCGGCGATGAAGCTGCGGCGCGAAAACTCAACCAGCGGTGGCCCGATCACGCCGTGCGCGCCGGTGACGTGGGGGACGTCATGGCAAGCGCCGCAGTGGCGCGCGCGGACAACTATTTGTCCCGCCCGGGGATCGCCGCCGGTAATGGCCGCGTAGTCGATCGCGGCGCCTCCGCCTCGGCATCCGCCCAGCAGGACCGCGACGGTTAGAACGGAAAGCGCCACCGCTCGCTCGGTCATCGGGCCTCTCCGCAGACGCGGACGAATACGGCGGGCAAGCCCGCGAATACGAGACCCAACGTCAAGGTCACCCCAACGAATAGCCCCAGCATCGCTGGGAACCGGGAGCGCTCGGTGAGCGTGAGCGGCATTCTCTCGGCCGTCGGCGTACCGAGGCTCCGCAGCATGCGCGTGGCCGAGATCGCGACGCTTACGGTGCAGGCGAGCGCCGCTAAGGTGATGACGGTGATCAGCGCACGGGCGGTGCTGAGTGGGATCGGCCGTGCCGCCACCGGACACGCCCGGCCCGTGAGGTACCAGCCGGCGGCGCCCTGAGCCATCCAGACGAAAGGCGGTAGCGCCAGCAGGGTCCAGCGCCGACGGAAGCGTGAGTTCTCGTCGAACGCCACGGCCATCAGCGCACCCAGCGCGGCAAAAGGTAAAGGATCCCGACCACCAGGATCCAGATGACGTCGACAAAGTGCCAGTAGAGGGCGGCATTGTGAAGCGGCCGGTGGGGCGAATGGGACGGCGTCAGGCTGGGCAGGACCGCCACGAAACCGAGCATCAAGAGCCCCGCCACCACATGCAGGCCGTGAAAGCTGGTGATGACATAGAAGAGCGAGCCGTAGACGTCATCGGTGGGGCGCAGCTCGCGGAGGTGATTGCGATATTCGAGCGTCTGCAAGGCCACGAAACCCAGCCCCAGAACCAGCGTGAGCAGAAGGAGCAGACGCGCGGCCAGCCGGCGACCTTTGCCGAGGAGCTGCTCGGACAGCTGCAGCGTTCCGCTCGAAACCAGGAGGATCGCCAGGAGCGCCAACGCCAGCCGAAGCTTGGGCGGCTCGTCGGGCCAAATTGGATGGCGGTGGCCGATGTAAAAATAGGCGAAGAACAGCGTCAGGAACAGCAGCGCTTCGGTGACGATGACCAGCTTCATCCCCATCGTTCCGCGGCTCTCGTCGGGGGGTAGCGCGTCGATGCGCGGAGCCGTCTCCTCGCCTCGATCATCCAGCACGGCCGAGGCCGTCATACCGGGCGCTCCTCGCGCTTCGGCCAGAGCCATCCGAAGGCCAGCCCGACGGCGGCCACGACGAGCGCGCCCGCCGGGAGCAGACACTTGGTCATGAGGAGCGCCAGCAGGCCCGTGATCGCTCCGGCCAAGAGCAGGGGGACGATCGTGTCATCCTCACCCTTAGAGATCGCGGAAGGAACGGCGTCGATCACGGTGGTCGACAGCGTCTGCCTGCCCCGCTCGAGCGTCCGCTCGTTGCGCGGATCGGCCAGCTCGTCGTGGTCGTCCCAGAGGGGATGCAGCGACTCGACGGTCGGGATCCGAAGAAAGCCGTAGGACGGCGGCGGCGATGGCGTCAACCACTCCAGCGTGTCGGCTGCCCAAGGATTGGGGAGAGCCGTGCGGCCGGCACGGAACGATTTCGCAAATGCCACCAGGCTGACGAGGATCCCGAGCGCCAACAGCACCGAGCCTAGCGAGGTCAGGAGATTCAGTACGCCCAGGCCGTCCTCCGCCAGATAGGTATAGACGCGACGGCGCATCCCCAGCATTCCGGAGAGGTGCATGGGGAAGAAGCCGGCGTTGAAGCCGACGAACATCATCCAGAAGCTCAGCTTGCCGAGGCGCTCGTCGAGCATCCGGCCGGTCAGCTTGGGCCACCAGTAGTAGAGCGCGGCGAAGACCGGGAAAACGTTGGCGCCGATGAGGACGTAGTGCAGGTGAGCGACCACGAAGTAGGTGTCGTGCACCTGCCAGTCGAAAGGGATCACTGCGGTGATCACGCCGGAGAGGCCGCCGATCACGAAGGTGGCGATGAACCCGAGCGCGAACAGCAGCGAGGCAGTCCGCACCGGGCGCCCCAGCCAGAGCGTCGCCACCCAGCAGAAGATCTGGATCGTGCTGAACAGCGAGATGGTCATGCTGGCGGCGCTGAAGAAGCTCATCGCCATCTGGGCCATCCCCACCGCGAACATGTGATGGACCCAGACCCCCATCCCTACGACGCCGGTCAGCACCGTCGAGGCGGCCACCAGCGGATGCCCGACGATCGGACGGCGGGCGTAGACCGGCACCAGCATCGAGATCATGCCGGTGGCAGGCAGGAACACGACGTAAACCCACGGATGGCCGAAGAACCAGAAGAGGTGCTGCCAGAGCAACGGATCTCCGCCCTGGCGCGCCTCGAAGAAATGGGTTCCCCATCGGCGATCGAGCTCCAGGAACACGCAGGCGACCGTCAGCGCCGGGAGCGCCAGCAACGACAGGAATGCCGTCGTGCCGGTGCTGTACAGAAAGAGCGGCATGCGCGCCGGTGTCATGCCGGGGGCGCGGTGCTTGAAGATGGTGACGATGAAGTTGACGGCGCCGACGGTGGTCGAGATGGTCAGGGCCGTCATCGCCACCGCATAGAAGTCCAAATTGAGATCCGCGCCGTAGCGTCTTCCAGAGAGTGGCGCATAGGCGAACCACCCCGCATCGGGCGACTGCCCGCATGCCACGCTCGCGTAAAGGAGGATTCCAGAAGCCAGGAACATCCAGTAACTGAAGGCGTTCAGGCGTGGAAACGACATGTCGCGTGAGCCGATGAGCAGAGGTACTAGGAAGTTCCCGAAGCCCGAGAGGATGGGCGCCGCGTACCACATGATCATGGTCAGCCCATGCATCGTGAAGAGCTGGTTGTAGGCTTCGGGCGAGAGGGTCTTTCGCTCCGGGCCAATGAGCTGAAGGCGCATGAGCAAGGCCTCGACGCCGCCTACCAGAAGGAACGCGAGCGCGGTGACCAGATAGCGCCGGCCGATCTTTTTGTGATCGACCGTGGTGAGGCCGCCCCACAAAGTAGCTGGCCCACCCCATACTCGCTCCAGACGCTCGGCCAATGCGTCCTCGGCATCGGTGAGCTCGGGAGGCTCTTTCCTTGCGCTGGGTACGGATGAGGCCACGTCGATGTTCGCCTAGTTAGTTATGGCGGCCCACAAGACAAGTGGGATTTGACAGTTCTTTCATATCGGCAGCTGGCGCAAGCCGGACGCGGCACTTAACTCTCCCTCACGATGTGTGCGCCCGCGTCCCTTCTGGCCGACCAGCCGATGAAGGCCCGGCGGTTCCTCGGGGCCTGCATTTTGGTCGGCGGTGTGGTGACGGCGGGTGTATGGCTCGGGCACCGGCTAGATCCGACCCGCTCGGGGATTGGCGCCCAATCGGATCGAGATGCTTGCGCTGGCGCGCACGACGATGTGACGCCTCCCCAGCTGGCCTCATTTCTTGCGATAGACCAATCAGCCCAGATGCTCTCCAATCGCGATTTTCGCGGGTTCGTCTGGATCGTCGATTTCGTCTTCACCCGCTGCAGGGGGCTGTGTCCGTTACTCTCGGCGCGGCTTGCCTTGGTACGGGATCACGTGAAGGACGAGCGGACCCGATTCGTATCATTTACGATCGATCCGGAGCACGACACCCCGAGTGCGCTCGCGGCCTACGCCCGGCGTTGGGGTCCGAACGATCCACGCTGGCGCCTGTTACGTACCGACCAAGCGACGCTTTCCAGGGTCGCGAGCAGCCTCGACCCGGCGGCCGCCGGAGGATTGGACCTGGCGACCCATAGCGATCGGTTCTTCCTGATCGACCGCGCGGGCGATGTGCGCGGCAGCTTCGCCAGTGGCGACCGGAGCGGCCAGCAATGCTTGCTGGAGAGCATCGCTCATCTCACCGCCTCGGGCAGCTAATACGAGGGAGAGACACGCTCGTCCCGGAGTCATTCCGAAAGCGACGGAGTACCTTTGAGACTCATCTCCCTTGCGATGCCTTGCAGGTCTTGGTGTAGAGATCACGGAAGATGTTGTTCGGGTCGACGATCGCCTTCATGAGGTCGTAATTGGGTTTATTCCACACGCGCCAGAATTCGTCCTCCGAATAATAGTTCTGCGAGATCAAGGTCCTTTATGCCTCCGAACTCGAAAAGCTTTTCCTCGATGAGCCGGTAGTAGTTCCGTCCATCAGGTGACTGCTTCATCCCGTAGATCGCGAAATCGACGAACCGTCGGTCCGGAAGATCTCGATAGAACCCATCAGCAAGCCAGGCATAGTCCTGGACACCGCCACGAGGCGCACGTCTCAGGGACGGGTGAGTGAATAGAACGTTCTATTGATCTCCGCCGTCACCATTCGTTCACTCAGGTAGCCGAGCGCTCAAGCCGCTGAGGCAGTCCCTTCGGATAGAAGTTCGCCGCGCCAGTGTGGGTAACGCCATCCGTCGGTCCCGCCGCGCGCTCGGCCGCGGATCGGCGCCCCCTCTGGAGCGCCGACCGCGGCCTCTACGAGACACATCCCTCCCGCCGGCGTGGCCGTTGATCCGGGTGTCTGTTCGCGCCGGACTTCACTTGTCGCGACGGCGCTTCACCTTGTTCGCCTGCTTCCCGAGCGCGGTCCGCGTCGACTTGGGGAGCTTGGAGATCGTCTTCTTCCGGCGTGCGACGCGCGCCGCCTTCTTGACGTTTTGGCGAGCAGCTCGACGTTGCCGCTTCGTCGTCGGCATCACGTCCGCCCCTTTCGACGGCTGGGAACCTTGGCCCCCTTCTTTCGCGCCTCGGAGAGCCCGATCGCGATGGCCTGCTTGCGGCTCTTGACGCGCGGGTGCCTCCCCTTCCCGCTCTTCAGGGTGCCGCGCTTGGCCCTTCGCATCGCGCTTCCGACCGCTCGCTTCGCTCCGCTGCCGTACCGTCGTCCTCTCGTCGAGTTTTTCTTCTTCATCGCATTACCTCCTTTGAGCCGGACCGGCGCTTGTTAGGCCGGCGCGTTCGCCTCGGGCTTGAGCACCACCTTGGTGTACCCGTCGGTGCGCTGATCGAACTTCACATAGGCCGCGGGCGCCTCTTCGAGACTCAACCGATGGCTGACGATGAAGCTCGGCTTCGCGCGTCCGGCGACGATTAGATCCCGCAGGTAGGCGTTGTACCGCTTGACCGGTGTCTGACCGGTTCCGATCGAGAGCCCCTTTTCGAAGATCGCGCCCAGCGGCAACTGGAACTGTCCCTGCTTGGCGTCCTTGTCGACGCCGCCCGGATCGGCCGGGAAATAGACGCCCACGATACCGATGCGCCCGGTCGGATTGACGACGTGGACCAGCTCCTCGATGACCTGCATCGGGTTCTCTTGATCGGGCTTGTCGAAGCGGCGTGCCTGGTAACCGACGGCGTCGATGCCGCACATGACACCGGTCATTTTCTCCTCGCCTGGCCGCAGTGAACCGCGCACGAGCGGGTTCTTGCGCCGGAGCTCCGCGATCTGCTTGCAGGGCTCCCCTCGGGTGTAGTCGACGGCGATGGCCCCTATCTCCTCGGCTTTCGCGAGGCGCTCGCCGATGCCGTCCACAACGTAGACTTCGGCGGCGCCGCGCAACATCGCGCTGTAGGCCGCCAATAGCCCGACCGGCCCCGCACCGAACACGGCCACCGTATCTCCGGGTCCCACCTGCGCCAGCTCTGTCGCGTGGTAGCCGGTGGGGAACACGTCCGAGAGCAGCAGGAAGTCGTCCTCCAGCTCGTCGCCTGGCTGCCCCGGCAGCTTGAGGCAATTGAAGTCCGCGAACGGAACGCGCAAATACTCGGCCTGGCCGCCCGGATACGGTCCCATCCCCGCGTAGCCGTATCCGCCCGAAACACCATCCGGATTCACGACCAGGCAAGCGTTGGTGAAACCCCGCGTGCAGTTGAAGCACGATCCGCACCCGATGTTGAACGGCAACACGACACGGTCGCCCTCTCGGATGCTGCCGACCGCCGCGCCGACCTCCTCGACGACACCCATGTTCTCGTGGCCGAACCGCATCTCGCCCCCTTCCGGCGTTCGACCCTCGTACATGTGAAGGTCGCTGCCGCAAATGCCGGCAGACGTGATCCGGATGACCGCGTCCGTAGACGCCTCGACCCTAGGATCGGGAACGTTCTCGACGGACACCTTATTGGGTTTCTTGTACACGATCGCGCGCATCACCACCTCCCTTGCGGTTCGTCCAGAATTCAACCTAAGCGCCAGCGCCGGTCGAACAAGCGTCGCGTTGTGAGTGGGAGCCTCCTGATCGTTCAGATGGCGTGCTTACGTTGCAAGCATGAGCTCAGAAACACGCATAGGGAGGACCGTGAGCGATCGGTTTAGGGTCTACGCCACCCGAACAGCAGATCGCCTCGGCAGTCACTGGGCCTTTGGCATTTCGGTGTTGATCTTGGCGCTCTGGCTCATCAGTGGTCCGCTGTTTCGGTTCAGCAACGCGTGGCAACTCATCATCAACACCGCGACTACCGTCGTCACGTTCTTGATGGTCTTTCTGATTCAGACGACGCACAACCGCGACGCCAAGGCCGTCCACTTGAAGCTCGACGAGCTCATTCGATCGAGTAAGGCGCGAAACGTCTTCGCCGATCTCGAGGACGCGACCGAGGCGGAGCTGGACGCCTTCAAGGACGACTTTCGCAAGCTTCGAGAGAAGCGCGTTGAGCCGGGCGATGCTGCGGAGGTCGCGCATCGCATCGTCCATGAGCCCGGTTCACACTGACCTGGTCTCACCGCGAATCAGCCATTGTCGAAGGCAACGCCTCGGCGGCGTGCCGTGAGTCGATGCTCCAACATGAGCACGTGCCCGTCATTGTCCCACGACCGACATGGCTTTGGTCCGGCTTGGTCCTCTAGTCGTGGCTCGGAGCGTGGGCGACGGCAGCGAGGGAGCGGCGGGCCATGCGCGCGCGCACCACGACGGCGATCAGCGCGACGAAGACGAGAAGCCCCGCCGAGACGGCCCGGCGAAGCAAACGACGGTGAAGAATCCGCGCGACGTTGGCGGCGGCGGTGGGATCGAAAGGATGCGCTCTCACCTCGTCTCGGGCCGCGTCGAGCTCTCCCGCGGCCAGCAGAGCCCCCACCAGGTCGCGTTTCGGCCAGAACAGCGTCCGCAGCACCTGCGCGGGGATCAGAGACGACCTTCCCGAGCTCGCTGAGCGCGTCAACGCGTTGCGCTGGTTGTCGAAGCCAGGCTTCCGCTATCCTGAGGCGCATCTCCGAGCGCACGAGGCCCGGCGGGAACGATTCCACCTCCGCCGCCAGCCGGGCGCTCGCGTCAGGATCGTCGAGAACCGATGGATCGTGCC
>DATAVR010000039.1:0-58860 GCA_036267635.1 Polyangia bacterium | reverse complement strand
GGCGCTACGGCTCGGTCGGAGAGCGGGCGGAGGCGGGCCCCGGCCCTTGACCGACGTCCAGGTAGAAGCGCGAGATGTCCGCTTCGTCGAGCAGCCCCACGACGTGCCCTTCGGCGTCGGTGACCTGAATTTCGCGCAGCTTGTTGGAGAGCATCGTCTCCGCGGCGGCGCGCAGGTTGGCGTCCGAGCGGACGGAGAACTCGCGCGCGGCGATGGGGATGCCGCTGACCGAGATCATTCGCATGATCGCGCCGACCCGCGTCGTGGTCAGCACGTCGACGATGGCGGTCTTGTGGACGGGCGATTCGTGCTGGGTTGGCAGCTGGGCGCTGTAGAGCGATCGCTTGCGGAGCGCGACGAAGGCGATCCCCTCGGCCAGCATGAGGGGGACGAGCAGGTCGTAGCTGCCGGCCAGCTCGCACACCAGCACCAGCGATGACAGCGGCGTGTGCGAGATGCCGCCGTAGAAGGTCCCCATCGCCACCAGCGCGAAGGCGCCCGGGTCGATCCGCGGGTCATGGAGCAGCAGCTGGGCGACCCGGCCGAAGGCGCCGCCAAAGAGGCCCCCGATCACCATCGCCGGGGCGAAGTCGCCGGCGCTGCCGCCGGAGCCGATCGTCAGCGAGGACGACAAGATCTTGGCCAGACAGAGAAGCAGCAGCAGCGCCGCGCCGGTCCAGCCGAGCGGCAGCCAGCTGGCGCCGGTGATCGCCACCTGCACGGCGCCGTAGCCGCCGCCGAGGAGCCCGAGCCCCTGCCCAGGCTGCGCCAACCGCCATCCGACGAAGACGATGATGGGGACACAGAAGACGCCGACCGCCAATCCACCGAGGCCCGGGCGCGCCCACATCGGAATGGTGAGCCCGTCCGTCATTTTCTGCACGCCGCGCAAGGTGGTGACGAACAGAACCGCCAGCATCGAGACGAACAGCGCCAGCACGCCATAGAGCCAGAGGTGCTTGATGATGAACGGGAAGCGCCCCGGGTGCGCGAACAGCGTCGTCTCGCCGAAGATCGAGATGACCACCGAATAGGCCGTCACGCTGGCGAGGACCGCGGGGATGAGCGCGTCGGACTCGAAGTCGTCGCGGTAGAGGACCTCGACCGCCAGCAGCGCGGCGCCGAGCGGCGTCCGGAAGACCGCCGCGATCCCGGCCGCCACACCGGCGACCATCAGGATGCGGCGCTCGGCGAGGTCGACCTTCAAGAGGCGCGCGCAGAGCGATCCCAGCGCGCCGCCGATCTGCATCGTCGGCCCCTCACGGCCGCCCGAACCGCCGGTCCCGAGCGTCAGGATCGAGGCGATCGCCTTCACCCAGGAGACGCGCTTGCGGATCATGCCGCCTTGGTGATGGAAGGCGTCGATCATGGCGTCGCCTCCGCCGCCGTAGGTCTCGGGGGCCAGCTGCGAGAAGATGCCGGCCGCCAGCGCGCCCGCCGCCGGCAGCAACACCAGCAGCCAGGGTCGGAAGTGGGCGACGTGGCCGAGCTCCGGCAAGAAGGTCTCGCCGCTGGCCCGCAGCGGCCGGTAGCCGCCGAGATCCTCGAGCACCAACCGTTGCACCAGCTCGAGCGTCGCGAAGAAGGCGGCGCCCATCAGCCCCGCCGCGGCGCCCACGATGGCGGCATGGGTCAGCGTGCGGCCGACGATGCGGAGATCCTGCGGCGTTGCCTCCCTGAGAATCGAGGTCAGGAGCTCGCGGCCAACGACTCTCTTCATCGGAAAAGCCGGCTGATTATGCCTGTGGTATACGGGGCCTGCACGAATTTCGATGGCAGCCGCGGCTTTCTACGATCTGGACGGGACGCTCGTCCGCACCAACCTCGTCCACGCGTTCGCCTTCAGCGCGCGCAACCAGCAGGGGATCCTCAGGAGCATCACCAAGACGGCGGCCACGATGCTCAGCGTCCCGCTGTTTCTGGCCACTGATTTTTTCAACCGGCGGCTCTTCAACGACATCTTCTTCATCCGTTACAAGGGCGAGTCCGAGGACCGGCTGCGGGCGCTCTCCGACGAGCTGTTCGACACCGTGCTGCGCCCGTCGATCTTCCCCGGCGCCTACGAGCTCATCGACAAATCGCGTCAGCTCGGGCTGCGGCAGGTGCTGGTGACGGGCGCCCTCGACCTCACGGTCGGGCCGCTCGCCAAGCATCTCAAGATCGACGACTATGTGACCAATCGACTGGAGTTCGTGGACGGATACGCCACCGGACGGCTGCTGCCGCCCATGATGGCCTCCGCCACGAAGGCGAGCTGGATGCGGATCTATGCGGAGAAGGAAAAGCTGAACCTGTCCGACTGTTACGGTTACAGCGACAGCATGAGCGATTTGCCGATGCTCTCGGTCGTCGGGCACCCAACGGCGGTCAACCCCGACATCCGCCTGCGCAACACGGCCATGCAGCACGACTGGCCGATCTTGGATTTACGCTAAAGGTGAAATGAGAGAACGCGCTCCCAAGGTTCTGCGCGGGCCCGTCCCCCGCAACAAGGAAGACGATCAGGTCGTCTACATCGACGGGGATTCCGCGCCGCGCATTCTATTTTCCGGCGAGGATCTGCTGCTGGAGGACCTGCCGATCGGGACGCGGGTCATCTATCCGAAGCCGCCCATCGAGGGCCTCGCCAACCCGGGCGCGGCGATTCGTTACGCGCTCAACCACCCCCTGGAGGCCGATCCGCTCTACGCGCAGCTGGCGCCCGGGATGCGGGTGACCATCGCGGTCGACGACATCAGCGTGCCGCTGCCGCCGATGGCGACGCCGGACATCCGGCAGACCATCATCGAGATCCTGCTGGAGATGCTCGATGCCAACGGCGTCGACGACGTTCACATCATCGTCGCCACCTGCCTGCACCGGAGGATGACCGAGCCCGAGATGCGACGGATGGTCGGGCCGAAGATCCACGAGGCCTTCTACCCCGACCGGTACTACTGCAACGACGTCGAGGACCCCGACGGCTTCGTTCACCTGGGGACGACCGAGCACAAAGAGGTGGTCAACATCCACCGGCGCGCCGTCGAGAGCGATCTCGTCATCTACGTCAACATCAACTTCGTCCCCATGGACGGCGGCCACAAGTCGGTGACCATCGGCCTCGGCGACTACGAGGTGACCCGGCCGCACCACGAGCCGACGACGATGCGCTCGTCGGGCTACATGGACCCCAAGCACTCGACGATGAACACCAAGATCGAGCGGCAGGGGGCCATCGTCCAGCAGCACCTGAACGTCTTTCACATCGAGACGGTGCTGAACAACCGGATGTTCGCCGGCCCGACCGCGTTCCTGTCGAAGAACGAGGACGAGTTCACCGAGATCGATCGGCTGAAGTTCGAGGCGATGCGCTGGAGCCTCGGCAAGCTGCCGGCGGGCGCCAAACGGAAGCTGTTTCAGGCTATCCCGTCGCAGTATCAGCTGATCGCCGTCCACGCCGGCAAGACCGAGCCGGTGCACGCCAAGACCCTGGTCCGCTGCTTCGAGCAGTACGCCGTGCACGTTCGGGGGCAGGCCGACATCCTGATCTGCGGCGTGCCGTTCATCAGCCCCTACAACGTCAATTCGATCCTGAACCCGATCCTGGTTCAGACGATGGGGCTCGGGTACTTCCACAACATGTTCCGCGGCAAGCCGGTGCTGAAGAAGGGGGGGGTGATGATCCTGACCCATCCCGTCTACGACGAGTTCGATCACGTCCAGCACCCGAGCTACATCGAGTTCTTCAACCGGATCCTCCCCGAGACGCGCGATGCGATGGTCATGCACCGCAAGTACGAGGAGGAGTTCGCCAAGAACCCCAGCTACATCGAGATGTACCGGCGCGGGAACGCCTACCACGGCGTTCACCCCTTCAACATGTGGTACTGGGGCGAGCACGGCCGCCAGCACGTCGGCAAGGTGATCGTGGCCGGCGCCCAGAACGCCCACGTCCCCAAGATCCTCGGCTGGGAGCGTGCCGAATCGCTCTCCGAGGCGATCGCCATGGCCAAGAGCGCCGTCGGCCCCTCGCCCGAGATCACCATGATGCACCACCCGCCGATCGTCATGGCCGACATGGAATAATGATGCGGCGGGCGGCGTGGTGGGCGTGGACGGGCGCGGCGGCGTTGGTGGTCGCCGGCTGTGGCGGCGCGGCGTCGAGCGGGACCGGCGGGTCGACCGGCGCCTCGGGCGGCAGCGGTCAGGGGGGCGGCGCCGCGGTGAACGGCGTGGGCGGAGCGGCCGGATCGCGCGGCACGGGCGGTTCGCTCGGTGCGGGCGGCTCGGGTGCCGGCGCCGGCCTCCCCGCCTGCACGATCGTGCAGCGTCCCGGCGATCCGATGAACCCGAGCAGCCTTAACTACATCGATCCGACGAACGGAACCTGCAACACCATCCCGCTCGACGCACCGTCCGTCACGTCGGGGGCTCTCGACACCGTCGACGGAGGCGCCCTCGAGGACGGCGGGGCGATCGAAGCGCCGGCGGGCGGCACGATCCTCGACGGCGACTACGACCTCACGCACTGGCTGGACGAGGCGGGCGACACCTCGATCCGGACGATCCGCGTGTTTGGCGGCGGTACCTACATCGAGTGGGCGGAGTCGCACGTCTTCGATTCGGGCCTCCTTGACGCCGGGTACGTGAACATCTGGTACGACACGACGGTTCAGTCGTCGGGTCAGACGCTGAACCTCGTCTCCTACGATTGCGGAGGGGACGTGCTGATCACCAGCTATGGATTCACGGCGCGCGGCGACGATCTGATCCTCTTCGCCTACAACCTCTCGGGGACCTCTCAGGCCCTCTACTCCGTGGACACCTACCACCGCACCTGCACGCGGCCGTAACGCCGCGGCGCCGTTTTCAGTCCTTCACTTTTTCGGCGAGCGTTTTGGGTGCGAGCTTCCGGAGCTCTCTGGGCCCGTCACACCCTGGGCCAAGCGGCGCAGCAATCCAGCGTCGCGGCGGAACACCTCGTCGATCGCGCCTTGAACCTTCGCCGACCGCTCAGTCTCTGAGATCGGCCGGACGATCAGGGTGCGATCGATGAGCGAAACGTCGACCTCGTCGCCTGCTCCAACACCCATGAGGCCGAGGAGATCCTGGGAGAGAACCAGGGCAGCGGAGTTGCCACTCGTCGTGATGCGCCGACGCATTGTACGTACATAGTACGCACGGATTCGTGGAAAGGCAATCGGAGCTCATGCATGCTCAAGCGTTCGATGATTCTGCTCCGGAAAGTAGAGGTCCTCGAGATGCATCGGCGATCGCTCGCGGAGTTCGGCGGCTTGGCGGGCATTCGAGACGAGGGCGCGTTTGAGTCGGCGTTGGTCGCCGTCGACAACCGCGTCGCCTACGAGCAAGCGGACGTGCTGGCTTGCGCCGCAACGTACGCCTACCACCTCACCATGGCGCACGCGTTCGTCGACGGGAACAAGCGGGTCGCGGCCGCGGCGATGCGGGTCTTTCTCTTGGTGAACGAGGTCGAAATTGTTGCGACAGAGGACGCGCTTTACGGCCTCTTCATCGCCATCGCTTCCGGAGAAATGCGGCGCGACGGCGTCGAGGAATGGCTCCGGGCGCGCGTCGTCAGCGCCGTTGCGACTTGAGCTTCTCGAAGGCGGCGCCGCGGACCTTTGGATCTGCGTCGCGGAGCTGGCGGACGAGCGCGTCGTGCTCGAGGCGCTCGTCGCTGCGTCGCTCGGCGGGGTCCCCCGCGACACTCGCAGCCTGCGGCGGCGCGGACGGAGCCACAGGCCTCGCTGCGGACAGAGGAGCTGGCGGCGGAGCGGGCGGGCGAGCGTGCGGCGGCGCGAATGGTTCTGGCCGGGGGGGCGAACCGGCTCTCGCGGCGTGGGCGGGCCGAGGCTCGCGGGCCGTCGTCTGTCCCTCGTGCGCCAACCAAAACCGGTAGACGCGCTCGGCGCGCGAGATCGAGATTCCGGCGTCGACCACCAGGTCGACCACCGTGCGGGGTTTTTCGCGCAGCAGGGCGATGAGCGCGTCGTCGGGCCAGCGGACGCGAGGTGCGGTCGGCGCGATCGCGCGCCCCGCGCCTGCGCGGAGCGCGTCGACCTGGGCGGGCGGGTACCAGGCGGAGCCCATGGCACCGCGGATGGGGCGCAGCCGCCCCTCCTTTTCCAGCTGCCTGACCTTGAACTCGCTGGCGAAGCCCAACCGGGCCGCGGCGTCGCGGCGGCAGAGGTGGTCCTCGAACCCCGATGGAGGCCTGATGTTTTTCCGCGCGGTCGTAGAGGTCAGCACCGACGATCATCAAACCCCGATGCGGCGCATCAGGCAAATTCCTGCATCGCTGCTGCATCGCCCGTGCATCAGGGTTCCATCGGGGACCGAATCGGGGTTGGGGCCGAAGGCGTGGTGACATTGGCAATGCGGGGGGGCTCGGGATAAAACCCCCGGTTCGTATGGAGCGTCCGACGGCCCTCGAAGCACAGCCCCCCGGCCTTTCTCCCTCCCAGATCTTCCGCGGCCGGAACCTGTTCATTCTCGGCAGCACTGGGTTCGTGGGGAAGGTGCTGCTCAGCATGCTGCTGGAGCGGTTCCCCGATATTGGCCGGGCCTACGTGATGGTCCGGCGCGGGTCGGGGACCGACAGTGAGGCGCGGTTCTGGCAGAGCGTGGTCACCTCGCCGGCCTTTGATCCGTTGCGCGAGCGATACGGCGGCGCCGAGGGGCTGGCGGCGATCCTGCGTAAGAAGGTGGTGGTCGTCGACGGCGACATCACCGAACCGAACCTGGGCCTCTCCGAGGCTGACGCGGAGAAGGTCGCCAAGGACATCGACGTCCTCATCAACTCGTCGGGGCGGGTGACGTTCAACCCGCCGCTGGAGTCGGCGCTGCGGACGAACGTCGAGGGGACCAAGAACGTCATCGCCTTCGCCAAGCGGATGAAGCGGCCGGCGCTGATTCATACCAGCACCTGCTTCGTGGCGGGCAACCGCTCGGGCGACGTCTGGGAGGCCGAGGAGCTGGACGGCTACTTCCCGCGGCACAAGGAGCTCTCCGGCACGTGCTTCTCCGTCGAGCAGGAGATCTCCGACAGCGCGCAGGGCGCCGCGCGCATCCGCCAGCTGGCCGACGACGCGCAGGTCCTGGCCCGGCTGCGGCAGGAGGCGCGTGCCCGGCTGCGCGAGGAGAACCGCGATCCCGACGACGAGGCGGCGCTGAAGCTGGCGGTGGCGCGCGCCCGCAAGGAGTGGATCCGCTCGGAGATGACCAAGCAGGGGGTCGAGCGGGCGGCGGCCTGGGGCTGGCCCAACATCTACACCTACACCAAGAGCATGGGCGACCAGCTGGTGGTGCGGGAGACCGGCATCGTGCGGGCCATCGTGCGTCCGGCCATCGTCGAGAGCGCGGTCGCTTACCCGTTTCGGGGCTGGAACGAGGGGTTCACCACCTCGGCGCCGCTGGTTTACCTGGCGCTCAAGGGGCAGAATACGCTGCCGGTTTCGCCCAAGCTGATCCTCGACGTGGTGCCGGTCGACCACGTCGTCTCGGCGATGCTGATGGTGGCGGCGCAGGCGATCGTCGAGCAGCCGAAGCTGGTGTTTCAGCTTTCGAGCGGCGACCTCAACCCGATGTACATGGACCGGGTCACCACGTTGACCGGCCTCTACAAACGGAAGCGCTTCCGCGACAAGGAGACCGGAAATCGGTTCGTCAACGAGCTGGCGGCGCGGATGGAGTTCCGCCCGGTCACGCAGGAGCACTTCGACAAGTTCTCGTTGCCGCGGTTCAACCGCGTGGCCAAGGAGATCTCCAAGACGCTGGGGAAGATCCGGCCCGGGTGGGGCGCCGGGCGGTTCACGGCGGTCGTCGATCGGGTGAAGAAGGGGTTCGACGAGATGGACCGCGTGACGACGGAGGCGGCCGAGAACATCGAGCTGTTTCGCCCGTTCATCTTCGAGAACGCCTACGTCTTTCGCGCCGACAACATCCGCGCGCTGCGCGATCGGATGCCGCCCGAGGATCAGCTGAAGCTGACCTGGGGGCCTGAAAAACTAGACCTCTACGACTACTGGATGAACATCCACTTCCCCGGGCTGGCGCGCTGGGTGCTGCCGGAGCTCGACGAGACCTACGCGCAGCGGCCGAAGCAGGTCTACAGCTACCACGACCTCCTGGAGCTGTTCGACACCACGACCAAGCTGCACGCCACGCGCGTCGCGATGCGGATCGAACGCGGCAAGCGAGAGGAGATCTACAGCTACGCCGATCTGCAGGAGCTGGCGTCACGCGTGGGGGTCTTCCTGCTCGGCGCCGGCGTGGCGGCGGGGGAGCGGGTGGTGCTGTGGGCCAAGAACTGTCCCGAGTGGTCGATGGCCTACTTCGGCGTGCTCAAGGCGGCGGCGACGGTGGTGCCGGTCGACCGCGAGCTGAAGATCGCCGAGCTGGTCAACGTGGCGCGCGCCTCGGGGGCGGTCGGCCTGCTGATCGGCGACGATCTGCTGGAGAAGGACGGCGAGGCGCTGGCGGCGGCGCTCGCCGAGGCGGGCCTCGCCACCAAGCTCTGGTCCTTCGCCGAAGCGTTCACGCTCCCCGAGCTGGCCGTCGAGCGCGAGCGGGGCGCGAAGCTGGTCCGGCGCTCCAATCCCGACGCGGTGGCGTCACTCATCTTCACCTCCGGGACGACCGGCAAGCCCAAGGGGGTGATGCTCACCCACCGCAACTTCACCTTTATGGTGTCGGAGCTGTCGAAGATCTTCGAGTTCGGCGTCAACGACGGGATGCTCTCGGTGCTGCCGCTGCACCACACCTTCGAGTTCGCCACCGGCCTCTTGGTCCCCCTGGCGCACGGCGCCCAGGTCACCTACCTCACCGAGCTGACCGGCGAGCTCATCTCCTCGACGCTCAAGCAGGGGCGGGTGACCGCCATCGTCGGCGTGCCGGCGCTGTGGGATCTCCTGCGCCGCCGCCTGTTCCAGCGCTTCGCCGACAAGTCGCCGCTGCTCGAAGGGTTCATGAAGGTGCTGGCGGCGGCGAACTTCGAGCTGCGCTCGCGCACCGGGTTCGACCTCGGAATCCTGGTCTTCCTGCCCGTCCACGAAGGGTTCGGCGGCCGGATCCGCTACCTCATCAGCGGCGGTTCGGCGCTGCCGGTCGACGTGATGAAGGCGTTCTACGGGATGGGCTTCAACTTCTTCGAGGGCTACGGCCTCACCGAGACGGCGCCCGTCCTCACCGTCACCTCGCCCAAGGAAAAGCCGATCGCCGGCTCGGTCGGCCGCCCACTCCCCGGCATCGAGGTGAAGATCGCCGAGGCCGACGCGGCGACCGGCGTCGGCGAGGTGATCGCGCGCGGCCGCAACGTGATGGCCGGCTACTGGGAGAACGAAGGCGCCACCGCCGAGGCGATCCGCGACGGCTGGTTCCACACCGGAGATCTCGGCCGCTTCGACGACAAGGGGAACCTCTACCTCGTCGGCCGGTCGAAGGACGTCATCGTCGACGCCAACGGCAAGAACGTCTACCCCGACGAGATCGAGGAGCTGTACGGCGACAACCCCTTCATCAAGGAGCTGTCGGTGGTCGGGGTGCCCGACGGGATCGGCGAGCAGGTCGCCTGCGCCGTGGTGCCCGATCTGGAGCACGATCCAGCGCTGCCGCGGCCGGAGATCGAAGCGAAGATCGAGGAGCACTTTCGCAAGGTGTCGGCCGACCTGCCGATCTGGAAGCGGGTGCGGGGGCTGCACTTCTGGGAAGGGGACCTGCCGAAGACCGCTAAGCGCTCGGTCAAGCGTCGCGACGTCGCCACCGAGATCGCGCGGCTGCGCAAGAAGACCGAGGAGACCAAGGGGGCGCTGGCCGTCGCCTCCAGCGATCGCGGGCAGGTCGGCTGGCTGCTCGACACCATCGCCACCGTCTCGGGGCGCAAGCGCGCCGAGGTCCAGATCGGCAGCCGCTTCGGCGAGCTGGGGTTCGACAGCCTGATGTACGCCGAGCTCTCGAGCGCCCTCGAGAGCGCTGGCGCGGTGCTGCCCGAGAGCGTCGACATCACCACGCTCGGCACTGTCGCCGAGCTGCAGGAGCTGCTGGCGCGCGGGCCGGTGGCCGCCGCGCGCGAGCGGGCGGCCGGCGCTGTCTCCGCCGACGACAGCGACATTCACCTCCCCTCGGCGGTCTCGGCGGCCGGCAAGCGCGGCCTCGCGCTGGCGCAGAAGCTGTTCTACGAGCGCGTGCTCGAGACCAAGGTCAAAGGGAAGATTCACATCCCCCAGCACACCAGCTTCATCGTCGCGGCCAACCACAGCTCGCACCTCGACATGGGGGCGGTGAAGGTGGCGCTGGGCGACGCCGGGAAGGATCTGGCGTCGATGGCGGCGGCCGACTACTTCTTTCGCGGCCGCTACCGCCGGGCCTACTTCAAGCACTTCACCAACCTGGTGCCGATGGAGCGGTCGGGCTCGATCCGCAAGTCGATGGACACCACGCACGAGGTGCTCCGGCGCGGGCGCAGCATGGTGGTCTTCCCCGAGGGGACCCGCTCGGTGACCGGCGAGCTGGCGGAGTTTCTCCCCAGCCTCGGCTACCTCGCGCTGCGCGCCGAGGTCGGCATTCTCCCGGCCCACATCGCCGGCAGCTTCGAGTCCTTGCCCAAGGGGACGGCGGTGCCGCGCGCGCGCGAGCTGACGGTGTCGTTCGGGCCGTTCCTCACCTTCGACTGGTTGACCACCTTGACGAAGGGCCTGACGGCACAAGAGTCGTGGCGGCTGGCCGCCGCCTTCACCCAGCGCGTGGTGGAGAACCTGCGCGACGGTGTGGCGACGGCGCTCGACGCCGACGCCGCGCGCGACGCCTGGGACGGCCGCGTGCTCGGTCCGATCGCCGTGCGCGCCAAGGCGCCGCGCCGGCGCGTGCTGCGGAGCGTGCCGTGAAGAAGGACGCGGGCGCGCTCACGCTGGTGACCGGCGGGACGGGGTTCCTGGGGACGCACCTCCTCGGTCTGCTCGCCGCCGACAAGGGCGCGGCGGCGAACGTGCGGGTGCTGGCGCACAGCGCGACGCCGGCCTGGCTGCGCGCGCTCGGCGTGGAAATCGTGGAAGGCTCGGTCACCTCGCCCGACGATCTCCGCCGGGCGCTCGACGGCGTCGGCGAGGTCTATCACCTGGCCGGCCTCGTCTCGCACCTGCCGGCCGACGCGCACCGGATGTACGCGGTGCACGTCGACGGGACGCGCGTCCTCTGCGAGGCGGCGGTGCGCGCGGGTGTGCGCCGGATCGTGATGGCCTCGACCAGCGGGACGGTCGCCGTCTCGCGCCGCGCCGACGACGTCGCCGACGAAGAGGCGCCCACGCCGCTCGATCTGGTGGCCCGCTGGCCCTACTACGCGAGCAAGCTCTATCAGGAGGAGACGGCGCGCCGCGCCTGCGGCGCCGAGGTGGAGCTGGTGACGCTCAATCCGAGCCTGCTGCTCGGGCCCGGCGACGACCGTCTGAGCTCGACGCGGCCGGTGCTGCAGTTCCTGGCGCGCGACATCGCGCTCATGCCCGCCGGCGGGCTCAACGTCGTCGACGCGCGCGACGTGGCGGCGTTGATGCCGGTGGCGATGGCACGCGGGACGGCCGGCGCGCGCTATCTGGTCGGCGCCGTCAACTGGACCTTCGCCGAGCTCTTCGGCCGGCTCGAGCGCCTGACCAAGATCGCTGGGCCCAAGCTGAAGCTCACCGGCGATTTGCCTTTTCTCGCCTCGCGGGCGCAGGCCGCCCTCTACCGCAAGCTCGGGCGCAAGGTCCCGGTCGAGCCGCAGAGCGTGGAGATGGCGCAGTACTTCTGGTACCTCGACTCGGGCAAGGCGTCGCGCGAGCTCGGCTTTCAGCCGCGCGATCCGGCCGACACCCTGCGCGACACGGTCAACTACATCCGCGACCATCTGCTCGGCAGCGGAGCCCTCAGCGACGGGGCGCTTGCCGCGCACGCCCGCGGATGAACGACGACACGGCCCCAGCCCCGGCGCGGCGCCCACCGCTCGACGATCGAGACCGCGCGCGTCTCCTGCGCTCGGTGGCGACGCTCGCCCTGGTGGGCGCGTCGGTCGTGATGATGTTGCAGATGTTCGGGCCGTGGGTCGAATCGTTCGTGCTCTCGAACGCGGTCTCGCCGAAGGGGCGACGGATCCTGCTGCTCTGGACGGGCCTCGGCGGCGCCCTGGGGGTGGCGGCGGCCGCTCTTCTCTATCTGCCGCGCCGGCGCGCCGGCGGGCTCGATCGGCTGGAGCTCGGCGCCCGGTTGGCCGCGCCGCTCACGCTCGCCGCGCTGGTGCCGCCGTTCTTCGTCCGCGCCGGCTGGAACGACGACCTGCTGTTCTCGCTGGCGCTCTCGGCGCTGATCCTGGCGCTCGAGCCGCTCGTGCGCGTGCAGCTCGCCGCCTGGCCCGAGCTGGCCGGATTCCGCGGCCCGCGCAAGCTGGGCGGCCTGCTGGCGCGGCTCCGCGCGCGCCTGCCGGCGTCGGTGGGGCGCTGGACGCCGCTCGGTCTGGTGATCGCCGGGGCGATCGGCTTCGGGCTCTACGTGGCGATCTTCGCCATCCGCAACCACCGCCACTTCAACACCTTCGACTACGACCTCGGCCAGCTGAACAACGAGTTTTACAACGCGCTCCACGGCCACCCGTTTCGCTGCACGCCGCTCATCCGCGAGGGGAACTGGAGCGAGCTGCGCGATCACGCGGCGTTCACGATGTACCCGCTGCTGCCGTTCTACGCGCTGGCACCCCGCTCGGAGACGCTGCTGGCGATTCAGGCGGTGCTGGTCGGATCAGGCGCCATCCCAATCTACCGCTTCGCCGCTCGGCGTCTGTCGCGCCCGCTGGCGGCGGTGCTGGCGTTCGCCTACCTGCTCTACCCGCCGGTCCACGGCGCCACCTTCTTCGAGATGCACTTCCAGCCGGTGGCGGGCGCGTTCCTGCTCTGGATGATCGACATGTTCGACGATCGGCGGACCGCGCTGTTCGTCGCCTTCTTTCTGCTGGCCATCGGTTGTCGCGAGGACGTGCCGGTCGGGCTCTGCTGCTTCGGGCTGTTCCTGGTCCTCACCGGCCACCGCACGCGCGCCGGGATCTGGATCCTGGTCGTCTCGGCCGTCTACTTCGTGGCGATCCGCTTCGTGATCATGCCGCTCATCGGGCCCTGGGGGTTCGCCGAGATCTACAAGGATCTCTTCCCGCCCGGCGAGTCGAGCTTCGGCGGCGTCGTGAAGACCATGGTCACCAATCCGGTCTTCACCTTCCGGACCATGCTGACCTCCGACAAGCTGCGCTACGTGCTGCAGATCCTGACGCCGATCGCCTTTCTGCCGCTGCGCCGCGTTCCGCTCTGGTTGGCGGTGGTGCCGGGGTTCTTCTTCTCGGTGTTGACGACCGGGTACGGCGCCACCACCAACATCGGTTACCAGTACTCCGCCCACTTCACCGCCTACATCTTCCCCGCCGCGGCGTTGGCGCTCGCCTGGATGGAGACGACGAACGCCGTTGACGGCAGGGTGCGGCGGCGGGCGGCCGCCGTCGCGCTGGTCCTGGCGACGCTGGCCATGACCGTGCGCTGGGGCGGCTTTCCCCCTCGCACGAGCTTCGCGTCAGGCTACGGCACCATCAACTTCAAACCGAACACGCCCGAAGAGCTGCAGAAGGACCGCTGGCTGCACGAGCTGGTCGCCCGCGTCCCGCCGCTGGCCAAGCTGGCGGTCAGCGATCGCGAGCTCCCCCACGTCTCGAGCCGCCTCGATTGCTACACCTTGATGGAGGGGTACCAGGGGTCCGACTACATCCTCTACGTCCCCAACAGCGGCATCGGCCGCGACGGCGATCAGGCCGCCCGCGCGCTCGCCAGCGGGGAGTTCGTCGAGATCGATCGGCGCCCGCAGCTGTCGCTGCTCAAGCGGCACGGCGCGCCTTGAGGCTGCGCGCCCCCAGGCGCACTAAGTTGAGAGAGCCACCTCGAACAGCGTGACGTCGCCGCGGGTGAGCCGCTTGGTCAGCGTGGCGCCGCCGACCTTGCGCCGCGCGCCGCTCACCAGCTCCCGGCAGATCGCCTGCGACGCGCCCAGGCACTCGTCGCCGATCAGCAGCAGCCAGCGGACGTCGTAGCGTCGGATGACGGCCTCCATCGCCGCCTCACCGTTCTCCGGGACGAAAACCGCCGGACTCCGGGTCTCGGCGATGACCGACCACGGCCGCGGCGACAGGACGGTGCGCCCGTCGAGGGTGGCGTCGAGGGCTGCGATGTCGGCGCTGAACGAAAGCGGAGCCCCCGGTGCCAACGACATCTCCAACGGGTGAATCATGACCAGGGCGAGCAGAAGCGCCGGCAAGGGTCGGATCACCCAGGCCGGGAACGCCCGCGGAAAACGACTGGCGGGGACACGGTCCAGCGCTTCGAAGAGCGCTTCGGCCCCGTAGGCGCCGGCCAACACGAAGACCGGGAGCAGGGCCTGCAGGGTGCGCTGCCAGGCGAACATCGTGGGGTTGACCCAGGAGATCGTGACCGCCCCGGCGAACAACAACAGCCAGCTGACGCCCTCGACGTTGGAGCGACCGCGCGGCCAACAGCAGCCGCGGATCGCCGCCAGCGCGATCCAGACCGGGTAGTTCAGGAAGAAGGTGACCTCCTGGAGATTCGAGAGCGCCACGTGGAGGCGGCTGGCGAAATAGTCGGGCAGCCAGTGTTCTTCGAGCGTCCAGGTCGCGGGCGGCGCTTCGGTCCAGCGGTAGAGCGCCATGTAATCGGTCAGGCGCCTCCCCACGGCCGCGCCTGCCGGCAGCGGCGTTCCCAGCACGGCCAGGTTGTAAAGCAGGTAGACGGCGCCACAGAGGGCGCCGGTCAACAGCGTCCGACGCGAGCGCGGCGGGGCCTGCCGGAAGGCGAAGGCAACCGCCAGCGCCGAGATGATGGCGGCCAGCACCACGTCTTCCGGGCGCGACCAGAACATGAGGAAGGCGAAGATCACCGCCTGCTCGGGACGTCTTCGCACGAGCGCGATGAGCGAGAGGATCATCCAGAGGTGGACGAACGGGATGGTCTCCACGTCGAAGCGAAAGCGCATCAGCGCGGGCGAGAAGGCATAGAGCAGGAGCGCGACGACCTGCACCACCCGGCTGCGCAGCGGGGCCGCCGTTCCGACCAGATGGGCAAAGGCGACGACCGACAGCCCGGAGACGATCCCCATGGCCGCGCCCGCCGTCCGGTGGCTCGCGCCGAAGAGCCAAAAAAAAGGGAGCAGGCTGATCGACGTCAGCCCGGACCAATAGTCAAAGGGGCGATGCAGGACCTGCGGTGGTTTGACCAGGAAGTGCCAGACGATCGGCTCTTCGTAGCGGTGGGTGAGGAAGATGTGCCGGGCGACGCCGTAGTAGTAAGCCGGATCGTTGTCGGTGCTTCCGGTCGCTGTCGCTCCGACGACGACGTAGGCGACGCCGATGCAGATCCCGGCGACCAGCAGGGCGCGGCTCCAGGGGCCGGGGGGCTTTTCGCGCGGCGAAGCCTCCGCGGCTGACGCCCGGTCGCCGAGGACCGCCAGAATGGCCGAACCGAGCAGCACGGGCAGGCGGACGCTTCGGGCGGTCTCCTCGGGCAGGAAGAGGAGGACGGCGGGTGGCGCGAAGAGCAGCCAGTGGCGCGCCAGGGCGTCGCCGGGCTCGAAGCGGCCGGAGCCGGAATCGCCGCGCTCGAGCAGCGCCGCCACCACCAGGCAACCGATCGCCAACAGCTTGAGCGCGAAGACCAGCGCAGGGGACGCGCCCGGCAGCTCGCGGGGCGGAATCGTCCAGGCGGCGCCCACCAGACCGAGGAAGGCGATGGCCGGACGGGCGAACGCCCACTCCGTCGCCTCGTTGCCAGAAGAATACGATTGGTGGTCGCGCAGACCCGTGACCATCGCGTTGGAGCTCCAGTGGGGTAGTTCGCCGATCAGCCTGAATAGCGGTCACGTTTTTGTGACCCGCCTGTGCCGCAGCGCCGGGAGCGCTCCCGGCGAGATTGTTTGTCGATCGGGTAAGTCGCGGGTAAGTCGCGGGTAAGTCGCCGGCGGGCGACCTAGTCGCCGACGGCTGCGTCGAGGGCGCCGCAGGTCGAAGGATCGACCGTCGACGGCACTCCGACGAAAAGGTAACCGAGCTCGGTGAGCGAAGCCTGCTCGAACCCGGCGTTCGTGTAGCTGTCGACGAGCGCCTTGAACCCGCACGACCCGTTCTCGTCGCGCGCGTAGATGGCGAGGTTGGTCGGGGGCGGGCTGATGTTCGAGCTCCAGGGGATTTGCAGGCCGGCCACTTTGGCCAGTTGTAACCCGCGTGGCTCGACGAGATAGACGGGCGACCAGTCGACGAAGCCGCTCGGCGGGGCGAGGTCCGTTTCGCTGACGGAGATCAGCGTCTGCGTCGCGATCGCGCCGGGCGGGATGTCGATCGCGATGGGGACGTTGGTTTTGGCGCTCTGCTGGCCGAGGAGGTAGATGCTGCCGCCCTCGGGCCCCACGTACGTATAGGCGGTCTGCCCGACACCCATCGGACAGAGATATGAATTCCCGCGGCCCGGCGCGCGGGTACACGGACAGCCGGGTTGCGGTGGTACCGGAGGGGGCGAGCCGGTCGGCTCCGCCAGGGCCGCGCAGGCGATCCCGGCGACCGCATCGATGCCGGCGTCGAACCCGCTGGTGCCGCCGGTCGGGAAGCCACCGGTTCCAATGTCACCACCGGTCGCAAAGCCGCCGGTTCCTAAGGTTCCGCCGGTCGCGTAACCGCCGGTTCCAAAGCTTCCACCGTCGCCGTAGTCGCCCCCGGTCTGGCCTCCGCCGGTGCCGCCATCGTGGTTCGTCAGGTTCGAGTTGCAGCCCACCGCAACCAGCGCCGCCACCGACATCACCGGAAACCATACGCGCATCGAGCCCTCCAATTTGACCAGGTCCCCCGCGAAGCCGCGATGCAGCCATTGTGCCACGACATGATTCCGCCACGTTGCGCCAGTAGCCGGACGCGCGACCCGGACATTTGCGCCTCGATCGGATGCGGCGACCGAGTTGCCTCCCGCGCCAACTTGGTTTCGGCGCCTAGCTCCCTTCGCCGACCAGCTTCTTCGCGGCGGACGTCAGCTCGCGTTCGTGAATCTTGTGCTTCTTGGCGGGGATCGACCCGAGGTAGGCGACGACCGCGTCGAGATCCTCGTCGGTCATGCCCGAGAAGTGCGGGATGAGCGAGGACATCGGCGGCGCCATCATCTTGCCGTCGAGGCGCTTGCCGTCGCGGAGCGCCTGTTTGATCTGCGCGGCGGTGTAATTGCCGAGGCCGCTCTCCTTGTCGGGCGTCAGGTTGCGCGGCCAGACCTTGCCGACGTCCTTCTCCTCCATGGGATCTTCGGCGCCGGCGAACAGGTTGTCGTCGCTCGGGCCCTTGCTGGTGAGCGAATGACAGTCGTGGCAGGGGGCCACGCCGTGCGCCAGGTACTCGCCGTACTTCACCTGATCGCTGCGCGGCGGCGCCTGCACGTTCATCGCCGGCTTGTGGTGGATGAAGCCCATCGACTTGGCGAACCGCAGCCCGAAGGCGAAGTGGTTGTGCGTCCGGTCGACCGCGTTCTTCACCGGCGGCGCGCTGCGGAGGTAGGCGACGATGGCGTGGGCGTCGTCGTCGGAGAGGTGCGCCCAGGTTCCGAACGGCATCGGCGGCATCAAGAGGTTGTCCCTGTTGCCGACGCCGTCTCGGATGGAGCGGAGGATCTGATCGTCGGACCAGCTGCCGATGCCGGTCTCGGCGTCAGTCGTGATGTTGGGGACCATCACCGCCATGCCGTAGGAGGGATCGTCGAGGAAGGTTCCGCCGGCCAGGTAGGCGTCGGTGCGCTCGCTTTCCAGCCAGGAGAGGTTCACGCGCGGCGTGTGGCAGGCGCCGCAGGCCGCGACCTGGTTGACCAGATAGCCGCCGCGCGCGGTCAGCTCGGGGGTCACCGCGATCTTCTCCGGCGTCGTCGGGCGGACGTACTTGCCGGTGCAGGCGGCGAGCGTCAGGCAACAGAGGATTCCAATCGGCGTTCCAAACAGCGGTCGGGGTCGGTTCACGCGGGCACTATATCCGTATGCGCAGAGCGGCCGGAAGGATCTCGAAGACCGCCGGCAGGTGCCCGGGCGTTTCGCCGTCCAGCTCCACTGGGATCTGCGCGTCGGCCTCCACCGGCTCGACGGCCACCCGGGTCACGCGTGCGTTCTCGACCGAGTCGAGCGCGAGGTGCGTCCCCTCGTAGAGCCGCCCGATGTTGGTCAGCACCTCACCCTTGGAGAAGTCGCCCACGGTGACCAG
Organism: Polyangia bacterium; assembly: GCA_036267635.1. Lineage (GTDB taxonomy): Bacteria > Myxococcota_A > Polyangia > Fen-1088 > Fen-1088 > JADGRB01. The sequence continues at coordinate 40,577 of DATAVR010000039.1, read as the reverse complement.
ATCGAGCGCGCCGTCGTCGAGGCGCGCCTCGGGGCAGATCTTCATGCCGCCGCCGAAGAAGCGGCCGTTGCCGACGGCGGCCAGCATGACCCGGCGCCGTTCGCGCGGACGGTCGTCGATGGTGAGCCAGACGTCGGTGTTGTCGTACGAGACCAGCGCGCGGACGGTGGCGGCGAAGAAGGCGAACCGCCCGCCGAACCGCTTGGACGAGGCGTTGGCCCGGGTGGCGACCGCGCTCGAGAAGCCGAACGAGGCGACGTTGACGAAGTGGCGGACCTCGGTCGCGCCGTCGGGACCGCGAAAACGGACGCGGCCGGCGTCGACGGCGCGCGCACGCCCGTCGCGCACGCGGCGGGCCGCCTCGGCAACGTCGTGCGGCAGCTCGAGGGTGCGCCGGAAGTCGCCGCCTGTGCCGCGGGGGACGATCCCGAGCTCGGTCGTCGCGCCGGCGCCGGCCTGCAGGATCCCGTTGGCCACCTCGGAGATCGTGCCGTCGCCGCCGAGCGCGACGATCAGCTTTCGCCCCGCGGCCGCCTCCCGCTCGGCGATGGCGCCGGCGTCGCGCGGCCCGGCGGTGAAGGCGCTGTCCAGCTCGCCGAGCCCGTCGGTGAGCGCGCCCCGCACGCGCGCCCAGCGCGACTCCGTCAGGCCCCGCCCCGAGCGCGGGTTGACGATCACCAGAGGGCGCGCGAGATCCAAGCCAGAGACTTTTAACAGATGGGCCCGCGGCCCGGCTATCCTCCGCGCCGATGCTCGCCGGGATCCTGCTCGGTCTGGGGGCCAGCGCCTCCTGGGCGCTGGCCAACGTCGCCGTGCAGCGGGCTGGACGGGCCGTCGGCGCGCTGCCGGGGCTGTTCTGGGCCCAGATCGTAGGGATCGCGCTGGTGGCGCTGGGCGTTGCGGCGGAGGGCGGCCGGGCCCCGACGGTGACGGGCGCCGACGGAGCCTGGATCGCGGTGGCCGGCATCGCGGCGCTCGGCGGTTACTTCTTTCTCTTCTACGCCTTCGAGCACGGCCGCCTGACGTTGGCGGTCCCGATCATGTCGTCGTGGGCCGTGCTGGCGTCGGCCCTCTCCCTGGTCTTGTTTCACGAGCGCCTGACCGCCGGGCAGATGGTGGGCGCAGCGGCGGTGATCGGCGGCGCGGTGACGGTGGCGCGGCACGCGCAGGCGGCCGACGGTCGGGGAGCGAACGCCCGCGCGGCCGGCGCCAAGCCCTGGCTGCCGGCGGCGGTCGGCGCCGCGATCTGCTTCGGGATCTTGATCCCCACGATGCGGCGGTTGTCGCCGGTGTTCGGGCCGATCGGAACGATCGGCGTGGTCTACCTCGCCGACCTGCTGCTGGCGTTGCCGCTGGCGATCGCCTTCCGCTTTCCGATCGCGCTGCCGCGCCGAGGGACCTGGATTCCGATCTTTCTTGCTGGTCTGTTCGAGACGGCGGGGAACGCCTGCATCACGCTCGGAAGTCGCCACGCGCCGGTGGCCATCGTCGCCCCGCTGGCCAGCCTGGCTTCGGCCTTCACCGTTCTTTATGCCTGGGCGATCCTGCGCGAACGGCCAGCCCGTGGCGTCCTCGTGGGCGCCGCGCTGGTCTCGGCCGGCGTCGTCGTGCTCGCACTTTAGCTCAGGCGGCGCGTTTCCGAGGCCGAAAGCGTGGCGGGAAGGTCTCGCCGATCGCGGTGCAGTAACGCTGGAACGTCGAAAGTTTCACATCTCCGCCCGACTCGAGCTTGCTGATAACGGATGCTGCTGTTCCCATGCGCGCAGCTACCACAGTCTGGCTGACCCCGAGGGCCGCGCGTCGCGCCGCCAATGTCTTGGCGAGGGCTCGCCGCCGCTCCACTTCCGCCATGAGCACTGGGAAACGCGGGTTCTTTCGGGTGCGCCTAGCGATCATCTCGTCCAAAAAATCCTTCGGCATCGCCCCGCAAGTATGAACGATTTTGGGACGATTGCACAGCGAGCCATAGCTCGCGAGCTATCGTTGACCACGGGAGCGCCAGTCCTTCAAACGTGTTTCGGCTCGTATAATCTCTTCCGGTGGCGTCTTCCTCGCCTTCTTGGTGAATGCGGATAAGGACAGAAGGATGAACTTCGTTTCTTGAGCGAAAAGAAGTCGGAACGCGTGTCGGTCGCTATCGGCCCGAACCTCGTAGATCTCGCCCCTGAGGTGGCGTGCCGCCGGAAGACCGTTAACGGCGACATCTTTCATACCGTCGAGAACGACTGCAGCCTCATCGTCCGTGAGGGTCTCGATGAACGCCGCCACTGGCCGTGCGCCGCTCTCGGTACGGTAATCGCGCCATCGAAATCTCCGCTGTATCATCGGTCTCCAGGTTCTCCCTGAATGTCTTCAGGGCACCTCGACAAACCAGAGGTCGTCGTCGTGGTCCCGCTGGACTGGGAAGCGCCGCTTCGGGAGCGGACGCTCCAGGACCGCCTTCAGCCAAGAATATCGTTCGTAGATTCGGCCGGCGTTCAATAGCCGGCCGCCCGCAGCGCCGGCTCCGCCGCCATCGGCGGTGAGAGTGTAGGCATCCGGGTCATTGGACTTGCTGTGGAATCGCAAGCCGACACGCTGTTTTTCGCCGTCAAAGTACAGGGTGGCGCGTGTGCTTTTGAAGGCATGAGCAAGTCGAACGAACTCGGCATTAAACGCGATTCCCGCCGGTCGAAATGCCATGGTCGGCGCACGAGTTGCCGCTTGTGCATCGTCCCGCTCGTGCTTGAGCCAACCCATCTGTGAACTGTACCATGACTCACATGGTGTTCAAGGAGATGCTTCGTACGTTCAATGACCTTTCAACGGGAGCAAATGGAGGGTTGGAAGCGGACTCGACAACCGAGCTAGGCGGCCTGCTAAACTGCCGCCGCCATGGCGCACCAGTACATCTACACGATGCAGAACCTCCGGCGGGTCCACCCGCCCAACAAGGAGGTCTTGAAGGGGATCTATCTGTCGTTCTACCCGGGCGCGAAGATCGGCGTCCTCGGATCGAATGGGTCTGGCAAGTCGACGCTGCTGCGAATCATGGCCGGCGTGGACAAGGATTTTTTCGGCGACGCCAAGGCGGCTGACGGGATCCGGATCGGGTACCTGCCGCAGGAGCCGCAGCTCGACGCCAGCAAGACGGTGCTGGGGAACGTCGAGGAGGCGGTGGCCCACACCAAGAAGCTCCTCACGCGTTTCGACGAGGTGAACGCCAAACTCGGCGAAGAGATGTCTGCCGACGCGATGGACAAGCTGCTCGAGGAGCAGGGGAAGCTGCAGGACGCGATCGAGGCGGCCAACGGTTGGGACCTCGACCGGACGCTGGAGATCGCCATGGACGCGCTCCGGCTCCCTCCGTCCGACGCAGCCGTCGACAAGCTCTCCGGCGGCGAGCGGCGCCGGGTGGCGCTCTGCCGCGTTCTGCTGGAGGCGCCCGACCTGCTGCTGATCGACGAACCGACCAACCATCTCGACGCGGAGAGCGTCGCCTGGCTGGAGCACCACCTGCACGAGTTCCCGGGGACCATCGTGGCCGTCACCCACGATCGCTACTTCCTCGACAACGTCGCCGGCTGGATCCTGGAGCTCGACCGCGGGGCGGGAATTCCCTGGGAAGGAAATTACTCGTCGTGGCTGGAGCAAAAAGGGAAGCGGCTCGAGGCCGAGGAGAAGACCGAATCGGCGCGGCAGCGGACGCTCGCGCGCGAGCTCGAGTGGGTGCGCGCCTCGCCGCGCGCGCGGCAGGCCAAGTCGAAGGCGCGTCTGGCCGCCTACGACGAGCTCTTGGCCGAAGAGCAGCAGAAGCGCGAGGAGACGATCGAGATCGCCATCCCGCCCGGGCCGCGCCTGGGCGACGTGGTGGTCAAGGCCGAGCATCTCCGCAAGGCCTACGGCGACAAGGTCCTCATCGAGGATCTCAACTTCAACCTCCCACGCGGCGGCATCGTCGGGGTCATCGGCGCCAACGGCGCCGGCAAGACCACGCTGTTCCGCATGATCACGGGGCAGGAGAAGCCCGACGGTGGAACGTTGCGGATCGGCGAGACGGTGAAGCTGGCCTACGTCGACCAGAGCCGCGACACGCTCGACGGCGCCAAGACCGCCTTCGACGAGATCGCCCAGGGAGCGGAGTTTCTGGAGATCGGCAAGCGCAAGGTCCCGGCCCGCGCCTACGTCGCCGGGTTCAACTTCAAAGGGACCGACCAGCAGAAGCGGGTCAAGGATCTGTCGGGCGGCGAGCGCAACCGGGTCCACCTGGCCAAGGTGGTCCGCTCGGGCGGGAATGTCCTCATGCTCGACGAGCCGACCAACGATCTCGACGTCGACACGTTGCGCGCCCTCGAGGACGCGCTTTTATCGTTCGCCGGCTGCGTGGTGGTGACCAGCCACGATCGCTGGTTCCTCGACCGCATCGCCACCCACATCCTGGCGTTCGAAGGGGACAGCCAGGTCGTCTGGTTCGAGGGGAACTACCAGGACTACGAAGCGGATCGCCGGCGCCGGCTCGGCGCGGCGGCCGATCAACCGCATCGGATCCGCTACAAGAAGCTGGTACACTGACCGCCATGATTCCCTACGAAGAGCTGGATCGCGCGCTCGCTCGTTGGAAGGCCAAGTCCCAGGGCGGCACCGTCGAGGCGCCGCCGGCCGAGGTGGAATCGGCCGAGATCCAAGCCGAGGCCGCCGACGCCACCCCCTCCGCGGGGACGCCGGTCGTGGTCGACGAGATGGGAAGCATCCCCCAACCCGTCGCCCCCGAGCGCACGGGCGAAATCGACCTCGCCGAGCTCGAAACCTACGACGACTGACCAGCCCCGCTCCACTTCCCCGGTGCTCCGCAGACCGAACGCAGCGGAGCCGAGGCTCGCCCATGGGAGCTGCGGGGGACGGGGTTTCTCTCCGCCGCGCGCCCGCAGGCCACTCTGATCGCTCGTGGCCGAGGATTCCTTCTCGCGAGCGGCAGGAAGAAACCTCGTCCCCCGCGGCCCCCGCCGGAAAGCCGAGCGCAGCTGACCGCGAGGATGGCTAGAAGAAGAACCTCACCCCGATGCCGCCTTCGATGCCGAAATTGATGTCAGGAACGATCCAGAACGACGGCGCCAGCTCGAAGAAGACCTCGAGAAAGTTCGGGTTCTGGAACATCAGGTCGAGGCCGATTGGCGCGCGCGCCGCGATGGCGACGCAGTTGTTCTGACAGCCGCCCCACCAGATCATCCGGCCGCCGCCGCCGACGTGCCAGTCGAGCTGAGCCGACCCGCGGATGATGTTCGACTGCCACAGGTAGTCGGCGTTGAACGATCCGTTGTGCACGCCCGAAGAGTCGCAGACCGTCTGCCCGTCGCCGTTCGTGAAGCAGTCGCCGTTGACGCCGCTCCAGAAGCCGAGCCCGAAGTCGATCGCGTTGGTCGGCGCGACCCAGAGCTTGGCCGAGAGGCCGGTCGGGTCGCCGATGACGATCCCCAGCCCGAATTTGCGTGAATAGCCGACCTCGGTCGCCTGGGCGGTCTGCCCGACCACGGCCAGCAGAAGCGCGGCCGCGAACGTGGTGAGAAGTGTCCTTTTCATGCCGCGTATAGTACGCAGAACCGGCCTTCGCCGACAGTTCGTTTGACATGAGCGCAGATTCGCGGAGAAGCATCCGCCGTTCCCTCTACGGGCGGCCATTGACGCGCGCCATTCCAGTGGCGCTGATCGCGGTCACGTTCGGATGCCGTCCGAAAGAGGCCGCGCCAGCGTCGAAGGTCGCGCCCGATCGGCCGCCCGCGCGCGCCGTCGTTGCGCCGGCCGCGGCTTCACCTCCGCCGGCGCCGCGAGCGCAGCTGCCGAAGGAAGACACCTTGCCCGCAGCTCCGGATCTTCCGCCGGAGCGCCGCGCGATTCAGGTTGTCGGCGCTTCGGAAAGGACGGTCGACGCCGAGGCGGCGCGCGCGCGCGGGCTCACGGTCGTCGATCTCTCCGACGCCTGGGTGCCGTCGGTGCTGGACGATCACGCCGGCGCCAAGGGCGCGACGCTGATCAACCCGTACCACGCCATCTACACCGGGCTGGCGGCCGATCGCACCGACGGCGACGGTCAACCGCTCGCGGCGGGCGAGCGAAACTACCTGGAGATGTACGGCATCCCGCCGTCGCTCTCGGTGTTGCGCCGTCGCTTCCTCGAGGACGCGCGCCGAAATTGTGGCGGCTCGTTCGATCCCGAGAAGCTGCTGGCCGTCGACGAGGTGCGGAGCTGGGGGGCGAGCACCGAGGCGAAGGAGCTCGGCAAACGGGCGGCGCGCGGGGCGCGGCTGGAGGCGGCGCGCCTGGCGGCGGGCGCGGCCACGCTGGAGGCGCTGGCCGCCGCCGATCCGCGGACGGCGAAGGAGGTGAAGGAGCACCTGCGCTTCGTCGCCGAGCGGGCGGCGTTCGTCGAGGCGGAGAAGCGGCTCGTCTGCGAGGGGTTGCTTGATCCGGCCAAGCACAAGAGCGGCGCCTACGACACGGCGATGCGGACGGCGATGCTGGCCTTCCAGCAAAAGCAGGCCGTGCTGGACCAGGCCGACATCAAGCGCGGGACCCTGGAGGCGCTGGCCCGGCCCCCGCTCGAGAACGATCTCTCAGCGCTCCGCCGCGTCCTCACCGAGCGCGCCATGCACGCCGCCGGCTTTCTGGAGGACGGCAGCGTCTCGGACGACGATCGCCCGGGCGGCGCGCTCGGCGGTCCGAGCTATCGTGGCGCCGACGGCGCGCGCCACCCGGTCCCCGATCTGGCGACGCCCTCGCTGGCGGCGGTGCTGCAGACGCTGGGGATCGAGACGCCCGACGACGCGGTGGCGTTCTTTCGCCGCCACCCGCGCGCCGACTTCAGCTGGCTCAAAGTCGCCGCGCGCCTGCCGCCCGCGCCCGAGTACTACGGACCGGCGATGGATCTCTCCGCCGAGATCGACCGCGGCGACGTCTGGTACGACTTCCCGTTCGACGGGAAGGGGCAGCGCGTGCCACAACCGCGCCTGCGCTTCCCCACCTTCACCCTCTACGTCAAATGGCGCGGCGAGAAGGTGCCGCTCGTGCGCTGGCGGACCACCGTCGGCGGCTGGCGGCTGGAGCTCGCCTCCGACGGGCAGGAGTACTACCGCTACAAGGGCTCGGACATCGGGCCGCGCGTCTGGCACCACATCGTCGCCGCGCCGGTCTGGATCCCGCCTCCGTCGTCGCCGCTCGCCTCCTTCGTGAAAGAAAAACGGGTCAACGGCATCTACGCCCGCGTGACCAACTACGACGAGACGGGCCCCGGGTATCTGTCGGCCTACGGCCTCGCCGCCGCCATTCACGAAGAGATGCGGCGCGGCCCCGACGGGCCGAGCTTCTTCGACAACGGCATCCGCACGCACGGATCGTTCGACTACATGTCGCTGCGGGGGCGCTTCTCGCACGGCTGTCACCGGCTCTACAACCAGCAGGCGATGCGCCTCTTCAGCTTCGTGCTCGGCCACCGGAGGATGCGCGTCGTCGGCGCGATCCCGCTCGGCTTTCGCCGGGTCTTCTATTCGCAGGGGGAGGTGTTCGAGATGCGGCTGCCGAGCCGCGGCTTCTACTACGAGCTCGATCCGCCGCTGCCGGTCGACGTGCTCGAAGGGACGGTCAAGGGCGCGTTGCAAAAACCGATCGCCGGCTACGTCCCCATGCCGGGCGTCACCTACGCCTCCTCGAAGGTACCGACGGCATCGACCTCGCCCGACAGCCGGGCCGGAGGGGACGCGCCGTGATCCGCCCTGGCGGTGCGAGGACGCTGGCCTGCGCGACGACGCTGGCCGGCGCGCTCGCCGCCGGCTGCGGCGGCTCGCCTGGCCGCGCGCCCGGCCTGCCGGCGCCCGAGCCGCCGGTCGTTTCGGCGCTGCCCGCGCCGGAGCTGCCGCTCCCCGACGAAGGGCCCGAGCCGGCGACCGCCGCCTCGGCGACCGGCCCGCAGGTCACGATCAAGCTGCTCGCCGACGCCGGCAAGAAGGCGCATGTCTTTTGGGGGCGCAAGGACCTCGGGGTGGCGCCGCTGGAGATTCGCCGGCCGCGCGGATCGGGCCCGCTCGATCTGCTGATCGTGGCGCCCGGGTTCCTGCCGCTGCACACGCGGGCCTTCACCGACCGTGACGACACGCTGTCGCTCCGGCTTTACGACGAGGACGGATCCCGGGGGTTGCTTGGTTTTTCGCTTCCAACTTCCCCGGGTTTCACCCACAATGCCCAAACTTTTCCCCGGCCCCGCCGGTAACGCACGAGAGGAGATCGATCGAATGGGCAAGCCGCTGTCGAAGTCCGACCTCATTTCCAAATTGGCCGAAGAGAACGACGGGAAGCTCTCCCGCAAGGACGTGAAGGGCGTCCTCGAGTCGCTCGCCACCATCGGCTACAAAGAGCTGAAGAAGGCCGGGACCTTCCTGGTTCCTGGGTTCGCGAAGTTCGTGGTCATCAAGAAGCCGGCCACCAAGGAGCGCAAGGGGATCAACCCCTTCACCAAGGAGCCGACGGTTTTCAAGGCCAAGCCGGCCCGCAAGATCGTCCGCGCTCGTCCGGTCAAAGCCGCCAAAGACGCGGTTTAGTCCTTCTGGGGTCGAGGCGGGCGGCGCGCGGCTGCGCTCCGCCCGCTGCTTCGATGCCGGCGTGCCCGACCTCTGGGCGCCGCCCGCCCGCACCTGCGCCGAATTCTTAGGTGACGGGAAGCAGGCGCGCCTTTCGTCGTTAATATGGCGCCGATGAGCAGGCGTCCCCAAGCCGACGATGCCCGACGGCTGGTCGTCCAGCAGACGGTGTCGCGCGTCTTGCTGGAGGCGGCCAGCCTCGACGAGGCGATGGCGGAGATCCTCCAGACGCTGGGCACCGAGCTCGATTGGGCGCTGGCGGTCTACTGGGTGGCCGTCCCCGACGCGCCCAGCGCGCGGTCGTCCCTGCACTGCCGAGCGATCTGGGCCGAGGAGGCGATCGTGCGGACGTCCGTGGTCGAGGCGTCGCGCGCCGCCGTGCTCAAGCCGGGCGAAGACCCTGCGGGCCGGGCGGCGGCGGGACGCGAGCCGGTCTGGATCGAACAGCTCACCGGAGACGAGCCGAGCGCGCGCCTGCGGCTGGCGGTGACGGCCGGGTTGCAGGGGGTCGCCGCGTTTCCCGTCCGCCAGAGCGAGACGGTTCCCGCGGTGATCGAGCTCTTCGCCCGCGACCCGCGCCCGGTCGACGAGGGGATGCTGCACCTGATGACCGCCGTCGGCCACCAGATCTGTCTGGTGCTCCACCGGATGGAGGCTCAGGCCGCGGCGCTGGAAGCGCTCGAGCGCTCACGCGAGGAGCTGGAGACGGTTCTGCGGGCGCTCCCCGACGGGATCACCGTCCGCGACGGAGCTGGCCGTCTGGTCTACGCCAACGAAGCGATCGCCCGCGCGGTGGGCCTCCCCGATCTGCGCGCCTCGCCCGCCGAGCTGCTGGGGCGGTTCCGGATGTGGGACGAGAACGGCCGCCCGCTCTCGCCGGACGAAATTCCACGCGTCGACCCGCCCGTGGGCGGGCAGGAGCGCATTCTTCGCTACCGGCCGATCGGCCAAGGGGACGACGGCGGCGATCGCTGGGTGTCCTTGAAGGCGGCGCCGGTCGCCGCCGCGCGCGGGGGCGCAGAGCGGGTCGTCCTCGTGATGCGCGACGTGACGAACGAGCGACGCGATCAAGAGTGGCAACGCTTCTTGGGGGACGCCAGCACTGCGCTCGCCTCGTCGATGGATCTGCCGACGGCGCTGGAGGAGCTGGCGGCGTTGGCCGCGCGCACCGTCGCCGATCGCTGCGCGGTGGTCCTGCGCCGGGGGAACGGCGAGCCGCGCGTGCTGGCCTTCGCCGGCGCCGTGGGGGCCGATCCGACCGATCAGGAGACCATCGATCGAGGTCGGACCGACTGCCTGCGCGTCGCCCAGGCCGCCCTCGCCAGCCGGCAGCCGATCCTGGAGAACGATCCCGGGCATTCGTCGATGGCGGTGCCGCTCGACCTGCGTGGCCAGTCGGTGGGGGCCCTGGTGCTGGCGTCGCTCGGCGAGGGGCGGCGCTACGGCGCGTCCGATCTCGGCGCCGCCCAGGAGCTGGCGCGGCGGGCGACGATCGCCATCGACAACGTCAGGTTGCTGGCCGAAGCGCAGGAGTCGGTCCGCGCCCGCGAAGATCTCCTGGCCATCGTCTCGCACGATCTGCGCAACCCGCTCGGCGTGGTGCTGGCCTCGAGCGCGCTTCTGCTCAAAAGCTCGCTGCCGCCCGAGCCGCCGGGGAAGGAGGGACGCGCCCGCCGCCAGGTGGAGGCGATCGAGCGTGCCGGGAATCGGATGAACCGGCTCATTCGCGACCTCCTGGACTTCGCGGCGATCCAGGCTGGACATCTGTCGGTCAGCTCTCACCCGCGCGAGGTGGGGGCGCTCCTGCGCGAGGTCCTCGACGCCCTCGAGCCGCTGGCCGCCGCCAAGTCGATCAAGCTCGTCGACGACCACCCCGGGACCGAGATGCACATCTCCTGCGATCACGACCGGGTCATCCAGCTCTTCTCCAACGTCGTCGGCAACGCGGTGAAGTTCAGCCCCGAGGGAACGACGGTCATCCTGCGGGCCGAGCCCGACGGCGCCATGGTGCGGTTTGCGGTGGCGGACGACGGGCCGGGCATCTCGACAGAGGAGCTCCCCTACGTCTTCGACCGCTATTATCAGGCCCGCCGCCGCAACCGCGACGGCATCGGCCTCGGCCTTTCTATCGCCCGCGGCATCGTCGAGGCGCACGGCGGGCGGATCTGGGTCGAAAGCCCGACCTCGCCCCACCGGGAGGGCAACGGCAAGTCTGGCGGGAGCACGTTCTTTTTCACTCTCCCAGCGCCCCAACAATAACGTACACTTAACCGCCCTTTCGTCCGACGGTGTAAGAGGCGATGCCGAATATGTTGGAACTGGAGCTCAACGGTGCCAGCGCCGCGCGCGCGCCGACCGATATGGTCGAGCCTGCCGCGCGCACGGAGAACGGCGAGCTCGATGGGCTGGCGCTCTCGAACCTCGCCTTTGCGGAGGAGCTCTACTTCAAGTTCTTGCGCGATCCGACCAGCGTCGATCCCGAGTGGCGACGGCTGTTCGCCGAGCTCGACGGCGGCGCCGGCCGCAACGGCGCTGGCGTGGCAGGGGTGGTGCCGCCCTCGGCGTTTCCGCGCAGCATCTTCGCCGGCCGCGCGGCGAGCCCGCTCGACGGACCGCCGGCCTCGGCGCCGGGCGCCATCCAGAGTCGCATCTCGATGCGCTTGCTCTCCGAGCGCGTGCAGCGGCTGGTCGAGGGGTACCGCGAGCTCGGCCACCTGGCGGCCGAGCTCGATCCGCTCGGCCTGGTGACCCACGGCAGCCCGCAGATCGCGCTCGAGAACTACGGTCTCACCGACGAGGACCTCGATCTGGTGTTCAGCAGCGAGAACGTGGCCGGGCCGACCCGGAAGACGCTGCGCGATCTGGTCAGCCTGCTGCGCGAGACCTACTGCCGCAAGATCGGCGTGCAGACCTCGCACATCCACGATCTCGAGCTGCGCGCCTGGCTCGAGAGCCGGATGGAGAGCACCCGCAACCGGCTGCCGCTGACGCGGGCCGATCGCCTCCAGATCTTCCAGCAGGTGATCGGCGCCGAGGTGTTCGAGCAGTTCCTGCAGAACAAGTTCCTCGGGTCGAAGCGCTTCTCGCTGGAGGGGGCCGAGAGCCTGATCCCGTTGCTCGAGCGGCTGGTCGAGCGGGCGGCCCGCTCGAGCGTGAGCGAGATCGTGATCGGGATGGCGCACCGCGGGCGGCTCAACGTGCTGGCCAACGTGCTCAAGAAGCCGGCCTCGCAGATCTTCGCCGAGTTCCAGGACAAGTTCGACGCCAACGCCGGCCTCGACGACGGCGGCGGCGACGTGAAGTACCACCTGGGGTTCTCGATCGACCGCGTGTTCGGCGAGGGGAGCGACGAGCACCGCGTCCACCTCTCGCTCGCCTTCAACCCGAGCCACCTCGAGTGGGTGGACACCGTCGTGCAGGGGCGCGTGCGCGCCAAGCAGGATCGTCTCGGCGACGTGGGGCGGACGCGAGCCCTTCCGATCCTGATCCACGGCGACGCCGCCTTCGCCGGGCAAGGAATCATCGCCGAGTCGCTCAACATGTCGGAGCTGGACGGGTACCGCGTGGGCGGCACCGTGCACATCGTGGTCAACAACCAGGTGGGGTTCACCACCTCGCCCACCTGCGCCAAGTCGACCACCTATGCGACCGACGTCGCCACGATGCTGCAGATCCCGATCTTCCACGTCAACGGCGAGGATCCCGAGGCGGTCTGCCAGGTGGTCGATCTGGCGGTCGACTTTCGACAGCGGTTCCACCGCGATGCCCTCATCGAGCTGTGGTGCTACCGCAAGCTCGGGCACAACGAAGGCGACGAGCCGTCATACACGCAGCCGGTGATGTACCGGACCATCGCCTCGAAGCCGTCCATTCGGATGGCCTACCTGGCCTATGACGGCGCCAACCCGGCGCCGGGCGGCGGGCCGTCCATCACCGTCGAGGAGACCGACGCCATCGCCGCCGCCAAGCGGCGCGAGCTCGAGGGGGAGCTCGAGGTGGCGAACAAGCTGGAGACGCCGCCGCGCCCCAGCACCTTCGCCGGCGCCTGGGCGCGCCTCAAGGGCGGCGCCGACAACAAGGTCCCCGAGGTGCCGACGGCGGTGACCGCAGCGGCGATCAAAGAGGTCACCCGCGCGCTCACCACCACCCCGCCCGATTTCCACGTCCACCCCAAGCTGCAGAAGCTGATCATCGAGGCGCGCGGACAGATGGGCGCCGGTGAGAAACCAGCCGATTGGGGAATGGGCGAGGCGCTGGCATTCGGGACGTTGCTGGCGCAGGGGACGCGGGTGCGGCTCTCGGGGCAGGATTCCTGCCGCGGGACCTTCAGCCACCGCCACTCGGTCATGTACGACTACGAGGACGGGCACCCTTACACGCCGCTCGCGCACCTCGGCCCCAAGCAGGGGGTGTTCGAGGTGCGTGACAGCCCGCTCACCGAGGGGGCCGTGCTCGGCTTCGACTACGGCTACAGCCTCGACATGCCCGAGGGGCTGACGATCTGGGAGGCTCAGTTCGGCGACTTCGTGAACGCGGCGCAGGTGATCATCGATCAGTTCATCAGCTCGTCGGAGGCGAAGTGGCACCGGGTGAGCGGCCTCGTGCTGCTGCTGCCGCACGGCATGGAGGGGCAGGGGCCCGAGCACTCGAACGCGCGGCTCGATCGTTTCTTGAACCTGTGCGTGAACGACAACATGCAGGTCTGCAACCTGACCACGCCGGCGCAGTACTTCCACGCGCTCCGCCGCCAGGTGCTGCGCCCTTACCGCAAACCGCTCATCATCATGTCGCCCAAGAGCCTGCTGCGGCACCCGGCGGCCACCTCGCCGCTCAGCGCCTTCACCGAGGCGGGATTCCAGCACATCATCCCCGACCCGCTGGTCAAGGACCCGACGCGGGTCAAGCGCGTGCTGCTCTGCACCGGGAAGATCTACTACGACCTCATCGGGGCCCGCGAGGCGCACAAGTACGACGACGTCGCCATCGTGCGTGTCGAGCAGCTCTTCCCCCTCTACAAAGACGAGCTCTTGGAGACGCTGGCCGGCTTCGCGGAGGGGACGCCGGTGGTCTGGGTCCAGGAGGAGCCGAAGAACATGGGCGCCTGGGCCTACATGAACCGCGAGCTGCCGCCGCTCTTGGCGGGATCGTTCCCCTGGTCGGCCGTCACCCGTCCGTTGTCGGCCAGCCCGGCGACCGGATCGGCCAAGCGGCACACGCGCGAGCAGACCAGGTTGGTGGCGGAAGCGTTCGGAAAAGGAGCGAGCTAAATGGCGATGGAGCTGCGGGTTCCCGCGCTGGGTGAGTCGGTCCGCGAGGCGACGCTGGGGGCCTGGAAGCACGCCGAGGGGGACGAGGTCTCCGTCGACGAGCCGCTGGTCGAGGTGGAGAGTGAGAAGGCGACGGTCGAGGTCCCGTCACCGGGCGCCGGCGTCCTGCGCAAGATCTTGCGCAAGGCGGGCGAGACGGTGGCGGTGGGCGAGGTGATCGCCGAGATCGAGGCGCTCGGCGCCAAGACCGGCGCGGCGGCCCCCGCGAAGGCCGGCTCGGGGGGGAACGGCCGCCAGAGCGACGGCGGCGGCAACGGTCGGCCCTCGGCCGAAGCGCCCGTGCGGGCGGCGCCGTCGGCACGCCGCGCGCTGGCCGAGAGCGGGCTCTCCGAGGGCGAGGTCAAGGGGAGCGGCCGCGGCGGGCGGATCTCGAAGCAGGACGTGACCCGCGCGCTCGAAGAGCAGTCGAGGCCCGCGGCGCCGGCTCCCTCGCCCGAGCCGGTCGAGGCGCCGCCGGCGTATCGCCCCACGCCAACGCCGGTAGTCGACGGCGCGCGCGAGCGCGTGGTCCCGATGTCGCCGCTGCGCAAGACCGTGGCCCGCCGACTGGTCGAGGCGCAGCACGCCGCCGCGATCCTGACCACCTTCAACGAGATCGACATGTCGACCGTGCTCGCGCTGCGCGAGCGGCACCAAGAGCGGTTCGTCAAACAGCACGGCCTCAAGCTCGGGTTCATGTCCTTCTTCGTGAAGGCCGCCATCGAGGCGCTCAAAACCTATCCTGGCGTCAACGCCGAGGTGCGCGGCTCGGACATCGTCTACAAGGACCACTACGACATCGGCGTCGCCGTGGGCGGCGGCAAGGGGCTGGTGGTTCCGGTGGTGCGCGACGCCGACCGGCTCTCGTTCGCCGAGGTGGAGGCGGCCATCGCCGATCTGGCGGCCCGCGCGCGCGACAACAAGCTCGGCCTCAAGGAGCTGGAAGGCGGGACCTTCACCATCTCCAACGGCGGCGTCTACGGCTCGCTGCTCTCGACGCCGATCCTCAACCCACCCCAGAGCGGAATCCTCGGGTTGCACGCGATCCAGAAGCGTCCGGTCGCAAGCGGCGACGCGGTGGTGGTTCGCCCGATGATGTACGTGGCCCTCTCCTACGACCACCGTCTGGTCGACGGCCGCGAGGCAGTGCAGTTCCTGGTGCGCGTCAAGGAGTGCGTCGAGGATCCGGAGCGGCTCCTGCTCGAGGTCTAGTCAGCGCGGACCCTGTGGGGGGGAGCTGGGAGGCGCCAGCTGATCCTCCGGCGTCCGCGTCACGCTGTCGCGGGGAAGATCCGGAGGTGCGCCCCCGAAGCCGTTTCTGACGAATTGGCTGGTGCGATTGGCGCCTCCGCCGGCCTTCTTGCTGGCTCCGCTGTTGTCGGGAATCGGAGGCGTGGGGGGCGCGAGCGGGACGTCTTGCATGCTGTCCGGCAGCGCCAGGCGATCTGGCACCGGGGCGCGCTTCGAATCCAACGAGCGCGGGGGCGGCGCCCCCGGGGGCTCTGTCGGCGTGTTGGCCGTCGCCGGCGCGCCGGAAGAGCTGTTCGGCATGACGACCAATGGAGCGCCCCCGTCCGAATTGTCGGCTGGCTGACGGCTGTCCGCGCGGGGGGCCCCGACCTCGGCCCCCAGCACGAGAGCCAGCGCCAACCCCAGCGCGAGCACCATGCGCACCCCCATGATCTCGATGTTGGAGACGGACCGGTGAGGCTCAAGCGCGACCGCTACGAAATCTTCTGAGAGTGGCGTTCAGGCCCGCGGCAGAGGCGGGCAGAAGAGAGAAATGCCTGCTCTGCTCGACGCTTGCATCGGCCGCGCTCGTCCTCAGGTTCGGTGAAGGAGGCGTGTCATGTCGATCATCTGGACGCTCATCGTGGGGTTGGTGGTAGGTGCGTTGGCGAAGCTGATCATGCCCGGCAAGGATCCGGGTGGGATCATCGTCACCATGTTGCTCGGCGTGGCCGGCTCGTTGGTGGCGGGCTTCTTGGGGCGGGCGCTCGGCTGGTATCACTCCGGCACCAGCGGCCCAGGTATCGTCGCCTCGATCATCGGCGCGCTGGTCTTGCTCGGCATCTACCGGATGGCCACGCACCGCAAGCTGACCGGCGGGTCGCGCGCCTGACGGCCTCTCAGTGGATCGCCTTGCCCCAACGGGCAAGGATCCAGGCGGTCGCGTTGTCGCGGCGCGAATAGACCGAATATCCGTCGTTGTTCACGCGGCCGGCCGGCGAGAGCTGCCAAAACAGCCCGAGCTGGCCGCCCGACAGCGCGAACAGGCGGCGGAGCCACTCGTCGTAGTTCTGGGCGCGCTCCACGTCCGGCGCCGCGAAGCCGCACTCGCCCAGATAGGCGATCTTTCCGGTCACCATCGCCAGATCCTGGTGGCGGTCGATCCAGAGCTCGGCGTCGCGCGGCGTGGAGAAGCCGTAGTTGCGCGGGTAGAAGTGGTACGAGAGCATGTCCAGCGCGTCGATGCGTGACAGCTTCGAGAAGCTGCAGCCGTCGTCGCCGCGAACCGCGTAGTAGTTGCTGAGCCCGGCGTAAGGCGACGGATCGTCGTCGAAGCCGTCGCCGCCGTCGGCCACCAGCTGCTTGGGCGCGATCTGTTTCAAGAAGGTGGCCAGCTCGGCGATGGTGTCGGGCAGGCGGGTGGTACCGGCGCAGCTCGCGCAGCGCAACTCGTTGCCGATCTCCCAGGCGAGGATGGCGGGCTCGTCGCGGTAGGGGACGCCGGTGAAGGTGTTCACCCGGTTGACCAGCATGAAGGCGTAGTCCTTCCACCACTGCCTCATCTGTGCGTCGCGGAAGAAGTCGTCCCGGTCGACCGGGCTGCCGTACAGCTTGGACGCCCAGGCGGCGTAGGCGGGAAGACCTCCATACTCGGCCCAGTTGTTGACGAGGGGAATGATGAGCCGGATGCCTCGCCGCTTGGCCTCCCAGACCGCCTGGTCGAGCCCCCGCAGCCCCTCCTCCCGAAAACCCTCCCAGGGGCTGCGCCGGATCGAAGAGGTGTCCTGGGAGTCGTTGAAGCCCCAGATCCGCGCCACCGGCAGCGACAGGCAGACCAGATCGTCGAGCACCTCGCGCACCGCCTGGAGCGCCGCCGGGTCCTGCTCCTGTTGCGCGTAGGAGAGCAGCTGCTGCAGGTAGTAGAGGTTGGTCCCGGTGGCCCGATAGGCCGTGACCCCGTCGAGCAGCAGCGCGCCGTCCGCGCGCCCGACGAACCCCGAGATCGGCGGCAGCGGCGGGCAGCCGGTGTTGACCAGCTCGTCCGCGCGCGCCCCGAGCAGCGGTTCCGGGCCCGGCGGCGGCTCCTCGCCGCAGCCGCCCGCCCCCAGGGCGATCGCCAGCAGAACGACGCAGGGGTATCCGGGCGACGCGGCGTTGCCGCGGCGGCCCGGCAACGTCAGAGCAACTTCCCGCGCAAGATGATCGCCGCGACCGTGAAGTAGATGACCAGGCCGCTCACGTCGACCAGCGTGGCCACGAACGGCGCCGAGGCGCTGGCGGGATCGAACCCGAACCGCCGCAGGATGAAGGGGAGCATCGATCCCGCGATCGTCCCCCAGAGGACGACGCCGACCAGGCTGCAAGCCACGGTGCTCGCCACGCTCAGGTATTGCGGGCCGTAGGTGTGGAACAGCCCCTCCCAGGTGATGATGCGCAGGAAGCCGATGCAGGCCAGCACGACGCCGAGGCCGATGCCGGCCACGAACTCGCGCCGGATGACCCGCCACCAATCGCGCAGCCGGATCTCGCCCAGCGCCATCGCCCGGATGACCAGCGTCGTCGCCTGCGATCCAGAGTTGCCGCCGCTCGAGATGATGAGCGGGATGAAGAGGGCCAGCACCACCGCCCGGGCGATCTCCTTTTCGAAGAAACCCATCGCGCTGGCGGTCAGCATCTCGCCCAGGAACAGGACGCAGAGCCAGCCGACCCGCTTGCGGATCATCTTGCGCAGCTCGATCTGCAGATAGGGGGCATCGAGGGCCTCGACGCCGCCGACCTTTTGCATGTCCTCGGTGGCCTCTTCCTGAACGACGTCGACCACGTCGTCCACGGTCACGATCCCCTTCATCTGGCCGTCGGTGCTCACCACCGGCAGCGCCACCAGGTGGGACTGCGAGAACTTGTGGCTGACCGTCTCCTGGTCCATCTGCTCGGGGATGGTCGTCACCTGCCGCTTCATGATCTCCGCCACCCGGGTGCGGACCGTGGCGGTGAAGAGCTCGCGGAAGGAGACGACGCCGAGCAGGCGCTGCTCGCTGTCGAGCACGTAGCCGTAGTAGATCGTGCGCGGCTGCTCGCGCATCTGCTTGCGCACGTAGCTGATCGCCTCGTCGACGGTCATCTCGGGGCGCAGGCGGATGTAGCGTGGGTTCATCAGCCCGCCGGCGTTGTCCTCGGAGTAGGCGAGGAGAGCGGTCACCTCCCGGCGGGTCGGCTCGTCGAGCAGGGCGAGCAGCGCGTCGCGCTTGTCGGTCGGCGCCGCCTGAATCAGGTCGGCGGCGTCGTCGGGCGGCAAGAGGCGCATCCAGGAGCGCTGCTCGCGCCCTGGCATTCCGCACACGAGGTCGGACGAGTCGCGCGCCGACAGCGAGAAGAAGAAGTCCTCCGCCTCGTCGCGCGGAAGCAGCAGGAACGCCTCGATCCGATCGGCGTAGGCCAAAAGCGGCCAGACGTCGCGGATCTCCCCCAGCGACAGCGGCTCGCGTTCGACGGTCGACGGGGGCGGGGGCGCGGCATCCATGACGGGGGCCTCGGCCGAAGGCTAGCGCGCTCCGGGCTCGGGGCGGTACTCGCAGGCCTCGTAGAACCGGCGCCCGAACGCGGTCACGTAGAGCGCCTTGCGCTGAAGGTCGGCCACCACCCGATCGTCGTCGTCTTTCGATCCGTTCTTGAGCGGCGCGGGCGGGTTGGTCTCGACCCGGGCGATCGCCGCCTTGACGTCGGCGCTCTCCTCGAGGGCGCGGAAACCGCGCGTGTCGTCGGCGACGCGGACCGGGCGCAGCTCCGTGAGGCCCAGCCGGCAGAGGTTGTCGATGTAGAGCGGCACCCGTTCGGGGTGCTCGCACTGGGCGTCGGTGCCGAGCCGGCTGAAGTGGCGCAGCTCGGTGGAAAGCGGCCCGCCGAAGCGGTAGCGCGCAACCACGGTCAAAAGCGGGAACGGACCGTCGTGCTGGAACAGACCGATGAGTCGCACCTCGTCGGCGGTGAGCTCACGGAGGATGCCGAGGAACGCCGGATGAACGCGGGCGGAGGTCTCGCCGTCCATCGACGCCGCCAGGAGATTCAGGTAGCGCTCGCGCAGCGTCGCGCCGTGGCGCACGCTCCCCGCCAGCGCCTGCGCCGCGAAAGCGAGCGCGGGCGCGCGCCGCCGCGCGCCGGGGATGGCGGTCACCCGCTCGCCGAGATCGCGGAGGGTGCCGGGCAGGCGCGCCGCCATTTCCGGGACGCGGCGCAAGGGTCCGGCTGCCAGCAGCGCCATCGCGCCGAGGCCGCCGGTGAGCCCGCCGCCCAGCGCCAGCTCGCGCCCCGGGCGCAGCACCAGATCGCGGATCGCGCGCGTCGCGTTCCGCACTGCCTCCCGTTCCTTGCCGAGGATCATGGCGGGAGGTTACATGATCTTTTTCGCCGCGGGACGCTGAAAGGTCCCGTCGGCCGCTCGCGCGTCGGCCGCTCGCGCGTCGGCCGCTCGCGTGTCGGCCGCTTGCGTGTCGGCCGCTCGCGCGTCGGCCGCTTGCGTGTCGGCCGCTCGAGCGTCAGCCGCTCGCGCGTCAGCCGCTCGAGCGAAGCGCTGGATCGCGCTCAGCGGAATTCGGAGAGTCGCCGCTCGGCGTGGGCGTCGCGCTCGCGCCATCGATCATCTGCAAGCTCGGCATCGCCACGCGGCCGCGGCGGGCGGTAATGTGTGGCCAAAGCGCGTAGAGGGTGACCGGCAAGAAGAGCACGAACTCCGTCGCCAGCTCCAGCAGTCCCAGCGGCGTGAGAAGCTTGAGCCCACGCGGCGCGTCCGGCAGCAATTGCCAGGGAGAGTGAAAGCGTGCGTTCGACAGCGGCCAGAACAGCGCCAAGCTGTTCCCGCCGACGCCGAGCAGGTCGAGCACCGCGTGGCTGGCGACGGCCGCCGCGCCCGCCAGGGCCGTTCGCCACACCGGCCACGCGACCCGCCGCGCCCAGATGGCGCAGAGGATCCCGATCACGACGGCCATCGTCAGCGAGTGCAGCGCGCCGCGATGCCCGAACGGTCCCGTTTCGGAGGCGCCGAGCGCCACCAGCAGAACGTCGGCGTCCGGCAAGGTGGCCAGCACTGCGAACAGGGCCAGCGTCTGCCACCTGGTTCGCCTGTCGGGCCGTGCACCGGCCCCGCCGTGCAGGCGACCGGTCAACAAACCGACGGCAACGTGACCGAAGCTCGCCATCCCTAAGTTTGCCCGATCTCGCGTCGGCGGGCCGGCAGCGGGCTCCGGAACGACTGGTCCTTAGGTTGAAATACTGGGAAGACTCTAAGCATTCGGCGCATCTGAGGCTCCGTTGCGGGCGTCACCTTCATAGTGATCACTCCCGCCCACCTCAGCGCGATTTCGCGATCCGGGACCGTTGGATCAGACTCTGACCGTCGTCGATGCTGACCCGGAACGCGAGACCCGAGCGGCGGTCGGCCTCCCCGACACGACCGCCGCTCGAGGGAGTTAGCGGGTGGCGCGCTCGCGGGCCAGCGTACTGGCGGCGTCCGCGATGTCGGTGTTGGTCGACGAGGCGAGGCGCGCGAGCGCCTGGTCCTCTGCGCGACGCTGAGCGAGCTCGACCTCGGCGTCGGTGTAACCGGAGCTGTGGGTGGTGGTCGCACAGCCGATCCCGAAGAGAGAGAATCCAAGAGCGGCGATCCGAATCGTTTGGTTCAAGGTCTTCATGGTCGTGGTCCTTTTCTAGAATCTTTGGCGTTAGCGGGTGGCGCGTTCGCGAGCCAGGGTGCCGGCGGCGTCGGCGATATCTGTGTTGTTCGAGGCGGCCAGGCGGGCCAGCGTCTCGTCTTCGGTGCGGTGCATCGCCATCTCGACCTCGGCATCGGAGTAGCCAGAACCGTGGCCGGTCGTGGCGCAGCCGATCGTGAACAGCGAGAATCCCAGAGCACCGATTTGGAACATCATCTTGGTTTTCATTTTCTGTATCTACCCTCACCTAATCTCATCGGCGAGTCCCATGGAGACTTAAGCCCCCCTCATGGAGAAAATTGTCCCCGATATGTTTTTATCCGTAGTGTTCCAGTGACTTGACATGGGGATTGTAGACCCCGCATGAACCGGATTGGGCGAGCGGGGTGTTTGGGCCCCATTTCGGGATTGGCGCAAGCTGGCGAAATTACCCACTTTCGGCGACTAGCTTCGGACTTCGTTCCTGCAACCAGCTCAACCCCCGGGACACCTGGCAGCTAGAGACGGTGCCCAGGATGGGAGCTAAGCTCCCCGCCGGCCGCCAGCCGGGGTGGCGAAATGGTAAACGCGGCGGACTTAAAATCCGCTGCCGCGAAAGCGGCTTGTGGGTTCGAGCCCCACTCCCGGCACCTTTAC
Organism: Polyangia bacterium; assembly: GCA_036267635.1. Classification (GTDB taxonomy): domain Bacteria; phylum Myxococcota_A; class Polyangia; order Fen-1088; family Fen-1088; genus JADGRB01. The sequence goes on along the minus strand of DATAVR010000039.1, from coordinate 19,097 downwards.
TGGAGGGCGAGGCGGCCGGACATATGGATCCACGGCGTCACGGAGCCATCCCAGCCCGTGATCCGGTAGAGCCGCACTTCGCTCTCCCAGTTGCCCGCGAAGATCACCTCGCCCTCGGGCGTTGTGAAGAGCGTGCCATGCGCCAGCTCGCCGCCCAGATGGTACATGAACTCCGGGATGCTCTCCAGCTTGGGATTGTCCATCAGGCCTCCGACGAAGAGGCCGTCGCGATCCCAGACGTAGGTTTGCGCCCGCTCGGCCGCCCACCCGCCGTCGACGTCGATGGCTACCAGGCAATTGTGAGTCACTCCGGCGATTCCGCGGAGGTTTTGGTAGATGAGCCCCGGTGAGAGCCGATGGCTCGCGGCCCCCGTAGACACGAGCTGGCCGACCTGCCAGACGGGACGCCGGGAATCGTCCCAGGCCTGGACGAACGAATCGCGCGAGGCGCACCAGTTGGTCGTGCCGGGGTTGAGCGCCGCGAACAGATCGTGCGTGCTCGCTTCGAAGTGCAGGAAGACGGACCAGCGAGGATCGTTGTAGCCGTTTGCGGTGAACCGGGCCGGACAGTCGGCGTAGATTTCACCGTCGGGATCGCCGCCGTAGATCGGCGCACCGACGGCGTTCCAGCCGGTGACCGGGACGCGCCGGATCCGGCAGGGCTCGGATGAGCTGCTGACGAAAAAAAAGTCGAAGCTCTCCGCCAGGTGAGGAATCTGAAATGTGCGACGCAGGCGGGGCTGGTAGGGAGATTTCTCGGACTCCTGCACCAGTCCGTCGCCGTTGGAGTCGTTCCATTGGAAGCCCGCACCGAATGACGTGACCGGCAACAATCGCCAGCGGGCTTCGTCGATCTTCCAGACGGAGGGATCCCCCTCGATGGCGAGGTAGTTGGTGTCCGCGTGCCGGTAGATGTGAAATAGATTCCCCTCGTTGCCGCTGCCGTGCATGAGCGGATTCTCGGTTGAGGTGTAGCGATAGCAGGAGTGGACCCGCCAGGTTCGGCTGGCGTAGTCGATGACCACACGCATGATGTAATGCGAGTCGTCGCGGCCCACGGCCGATGCGACCCACATTGCCTCAGGGCGTCCGGGCTCGAAGGCGGCCCCTGTGTCCCACGGCTGACCGCCGTACCACTCCTGCACGACCGCGCCGCTTCGGTCGAACTCCGCCACCCGGCGAGGGGCGGCGTAGGGCTCGGCGACGAAGAAGCCACCGGCACGATCGGCCGACAGCGCCGTGACGTCGCGAAAGTCGGTGGGGACATAAAGACCGTCGCGCCGTCCCCCTGGGCGGCCGTAGCGTTGCAGGACGGCACCGCGGCCAGACAGCCGGACCACCTGTTGCCGGCCCGCCTCGAACACCAGCACGTCGCCGGTGGTCGGGTCTACGGTGAGGGGACCCGGTTTGTTCAGATTCGCGCGCAGTGTGACCGGGACGGGCCGCGCGCGTGTCAGCCGGACCACCCGGTCGTTGGTCGTCACCAGGGCGGCGCCGGTACCGTCGACGGCCACGCCGGCGGGAGCGGGGACGTGTGCCGTGGCGAGGTGCGCGCCCGTCTTGGCGTCGAACCAGCAGACGGCGTCTCGAGCCGCATAGGCGACGACGATGGTCCCCCGATGGACGGTCATGGCGGTGCCTCCGCCGATGGCCTCGGAAGGGAGGCGATCGGGGAACGGCGGCTCCCAGTCGATCCCGAGCGCGCGGTGGGGCTGCCCGCTCTTTGCGTCGCTGACGTGAACACGTTGGGGGAACCTGTGGCCGAGCAGGTAGAGCTCACCACCGTCGCTGGCCAAGCTGCGGGCGCCTTCCCAGGGGATGAGCTGGCCCTTGGGATCGGCCGGAAGCTGCTGACTCCAGAGCCTGCTTTTGCCGTCCGGGCTGAGCTTTATCACGGCGCTCTCGATGTTTTCCGTCTGCAGCGCGGCGACATAGACACCGCTGGGATCGGAGGTCACTGCGAACGGAGCGAGGTGGGTCCCCGGTCCGCCCGAGCTCGAGATATTCGTTCCGATCGGATAGTTCGACCCGACGCTCAGCAGATATTCGGCACGGAGACCGGGTGTTTCGAGCAGCTTCCAGCCATAGGCGCCGGGCGTGGCGCGCTTGCCGGTAAGGTCCGTCCCGTCCCAATCGACCGCGTGGTCGCCTGCCCCTTGGGGGGCGGCGCGGAGGATCTCCCGCACCAGAACGCCCCGGTCATCGTAGACCGCGACTGAAACATTTCCGGATGCCGGCAACCGATAATGAATCTGCTCCGTTCGAGCGCGGGACGAACCGGTCCCGAGCAGCGCAGCGGCGATCAGGAGGCCCGGTCGAGTCAAGGCGGGGAACCATTCTATGGCCGGGTAGGAGGCGGTCAAAGCGGTTAACATTGGTTCGTGCCGGCGTCGGTCATCGCGGTTCTGGTCGTGGCGGCGCTCGCCGTCCTGTCGGCAGAGCGGCGGATGGTCTGGTTACACGTTCCGACCAAGCCGCTGACCACGGCGCTGCTGGTTTTGATCGTCGGCTGGCCGGCGACGCGGCTCGCCTGGTGGGTAGACGCCGGGATCGCGCTGTCGGTGGTGGGGGACGTCGCGCTGCTGAGCTCGGGCGAAGGGGCGTTCCTGGTCGGGCTGGCGGCGTTTCTGCTGGCGCACGTCGCCTACGTGGTGGCATTCGCAGGGGTGGCGGTCTGGTCGCCGCACGTGGCGGTCGTCGCGGTCGCGACGGTGGCGGCGACGGCGTTCGTGCTGCGCGCGATCGGCCCCGGGACGGCCCGCTTGCGCGCTCCGACGATCGCCTACGGCGTGGTGATCACCTCGATGGTGATCGCGGCGTCGGCCACGCTTGGTGGACCGCTCGCCTCGGCGCCGCTCGCCGCCGGGGGCGCGCTGCTGTTTTATGCCTCGGACGCCAGCCTGGCGCTCAACCGCTTCCGGCGGCCGATCCCGCACGCGGCGTTTCTCACGCTCGGACTCTACTGGCTAGGGCAGATCGGGATCGCGCTCGCCGCGCGCGGCGGACGTTGATCGCCGCTCTAGCTCCTGCCTCAGCCCGGGCGGACGGCGCCGGGGAGCACGCGGCCGACGATCGCCTCACAGATCCGGAAGAACCCGATCTTGTCGAGCACCGGGTTCATCCAGCCGACGGTGATGCAGTAGGATTTGTCCTGCGGCGAGGCATGGTGGATCGAGTGGTGCTCGGGCGACAAGATCAGGCCGGCCCGCTGCAGCACCCGCACCCAGCGCGCCGGGTTGTCGTCGTGGGCCCACTTGTGAAACTGGTTGGTGCAGAAGACGAACCAGGAGGTGAAGGCCATCACCGCGCAGGCGTAGAAGAACCACCCGGTGGTCTTGGGGGTCGCCAGCAGCAGCAGCCCCAGCACCGGCGCCACGACGATGCAGTTGTTCCCGTTGGTCTCGATGAAGTCGTGGCGGGTGATGTCCTTCGGATCGATGTGGTGGTAACGGAACGGCGTCACGAAGTTCGGCCCGAAGATCGGCGTGTTCTGGTCGCCGATGGTGTCGCCCGCCCAGTGGACGAAGCCAGAGAGAAAGTCGGCCACCAGGTACCCCGTCACCGCGGTGACGGCGACGTAGAAGATGTCGCGGGCACCGGCCATCGCATGGCAGATCCGATGCGCCAGGCAACCCAGGGCCAAGAAAACGAAAGCGATGCTGCCGACCTCGAGCGCCCGGTGGCCGCGCCCATAGAGGGGCGGTGGGGCATTGGTATTCATCTCGATAGGATAGCTTATAAGAAGTCGGGTCAACCACCTAGCTGGCGGATAAAGGGCTCGACGGTGGCGGCCGGCAAGCCCTTGCGGAAGAGCACGAACTCCCCCTTCTGGAACACCAGGCCATAGATTCCCGACTTGAGCGCCGTCAGCAGGTTGGGGCGGTCTTCGCCGCCGGTCGGGAAGCGGGCCAGGAGGTAGTCCGCCTCGTTGTAGGCGATGCGCAGGGAGTAGGCGTTCTTCCGGCTGGAGACCTGGGCGACGATCGTCTCGGCCGCCGCCAGGCTGGCCTCGGGCGGGATCTTCTTGATGACCTCGTAGAGGTCGGCGTGGCGCGCGCGCTCGGCGTCATTCACGCCGACCCGAAACGGAGAGAAGCCGCCCCAAGCGGTGTTGCGCTGGAGCACGATGCCGAACTGATACGACGTGACGAGCGTGCCGACGGTCATCGCCACCAGCCAGGCCTGCCGGCTGCGTCGTGCCCAACCGCCGCCCGCCGCTTCCTGGCGGCGGAGCCAGCCGAGGTTGGCGACCACGGCGATGAAGAGGAACGCGGTCCAGTAGGCGGTGTACTGGAACGCCAGGCTGAGCAGCGGCGGGTAGTGCGTCGCCAGCATGGTGAAGAAGAAGCCGGGGACGGTGCAGAGCAGGCCGATGGGGCGGCGCCAGGGGAAGAAGGCCAGCGGTCCGACGACCTCGAGCAGGTAGACGACCTTGTCGTGTTCGAGCAGGCTGCCGACGGTGAAGGCGGGGTTGGCGAAGACGGTCTTGAGAACGCCGCCGAAGCCGGTCTCCCCCTCGGGGAGCAGCCCCTCGTACTGGTTGATGTAGGCGGGGTAGCCGTTCAGGAAGTGCGGCATCAGGACGAGCTTGATGGCCACGAAGTAGATCGCCGAGACGATGGCCACCACCAGCCCGGCGCGCGGCCGCTCGCCGGTCAAGACCAGGTAGAGGCCGACCACCATCAGCAGCGCCGACATGTCTTCGCGGGTGGCCAGCGTCAGGATCACCGCCACCACGGCCATGACGTTGCGGCGCGCTTCGAGCGCCCAGAGGCACCACCAGAGGAAGAACGGCGCGAACGGCAGGTAGTGGAAGTCGTAGAGATTGGATCCGTGCAGAGGCGCGTAGAGCAGCATGAGCAGCGCCAGCAGGCAGGCGGTCCAGTCGCCGACGTGGCGGCGCGCGAAGCCGAAGAGCGGCAGCGCGGCGCCGCCGATCAGCGTGGCCTGCAGCGCCAGCAGGAACTCGGGCCGCGGGTAGATCCGGTAGAAGATCCCGATCAGGTAGGAGATATAGGTCTCGTGGTAGCCAAGGTGGGTCGAGTCGGGTCCGCCGATCACCGAGGTCTTGAACAGCGGCCGATTGAAGTGGGAGGCGTTCCAGACCAGGTTGTTCTCGATGCCGAGGTCGTAGCCCATCGTCTGCAGACGGAAGTGGTTCTGGATGGTGATGACCGAGAAGTAGACGGCGTATCCGACGACGCCGGCCATCACGACGGCGAACGGCAGCCACTTGACGGCGCGGACCCGCCCGAGCGCCACGGCGAGTCGGGCGCCGATCGGGGCGCGCAGCCGCTCGGGCAGGATGGGCGGCGTCTCCAGCGAGATCCGCACCAGCGCCTGCAAAATCAGCAGCGCCGCGCCGACCATCACCAGGAAGGTCAGCTCGTGCCCGCCGTACCAGAGCTGCCAGAAGAAAAACAGCGGCAGCAGCCCGGCCAGGCAGAGCGGAGACAGCCGGCGCGCCACGCGCTCGACGGCGCCGAGACCGCCGAGGCGCCGCCATACGATGCCGACCAGACCCATGAGCCCGGAGGCCGCAGCGCCGGCCAGCATGTTGCCGACGACGAACTTGCGCGCGTGCGGCGGCAGCGTGTTGTTGACGACGTAGTTGAGGAGGTGGTCGCGCGAGCGGACGCTCCAGCCTGCGAAGCCGATCGAGGCCCCTTCGGTGCCGAGCAGGGCGAGCGCCCGGACGGAGCGGGTCAGCGCTGGCGTTGGCGCCGGCTCGGGGGCCGGCCGAGGCGGCGCAAGAGGGGCGTCGAGGGGATGATCGAAGGCGCCGACCGACATCGGGCGCGCAGTCTAACTGAGAATGTGGTCTAAGATGACCGCTCCGTATGGATTCGGCGGCGCCCCCTCTCACCGTGGTCGTCCCTTGTTACAACGAGGCTGCGCGGCTGGACGAACTGCCTTTGCTGGCCTTCCTCGACGGCTGTGCGGAGGCGTCGCTCTTGTTCGTCGATGACGGCTCGACCGATGCGACGGCGGCCCGGTTGACGGCGCTCGCCGCCCGGCGCCCCGCGCGGATCGAGGTGCTGTCGCTCCGGCCGAACGGCGGTAAGGCCGAGGCGGTCCGGCGCGGAATGCTCCTGGCGCTCGGCCGCGGGCCCGGCCTGGTCGGCTATCTCGACGCCGACCTCTCGACGCCACCCAATGAGCTGCTCCGTCTGCGGGCGGCGTTCGAACGTCCCGGCGTCGACGCCGTGCTGGGGGCGCGGGTGGCGCTGCTCGGAACCGACATCGAGCGGAGCGCGTTCCGCCACTACCTCGGGCGGGTCTTCGCCAGCGCGGCGGCGATCATCCTGCAGGCGCGCGTCTACGACACCCAGTGCGGCGCCAAGCTGTTTCGTGCCTCGCCGGCGCTGGACGCCGCGCTGGCGACGCCGTTCATTTCCCGCTGGGCGTTCGACGTCGAGCTGCTCGGCCGGTTGCTGACCGGTGGGCCGGCGTCGCCCCCGCTGCCACTGGCGGCGATCGTCGAGGTGCCGCTCGCCACCTGGCACGACGTCGGGGGGTCGAAGCTGGGGCCGCTGGCGATGGCCCGGACGCTGGCCGAGCTGGGGCGCATCGGGCTCGATCTCGCCGCGCGGCGCCGCCAAGGAAAGCCAGCCGGACTGGCAGCCGGAAAGGCACCAGGAAGAACCGCGGGGTTGCCGTCGTGACCCGCGCCGCGCTCGCCGAGCGTCTGCGGCGCACCTATCTCCAGATCGACCTGCGCAGCCTGGCGCTGGGGCGGATCGTTCTCGGGCTGGTGCTGCTCGGCGATCTCCTGCGGCGGGTCCCCTGGCTGCGCGACTTCTACAGCAACCTCGGCCTCATCCCGAACCACACGATCCTCTGGCGGCCGCCGTTCCCGCGCATCTTTTCGTTTCTCTTCATGGCCTCGCTGCCGGAGGAGTCGGCGATCTGGTTCTTCATCGCCTTGGTCTGCTTCGTCTGCTTCACCGTCGGGTACCGGACGCGGCTCTTTCATCTGTTGTCGTTCGCGATGACCACCAGCCTGCACAACCGGATCATGTTCGCGGAGAACTGGGGCGGCGTGGCGATCGGGGCGCTGATGGTCTGGACGGCGTTCTTGCCGCTCGGGCGGCGCTTCTCCGTCGACGCCATCCGGGCCAGCCTGCGCGCGCGTCCCGACGAGACGCCGGCAGAGCTGGCGGCCGGCGTCCCCCCGCCCGACGAGCGACAGACGACCTCGCTGGCGGCGCTGGGGCTGCTCCTCCAGATCGCCATCATCTACTGGTTCAACTACCTGCATAAGAGCGGGCCGACCTGGCACGACGGCAGCGCGGTCCACTACGTCCTGTGGCAGGAGCGGATCGTCACCTGGGTCGGCCTGCAGGTGCGGACCAACGCGCCGTACATCGTGACCAAGCTCCTGACCGAGGGGACGCTGGTGATCGAGGCGTCGGCGGCGTTTCTGATCCTGACGCCGATCTTCTGGCGCTGGACCCGCTTCGTGGCGGCGCTGCTGCTGATTGGCCTGCACGGCGGCATCGCGCTCTTGGTCAATCTGGGGATCTTCTCGGCGGCGATGCTCGCCTTCCAGCCGTTCCTCTTCACCGAGGCGCAGTGGACGCTGCTCGGGCAGCTGGTGCCGACGAAGGGTCGCGCGCGCACGGTCTTCTACGACGTCGATTGCGGCGCCTGCTGGGCGATCGTGCGGGTCCTGGCGCGGATGGACGTCTACCAGCGGCTGCGCTGGGTCCCGAACAGCGACACCGCCGCGCTGCCGGCCGGGATCGCGCCCGACCTGCTCGACAAGACGATGCTGGTCGTCGACCCGGCGCGCGATCGGCGCTGGACGCGCGCCGACGGCTTCGTCGAGATCTTCGCCGCGCTCCCGCTCGGGCGGCTCTGGATCTGGCCGCTGCGGCTGCCGGGGGTGCGCACGCTGGCGAACCGCGGCTACGACGCCTTCGCGCGCAACCGGACGGCGATCTCCACCTTCTTCGGCCTGGCGGCCTGCGGAATACCGTCCACGCCCCGCGCGGCGGCCGCCGCCGAGTCGGAGACGCCGCTTGCCGCCTGGTTCCGGGCCCAGGGTCCGTTCCTGCGTGAGGTCGGCGCTGCCATCGTGTTCATCGTGCTCACCGCCGAGGTCTCGGTGGCCAACCCTGCCGTGCCGCGCGCCCTCCGCTTCGACCACCGCCCCGACTGGATGGTGGCCGCCGTCATGTACCCGCACATCTTCGAGGGGTGGTCGCTGTTCTCGCCGGACGCGCCGCTGACCGACGAGACGGTCTACGTCGACGCCGTCACCCGCGACGGCCGCCACGTCGACCCCTACAACGAGATCGGCAGCCGGGTCGCCGAGATCCCGATCGACAGCGTGCCGGTTCGCCTGGGGCACGACTCGTTCTGGTGCGACTACACGCTGCGCATCCCCGACGCGGGCGTCTACCACCAGGCGTTCCTCGAGTGGCTGCTCCGCTATCCCGACCGAACCGGAAACCCGAACGACACGCTCACCAGCCTCGACGCCTACGTCGTCGAACAGGACAGCCCGAAGCCCGGCGAGAGCGCCCCGACCAATCCGCGCAAGCGCGCGTTCCTGCATTGGCCATGACCGAGGCCACGACCGGGTCCACGATCGGGGCGACGATCGGGGCGACGATCGGGGCGACGACCGAGTCCCCTCCCGCGCGGTTCCCCCGCCTGCGCCGGGCGCGCCGTTTCTTCATCGACCGATATCTGACCATCGACGCGCGCAGCCTGGGGCTCGGGCGGGTGGTGGTGGCGATCGTCCTGCTCGTCGATCTGGCGCGCCGGATTCCGGTGCTGAACCTCTTCTATACGAACGAGGGGCTGCTGCCGAACCACACGCTGCTCTGGCGGCCGCCGACCCAGTGGATGTTCTCGTTCTTCTTCCTGGCGTCGCTGAAGGACGAGGCGATCTTCTGTTTCGCCATCTGCGGCTTCGTCTACCTCGCGCTCATGGTCGGGTGGCGGACGACGTTGATGCGGTTCCTGGCGCCGATCTGCCTCATCAGCCTGCACGCGCGCGTCACGCTGGTCGAAAACGGCGGCGACTGGACGCTCTGCGAGCTGATCGTCTGGTCGGCCCTGCTGCCGCTCGGCCGGCGGTTCTCCGTCGACGCCGTACGCGCCAGCCTGCGCCGCCGCCGCGAGACGACCGCCGCCGAGCTCGCCGACCGCGCCGCGATGAGGCCGGTGCCGACCGATCCGCTCGACGCCGGTGGGGGGATCAACCGCGTCGTCTCGCTGGCGGCGTTCACCATCCTCCTGCAGCTCGCCATCTCCTACTTCTTCAACGCCGTGCAGAAGGGGGGGCCGACCTGGCGGCAAGGAACGGCGGTCCACTACGTCCTCTATCAGAACCGGATGGTCACCTGGTTCGGCGTCTGGATGCGCGGGCACATGACGATGGCGCTCTCGCGCGTGATGTCCTGGAGCGCGCTGACCACGGAGGGGATGCTGCCGCTGCTCATCCTCTCGCCGATCCTGCGCACCTGGACCCGGCGCGGGGCGGTGCTGGCGATCATCGGCCTGCACCTCGGGTTTCAGTGCTTCATCAACCTCGGGATCTTCTCCTGGGCGATGATCGGCTACACGCCGTTCCTGCTGACTGCCTCCGAGTGGGCGCTGTTCTCGCGGATCGCCGGCCGCAGCCGCCGGCGCGTCACCCTCTATTTCGACGCCGGCTGCGGCATCTGCTTTCAGCTGGCGCGGCTTTGCGCCCGGCTCGACCTCTTCGACCGGGTTCGGCTCTGCTCGAGCGCCGACGTTCCGTCCGACGCGGAGGGGCTCACGCCCGAGCTGCTGGCCGCCACCATCGTCGCCGTCGGCGAAAAGGGCCGCTGGACCACCCGCGCCGACGCCGTCGCAACGACCTTGCGCGCGCTGCCGCTCGGCCTCCTCTGGTCGTGGCCGTTGCGGGTCCCAGGGGTGCGGCAGCTGGCCAACTGGGGCTACGATCGGTTCGCAGCTCGGCGCCAGACGGTCTCGATGTGGCTCGGGCTCGCCGCCTGCGGCGTGCCGGGCGCCGCGCCCGCGCCGGCCGCCGCCCTGCCGCCCCCCCGCGCGCCCGTCATCGACTGGCTGGGTCGGGGCGTGGCGATCCTCCGCGAGGGGTTCGTCTTGGCGATGTTGATCACGATGGTCAACGAGGCGCTGTTCATCAACCAGGCGGTCCCCAAGATCCTCAAGTTCGACGAGCCCGGCTGGGTCAAGCGGCTGGTCGCCTACCCGCGCTTCATTCAAGCATGGTCGATGTTCGCTTCAGACGCGCCGCTGTCCGACGAATCGGTGGCGATCGAGGCGGTCACCGCCGAAGGCCGGCACGTCGACCCCTACAGCGAGGTGGCCAGCCGCTATCCCCACCCCGGCGTCGACGAGATTCCGTCGCGTCTCGACAACGACTCGTTCTTCTTCAACTACTCGGTGCGGATTCCCGAGCAGGGCGTCTACCACGGCGCCCTCATCGAGTGGGTCCTGCGTTACCCCCAGCGGACGCAGCATCCGGGCGATCGCATCGTCCGGTTCGACGCCTACCGCATCGACAACGACAGCCCGCCGCCAGGCGAAACCACCCCCCGCAACGTTCGGAAACACATCTTCCTCTCCTGGCCGTCTGGACGGGGACCCTGAGAGGGTCCCCGAACCCCCCCGCGATGGACTCCGTTCGGCGAAGCCGATCTTCGTCCACGCGACACCGTCAAGGCCGCCGACTAAGGCCCTCGACATCGCGCGCCTGGCAACTAAGAATGGAACATCATGGCCAACAGCTTCGGTAGTCGCGGCACCCTCGACGTAGGCAAGCGCACCTTCGAGATTCACCGTCTCTCGGCGCTGGAGAAGGCGGGCCTTCAGCCGGGGCGGTTGCCGTTTTCGCTCCGCATCCTGCTCGAGAACCTGTTGCGCCACGAAGACGGCAAGTCGGTCAAAGAAGCCGACGTCCGTGCGCTCTGCGGGTGGGACCCCAAGGCCGAGCCGAGCTACGAGATCGCCTTCATGCCAGCGCGCGTTCTCTTGCAGGACTTCACCGGCGTCCCGGCGGTGGTCGACCTGGCGGCCATGCGCGCGGCGATCCAGAAGCTGGGCGGAGACGCCAAGCGGATCAACCCGCTCGTTCCGGCCGAGCTGGTCATCGATCACTCGGTCCAGGTCGACGAGTACGGCAAGCCGGAGGCGCTGTCGTTGAACGCGGCGATCGAATTTTCGCGCAACAAGGAACGCTACGCGTTCCTGCGCTGGGGGCAGTCGGCGTTTCGCAACTTTGCGGTGGTGCCGCCCGACACCGGCATCGTCCATCAGGTGAACCTCGAATATCTGGCGCGCGTGGTCTTCACCGGCGACGAGTCAAAGGGCGCGCCGGCCCAGGCTTACCCCGACACGCTGGTCGGCACCGACAGCCACACCACGATGATCAACGGCCTCGGCGTGCTCGGCTGGGGCGTGGGCGGCATCGAGGCCGAGGCGGCAATGCTCGGGCAGCCGCTGTCGATGTTGATCCCGCAGGTGGTCGGCTTTCGGCTGCACGGCAAGCTGCGCGAAGGGTCGACGGCGACCGATCTCGTGCTGGTGGTGACGCAGATGCTGCGGAAGATGGGGGTGGTCGGGAAGCTGGTCGAGTTCTTCGGCCCGGGCGTCGCCGCGCTGCCGGTGGCCGATCGCGCGACCATCGCCAACATGGCGCCCGAGTACGGCGCCACCTGCGGCATCTTCCCGATCGACGACGAGACGTTGCGCTACCTGCGCTTCTCCGGACGCGCGCCCGATCGCGTGGCGCTGGTCGAGGCCTACGCCCGTGAGCAGGGGCTGTTCCACGACGCGACGACCAAAGAGGCGACCTACACCGATGTGGCCGATCTGGATCTGGCGTCGGTCGAGCCGAGCGTCGCCGGGCCGAAGCGCCCGCAGGATCGGGTCGGCCTCTATCAGACGAAGAAGTCATTCGAGGAGGCGCTGCCGGGCCTGATCAAACCGAAGAAGAAGGCGACCTCCGCCTCGGCTCCGGGCCAGGGCGATGCAAGCCAGTCGACCAACGTCGGCTACGCGCCCGCCGCGCCGGCGGCGCCCGAGATCAAGCACGGCTCGGTGGTCATCGCCGCGATCACCAGCTGCACCAACACCTCGAACCCGATGGTGATGGTGGCGGCGGGCCTCCTGGCCAAGAAGGCCGTCGAGAAGGGGCTTGCGACCAAGCCCTGGGTCAAGACCTCGCTGGCGCCCGGCTCGAAGGTGGTCACCGAGTACCTCGCCGAGGCGAAGCTGACGCCGGCGCTCGAGAAGCTCGGCTTTCACACCGTCGGCTACGGCTGCACCACCTGCATCGGAAACTCGGGGCCGCTGCCTCAGGCGATCGCCGACGCGATCGATGCGCGCGATCTGGTCGTCGCCAGCGTTCTGTCCGGCAACCGCAACTTCGAGGGGCGCATCAACCCTGACGTGCGCGCGAACTACTTGATGTCGCCGCCGCTGGTCGTGGCCTACGCGCTGGCCGGCCGCATCGACATCGACCTCGACAAGGAGCCGCTCGGCGAGGGGTCCGGCGGGCAGCCGGTCTTCCTGCGCGACGTCTGGCCCTCGAACAACGAGGTCGCCGACGCCGTCGGCAAGGCGGTCAAGCCGGCGATGTTCGAGAGCTCTTACGGCGTGGTGTTCGAGGGGGACGAGCGCTGGCGCAAGCTCGACGTGCCGCTCGGCGACACCTACCTCTTCGACGGCGCCTCGACGTACATCAAGCACCCGCCCTACTTCGAGGGGATGGCCCAGAAGCCCTCGCCGCCCGGTGATCTGAAGGGGGCGCGGGTGCTGGCGCTTCTCGGCGACAGCGTGACCACCGACCACATCTCGCCTGCCGGCAACATCAAGAAGGACGGCCCGGCCGGCAAGTACCTGGTCGCCCACGGCGTCGACCCCAAGGACTTCAACAGCTACGGCGCCCGGCGCGGCAACCACGAGGTGATGGTGCGTGGCACTTTCGCCAACGTCCGCTTGCGGAACCTGCTCGCGCCCGGGACCGAAGGGGGCGTCACCCGTCATCTGCCCGATGGGGAGGTGATGTCGATCTTCGAGGCCAGCGAGAAGTACGCCGCCGAGAAGGTCCCGCTCGTCATCCTGGCGGGCAAGGAGTACGGCTCGGGCTCGTCCCGCGACTGGGCTGCGAAGGGGCCGCGCCTCCTCGGCGTGCGGGCGGTGATCGCCGAGAGCTACGAGCGGATCCACCGCAGCAACCTGGTCGGCATGGGGATCGTGCCGCTGCAGTTCCAGCCAGGCGAGACGGCCGCCTCGCTCGGCCTCACCGGCGAGGAGATCTTCGAGACGGTCGGGCTTCCCGCGCTGCTGGCGTCGGGATTCTCCGGTGGTCGGTCGCTCACCGTCCTCGCGCGCTCGAACAATGTGGTCAAGGAGATCCCCACCGTCGTCCGCATCGACACGCCGCAAGAGATCAGCTACTACGAGCACGGCGGCATCCTGCACTACGTGCTCCGCCAGCTGGCCGGTGCGGCCTAGGTGGGGCCCCTTCGATTGCATCGCCGGCCCGAAGCCGGCAGGCTGCGCCAGACATGATGGAGGTCGTTGGCGGCAGCGGGCTCGGTTCCGGGCGTTTGCAAAAGCGGCTGGCGGCGATCCGCCGGACCAACCCGGGCGCCCGCGCGCTGAACGGCAGCTACCTGCACTTCGCCGAGGTCGAGGGGACGCTGAACGCCGAGGAGTCGCGCATCTTCCACGAGCTCCTCAGCTACGGCCCGCGCGCGCCGGACGGCAGCTCCGGCCGCGCGACGGTGGCGTCGGGGCGGCGGCTGATGGTGGTGCCGCGCCTGGGGACGATCTCCCCCTGGTCGTCGAAGGCCACCGACATCGCCCACGTCTGCGGCCTGACCAAGATCCGGCGGATCGAGCGCGCCGTCAGCTACGTGGTGGTCGGCGAGATCGTCGACGAGGCGGGGTTCGTGCGCGCGCTCGCCGACCGGATGACCGAGTCGGTGCTGGAGCGTCCGAGCGAAGCGCTGCGCCTCTTCGAACGGCCGGCGCCCCGACCGCTCGGCCGGGTGACGCTGGGCGGTGACGGCTTCGCCGCGCTCGCCGAGGCCAACAGGGCGCTAGGGCTGGCGCTCTCGCCCGACGAGATCGACTACCTCTGCGACGCCTATCAGACCCTCGGTCGCGATCCGACCGACGTCGAGCTGATGATGTTCGCGCAGGCCAACAGCGAGCACTGCCGGCACAAGATCTTCAACGCCGAGTTCGTGATCGACGGGCAGCCCCAGCCACAGTCGCTGTTCCAGATGATCAAGCGGAGCACCGAGGCGAGCCCGGGCGGCGTCCTCTCCGCCTACCACGACAACGCCGCCGTGATGGAGGGGCCGCGCGCGGGGCGGTTCGCCCCCGATCCGGCGAGCGGCGTCTACCGCGCCTCGGTCGAGCCGGTCCATCTATTGATGAAGGTGGAGACGCACAACCATCCGACTGCCATCTCGCCCTTCGCAGGGGCGGCGACCGGCTCGGGCGGCGAGATCCGCGACGAAGGGGCGACCGGCCGCGGCGCGCGCCCCAAGGCGGGGCTGACCGGATTCTCCGTCTCCAACCTGCGGCTGCCGAGCGCGCCGCGTCCCTGGGAGCGCCCGGCGTCCAAGCCCGAGCGGATCGCCAGCGCGCTCGACATCATGCTCGACGGGCCGATCGGCGGAGCCGCCTTCAACAACGAGTTCGGTCGTCCCGGCCTCTGCGGCTACTTCCGCACCTTCGAGCTGGAGGTCGACGGCCCGACGATGCGCGAGGTGCGCGGCTACCACAAGCCGATCATGGTCGCGGGCGGGTTCGGCAACGTGCGCACCGAGCAGGTGAAGAAGGCGGAGATCCCGGCCGGAACGCCGATCGTCGTGCTGGGCGGACCGGCGATGCTGATCGGCCTCGGTGGCGGCGCCGCCTCGTCGCTGGCGTCGGGCGCCTCGGCGGAGGACCTCGACTTCGCCTCGGTGCAGCGGGACAACGCCGAGATGCAGCGGCGCTGCCAGGAGGTGATCGATCGCTCGGCCGCCCGCGGCGTGGAGAACCCGATCCTCTCCATTCACGACGTGGGCGCGGGGGGGCTCTCGAACGCGCTGCCGGAGCTGGTGCACGACAGTGGCCGCGGCGCGCGGTTCGCGCTGCGCGACATCCCCAGCGCCGAGCCGGGGCTCTCGCCGCTAGAGATCTGGTGCAACGAGGCGCAGGAGCGCTACGTGCTGGCGATCGCCGCCGATCGGCTGCCGGCGTTCGCCGCGCTCTGCGCGCGAGAGCGTTGTCCGCACGCGGTCATCGGCCACGCGACCGGCGACGGGCAGCTGGTCGTCGAGGACGCGCTGGCGAAGAACCGTCCCGGCGCCGGCGCCGACGCGCGCCCGGTCGACCTGCCGCTCGCGGTGCTGCTGGGCAAGCCGCCGCGGACGACGCGGCAGGCGAGCCACGTCGGGGCCAAGGCGACGCCGTTCGCCACCGGCGCCCTCGATCTCGGCGAGGCGGTGCGCCGCGTGCTCCGGTTACCGACGGTGGCCGACAAGACGTTCCTCATCACCATCGGCGATCGCACCGTCGGCGGTCTCTCCGCGCGCGATCAGATGGTCGGCCGCTGGCAGGTCCCGGTCGCCGACGCCGCCGTGACCGCCACCGGCTTCGACGTCACCACCGGCGAGGCGATGGCGATGGGCGAACGGACGCCGGTCGCGCTGCTCGACGCGGCGGCCTCCGCGCGCCTGGCCGTGGCCGAGGCGATCACCAACATCGTCTCGGCGCCGATCGGACGTCTCTCCGACGTCAAGTTGTCGGCCAACTGGATGGCTGCGGCCGGCCTCCCCGGCGAGGACGCGCGGCTCTACGACGCCGTCCGCGCCGTCGGGGTCGAGCTCTGCCCCGCGCTCGGGATCGCCATCCCCGTCGGCAAGGACTCGCTCTCGATGCGCACCGCCTGGCAGGCGGGCGCCGAAGCGCGCGCGGTCACCGCGCCGCTGTCGCTCATCGTCACCGCGTTCGCGCAGGTCACCGACGTGCGGCGCGTCCTCACCCCCGAGATCGCTCCCGAGGCGGGGCCGACGGCGCTGCTGCTCGTCGATCTCGGCTTCGGGAAAAATCGCCTCGGCGGCTCGGCCCTGGCGCAGGTCTACGGCGCGCTTGGTTCGGGACCGCCCGACCTCGACGATCCGGCGCGGCTGGCCGGTTTCTTCGCCGCGATCCAGGAGCTCAACAAGGCCGGTCTGCTCGCCGCTTACCACGACCGCAGCGACGGCGGCCTGCTGGTGACGTTGCTGGAGATCGCCTTCGCCAGCGGCGTCGGGCTGGACGTCGATCTGACCGCGCTCGGCGGCGATCCGATGGCGGCGCTCTTCTCCGAAGAGCTTGGCGCCGTGATCGCCGTTCGAGCGCCCGACCTCGAGCGGGTCATCGCCACGCTCGGCACCCACGGGCTCGGCGCCGCCGTCCGGCGCCTGGGCGCGCCGCGCGCCGACGACCGCGTGACGTTGCGCCAGGGGGGCAAGGTGATCTTCGAGGAGCGCCGCAGCTTCCTGCGCGGCCTCTGGTCGGAGACGACGCACGCGATGCAAGCGCTGCGGGACGATCCGACCTGCGCCGACGAGGAGCAGGCCGGCCGGGTCCGCGCCGACGATCCCGGCCTGTCGGCGCACCTCACCTTCGATCTGAACGAGGACGTCACCGGGCCGCTCCGGACCCGCGGCGGCGCGCGGCCGCGCGTGGCGATCCTGCGCGAGCAGGGGGTCAACGGGCAGATCGAGATGGCGGCTGCCTTCGATCGCGCCGGGTTCGAAGCGGTGGACCTGCACATGACCGATCTGCTCGGGGGAGGCGTCGATCTGGGCGGCTTCAAGGGGCTGGCGGCCTGCGGCGGGTTCTCTTATGGCGACGTGCTCGGCGCCGGCCTCGGCTGGGCGAAGTCGATCCTCTTTCAGCCGCGCGCGCGCGATCTGTTCTCCGCCTTCTTCGCGCGCGGGGACACCTTCTCTCTTGGCGTCTGCAACGGCTGCCAGATGCTCTCCGCGCTCAAGGAGATCATCCCCGGCGCGGAGGTCTGGCCGCGCTTCGTGCGCAACCGCAGCGATCAATTCGAGGCGCGCCTGGCGATGGTGGAGATCGCTGAAACGCCGTCGGTGCTGCTGGCGGGGATGGCGGGCTCACGGCTCCCGATCGCCGTCGCGCACGGAGAGGGACGGGTGGAGTTCACGACCGACGCCGGTGGCCCGGGGTTGGAGGCGACCAACCTCGTCGCCGCCCGCTTCGTCGATCACCGCGGCCGGGCGACCGAGCGCTATCCCGAAAACCCGAACGGGTCGTTCCACGGCATCACCGGCGTCACCACCACCGACGGTCGGGTCACGCTGTTCATGCCGCACCCGGAGCGCGTCTTCCGCGCCGTGCAACACTCGTGGCATCCTGCCGGCTGGCGCGAGGACGGTCCCTGGATGCGCCTCTTCCGGAACGCGCGCCTGTTCGTCGATTGAGTTCGGGACCCTGGGAGGGTCCCGTGCCCCCCGCGATGGGCTCGGGCCAGCGAAGCTGTCCCTCCCCCGACGCGATCTAGTTCTAGTGCGCGGCTAATGCGCGGGAGGAGGCGCGGTCGGCGCGGGCGCTGACTGCGGCGCGGGCGCTGTCGCGGGTCCGGGGCAGGCGCGCTTGTCGGCGGGGAACCAGAGAGTGGTCGTCTCGCCGCAGGCCTTGGTCAACCGCTCGGCGATCCGCTTGCCCCATTTGTTGGCGCCGCCGATCTTCACCGGGAGACACTTGCGGTCGGGATCGCAGGAGTAGGCGCCCCAACCTTCACTGGCCCCGAGCCCGATCGCCAGGACGGTGACCGGGCCGATGTCGGCCATCGGAATGGCCAGCACGTACGACCTTCCGAGCTCGGGGAAGCCCTTGTCGAAGGAGGAAGCGGCGCACTTGCGCGTCTCCTCGGGCGTCACTTCCTTGGCGGTGATTCCCTGGCCCCCGCGGTCGATGCACGGCTTGACGTCGTGCATGGGCCAGCTCTCGAGGCCGAGCGCTTTATTGGTTGCGACGATGGCTGCCATCATCTCCTTGGAGACCTCAGGCGATAGTTTTCCCGCCGGTGCCCCCGCCGTCGCGGCGGTCAAAGCTGCGGCAACCAATACCGTCATCGTCGTCATATGTGCGAGTTATCGTACCTCCGATCACATGTGGCTCAAATTATTTCAAAAAAACGAACCAATTGAGTCCAGAAATGAGCTGGTTCGGGAATCTATCGCTACTGCTTGGCAGGTAGGGGTTTGCGCGCATTTGACTCACTTTATCCCCGCTCTGTCTTCCCGAAATCCTGAGCGTCGCCGCTCGAGTCCCCAGGAGGGAACATGTTGACGAACGAATTCCGGCGAATGAGCTTGTCGCTTCTGCTCGTTGCCTCCCTGGGATACGGCTGTCAGGGCCAGATCGGCGGCAAGTCGTCGAGCGGGTCGGGTGGCTCTTCGCCGAGTGGCTCAGGCGGGTCGAACGGGTCGGGCGGAACGCTCGGCGGCGGCGGCAGCAACGTCGACGCGGGCGGCGTGACCGTCAAGCCGACGACCTTCACGCCGGCGCTGGCCGCGCCGACTTGCCGCAAGATCAAGGGTCTGCTGGTCGGCATGCCCTGCTCGGACGACGAGGTCAGCATGGTCGAGTCGTCGGGTCCGGCGGGCCTGCAGCAGCTCATCATCAACTGGGAGTCGAGCGCGACCTATCAGCCAATGTTCGAGGGGAAGATGGTCCCCTTCTTCCGCAACCTGTTCCAGCAGGTCGGGTTCACGGCGACGCAGGACTTCAAGAATCAGCTGCTGCAGAACGGCGGGTTCGACTTCGGGCCGTTTGGGACCAGCGCCGTCGGCGACGACGTCTACTTCAAGCTGGTGCAGAACCTCCAGGACAGCTTCGCGCTGACCGCCTGGCAGATGGTCAAGGAAGGGACGGAGCCGTTCTCGGACGTGCTCACCACGAAGAAGTTCATGATGACCACCGGGCTCCTCAGCCTCTATACGCAGGTCGAGATGCCGGACGACGAGCCGTACAACTTCAGCGGCGGTGCGAGCTCGTCGACGAAGCTGCAATGGAAGCTCGACTACGTCAACACCATCCCGCTCGAGGACGCG
>DATAVR010000038.1:0-7160 GCA_036267635.1 Polyangia bacterium | reverse complement strand
TGATCTTCGCGGGTGTGTTCTCGCGGACGCGGCGCAAGTACGGGGAGCGGGGATACCGCTACGTCCTCTTCGAGGCCGGACACACGGCGCAGAACCTGGCGCTCGGCTGCGTCTCGCTCGGGCTCGGGTGCATGCACGTGTGCGGGTTCTTCGACGATCGCTTGAACGAGCTGTTCGCGCTCGACGGGGTCGACGAGTCGGCGCTCTATGTCGCCTACGTGGGCCAAGAGGGATGACCCCATGACGATGCCAACCTCGGACTTCGAGCTCTCCCTCGACGCTGCCACGAAGGATCGGCACGACCGGCTCGGCTTCGCGACCATCCCCCGCCTCACCAGCGACGAGGAGGCGATCTGGTTCGGTAAGGTCTACGATCGCCTGTTGATCGACCGGCTGGAGACCGCGCGACAGGCCGGGCGGATCGCCGGGCCCGGGAAGAACACCCTCTGGATCAGCCTCAACCGCTGGGAGGCGATGGTCCTCGAGCGAACGTCGCTGGTCCGCAACGCCCGCCGGATGGCGGCCGGTCTGCTCGAGGTGGCGGCGGAGGAGATCGCGGTCGGGATTCGATTTTTCTACAAGCCGGCCCGCGGAGGCCTTCCGGTGCCCTGGCACCAGGACGAAGCCCACAAGGACCCGTCGTTCGACCACCGCAGCGTGAACGTTTGGGTCCCGCTCGACGCTGCCACCGAGAGCAACGGCTGCCTCCACTACATTCCCGAATCCCACCTGGGGGGCATCCGCGAGCACCGCCACCCGGGGCACGGCGCGCCGGAGATCGCGCTCGTCACCGACGACGTCCGCCCCTGCGAGGCGGTGGACGCGCCGGTCCCCGTCGTGGGCGCCGCGTTTCATCACTGCCGGACAGTGCATGGCTCGGGCGCCAATCTGACCGACGGGCATCGACGGGCGATGGCGCTGGTTTGCTCGGCGCTGCCGCGCCCACGCGCGGTCCCTGCCGACAGACCCTGGATCAATCCGGCGCACCTCGAGGTGCCGGAAACCAGCTTCTGAGCAGCGCCGCGCGCAGCCGGGTCAGGGATCGAGATCGAGCTCGGGACCGCCGTCGGCGCCCGGGTCGGACGGAGCGACTTGGCGAGGCGTCTCGGGAGTGGCCCGGTCGATATCGGCCTTGGCGATCTCGCCCTCGCGCGGACGTTTCTGTGGCCTCGGGATCCCGTAGCGTTCCAGCTTCGTGATCAGCGTGCGGCGAGAGATCTTCAGGGCTTCCGCCGCGCGGGTCTGGCTCCACGCATTGGCGTCGAGAACGTCGAGAATCCGACGGCGCTCGGCCTCGGCCTGGGGATCGGGCAGAGGAGCGGGGTTCTCACGCGCGGGACGTCCTTCGGCGAGCGACATGACACCGGCCTTCTCGACGGTGAGGTATTCGTGGGTCGCCGGTCGCATCTTCTCGGTCGGCAGGTGCTCGACCAAGATCTCGTCCCCGTCGCACAACACCACCGCGCGGTCGATGACGTTCTTGAGCTCGCGGATGTTCCCTGGCCAGCGGTAGCTCCGCAGGCACTGCATGGCGCCGGTGCTGATGCCGAGCGTGTCGGTGCGCCCCTGCTCGCGGCAGGCGTCCGCCAGGAACGACATCGCCAGGCTGGTGATCTCGTCCTTGCGCTCGCGCAACGGCGGAATCGCGATGGTCAGGGTGTTGAGCCGGAACATGAGGTCGCTGCGGAACGCCCCTTTGCCCACCGCGGCCTCGATGTCGACGTTGGTCGCCGACAAGAAGCGCACGTCGATCGCGCGCGGGCGGACCGCGCCGACCGGGCGCACCTCCCGCCGCTCGATCGCCTGCAACAGCCTGGCTTGCATGGAGAGCGGCATCTCGCCGATCTCGTCGAGGAACACCGTTCCGCCGTCCGCCGACTCGAACAGTCCCTGCTTGGCGGCGACGGCGCCGGTGAAGGCGTTCTTCTCGTGGCCGAACAGCTCGCTCTCCAGCAGGTTCTCGTTCAGCGCCGCACAGTTGAGCGCGACGAACGGCTTGCCGGCGCGCGGCGACAGCTGGTGAACCAGGCGCGCCAGGACATCCTTGCCGACGCCCGACTCCCCCAGGATGAGCACGTTGATGTTCGAAGGCGCCGCTCGCGTGGCCATCGAACGGACGCGCTGCATGCCGACGGCCTCGGCGGCGGGGATCTCGGCGATCGTTCGCGGCCCCGCCGCGCGGAGCGACGAGTTGGCCCAAGCCAGCAACGCGTCGCTGGTCCGTCCGGCGCGCGGGTACCAGGCGACCGCCGATCGCGTCTCGAGCCCCGCGGCCTGGAAGGAGCTCACCAGCCTGGACACCGCCTCCGTGACGTCGTCCTCCGGTGTGTCGGTGAAGAGGATCTCGTAGTCCTTGGGCCCGTAGCTGGCAAAGACGTGCGACGTCGGAAGCTCGCGCGCGAGGACCGGCGTGACCCGGGTCCAGGGTGCGGCGCCCACGAAGCGGATGCGCGCCAGCGCGAACTGCGCGCGGGTCTTGGCGGCCCGGGCGCACTCCTCCTCGACCCGGGCTTCGAAGTAGGCGTGCGACCAGATCCGACGGTGCGCGGCCGGGCGCCGGTCCTGCAGGACCATGAGCACGGTCGATCCGATCTGGATCGCCTCGCCCGGCATGATGGCGGCGGGCTCGCCCGGCTTGATGATCATGTCGCGGACGCGGGTCTTGTTCGCGCTTCCCATATCCTCGATCATCAGGACCGGGACGCCCCCCTCCGACGCGATGTGAACGCGCGCGTGCTCTCGCGAGGCCATCGCGTCGTCGATGCGCACCGTGCACTTCGACGAGCGGCCGACCGTGACCACCCCGGACGTGGGAAGCGACTGGGTCCAGAAGACCTCCAGCGACATCACCAGTAGGTGAAAGCCCTGACCGTCCGGCGCCGGACCGTCACCGTCTCCCGTCACCGTCGTCTCGGTAATCACGGCGGTCCCACCCTCCGGGGGCACGATAGCGCCGCTGGTCAAATCCATCAAGCCGGCGGGTAGCCCCGCCCCGAAGCGGTCACAGATTGCGCGCCCGGTCCCGCGACCCTGCACAGATTGCGAAGCCCTGTCACGGCGACCGGCGCGGGCGGCGGGATCTATCAATGGCACCCGACAATGGCACCCAACTTGCTTTGGATTTCAGGCAGGCCAATCAGATGATCTCGACTGCACACGAGGACCTCGGTTCCATTCCGGAAGACGTCGAGGCGGAGCTCCCCGGGCGCCCGCTGGACGGTGTTCCGAGCGTGGTTTTCCGGATCGGCGCTCGCTTCACCAGCGTGGCGCGAAGCAACGGCGATCGCGTCCTGGCGTCGCGGATCGTCAGCCACGCTCCGGTGCTGCTGGCCGCTTCACAGGCGGCGGCCGCCAGCGCCAGCGGAAGCGCCACGGCACGTGTCATCCGCTCCGCCGCCCAGCAGGTGGTCGAGCGGAAGCAGCTCCAGAGCATCTGGCGGACGGGGAACCGGGTCCTCGGCGCGGCCGGCGTGGCGCGCGCGCTGGTGACGCTCAGCGCGGCCGGCGGGTCGAAAGCGACGCTCGACCAGATTCGGCAGGCCACCAACAAGCTGGGAGCCGTCTGGGTCGACGAGAAGAAAGAGAATCCGTCCCAGAGCTGGAGCGAGCCCATGATGGTCGGCGCGGCGATGCTGGAGGCGTTGCTCGAGAGCTTGGGCGCCAGTGAGATCGAGGTCGAGCCGCCCGTGCCGCGCGCAGCGGGCTGACCGCCAGGCGCGCCCGCGCCGACGGTCACTCGCGCTTCACATCGCGGCTTGCTGCTCCGCGAAGGGCCCCTGCACCTCGAATTCCAGCCAGGTGGCGCCGGGGTACCGGCAGATGCGGAGGGTGTTACTTGCCGACGAACGTGGTGACGCTCGGGCCGCCGAGCGAGGCGGTGAAAGAACCACCGCTCACCGTGACCGCGGTCTTGGCGACGAGGTTGTTGCTCGCGTCCGTCACCGTCGGTGTCATCGAGGCTGGCGTCGTCGTCCCTCCGGAGATGGTGATCGGCACGCTGACCGTCGAGGTGCTGCTGTTGATCGCCACGACGACCACGGTGCCGTCCGAGCCCTTGTACGCCGACAGCTGGACGCCCGAGGGGACGGTTCCGGTGACGTCGACGCGGTTGTAGCCCGGTCGGATGAACTTGCTGAAGTTGCCGAGCGTGTAGTGGCGCTTGGTGTCGGTTCCGCTGCAGCCGCTGGCGGTGCTCCCGCTCTTGAGCAGCAAGCCTTCGTTGTCGTCGGTGCCGGAAGCCTGGTACCACCACCAGAGCCACGCCGAGGCCTGACCGACCGTGAGCGCGGAGTGGATCCAGCCGGCCACCGCGACGCCGTTGGCGATGTCGCAGCTCGGGCCCTGTTGCGGCCACCACTTCACGCCGGACATCTCGGTCTCCCAGACCTCTTTGTTGGGCTTGCCGCCATTGACGTCACTTGGCCACGCCGTCGCCGACTGGGAGTCGTACTGGTGGACGCCGAGAATGTCGAAAGCGCCCCAGGCGGTCGAATCGGCGGCCATGGCGTGGCCGTAGTCGTAGCCCATCCCCGAGTTGCAGGCGCTGGCGCAGCTGTTGGTGTTCTTGTCCGGGAAGCAGCCGCACTTGAGGGGATCCGAGCTCTCATGGCCGTTGACGTCAGGCCCGGCCGAGACGTTGGACCACTGGTGGAGCCACTCCGAAGCTTCAGGCGCGATGACCTTGACGCCCTTCGCCTTCAGCAGGGGCCCCGCGATCTTCACGTAGGCCGTCATCTCCTGGGCCGTCATGAGGGTCGTCGGATACTGACCGTTGCATGGATCGTTCGAGCCGCACGAGTTGAAGTCAGGCTCGTTCCCGATCGACATGGCGTAGAAGCCGTTCGAGCCGGCGAAGTTGGCGATCGTCGTCGCCCACGAGGTGTAGCAGCTCGCCATCAAGTGGCCGCCGTCGAGACCGTTCGTATCTGACGGGTTGATCGTGTTCGCGCTCTTGCAGCTGGCGGGCGGGCTCCAGACCGAACCGATCAGCTTGGCATCCGAACCGGCGCCCGCCTTGAGAGTCGCGACGTCGCCCGTGGTCTCGCCGCTGTTGTAGAAGGCGCCGGTGTCGCTCATGCCCGTGCGCAGGATGGTGAGGCCAAGGCCGCTCCCGCTGGTGGTGAAGAGCGCCGCCGGCGTCGAGCCCGCGGCCCAGTTGTCATTGATGCCGAACCCCTCGATCATCTGCTCGGTCTGACCGAGCTGCACGGTCACGCTGGACGAGCCCCCGCCCGCGCCGCCGGTCCCGCTGCCGCCCGCCCCCGTCGTGCCGCCCGAGCCGGAGGAGCCACCGGAGCCCGTGGCGCCACCCGACGCCGTGTTTCCACCGAGGCCGGTCGATCCGCCCAGGCCGGTGGTCCCGCCCGACCCGGTCGCCCCGCCGTGTCCGCCCGAGCCCGTCGTGCCGCCCGACGCCGTGGTCCCTCCCGTGCCGGAGGTCCCCCCCGAGCCGGTCGCGCCGCCCGATCCGATCGTCCCGCCGGAACCGTTCCCGCCCGAGCCGCTTCCGCCCGAGCCCGTGGTGCCGCCCGACGCCGTGTTTCCACCCGAGCCCGAGCCCCCCGAACCGGTCGTCCCGCCGGAGCCATTTCCGCCCGAGCCGGTGCTGCCGCCTGACCCCGTGGTGTCGCCTGAGCCTCCAGAGCCGGAGGAGCCGCCCGAGGCGGCGCAGCCGCAGGCGAAGATTGCGCTCGCCAAAATTACACTGCCAAGTCTGCTCTTACCCACGTTCGGCCTCCGGTCGGTGCCTGGTTTGAACTTCTCTCTTGCGACGTCATCAATTCCCGCAATCGCTCGCGCGGATCGATTGACGCGGCGAAACGCTATCCGATCGGCGCGCCGGCCAGCGGCGCGTGCCACAAATGATAGGCCGGCGCCAAAGATGCGAGAACGCAGGCCGGGAAGCCGACCTCGTCGCCGAGGAACTCCTGAAATGCGACGGCGCCCGCAGGATCCCGCGAGCTTCTCGACCCGAGGCTTGACGAAGCCGGGCCTATCGCCGTAAACGGCGGAGATGAGAGGAGTGGCGGGGGCAGCGGGTCTCTTGATGGCGCTGGTGGGGTGCGGCGGCCAGAGCGCGGCGACCGGTAGCGGCGGCGGCGCGGGCACCTCAACCGCGACGGGTGGCTCGGGCGGAGCCGCCGGTGGAAAAGGCGGCGGAGCCCTGCCCGCCTGCGCGATCGCGACGCGACCGAGCGATCCCGCCGGCAGCACCATCTCGTCGTTGAGCGGGACCTGCAACACCATCGACGTCACCACCAACGGCGTCGTCGCCGAGCAGGTCGGCGGCACCGACGCCGGCATCGTGCTCGACAGCGGCGCGACGGTGACGCCGGCCGGCGGCACGATCCAGGACGGCGACTACGACATGATTCGTTGGCAGAACACCGGCGGGGAAGGCCTCACCTACCGCACGATCCGGGTGTTCGACGGCGGCACCTCCATCGAATGGGCCTTTCACCAGATGAACGCGGACTACGACGGTGGATTTCAGAACCTCAAGTTCGACACGACCTCCACGCCAACCGGGAGCAGCATGACCTATACATACCTTTGCGGCATCGACGTCGGAATCCGGGACTTCGACTACACCGCGGCCGGCGACGACCTCTTGCTGCTGTTCGACACCGCGGGCCACTACGGCTCGATCGACTCGGTCGATACCTACCGCCGCACCTGCGCGCGCTGAGCCAACGTCTCGCCGGATCGGTCTCTGTGCGAGGAAGAGGACTTGAACCTCCACTCCTTTCGGAACCAGATCCTAAGTCTGGCAAACCGAACCTAAACTAGCGTAGTTCTTAGGCTCTCTTCAGTCCGCAGAATCCGCGAATCAAACCAACAACTTGGGTGCGGCGGCGTCGGCTATCATCCTTTGCCATGGCCGCCAACGACCCCGACATGTTCGAGTTCTACGTGAAGTCACTCAAGGGGCTGGGCATGCACACGTTCCGCGTCGGCGGCGAGACGATCAAGGGTTCGATAGTCCGAGCTGCGGTCGACTTCATCGAGGTGAACGCCATCAAGCGCGATGACGATAGCCAGCGCGAGGTGATTCGAATCCCGTTCCGGGCCATCCAGTACGTCATCCCGGCCCCGGGAGCGTAAAAAGACGCGGGTCGAGGGCGCCGGGCCAGCTTCGGGGACGCTGGCGGCTGCTGGGT
>DATAVR010000037.1:0-31667 GCA_036267635.1 Polyangia bacterium | reverse complement strand
AGCCCTGGTCGGCGTGATCCTCTTGGTGTCGTGCCACGCCGCTGGCACTGGAATGGAACCTTGCCGGGGCCCCGGTAGGTGTGGACGATCCACTAATGGCGTTGTCCCACCACCAAAGCGCGCGCCCATCTTGCGGATCCGGATACGAGCCCGGCGCAGTCATGTGTCCGCAGAATAACAGAATGCAAGTCGGCTACGGGAATGGAGACTTGATACTTTGTGACCCCATCGGGAATTGAACCCGAGATTTCGCCGTGAGAGGGCGACGTCCTAACCGCTAGACCATGGGGCCGCTATTCAGTTTTTCGGTCAGTTCGGGGACAAGGATTCGAACCTTGATAGCCACATCCAGAGTGTGGCGTCCTGCCATTAGACGATCCCCGATCAGGGCACCCCGCCGCTCCGGAAGGCGGGACGCACATATCTATTGAGGCCACGGCCGCCTGTCAAGCCTGCGGAATCCGTCGCCGATTCGGGTTTGGTGGTTCCCCGTTTTCATGGTAGCGATTGAAGGTCGGGAGAGACCCGCCGCATGGAGCTATCCTTCTGGGCCGCCACCGACGTAGGTAAGAAGCGCGAGGCGAACGAGGACAACTTCCTCGTCGACAAGAAGCTATCGCTCTTCGTGGTCGCCGACGGCATGGGCGGGCATGCGTCAGGCGAGGTCGCCTCCCAGCTGGCCGTCCACGAATTCCGGAACGCCGCTGACGCGGGGCGTGAGCTCATCGAGAACTACGCCAAGGCCGACGGGAAGACCAAGCCGCCCGAGATCCTGTCAATGCTGGAGAACGCCATCCAGACCGCCGGGCAGACCATCTATCACAAAGGGATCGCCGAGCCCGAGAAGCGCGGGATGGGGACCACCTGCTCGGCGCTGCTCATCGCCGGCGATCGCGGCTTCATCGCGCACGTCGGCGACAGCCGGATCTACATGCTGCGCGGCGGGCAAGTGGTCCAGCTGACCGAGGACCACTCGCTGGTCAACGAGCTCATCAAGCGCGGCCGCACCACCAAGGAGGGGTTCGAGACCTCCCCCTACAAGCAGTACAAGAACGCCGTCACCCGCGCCGTCGGCGTCTACGAGACCGTCCAGCCCGACACCATCGACTTCGAAATCCTCCCCGGCGACCAGTTCCTGCTCTGCTCCGACGGCCTGCACGCCTACCTCAATGACGCGCGGATCATCGATTCGCTCAAGGGGGACGACGTCAAGCTGCTCCCCAAGAAGTTCATCGATCTCGCCAACGCGGGCGGCGGCCACGACAACATCACCGCCATCGTCATCCGCGTCGAGGGGGCGGCGGCCACCGCCGGCGCGCCGGCCGACGACCGCGCCGCCGAGCTGGCGCGCAAGGTCGACGTGCTCCGCAAGATGCCGCTCTTCCGGCACCTCATCTACAAGGAGATCCTGCGCGTCCTCAACGTCACCCAGGTGCGCGAGTACGCGCCGGGCGAGGAGATCTTGAAGGAGGGGACCACCGGCGACGAGATGTTCGTCCTCCTGCGCGGCAAGATCCGGCTGCACAAGAACGACGCCTTCATCACCCACCTCGAGCCGGGGTCGCACATCGGCGAGATGGCGCTCATCGACCGGCGGCAGCCGCGCTCGGCCAGCGCCACGGCCGAGGAGCGCTCGCGCGTGCTGTCGCTCAGCCGGCGCGACTTCTACGAGATCATTCGCAAGGAACCGCAGCTGTCGACCAAGCTCCTCTGGGCGTTCACCCAGGTGCTGGCCGATCGCCTGCGCAAGACCACGGCGGAGCTATCGGGGGCACGACTGGAGGCGGGCGTCGAGGATTTGACCGCCGACATCATGTTCGAGGAGTAGTGACCACCGATGTCCGACCAGTTCCGCACCGAAACCGATTCGCTCGGTAACGTCGAAGTTCCGTCGACCGCGCTCTACGGCGCGCAGACCCAGCGCGCCTACCAGAACTTCCCGGTCAGCGGGCTGCGCCTCCCCCGCCGGGTGATCCGTGCGCTGGCGCTGGTGAAGAAGGCCGCCGCCGAGGTCAACCGCGACAGCGGCAAGCTGGATGCGAAGCTGGCCGGCGCCATCATCCAGGCGGCGCACGAGGTGGCCGGCGGCCAGCACGACGACAACTTCGTGGTCGACATCTTCCAGACCGGCTCGGGCACCTCCAGCAACATGAACACCAACGAGGTGATCTCGAACCGCGCCATCCAGATCCTGGGCGGCGTGGTCGGCAGCAAGAAGCCGGTCCACCCCAACGACCACGTCAACATGGGGCAGTCGTCGAACGACGTCTTCCCGACGGCGGTCCACATCGCCGCCGTCGAGGCGATGGAGCGCGATCTGCTCCCGGCGCTGGAGGCGCTCGAGGGGGCGCTCACGTCCAAGGCGCGCGCCTTCGACCACATCGTGAAGATTGGGCGCACCCACCTGATGGACGCGGTGCCGATCCGCCTCGGGCAGGAGTTCGCCGGCTACGCGCAGATGCTGACCAACACCATCCGCCGGGTGAAGGCGGCGACCGGCGCGGCGTCCGAGCTGGCGCTCGGGGGGACCGCCGTCGGCACGGGGCTCGGCTCCGAGCCGTCGTTTGCCCCCAAGGTCATCGGCATCATCGCCAGGGAGATCGGCATCCATCTGAAGCAGGCGCCGAACCTGTGCGAGGCGCTGTCGGCGCGCGACGGGCTCGTCGAGGCCTCGGGCGCGCTGCGCTCGGCGGCGGTCAGCCTGACCAAGGTGGCCAACGACGTCCGCTGGCTCGGCTCGGGGCCGCGCTGCGGGATCGGGGAGATTCACCTGCCCGATCTGCAGCCGGGCAGCTCGATCATGCCGGGAAAGGTGAACCCCGTCATGTCCGAGATGCTACTGATGATCTGTGCGCAGGTCATCGGGAATGATGCCACCGTCGGGTGGGGCGGCGCGGCCGGCAACTTCGAGCTGAACGTGATGATCCCCGTGATCGCCTACAACCTGCTGCACTCCGTAGGGATTCTGGCCAACGGCTGCCGGCTGTTCGCCTCGCGCTGTGTCGAGGGGATCGAGCCGAACGAGAAGCGCTGCAACGAGCTCATCGAGCAGAGCCTGGCCATGGTCACGGCGCTCAATCCGCGTATCGGCTATGACGCGGCGGCGGCCATCGCCAAAGAGTCGGTCAAGACCGGGAAGACCGTCCGCGAGCTATGCTTGGAAAAAAAGGTGCTCCCCCCCGACGAGTTGGAGCGACTTCTCGATGCGCGCTCCATGACTGGGCACTGACGACTGGGCACTGATGACTGGGCAGTAACACCGGGCCAAAAAAATCCCCGGCAGCAGGCACTCATTTTTCGTCCGAGCCCCCATTAAGAGACGAAAGGAAGCAAACCTATGCAGTCACATCTCCGCCACGTCCCGGGATGGTTTGGGTTCGTGGGCGCCGTCGGCGCGCTGGTCTCGGTCTCGATGCTGTCGGGCTGCCCCGGCACGCTCGATCCGGACGTGGCCAAAATGGCGACGGGGACGGGGTCGGGGGGGGCCACCGGCAGCGGCGGCTCCGGGAACGGCGGCAGCAACCCGACGGGCGGGGCCACCGGCACCGGCGGCACCATGGCCTCCAACTGCACCGGCAACAACGACGGCGCCACCATCGTGATGAGCATCTGCGCCCAGTCGTATTGCCACGACGCCGGAGGCGCCAGCGCCTGCGGCGGGCTCGATCTGACCGTCGACGCGAACATCGGCGCGCGCCTGGTCGGCGTGATGTCGGTGGGAACCGTCGACAACGGCTCGATGTGCATGGGGAACGCGGAGCCGTACCTGACCCCAACCTCGAACCCGGCCACCGGCCTGCTGATCGACAAGCTGAAAGCAAATCGTCCCTGCGGCTCGCAGATGCCGCTCGACAGCCTGGCCCTGACCACCACACAGACGGCCTGCCTGACTACATGGGCGACGACGCTGACGTCACCATGAACGAGGCGAGATCCACGTCGTGGATTCCCAGGCTGGTCGGGGCGCTGTGCGCTCTCCCCGCGCTCTCCGGCTGCCCCGGCACGCTCTCCCCTACGCTGTCCGCGGAGGCGACCAGCACCGGCGGGAGCGGCGTCACTGGTGCCGGCGGCACCACCCCGACGGGCGGGGCCACCGGCACCGGCGGCACGAATTGCACCGGTGGCAATGACGGCGCGGCCCTCATCACGACAAACTGCGCGACCGCCTCTTGTCACGGCAATGGCTCGGCGGAGGCGGGGCTCGATCTGACCGTCGACGCGAACATCGGCGCCCGTCTGGTGGGCGTGCTCTCCCAGGGTACGCCGGCGAACGATTCCGTTTGTGAGGGCTTCCCGACCCCTTACCTGGTGCCAGAACAAACTCCGGCGCAGGGTCTTCTCATCAACAAGATCACCGTGAAGGCTCCCAACGACGCGCTTCTCTGCTCGAACGGCGGTCTGCACGGCGCATCGATGCCGTACGGCAGCGTGCAACTCTTGCCGGCCGCCGAGCAAACATGCATCGAGGCGTGGGCGGAAGGCCTCGTCATGGCCGCGCAATGATCCGCGCGACCTTCTCATCCAAGAGCTCCTCATCGACAAGTCCACCCTTCCCGCAGGGAGCGCGGGTCTTTTCCAGAACGGGGAAACAATGCCTGACGGTCTGACGCCTAAGGTTTCACTGACGCCCCGGGTTTCACTGCTGGCGGTCGGCCTCCTGCTTTTCGCGTCGGCGAGCGCCGAGGCCGCCGGCAAGCGGATCGGCGTGGCCAAGTTCGAAGGGGCGCAGGAGGCGCTGGTCCGCAAGAAGGTGATGCAGTCGCTCAAGTCGCACGGCTTCGAGCTGGTGCGCTCGCGTGAGATCCAGGACGCGGTGAGCAGCACCGGCGCCAGCCTCGATTCCGACGACGGGATCGTGGCGGTCTCCAAGGAGCTGGCGCTGTCGGTGATCGTCACCGGTGAGGTCGGACCGAAGCGCGCCAAGATCGTCCTGCACGACGGGGGCGAGGGATCGATCCTCGGCGACGCCTCGTTCAGCGGCGCCAACCCGCGCAAGCTGGCGAACGAGGTGGGGCTGACGTTCTGGAAGAAGCTCGGCCCCGACGTCGGCCGCGGGCACGTGCCGACCGGCGCCAAGAAGGGGCAGAAGGCGGCCGCCGCGTCGCCCGAGGATGACGAGAACAGCGAGGGAGAAGGAGCCGCGGCCGGCGAGGCCGCCACCCCCAAGCCCAAGGACGACAGCTCGGCCTCGGCCGAGGGGGACGGCTCGGACGAGGCCCCCCCGCCGCCGAAGAAGAAAAAGACCAAGCCGAAGATGGAGGAGGCGCCTCCCCCCGAGGAGTCCGCGCCCTCGGTGCCGTCGGGCCTGGCCTGGCTCGACTTCGAGCTCGGCGTGGGCGGCCTCAACCGCAGCCTGACCTTCAATCAGAACATCGTCATCGGCAATTCACTGATGATGCTCCCCTACTCGCTCGGCGTCGGTCCGATCGCCACCGCCAACGTGGTGATGTACCCGCTCGATCCGCTCATCGGCGGGCCGATCGGGAACCTCGGTCTCGAAGCCGAGATCCAGCAGGGGTTCGCCATCTCCTCGTCGCTGTCGAGCGGCGGCAGCTTCAAGGACGTGGTTCACGATTACGCCGGGGGCCTGCGCTATCGGCTGATCTTCGCCGGTGGCGACGACGTCTACCTCTCGGCCACCGCGGGAGAGGACGCCTTCACCTTCACGGGGAACACCACGGCCCGCGCGCAGCTCAACATCCCGGACACGATTTATCACTACTTCCGCCCCGGGATCGGGCTGAATCTGAAGGTCGCCGACGGCTTGACGGTGAGGCTGGGGGCCGGTTACCGCTACGTTTACAACGACGGCGGCCCACAGATCTCCTCGGCGCACTTCTTCCCCCACCTGACAGTGGCCGGCGCCGACGCCGACGTCGTCGTCGGCTATGCCCTGAGCGAGATGTTCGAGGCGCGGGCCGGCCTCGAATGGCGGCGCTACTGGTACGCGATGCACTCGCAGGCGACGGACAACGCGATCGCCGGCGGCGCCGTCGATCAGTCGTTCGCCTTCACCCTGCGCATCGCGATCCTGATCGGTTCGAGCAGCGTCCCCAAGGCGGAGGGCGGCGCCGAAGAGGCGCCCCCGCCGCCGCCGCCCAAACCGAAGTCCCGCTCGCGGCACCACGACGACGAGGAGAGCGGCGACAGCGACTCGGAGGGGGCGCCCCCCGCCGACAGCGACAGCGGCCACAAGAGCGGTGGCGACAGCGACGAGTAGCCCCGGCGGGCCCGGCGGCGAGCCGCGCGCCCTCATTCACCTGGATATGGACGCGTTCTACGCGTCGGTCGAGCAGCGCGACGATCCTGCGCTGCGCGGCCGGCCGGTCATCGTCGGCGGGAGCGCCCGGCGCGGCGTGGTGCTGGCGGCGTCGTACGAGGTCCGCCCGTTCGGCGTGCGGAGCGCGATGCCGATGGCGCGGGCGCTGCGCCTGGCGCCCGACGCCGTCGTGGTGTCGCCGCGCTTCAGCGCCTACACCGAGGCGAGTGAGCGGGTGTTCGACATCCTGCAGACGGTGACGCCGCTCTACGAGCCGCTGTCACTCGATGAGGCGTTCCTCGACGTGACCGCCTCGCGCAAGCTGTTCGGGACGCCCGCCGACATCGCCCGCGGGCTGCGCCAGCGGATCGCCGCCGAGGTCGGGCTGCCGTCGTCGGCCGGCATCGCCGCGGTCAAGCTGGTGGCCAAGATCGCCTCCGACCTGGCCAAGCCCAACGGCCAGCTGGAGGTCCCCGCCGACGGCGCCGCCGCCTTCCTGGCGCCGCTGCCGGTGGCGCGGCTGCCGGGGATCGGCCCCAAGAGCGTGGGGATCTTCGACGCCATGGGGATCGCCACCATCGGCGATCTGGCGGCCAAGGGTCCGGCGTTCCTCGAGCAGCGGTTCGGCCCCGGCGGGCGCGATCTGTGGGAGCGCGCCCGCGGCATCGACCCGCGCCCGGTCGTCGCCGATCGCGACGCCAAGAGCGTCGGCGCCGAGGAGACCTTCGACGAGGATCTGGCCGGCGTCGAGGCACTGCGGCCGCGCGTCCACGCCCAGGCGCTGCGGGTGGCGCATCGGCTGCGACGTGCCGGCCTGCGCGCGCGCACCGTGCAGCTCAAGCTCAAACGCGCCGACTTCACCCTCGTCACCCGGCGGGTGACGCTCGACGAGCCGACCGACGACGGCCAGACGATCTATCGCGAGGCCGCGCGCCTGCTGGAGCGGGAGCCCGCGCGCCCCACCCGCCTCACGGGGGTGTCGGCCCAAAACCTGACAGCCGCGTCGGCGCCGCAGCTCGGCCTCTTCGCCCGGCCCCCTCGCCCGTCGGACGCCCTCAACCGCGCGCTCGACAAGATCACCTCCCGCTTCGGCGGCGGCGCCATCACCACCGGCGACGTCTCGGCCACCGGCCGAGACGATCCCGACCTTCGCGCCCCGCCTCCGACTGAAATCGGGCGGCGTAAAGCCTGACCGGCCCCCTGCAGGACGGACCAATCGAGCATGTTAAACTGTTCATCATGCGGACGTTGAAATTCATCGTCGAGAAGCACGCTGATGGATACATCGCGTATCCGTTGGCGTTGCGCGGGGTAGTGCTGGGCCAAGGGGACAGTTACGAAGAAGCACTCGCCGACGCGCAGTCCGCCGCACAGTTTCACATCGACACGTTTGGCGAGGAAGCGTGGGAGGAGGAAGCGTGGGAGGACGACGGTGACGTCGAGGCTGCCTTCGTCGCCGAGGCCAGCGTCGCCGCACGATGAAGTTTCCCGTCGACGCGCCCCGGGCCGCGTCGTCCGAGCGCTGCAGACCGTCGGATTCGAGATTGTGCGGGAGCGTGAGCACATCGCCATGAGGCGACTCAATTCGGATGGGACAACGACGCCGCTGACGCTGCCGAATCACCCGACGCTCAAAAGCTCGGCCCTCCGAGCGATCTGTACTCAGGCACGCGTCCCGCGCGACGAATTCCTGCGCGCCTAAGAACAGAGCCGACGTCCAAAGCTGACCTCGCAACGTCGCTCGCGCTTCGACCCACCGCCGTCCTATCGGCCGTACGCTTCCCCCGGGCACCTGACGCCTCGAGGCCGGGCTGACGTCAGCGACGGCCTGCCCTCCGCCGGAGATCAGTCCCAGGTGGTGCGCATGGCGAAGCGGTCGATCGAGAACGGCGCCAGATCGAAGGGGGCTTTTCCGGTCGCGATCAGCTCGGCTACCGCCTGGGCGGTGACGGGCGCCAGGAGGATGCCGTTGCGGAAGTGCCCGGTGGCGAGGATCAGGCCGCGCACACCCGTCGCGCCCAGCACCGGCAGGTGATCCTCGGTGTAGGGGCGGAAGTTCGACCAGGTGGCGGTGACCGGCGCGTCCGCCAGCGCCGGGATCAGCGTGCGGGCCAGGGTGAGGATGGCGGCCAGGCCGCCGACGGTGACCTCCTTGCGGAAGCCGGCCATCTCGACGGTGCTGCCGGCCAGCACCGTGCCGTCGCGGCGAGGAACGAGGTAACCGCCGGGCGCGGCGACGACGTGGCGAAACAGCGGTGGGCGGGTCTCGATCGAGACCAGCTGGCCGCGCGCCGGGCGCACGACCGCCGACGGAACGCCCGCCCCCTCGACCAGACCCGACCAGCTCCCAGCGGCGACCACGACCACCCCCGCGGGGAGCGTGTCGCCGTCGAGCTCGACGCCGGTGACGGCGCCGTCGGCGATGAGCACGCGCCGCACGTATCGCCCGGTCAGAAAGCGCGCCCCCGCCACGGCGGCGGCCTGTGAGAAGGCGCGGGCCAGCTCGCGGGCGACGACCTGGGCGTCGTCGTTGAAGCCGAGCGCGGCGCGGACCGCGGGGCCGAGCGCCGGCTCGCGCAGGCGCGCCGCCTCGCCCGACAGCATCTCCACCCGCAGCCCGCGCGCGAGCTGCCAGGCGCGCCGCGCCGAGAGCGCCGCCTCGCCCGCCTCGTCGAACGCCACCGCGAGGACGCCCGAGCGATCGTAGCCGACGTCGATGCCGGTCAGCTCGCGCAGCTCGGCGGCCAGCGCCGGGTAGAGCGCGCGGCTCTTGAGCCCGAGCTCGAGCAGCGGCCCCGGCCCGTCGGCCTCCATCTGGGGACCGAGAATGCCGGCCGCCGCGCTCGACGCCTCGGCGCCGGGGATGCCGCGCTCGATGACCGTCACCCCGATCCCCCGTTGCGCCAGCCGCAGCGCCACCGCCGAGCCCATGATCCCGCCGCCGATGATGGCGACATCGGTGGCGACCTCGGTCGCGACGTCGGTCGCTTCGTGAGCTGCGCCGGCCATCAGATCCCGTCCGTCAAATCCCGTCCGTTGGGGCGGACGTCCGCTGCAGCTTCCCCTCCAGCGACTTCGACATCCAGACCTTGTTCTGCGCGTCGACGATCAGCGTCGCGCAGTCGGGATACGAATCGATCAGCTCCATCCCCTTCTTCGGCCCCAGGATGAAGACCGAATCGTCGAGCGCGTCGGCCAGGAAGGCATTGGGCGCGAAGATGGTCACCTCGCGCGAGGCCGTCGCCGGGTAGCCGGTCTTGGGATCGATGATGTGGTGGTAGCGGCGGCCGTTGAGCACGAAGCCGCGCTCGTAGTCGCCCGCCGTCGAGAAGGCGTGGTCTTCGATCGGCATGCGGCCGATGATGTCGCGCGGGCCGCCGCGCGGATCGCGCACGCCCACCATCCAGTTGGCGCTCCCCTTGCGGCCGGCGACGTAGAGATCGCCGCCCGCCTGAACCATGAAATTTTTCAGCCCGGCGGTCCGCAGCACCGCCGAGCAGCGATCGACCGCGTACCCCTTGGCGATCCCGCCCAGCCCCATGCGCATCCCGACCCGCCGCAACTTCACCGTACCGCTCTTGACGTTGACCAGCACGTCGCGCCAGTTGATGAGCTTGCGGCGCTTTTCGATCTCCTCCGGCGAGGGGATCGACTTGTCCATGTCCTCGTCGAACTTCCAGAGGCCGTGCATCGCCGCGAAGGTGATGTCGAACGCCCCCTCCGAGCGCCGCGACATCTCCAGCGACTTCTCGATCACCTCGATTGTTTCGGGGCTGACCTTGACCGCCTTCTTGCCCGCCGCCTTGTTGATCTTGACGATGTCGCTCTCCGGCTCGCCGGGGCGCTCCCAGTCGGTCATCAGCTTCTCGACCCGCCGAATTTCGTCGTAGGCCGCTGCGAAAGCGTGCTCGGCGGCGTCCGGGTCGGCGCTGTAGGCCGAGAAGGTCACCTCCGTCCCCATCACCGGGAAGGTGCGGGCCACCACCCGCGGTGGGGCCGCCGGCGGCGTGACGACAGGCGGCGCCGCTTGCGCGACCAGCGCGCCCAGCGCCAAGAACGAAAGAGCTCCGCTCAACACGCGGCAGACCATAGCACCGTCGCCGGGAGGCGAGCTCGCGGCGGCGCCACTTGGTGCTTACTTGGCGGGCAGCGCCTTGGCCACGCTGACCACGTGCGCCGCGGTGATCCCCAGCTCTTTCATGACCTCCGCGCCGGGCCCCGACAGCCCGAAGCGGTCAATCCCGATCGTGGCACCGTCGAGCCCGACGTAGGGGGCCCAGGTGGAGGTGACCGTCGCTTCGATGGCGACCCGGCGCCGGCAGGCGCGCGGGAGCACCTCCTCGCGGTAGGCCGCCGGCTGGCGATCGAAGCGCTCGAACGACGGCAGGCTGACCACGCGCGTCCCCGGCCCCAGGCTCTCCGCGGCCGCCAGCGCGTGCTGAAGCTCGCTGCCGGCCGAGAGCAGAATGAGGTCGAGCGCAGCGGTCTCCTTCTTGGCGACGTAGCCGCCCTTGAGCGCGCCTTCACGCCGCGCCTTCACCGGGATGCTCTCCAAGAGCGGAACATTCTGCCGCGTCAGCGCCAGCAGCGTCGGACCGTCGGTGCGATCGAGCGCTGCTGCGAAGGCGCCCGCGGTCTCCTCGGGATCGGCCGGACGAATGACGTCCAGGTTGGGGATCACGCGCAACGCCGGGATCGTTTCGACCGGCTCGTGGGTCGGTCCGTCCTCGCCGACGCCCACGCTGTCGTGGGTGAAGACGTAGATGACCGGCAGGTGGGAGAGCGCCGCCAGGCGGATCGAGCCGCGGCAGTAGTCGGCGAACACCAGGAACGTCGCGCCGCTGGGGCGGAAGATCCCGTGCAGCGCGATGCCGTTCAGGATGGCGCACATGCCGTGCTCGCGGATCCCGAACCGGATGTTGCGCCCGTTGCGCCGGCTTGCATTGAAGTCGTCGTTGCCCGTCTTCAGATCGCCGATGTAGTTCAGCGTCGAGCCGTACAGATCGGCGCTGCCGCCGATGAGCAGCGGAACCTGGGCCGCCAGCGGCTGCAGCACCTCCTGGCCCGCCTTGCGCGTGGCGATCTTGGTCGCCGCGGGGAACTCGGGAATCGCGGCCAGCAGCGCCGCCACGTCCGGGGTTCGCTTGGCCGTGTTCTCGGGAAGATTGCGGATCTCGGCCCGCGAGCTGGCCAGCTCCTCGGCCAGCTTGGGGTTCTTGACCTTCCAGGCCTCGAAGGTCTTGGTCCAGACAGCGTGGGCGGCGGCCAGCTTCTTCTCGCGGGCCCCGAAGAACGCGCGCACCTCCGGCGAGACGAAGTACGGCTCCGGCGGCAACCCCAGACCCTTGCGCGCCGCCTCGTCGAACTTGGCCCCCCCCTCGCCGTGCGCCTTCTGCGTCCCCTCGACCTCGGGGATCCCCCGGCCGATGAGCGTCTTGGCGATGATCAGCTGCGGCTTGCCGCTGCCGGCCCGCTTGGCGCGCACGAAGGCGGCGAAGAAGGCCTCCATCTCGTGGCCGTCCACCGTCTGCACGTCGAACCCGAGCGCCTCGAACCGCTTGGCCGTGTCCTCGCTCTGCGTCTCCTTGGCCATCGCGTCCAGCGTGACGGCGTTCGAATCGTAGATGAGGATCAGGTTGTCCAGCTTCTGGTGGCCGGCGAAGGCGACGGCCTCCATCGCGACCCCCTCTTGCATGCAGCCGTCGCCCGCCAGGCAGACGATGTGGTGATCGAAGATGGTGTGCTCGGCGGTGTTGAAACGCGCCTCCGCCATCTTGGCGCCGACCGCCATGCCCACCGCGTCGCCGACCCCTTGGCCGAGCGGGCCGGTGGTCGCTTCGACGCCGCCAGGCGCGTGGGTCACCTCCGGGTGCCCGGGCGTCTTCGAGTGGAGTTGCCGGAAGCGCTTGATCTCCTCGAGCGTGATGTCCCGGTACCCGCTCAGATGCAGCCAGGCGTAGAGGAACATCGAGCCGTGCCCGGCCGACAGCACGAAGCGGTCGCGGTTCAACCACCCCGGCTGCGCCGGATCGTGGCTGAGCGCGTGGCCGTAGAGCACCGCGCCGATCTCGGCGCAGCCGAGCGGCAAGCCGAGGTGGCCGCTTTGACTGGCGACCACGGCGTCAATCGCCAAACCCCGCGCCATGGTGGCCGCCTGGGAGAGAATGGTTTCAGGGAGCTCGCTCATTTAGGGCGGCAGTCTAGCTCAGCGCACGCCCGCGGGTAGTGACGATGCTGCGGATCTTTTCTCGTTCTTCCGGGACCACCGGCGTGAGCCTTGCGATCTGAGCCAGGCAACCAACGTCTCGACCCGACCACCCAAAGGCCGAGATGTCGGCGGGCGCCGACCTCCGGATTTTTCTGCGGATACCTTTCTGCTAGCATGGGCGGCCTAACTTGCCGGGAGGCCGTCCCATGCGCCCTGTCCATCGCCTGCTCTTCATCCTGTTCCTGTTTGCGTCTGGAGCCTGCTCCAGCAGTCTGCCTGGCGCCGCGAAGTCCGACGGCGACGTTTGCACAGCGATGTCGGCTGTCACCTGCACCGCCGGCTGCTACGTTCTGTCGGCGCAACGGATCTATTCGACCTGCGTCGGACCAAGCATCCCCGTCGGCTGCACCGACTATGTGTGCAGCGCGCTCGTAACCGAGGCCACCGATTCCGACGGCAATTTGTGGCGATTTTCGGAGAACTGTCTCCTGCCGCCCGGATGGACCTCCCAGCCCGGGAGCGGCTCGTCCTCTCTCCCCTTCTGCGCCGACGGCGGCGCGACGGACTGATCGCGCAGCCGTGAGGTTGGAACGTCGTCAGCCCAACGACGCGACCAGCGCCTGCGCCTGCGCGCCGCTCGCCCGAAGCGTCACCCGTCGCGTGCCGTCGGGCGCGATCTCGATCTCGATGGTCAAACGCTCGGTCGGGGCAGCTTCCGGGAAGCGGTCGAGCCATTCGATCGCCACGGCAGCGCGGTCGAAGGCGTCCGAGAGGCCCAGCTCGTCGAGCTCGCGCGGATCGTTGATGCGGTAGAGATCGGCGTGGACCAGCGGGACGCGGCCGGGGTGCTCGTTGACCAGCGCGAAGGTGGGGCTGGCGACGTGGCGGTCGGCGGGGACCTCGAGGCCGCGCGCGACGCCCTGCACGAACGTCGTCTTGCCGGCGCCGAGCGGGCCGACCAGCGCCAGGACGTCGCCGACCTCCAGCACGCGTCCCAGCCGCTCGCCGATCGCCTGCAGATCGGCGGCGGTGGTCGCGTCGAGAATCAGCGCGTCCGGCATCGCGCGTACGCCGCTCAGAGCTTGATCTTCTCGAAGTGGACCAGATCGGCGAAGGCGGCGAAGCGCTCGCGGATCTGGGCCAGGTCGAGGCGTTTGAAGCGATCGAGGCTGAAGTCCTCGACGGAGAACGAGGCCAGCACCGAGCCGAGGATCATCGCCGTGCGAATGGTGGACGGGCTGGTGTCCCCCTCGCGGGCGATCCACCCCATGAAGCCGCCGCCGAACGAGTCGCCGGCGCCGGTCGGGTCGACGACGTTCTCGATGGGGAAGGCCGGCGCCGCGAAGACGCCTCCTTCGTGGAACAAGAGCGCGCCGGCGTCGCCGCGCTTGATGACCACCGCGCGCGGGCCGAGGGCGCGGATGGCGCGCGCCGCCGCCGGGAGGTTGGCCTGTCCCGAGAGCTGGCGCGCCTCTTCGTCGTTGAGCAGCAGCATGTCGACCCGCTTGAGCAGGTTGAGGAGCTCGGGACGTTTGCCCTCGATCCAGAAGTTCATGGTGTCGCAGGCCACGAACTTCGGTTTGCTACCCACTTGGCCGGCCTTCTCCGTCTGCTCGAGGACGCTGAGCTGCAACACCGGATCGATGTTGGCCAGGAAGACATACTGCGAGTCGGTCCAGGCCGCGGGGAGCTTGGGGCGAAAGTCCGAGAAGACGTTGAGCTGCGTGTCGAGCGTGGTGCGCGTCGAGAAGTCCGGCGCGTAGACACCCGACCAGCGGAAGGTCTTGCCGGGGACGCGCTCGAGGCCCGCCAGATCGACGGCGTGCGACTCGAAGAGCTTGGTGTGCGCGTCGGGGAAGTCGGTGCCGACCACGCCGGTGAGGCGCACCGGCGCCAGGAACGAGGCCGCCACCGAGAAGTACGAGGCGGCGCCGCCCAGCACGTCGACGCGTTTTCCGGCGCGCGTCTCGACCGTGTCGAGGCCGATCGATCCCACGACCAACAGAGGCGATGCAGAGGACGACATATTCAGATCTCTCTCCCGTGAAGTGCCCGCAGGCGTTGGCGTGCCTCGGGCGTGATCGCCTCCGGCGCGGTGACTATGGCGGCAGCGGCGGCCCCGGCGCAACCGCAGTCCGCGGCGTACGACGCATGTTGCGGCAGACGGCGGACGATCTCCTTGGCGCCGGCCACGTTGGCGTTCAGCACGGCGATGACCGCCTGCGCGGTGACCGCCTCCTCCTCGGCGTGCCAGCAGTCGTAGTCGGTGACCAGCGCCAGCGCGGCGAAGCAGAGCTCCGCCTCGCGGCAGAGCTTGGCCTCGGTGGCGGCGGTCATGCCGATGAGGTCGGCGCCCCAGCTCCGGTGCAGCAGCGACTCGGCGCGCGTCGAGAACTGCGGCCCCTCCATGCAGACGTAGGTCCCGCCGCGGTGCAGGCGCTTGCCGGACCCCGACGCTCGCGCCGTCAGCCGCGCGTCGGCGGGCGCCTCGACGACGCCGGTCTCCGCCGCCGCCGCCGCGACCGCCGCGCCGAACGCCGCGCAGGTCGGCTCGGCGAAGGAGACGTGGCCGACGGCCCCGTCGCCGAAGAAGGTGGACGCGCGCCGGAAGGTCTTGTCGATGAACTGATCGACGAGCACCAGATCGCCGGG
This sequence comes from Polyangia bacterium, assembly GCA_036267635.1. Taxonomy (GTDB): domain Bacteria; phylum Myxococcota_A; class Polyangia; order Fen-1088; family Fen-1088; genus JADGRB01. The sequence continues at coordinate 16,548 of DATAVR010000037.1, read as the reverse complement.
CGGCATCCCTTCGCGCAGCGAGCCGACCGCGGAGACCGACAGCACGCGCGTCGCCCCCGCCGCCTTGAGCGCGAAGACGTTGGCGCGGTAGTTGATCTCCGACGGCGAGTAGCGGTGGCCTGCCCCGTGCCGCGGCAAGAACAGCAGCCGCGCCTCCCCCACCCGCCCGCTGACGAGCGGACCCGAGGGCGCGCCGAACGGCGTCGAAACTGCCTCCGACCGCCGGTCGGCGAGACCGTCGATGTCGTAGAGCCCGCTGCCGCCGAGAACCCCGAGAATCATGGCCGTCCGTGCCGGAAGTCGATGCTTCTAACACGCGGCCGCCAGCTGTGGGAGCATTGAGCGGACGGCATGGCGGACGGCGACTTCGTCGACTATCTGGTCGCGCACGGCGCCTACGCCGAGGGTGCGCGCGTCGCCGCCGAGCGCGGCGAGCTGGCCCGGGCGATAGGCCTCTACGAGCGGGTCTGGCGCTTCGGCGACGCCTGGCCGCTGGCGCTGAAGCTCGGCGACCGGCCGCTCGCGGTGCGCTTGGCGCTGGACGCCAATCTGCCGGCGCAGGCCGCCGAGATCGCCGAGGAGACGCCGCCCGCCGGGCTGCTCGCCGTCGCCGAGGCGTTCGCGGCGCGCGGGCGGACGTTCGAAGCGGCGCGCGCGGCCGAGCGCGCGGGCGCCTGGGCGCGGGCCGCCGCCTGGTACCGCCGCGCCGGCGCCCCGCTCGACGAGGCGCGGGTTGAAACGCAGGCGGGCGCGCTGCGCGAGGCGGGGCTCATCTACGAGCGGCTGATCGCCCAGGGGAGCGGCGAGGAGGTGACCGCCGCGCGCCTGGCCATCGGGAAGCTGCTGGCCCGGCTCGGCCGCGCCGAAGAGGCGGTCCGGCATCTGCAGATCGCGGCCCGCGTCCCGGCGCTGCGGACAGCGGCCTGGCGGGCGCTCTGCGGCCCCTTGCTGGCGCTCGGGCTGCCCGGCGCCGCCGCGGAGCTCGCCGCGCGGCTGCACCGGGCCGACCCCCAGCTGCCGCGGATCGCCGAGGAGGTGGCCCTGCTCGAGGAGGCGGTGACCGAAGCGGGGGGCGCCGGCGCCGCGCCCGGCGACGTCGGACGCCGCTATCACCTGCGGCGGTTGCTCGGCGTGGGGGCGCTCGGCCGCGTCTACGAAGCGTTCGATTCGTTGCTGGGGGCGCCGGTCGCGCTCAAGCTGCTGGCGGTCGGGGGCGGCGGCGATTCAGAGCGCCAGGCCTACCTGCGCTTCGCGCGCGAGGCCGAGGCGGCCGGGCGCCTGCGCCACCCCAACATCGTCGCGCTCGCCGACGCGCAGCCGGCCTCCGGCCTGTTCGTGTTCGAGCTGATGCCCGGGGGAACGCTCGGCGATCGGCTGGCGGCCGAGGGACCCTTGCCGCTGGCGGCCGGGCGCCGATTGGCGCTCGATCTGCTGGCGGCGCTCGGCGCCGCCCACGAGCGCGGGATCGTCCACCGCGACGTGAAGCCGGCCAATGTCTTCTACGACGCCGCCGGCAACGCCAAGCTGGGAGACTTCGGCAGCGCGCACCTGGCCGACTTTGGCCAGACCCAGACCGGCGGCTTCTTCGGAACGGTGGCGTACATGTCACCCGAGCAGATCACCGGCGCGCCGATCGGCTACTCCGCCGATCTCTACGCGCTCGGCGCGACGCTGGTCGAGGCGCTCACCGGTCGGCCGCCGTTCTTGGGGCCCGATCTGGTGGCACAACACCTGGGCGAGGACCCGCCCCGCCCCTCGGCGCGCCGGCCGGGCCTCTCGCCGCTGCACGACGAGGCGCTGGCGCGCGCGCTGGCCAAGTCGCCCGGCGAGCGCTTCGCCTCGGCGCTCGAGATGGCCGAGGCGGTGGTCGCCTGGCCGATCGAAGGGGCGGCCTACGAGCTGCCCGCACCGGCCACGGCGCCGGCCCAGGCCGAGACACCGCCGGTCACGACGCCCGAACGCGAGCTCGGGCACACCGACGAAGCGCGCCTCGTCCTGCGGTATGACCCGCGCTCCGCGCGCGAGGTGCTGATCGAAGAGCGGGTGGCGGCGCTCGAGGACGACGCGCTCGGCGAGCTGCGGGCCACCGCCGCCGCCGGAGGACCGCAGGTCCAGCGGGTGCTCCGGCTCTCCGACGATCGGCGTGCGATCTGGTACGAGCCCGTCGCCGGCGATCCTCAACCATTCGAGGCGCTCACCCCGTCGGAGCGCGCCGCGCTCGCCGCGGCCGTCGCCCGGCTGCCGGCCGCGCGCGCCCGCCGCTTCGTCCGCACGTCCGACGGGCCGGTCGTGCTCGTCGCGCCCGAGCCCAGCTCCTCCTGAGCGCCTTACTTGATCAGAAGTTGGGTCACGAACAGCGGGCGTGTGCCGGTCACCTCGGGGCCGAACACCACGCCGACGCCGATGCGGGTGGCGCGCGGGTCGAGCAGGTTGCCGCGGTGACCGGGGCTCCCCAGAAAACCGCTCTCGGCCTGATCGGCGCTGTAGAAGCGGCCGACGTTCTCCATCACCAGCTCTGGCTCGAGGCCGGCGCGGTGCAGCCGGTCGGCCGCCGATCCCGTGCGGGGTGAGACGTGCCCGACGAAGTCGTGGTCGATCATGTCCTGGCAGTGGGCGCGCGCCACCGCCGCCAACCGCGCGTCGGCGGCCACCGGCGGCAGACCGGCTCGCGCGCGATCGCGGTTCACCAAGGCGACGATCTGCTGCTCGGCCGCGGCCGGATCGGCCGGGCCCTGGCGCATCGCCACCGCCCCCTTCCAGACCTTGGGCGGCGAAACCCCGCAGTAGACGGGGAAGTTCGCCAGCACGGTCGGACCGACAGCGCCGGTGGCGACGATCTCGACCTGGTAACGCCCGTCGGCGCCGCAGCGGAGCTCGCCGGCCAACGTGCGCGCGTGCACCATCGGCGGATCCTCGTGAACGCTGCCGTCGGGCCAGGTGATCGCCAGCTGCGGGTCGTGGTAAGCGGCGTCGATCCGCGCCCTGACGCCCGCGCGCCCGCCCGAGCGCAGCCGGCGCGCGATCGGCGACGCCAGGACGATCGGCGTCTCCTGAAATCCGGCCACCACGTAGAGGCGGGTGCCGGTGCGCGCGATGCCGACCCCGACGCGGCCGAGCGAGCCGGCGCGCAGCGCGGCCGCGATCTCTTCGCCGGCGTGGCCGCGGATCGTGTCGTCGCCCCCGGTGCCCGCCTGCCCGAAGAAGATGTGCGGCGGCGGTTCGACCAGACCGTTGTGCGACAGCAGGAAGGCGACCGCCTCCGGGTCGGGCAGATCGTCGTCGCGCAGCCGCCGCGCCAGATCGGTCATCGCCCAGTCGAGCCGCGGGTCGGCGCTCGGCGCCGGCTTGCCGGCACGCCCGGCGGCCGCGCGCGCATCCTCGACCAGCGCGTCGCGCAGCGGATCCCGGGGCGGCCTTCGGCCGGTCGGCGTCGCTCGATACTCGCCTGGCCCGGAAGTGGCGGGGACGAGCGTGCCAGGGGTGAGCGGCCCCGGGGACCCCGGCGCGTCGGCGGCTGCCGAGTCGGGCGCCAGCGCCAACAGGCCCGCGACGATCGAGGCGAGCGCGGCGCCGGCCCGCCCGAATGACCGCGCGCTATTTCTTTTCGTGGACGTCGCCGCCCTTGGCCGCGGCAGGCGCCTTGCGATCGGGCGGCCCCATCGGCGCCGGTGCGCTCCCCGTCTTGCCGACCACCTGCGCGGCCACCTTGGCCATCGGCAGCTTCCTCGGCGCCGGCGCCTGTGGCAGCTTCCCGTCGGCGTCGGCGAACACCAGCTCGCCGAAGCGGCCGAGCGCGTGGAAATCGCCGACCATCGGCGGCGACCAGCCGGAGGCCTGCTGCGGCTTCCCCTTCGGCACGTCCATGCGGAACATGTTGATGCGCCAGACGTCACCCGGCTCGGGCGGCAGCCGCACGGCCGACTTGTCGTCCATCCCCTTGACGTCCTCGAGCGGGATCGCCAGCTCGACGGTCCAACCTTTGTCCTTGTCGTCGCGCTTGTTGAGCGTCCCGTCGACGTGGACCTTGGCGATCATCTTCGAGTTCCAGGAGAACGGCTTCAATTTGGGGTCGATGGTGTCCTCGTACCTGCGCGGCGCGGGGAGGTAGGTGTCGAAGATGTTTCCGTTGGGCGCCACCTGCAGCTCGATGTACGTCCGGCCGTTGCCGTCGGCGTCGATCATCAGCTCGTCGGCCTCCTCGGTCCAGAGCTTGTCGTCGCGCTTGTTGAGGTCGGTCCAGACGTCGTCGTCGCTGTTGTCGAACGCCACGTAGAGGTTCTTCTTGTCCCAGACCAGCTTGGCCTCGGTCTTCATCACCGGCGCCACCGGGCCACCGGTGAGCGTGTTGACGAACGGCCCGGTCGAGGGCGCCTCGGCCCAGGCCGGATCGTCCAGCTTGCCGTCGAGCTTGGGCGCCTTTTGCACCAGGCGCGCCACATACCGTTTGCGCGGCTCCGCGGCGTTGACCGCGCGCACCGGAATCGACGCGGCGAGCACCCGCCCCTCGCCGTCGTGGGCGCCCGACTTGACCGGCATCCGCGTGGCTCCGCGCCAAAGACCGACGTAGACCTCGACGACCGGATAGGTCCAGGCGTCGGGCATCCGCACGGTGTGCGCGTCGCGGATGATGTCGCCCGCCTTCCAGCTGGCGACCGGATACTTCCCCTGGATCGGCACGTGGTCGGCGTTGATGTAGTTCTGCTTCCCCGGCCCTTCGACGTGGGTGAACGTCTTCCACCCGTCACCGGGCGGCGTGACGACCTTCCAGTACTGGGTGAGCTTCAGCTCCTTGCCCGGCTCGGCCGGCAGCGGCTCGACGTCCATCCCCAAGAAGACCACCTTGCCGTCGAGGTCGGCGTTCACCGGGTAGCGGGGAACGGGGGCGGTGGAGAGCAAATTCTGCTTGGCGACGGTCAGATCGTCGGCGGTCGGCTTGTCCTCGTCCTGCTCGACGCAGGCGGCGAGCGAAAGCAGCAGAGGCACGACCGCCAGACGAAGCGCCAGGTTTCGCATGCGGCCGGTTTTAACCAAGCGAGGCGCCGTTTGCAATCCGCGGCGCCGGCGCGATCGATCGATGGCGACTCAGCCGGTGGGCGCGCGCGGGATCTGGTCGGCCGGCAGACCGCGCACACCCCGCACCGCGACCTCGACGACGATCTCCGCGCGCGCCATCGTCTCGCGCAGCAACTCGAACATCCAGTGGCCGAGCGTCGAATCGAGCTCCCGGGCGGGGACGCCGACCGCCGACATCCCCGCGCGGTTCGCCAGGTAGATGGCGCGCGGCAGGTGATAGCGCTGGGACACCACCAGCAGGGACCGCACGCCGTTCGCCGCGGCGTCGGCCATGCTGGCGGCCGTGCGGTAGCCGCCCCGATCGATCACCAGGTCGGCGGGGGCGACACCGCGCGCCTCCAGCCAGGCGGCCATCGCGTCGGGCTCGTCGTACCCTGGATGGGCGGCGCCCGAGACGATGATCCGGCGCGCCAGCCCGGCGCGGTAGAGCTGGCGGCCCGTCTCCAGCCGCCCCGCCAGATCCCGCGAGGGGATCCCCCCCTCGAACACGTGGCTGCCCAGCACCATCGCGTAGGGGCGCGACGGCGTCTTGGCGAAGTCGACCACCACCACGTCGCGGCTGCGGGTGATGAGGTAGACGTTGGCGGCACCGACCGCCGCCGCCAACAGCAGCGCCGCGAGCGCCGGCCAGCTTGCCCAGCTCGCCGATTTTGCCCGGCTTGCCGATTTTGTCCGGCGGGTCGGGGGCGGCTCGGCCGGTTCAGCCGGCATCGCGGTAGACCTTCGCCGCGCCGATGTGCCCCAGGCGGTGCCAGCGGACGTATTGGCGCGACAGGTGAAACAGGATCTCGGCGCGCGGCATCCCCTCGGCGACCACCCGCTCGACCCAGTCGATCGCCACCTCGCGCGCGTCCGGCGGATGAAACAGGAACGTCCGCCCGAAGATCGCTCGCTCGCCGTCCCAGATCACGCGCGCCTCGAACAGGTCCCCTTCGGCGACGCCGGCGGTGTTGCGCCGCTCGAGCACGGAGAAGCGCGCCCCGCCGAGGAGATCGTCGATCTCCAGCACGCGCTCGGCCGCCGAGGCGAGCTGGAACAGGCTGCGGTGGCTGGAGGCGAGGTGGGCCAGTGCCCGGCGCTCCTCGCCTGGCAGCTTCGTCCCGTTCTCGACGGCGTGCAAAATCGGACTGATGGGCGTCTTGCCCAGCCCCGCCGACGGCCGCTCGAGCACGTACCACTCGAGGAACGACGCCATCCGCCCCTCGAAGAGCTCGGCGTCGTCGTCGAACACCTTGCCGGCGCGGTCGAAGTACTCCTCGCGGGCGCGCATCGCCTCCAGCCGATGCTCGTTCTCGCTGTAGCGCTCCGTCAGTCGGTCGAGCAGCGCGTAGATCATGCTCAGCGGCGGCGGCGCTCTTCCATCGACACACGGAAGCGATCGAAGAGATACCCCGCGTCGTTGGGCCCGGGCGAGGCCTCGGGGTGGTACTGCACGCTGAACACCGGCAGCGTCGCGTGGCGCATCCCCTCGACGGTCTTGTCGTTGAGGCTGACGTGCGAGAGCTCCGCCTTGCCGGCCATCGAATCGACGTCGACGGCGAAGCCATGGTTCTGCGAGGTGATCTCCACCTTGCGCGTGCCGAGGTCCATCACTGGATGGTTGGCGCCGTGGTGCCCGAACTTGAGCTTGTAGGTCTTCCCCCCGAGCGCGAGCCCCAGGATCTGGTGGCCGAGGCAGATCCCGAACACCGGGAGCTTGCTGGCGCAGAGCTCGCGCGCCGCCTCGACCGCGTAGTCGACCGCCGCCGGATCGCCGGGGCCGTTGGAGAGAAACACGCCGTCCGGCTTCATCGCCAGCACCTCACGGGCCGGGGTCGTCGCCGGCACCACGCTCACCTTGCAGCCCGACGACCGCAGGTGGCGCAGGATGCCGCGCTTGATCCCGAAGTCGTAGGCGACGACGTGGTGGCGGACCGGCGGCGGCACGACGGCGGCGCGGCTGGGCGCGCGCGGCCCGACCCAGAGCGGCTCGTCCCATTCATAGGGCGACGCGGCGGTCACCTCGCGGACGAGATCGCGCCCCTCCAGCGAGGGGTGCTTGCGCGCGCGCGCCACGGCGGCGGCCGGATCGCCGACCGCGCGGGTGATCACCGCGCGCTGCGCGCCCGAGAGGCGAATGCGCCGGGTGACGGCGCGGGTGTCGATGCCGGTGATGCCGGCGACCCCGTGCGCGGCGCAGAGCTCGTGCAGTGAGCCCGAGGCGCGCCAGTTGGAGACGACGGGCGACAGCTCGCGCACCGCGAAGCCGGCGCACCAGGGACGCGCCGACTCGAAGTCGACCGGGTTGATCCCGACGTTCCCGATCTCGGGCGCGGTCATGGTGACGATCTGCCCGCGGTACGACGGGTCGGTCAGCACCTCCTGATACCCGGTGATCGCGGTGTTGAAGACGATCTCGCCCGCGCCCGTCGGCATGTCGGTCGAGGGATCGCCGGCGGCGGCGCCGAAGCCGAAGCCGCGATAGACGGTCCCGTCTTCCATCGCCAGCAGCGCGGGGGGCAGGCCTGGTGAATCTTTCTCTACGACGTTCACGCGACTCTCTCTCCCGAGTAGACGATAGCACCGCCGACGACCGTCAACACCGCCCGTCCGCGCAGCGCGCGCCCGGCGAACGGCGTGTTGCGCGAGCGGGAACGGCTGGCGGCCGGCTCGCAGGTCCACTCCGCCTCGGGGTCGATGACCGTGACGTCGGCGGGCGCCCCGTCGGCCAGCGTGCCGCCCGGCAGGCCGAACAGCGCGGCCGGCGCCGCCGACAGCCGGGTCACGAAGGCCATCGGCGTGAGCAGCTTGGCGCGAACCAGGTCGAGCACCAGCGGCACCGCCGTCTCGAGCCCGATGATCCCGAACGCCGCCTGCTCGAACTCGACCTCTTTTTCGACCGGCGAGTGCGGCGCGTGATCGGTGGCGACCGCGTCGATCGTCCCGTCCGCCAGCGCCGCGCGCAGCGCCTCGACGTCGGCGGCCGACCGCAGCGGCGGGTTGCATTTGGCGTGCGTGTCGTAGCGGGCGCAGGCCTCGTCGGTCAGCGTCAGGTGGTGCGGCGTCACCTCGCAGGAGACCGGCAGCCCGCGCCGCTTGGCCTCCCGGATGAGGCGCACCGAATCGGCGCTGCTGACGTGGGCGACGTGGTAGCGCGCGCCGGTCAGCGCGCAGAGCTCGATGTCGCGCGCCACCATCGCCGACTCGGCCGAGGCCGGCTGGGCGCGGATCCCGGCGCGGGTGGCGACCGCCCCTTCGTTCATGGCGCCCCCCGCCGACAACGTCAGATCCTCGCAGTGCTGGACGATGGTGAGGTCGAACGTGCGCGCGTACTCCATCGCCCGCCGCATCAGCTCGGCGTTCATCACCGGCTTGCCGTCGTCGGAGACGGCCACGCAGCCGGCCTCCTTGAGCTCCCCCATCTCGGCCAGCGACTCGCCCGCCAGCCCCTTGGTGATGGCGCCGACCGGATAGACCCGCACCGTCCCCGCCTGCCGCGCACGGTTGACGATCAGCTCGGTCACCGCGCGCGAGTCGTTGGGGGGCGTGGTGTTCGGCATCGCGCAGACGGCGGTGAACCCGCCCGCCGCCGCCGCGCGCGTCCCGGTGGCGATGTCCTCTTTGTATTCCTGCCCCGGCTCGCGCAGGTGGGTGTGCAGGTCGATGAGCCCGGGCATCACCCAGCGGCCGCTCACGTCGACGATCCGCACCCCGTCGCCGACCCCTCCGGCGATCCCGGGCCCGACCAGCCCGACGACGCCGTCCTTCAGGAGCACGTCGGCCTCGGCGTCAAAACCGCGCCGAGGATCAATCACTCGGCCGCCGCGCAGACAGAGATCCATTCGCCGGGTCCCTTTGATAGGGGGTTACCGTGCCTCAGTCAACCGCTTTCGCCCTCCTGCCTGATGAGGCTTCGCGGTCGACGAACAGGCGGAGCTTCTTGAACCAGCGCAGCTTGTCCTCGAACCCCGGAAAGCTGGCGTTGAGGCCGCTCGGGTTGGGGACCACGAAGACGCGCGCGCCGGCGATCGTCTCCCGCTTCGTTCCCGGCCCCGGTCCGGAGGCGGCGCCGAAGTACATTCGATAGAGGCTGACCCCGACGAACCCCACCACCGCCGGCCGCCAGCTCGCGATCTTGCGCGCCAGCACCACATGACCACGGGCGAGCTCGGCGCGCGTCAGCTCGGCCGCCGTGCGGGTCGTGCGCGGGCACAAATTGGTGAGGGCGATGCCAAACTCCGCCAGCCGCTGATCTTCGGAGTAGTCGACGAGCACCGGCGTCAGTCGCGCCGCGTGCAGCAGCCGCCAGAAAGGATTCCCGTTCCCCGCGAAGTGATGCCCGACCGCCCCCGACCTCAGCCCCGGGTTGATCCCCACCAGCAACAGACGCGGCCGATCGAGGACAACGTCCTGCAGAAGATGCGCCCGCACATTCGACCCCTTGGCCAAAGGACCAGTTCATGACCATAATTATGACCATGTTGAAGGTCAACATTCACGAGGCCAAGGCCAAGCTTTCGAAGTACGTCGCGGCGGCCGAACGCGGCGAGACGGTCGTCATCTGTCACCGCAACGTCCCGGTGGCAGAGCTGCGCGCCCTCCCCCGCCCCCGCAAGGACCCGCGGCCGATTGGCCTGCACCGCGGGAGGTTCAAGATCCCGCGCAGTTTCTTCGATCCGCTGCCGACGGAGATCGTGGCGGCGTTTCGGGGCGAATGAGGCTGCTGCTCGACACCTGCACGTTTCTCTGGATCGCGCTCGGCGATCGCGCGCTCTCGCGCCCGGCACGCCAGGCGTTCGCTGACCCCGCCAGCGAGGTCTATCTGAGCGCGATCTCGTCGTGGGAGATCGCGCTCAAGCACGCGCTCGGCAAGCTGCCGCTGCCCGAGCGAGCGATATTGCTCGTCCCCGAGATGCGCGCACGCCACCGAATATCGTCGCTGGCGCTCGACGAGCCGGCGGCGCTGGCGGTAGCTCAGCTCCCCGACCTCCACCGCGACCCCTTCGATCGCATGCTGATCTGTCAGGCGATCATGGGCGGCCTGACCCTCGTCACACCCGACCCACTCATCCGGCAGTACGCCGTCCCGACGCTCTGGTGAGCGCGCCCGCTATTCGGACGGGCCGGCGTCGCCGCCGGCCAGCAGGTAGAGGACGGCCATGCGGACGGCCACGCCGCGCGCGACCTGGTCGAGGATGACGGCGCGTGGGCCGTCGGCGACGGCGGGATCGATCTCGATGCCGCGGTTGAGCGGCCCCGGGTGCATGACGATGGCGTCGGGCTTGGCCAGCGCCAGGCGGCGCGGGTTGAGGCCGAAGTAGCGGGAGTACTCGCGCGTGTTGGGGAAGAGCGCGCCGCCGATGCGCTCCTTCTGGATGCGCAACATCATGATCACGTCGGCCCCCTCCAGCGCCGGCTCGAGCCGCTCGTGGATGGAGACGCTGCCCGGCGCGCCCATCGCTTCGAGACCAGGCGCCAGCAGCGTGCGCGGCGCGACGATGCGGACGCGCGCCCCCAGCTTGGTGAGCGCCCAGATGTTCGAGCGCGCCACCCGGCTGTGGCGGATGTCGCCGCAGATGACGACCTCGAGCCCGTCGATGCGCCCCTTGTGCTTGCGGATCGTCGAGCAGTCGAGCAGCGCTTGGGTCGGATGCTCGTGCGCGCCGTCGCCGGCGTTGACCACGCTGGCGCGGAGGCGCCCCGCCAGCATCTCCGCCGCGCCGGCCTGCGCGTGGCGCACCACCACCACGTCGGGCGCCATGGCGTCGAGGTTGCGCGCGGTGTCGAGCAGCGTCTCCCCCTTGACCGTCGATGACGCCGAGCCCGAGATGTTGACCGCGTCGGCCGAGAGCCGCTTGGCCGCGATCTCGAACGAGGTCCGCGTGCGGGTCGACGGCTCGAGGAACAGGTTGATGACCGTCTTCCCGCGCAGCGTCGGCACCTTCTTGATCGGGCGCTCGTTGATCTCCAGGAACCTGTCGCCGAGGTCGAGCAGCATGGCGATCTCCGCGGCGCCGAGCGGCTCCATCCCCAGGAGGTGGCGGTGCGCAAACCCGGTCACGCGCGGCGCTCCCGCAGGACGACCTGATCGACCTCGCCGCGCTCGGCGAGCAGCACCCGCACCGACTCGCGCGCGGTCGTCTCGATCGCCACGCCGACCACGTCGGGCTGAATCGGCAGCTCGCGCCGCCCCCGATCGACGAGCGCCGCCAGCTTGACCGCCTGCGGGCGCCCGTAGTCGGCGAGCACGTCCATCGCCGCGCGGATGGTGCGCCCGGTGAACAGCACGTCGTCGACCAGCACCACGGTGCGGTCGTCGATCGGCTCGGGGAGCTCGGTGGGGCCGATCTCGGGCTTGGGGAGGCCGCGGAAGACGTCGTCGCGATAGAGCGAGATGTCGACCGCCCCCAGGAGCGGCTTCGGCTCGCCCGCCTCGGCCAAGAAGCCGCACAGGCGCTGCGCCAGGTAGGCGCCGCCGGTCCGCACGCCGACCAGATAGAGCGGCCGGCCTTCTTGCGGGATCCGTTCGGCCAGCTCCAGCGCCATCCGCCGCAACGTGCGCGCGAGGCCGGCGGCGTCGAGGATCTCGCGGCGGAGGGTCAGATCGCTGTCGGGCGGCGGCTGGCGCGGGGGCGTCATGGCTGCGGGGGCTTCTCCGTCACAAGTAATACCGCACGTAGAGGGTGGAGAGCGCGTCCCAGATGCTGCCGGCACCGATCACCCCGACCGACCAGACGTGGGCGGCCGGGGCGTGCTCATACTGCAGCGCCGCGCCCGCCTGAAGGCCGATCGAGAGCGCCGGAACGCCGACGAAGCCGAAGTGGAGCTCCCCCTCCAGCGAGGCGCGCATCTCGAGCAGCAGGGTGCTCGGGGCGTCGCCTCCCGCCGGGCGGAACCAGACCACCTCCAGCTCGGGGCTGGCGCCGATCGCCAGGTGGCGCCAGTTGCCGAGCAGCAGCGTCATCCCCACGATCGGACCGACGCCGAGATAGGTGTCGAGATCCTGCCCGCCGAGCGATCCGCCGCCGGTGCCGAGCGCCAGGTAGCCGTTCAGCGCCAGATTGCGGGTCATCCAGTAGCGGGCGCCCACCGCCCCCAGCGTCACGGTGCAGGGGGTGCTCATGTCTGCGGCGCATCCCTGGCCGGAGCGAAGCGCCAGCGGCAACGGCCCCGGGTCGAGCCGGCGCGCGGCGATACCGACGTGGCCGACGACAGCGTCGTGGTCTGAAGCGGCGGGCGTGGCATCGCTGGTGGGGATCGGCCCGACCTCGGCGGCCGGCACCGCCGAGGGGGCCGGCGGCGCGGGCGGCGTCACCGGCGGCGCCGCCGTCGATTCGGGCGCCGGCGCCGCTGCGGGCCCGGGCCCGGGCGTGACCGCGGGCGCCGGCGGGGCGGCGGGCGGCGACGGTGTCGGCGGCGGCGCCTGCGCCAGCGCCGGCGCCGCGCCGAGGACCAGCGCCGCGAGCAATCCGAGCCGTCCCCGTCCTGCTCCGGCCGTCGTGCGCACGCCGATCAGGTTCCGGTCTGCCCCAGGCAGATGCTGGCGGGTTGGCCGTCGACGGGCGCGTCGCAGAAGTATCCCGCCGTGGCGCGCATGCACATCTCGGCGCTGGCGTCCGCGCCGACCTGGCAGCCGTCGTAGCAGGCGTAGAGCGGAGCGTCGGGACCGCCGCGTTGAGCGCAGACGCTGCCGGCGCCGGCGCAGAGGTCGGCGCCCGGCGTGCTGCCGGTGGGGTTCGGCGCGCAGCCATACGTCTGGCAGTAGCCGCCCGGGAAACGGGGGCCCATCGAGCAGACGCCGCCGAGCGGGCAGCCGCTGTCGACCGCGCAGGCCGAGCCCGGCAGGGCGGACTTGTTGTAGCAGAGGCCGTGGGTGACGTCGCAGGTGTCCGAGCCGTTCCCGAGCCCCAGGCAGTCCGAATCGGTGCCGCAGCCGCTGGCGCCGATGGGGATGAACAACGTCTGGCATTCACCGACCACCACGTCGTCGGTCGGATCGGAGGGCGTGCCGTTGTTGTTCTGGACGATGCGCGCGCACATCTGGTCCGGCCCGCAATCGCTGTTGACCGCGCAGATCGCCGAACAGTAGGTCCGGTTGGTGCCGCCGTTGAGGGTGAAGTTTCGATCGAAGCAGGCGCCGCTGAGGCACTCGGCGGAGCTGCCGCACTTCGTCCCGACGGTCTTCGTTGCGGTGGTCGCCTTGCAGACGGTGAGCGAGGTCCGCGATCCGTCGGAGACGCAACCCTGCCCCGACGGGCAGTCGCGCTCGCGCGCGCAGGCGTTCGCGGCGATCTTCGAGGCCGGCGTGCAATACCCCACCATGGCGGGCGAACCGTCGGGCGCGTTCGCCGTCGAGTACTCGAGGCAGCTCGAGGAGGCCGGGCAGTCGGCGTCGTTGCGGCACATGGTGCTGCAAAATGGCAGGGTGGGAAAGTCGGGGCTGGCGATGCAGAGTGAATCGTTCGCGCAATGCACCCCCGCCGCCCCGTTCGGCCCGCAGGCGGCGCCGAACGCCAGCGCCCCTTGCGCCGGCGCGACGCAGTCGAGCTGGAAGGCGTTGCCGGCGGCGACCGGAGAGCCGACCACGCAGACGCGGCCGCTGTTGCAGATCGAGTCGGCGCCCGACTGGCCGTACCCGGGCGGGTTGGCGGCGAGCGCGTTCGCCGTCTGCAGCGTGCCGCAGAAATTGATCGGGCAGACGCCTCCCCCCATGGCATCGGCCGGGCAGTAGTAGTCGACCGGGTGCGAATCGACCCTCGGCAACGGCACATCCATGCCGCCGTCGTGGGGGCGATTGCCGGCCGCCGGGCTGGAACAACCGAGGAACGCCGCCGTCACGGCGAGGAGCGGCATCACAAGCAAGAGCTTCTTCATCAAGGTCGGGCGACGATTATGCCAGCTTCCCGTGTAATGATGAAGGAGCCGTGCGCCCCGACCCCACCGCCGCGCCCACCGCCGCAATCTTGGTCATCGGGAACGAGATCCTCTCGGGCAAGGTCGACGATCAAAATGCGCGCTACCTGATCGGCGAGCTGCGTCGACTGGGGGTGTCGCTGCGGCGAATCGAGGTGATCCCCGACGTCGTCGAGGAGATCGCCGCCCGGGTGCGGGCGCTCAGCGCCGGCGTCGACCACCTCTTCACCTCGGGCGGCGTGGGGCCGACCCACGACGACGTGACGCTGCAGGCGGTGGGCGAGGCCTTCGGGCTGCCGATCGTCCGCGACGCCGCGCTGGAGGCGCTCTTGCGCGACCGCTACGGGGCGCGGCTCCACGAGCGGGACCTGCGGATGGCCGATCTGCCGGCGGGGGCTCGCCTCGAGCACGGCCCGGGGGGCCCAGGCGCGACCTGGCCGGTGGTCGTCGTCCGCAACGTCTGGATACTCCCCGGCGTGCCGTCGATCTTCCGGGCCAAGTTCGAGACGGTCCGCGAGCTCTTCCGCGCCTCGCCCATCCACACCCGGGCGCTCTACTCGCGGGCCGGCGAAGGCGAGATCGCCGGCGCGCTCGACGAGACAGTCGCCGCCTTCCCCGGCGTCGACGTCGGCTCCTACCCGCAGCTGGAGGCACGCGACCACCGCGTGAAGATCACGCTCGACGGGCGCGACGCGGCGGCGGTCGAGCGGGCGCTGACGTTCCTGGCCGAGCGTCTCGGCGCCGCCGTCGTCCGAACCGAATGATCGCCGGCGCGTGGTAAAAGCCGCGCATGGCTGACGTTCCACCCGGCGTGAAAGGGATGAACGACGTCCTGCCGCCGGACGTTTCCAAGTGGCAATTCCTGGAGGAGAAGGCGCGCGGCGTCCTCGAGGCCTTCGCCTACCGCGAGCTGCGCACGCCCGTGCTCGAGTACACGCCGCTCTTCGTCCGCTCGGTGGGCGAGGTGACCGACGTGGTCGAAAAGCAGATGTACACCTTTGACGATCGCGACGGCCGCTCGGTGAGCCTGCGCCCCGAAGGGACCGCCTCCGCCGTGCGCGCTTACATCGAGAACGCGCAGTGGAACAAGGAGCCGGTCACCCGCTGGTATTACCTGGGGCCGATGTTCCGGCACGAGCGGGCGCAGCGCGGCCGCCTGCGCCAGTTCCACCAGATCGGCGCCGAGTGGTTCGGCGTCAACGAGCCCTCGGCCGACGCCGAGACGATCGCCATGCTCACCACGATGATCGAAGAGATCGGCATCCCGGCGGCGGCGCTGGAGGTGAACCTCAACTCTCTCGGTGAGCCGGAGGAGCGGGCGGCCTATCGCGATGCGCTGGTGGCCTTCTACGACGCTCACCGCAGCAAGCTGGACGAGGACTCGCTCCGCCGGCTAGAGACGAACCCATTGCGCATCCTCGACTCGAAGAACCCGGAGATCGTCGCCCTCAACACCGATGCCCCGGTCCTGCTCGAGACGCTGAGCGCCGGCTCACAGGCCCGCTTCGCCAAGGTACGCGAGCTGCTCACGGCGCTGGGCGTGCGCCACACGCTCGACCAGCGCCTGGTGCGCGGCCTCGACTACTACACGGCAACGATCTTCGAGATCAAGACCACCGCCGGCGAGCTCGGCGCCCAGAACACCATCTGCGGCGGCGGCCGCTACGACGGCCTGGTCGCCTCGCTCGGCGGACCCAAGACCCCCGCCATCGGCTTCGCCCTCGGTGTCGAGCGCGCGCTCCTCGCCCTCTGCCAGCCCGCCGAGAGCTACGAGCGCCCGGTCAACGCCTTCTTCGTCCCGATGGACGCCGCCGCCCTCGCCTACGCCCTGCCCATCGCCCACCGCCTGCGCACGGCCGGGATCAGCGTCGAGATCGAACACCGCGGCGGCAAAGTCGGGTCCCAGCTCAAGCGCGCCGACAAGCTCCGGGCCCGCGCCGCCGTCATCATCGGCGGCAACGAGATCGCCTCCGGCAAGCTGGTGGTCAAGGACCTCGCCCACGGCAGCCAGTCCGAAGTCCCCGTCGCCGACCTCGAGTCCAAGATCCGCCAGCTCTTGGATTGACGGCGCCCCAACTGAAAAAGGGCCCCCTCAGGGCCCTGGAAATAAAAATGGGACCGGCGCCCCCGGATTATCCGGGGGCGCCGTCCACCCCAACACGACCGAGGAACCACCCTCGTGTCGCGTGGCCCCCGCCGGGGTTGTTAGCCCGGCGGGCACCAACTTTTTAAAAGGCAGCCCCGGCTGAGCCCGCGGCCCTCGCGTGCCGGACCGGCTTAGGTCGCCGGGCTCGGAACCACCGCCCGCGCGGTCGCGGTGCTGGTCACCTCTTCCGGAAGCACGAAGCCGTGCGACGAGCCGACCAGCTCCGGGTAGGCGCCGCCGCCGTGCTCGTGCAGATCGAGCCCTTCGAGCTCACCCTCCTTGGAGACCCGGAGACCGACGGTCATCTTGACGAAGTACATCATGAGCAGCGACCCGACGAAGGTCGCCCCACCGATGGCCACGCTGCCGATCGCCTGACCGATGAGCTGGTTGACGCCGCCGCCGTAGAAGAGGCCGGTGACGACCGAGGCCGCCGA
>DATAVR010000036.1:0-99117 GCA_036267635.1 Polyangia bacterium | reverse complement strand
CGAGGCCCGCCTCGGCCCGCCGCCCGCGCAAAGCCCACCGCCCCCCAACACCACGCGACCCCGCCCCATCGCCCGCCGCCGCTCGCGCGGCGCGCGCCCCGTTCGACGATAACTTCTAGCTCTGCAGCTCGGCGACGACGTCGTGGAAGATCTGGCGGGCGCGGGCGACCTCGGCGCGGGGGATAGAGATGGCGCCCACGACCGGGTGGCCGCCGCCGCCGTAGCGCTCGCAGATCTTGTTGATCTCGTGCGTCCGCGGCTGCTTCGACCAGGGGTTCGAGCCGACGGAGATCTTGGCCCGGGAGGCCAAGGTGAGACCGACCGAATAGCGCGCCTCGGGAAAGAGGTAATACGAGATGAACTTGTTGAAAGGGCCGATCGCCTTGTCGGTGAGATCGAAGAAGACCACCCCCCCCTCGAGCTTGGCGACCGCGCGCATCGTCTCGATGTTGCGCTGGTGCTGCTCGAGCAGCACCGCCAGCGGATCGGCGACGTAGGGATCGGCGGCGATCTCGGCCAGCGGCCGGCTGATGAGGTCGCCGATGAACCTGTCGGCCAGCGCCGGATCGCGGTTGTTCTCGATGAAGGTCATCAGGCGCAGCGCCGGCTCCTTCAGCTCGACCGCCATCTTGGCGTCGGGGAAGAGCGCGCCGTCGATGATCTCGGCCCAGTGAATCAGATCGGCGAGCGGCGCGGGATCGAAGCCGAACTTGGCCGCCACCGTGTCGGCCAGGAACTTGGTGCAGCTCTTGGCCCTGGGATCGTAGAACTTCCGGCCGGTGGCGTCGGCGCGGAAGTGGTCCTCGTCGCCCGGGAGCTGGAACGCCGAGGCGTGGTGGTCGAACCACCAGGTGAGGCGTGGGTCCTGCGAATAGCGGAAATCGACGCAGGCGTTCTCGTCGCCGTCGAAGAAATCGGCTGCGAACGGCTGCGCGTCCCCCTTGTGCTCGAGCGGCCGGTACAGCACCTCCACGGCGCCATTGGCGATCCGCTCCCGGTAGAAGCGGGTGAAGACACCCGCGGAGCTACATCCATCGAAGCAGTTGCCGTGATAGAGGACGCGCAGGCGCATCAAGAGGAAGCTAACACGAACTCGCGCGCGGAGAAGGGAGCGGCTACATTACCGCGTCATGGCCGAGTTCCTCGTCGACCTCAAACGCACCCACGACTGCGGCGCGCTGCGCGCCGGTGACGCCGGCAAGCGCGCCGTCCTTTTCGGGTGGGTGGCTGCCCGCCGCGATCACGGCGGGTGTGTCTTCATCGATCTGCGCGATCGCAACGGCCTCACCCAGATCGTCTTCGAGCCCGAGACCAATGCCGCCGCGCACAGGCAGGCTTCCGAGCTGCGCCGCGAGTTTTGCATCGGCGTCGCCGGGACGATCCGTGAACGCGGCGGCCACAAGAATCCCAAGCTGCCGACCGGCGACATCGAGCTGGCCGCCGACACGCTGACGGTCTTCTCGGTCGCCGAGACGCCGCCGTTCGAATTGAGCGACGACACCCGCTCCGACGAGGCGATCCGGCTCAAGCACCGTTACCTCGATCTGCGGCGCCCGGCCATCCAGAAGAATTTCATCGCCCGCTCGCAGATCTATCAGACGACGCGGCGGTACCTGGCCGACAACCGATTCCTGGAGATCGAGACGCCGTTCATGGTGAAGTACACGCCGGGCGGCGCCCGCAACTTCCTGGTGCCGTCGCGGCTCAACCCGGGGCAGTTCTACGCGCTCGCCGAATCGCCCCAGATCTTCAAGCAGCTCTTCATGGTGGCGGGGATGGACCGCTACTTTCAGATCGTGCGCTGCTTCCGCGACGAGGACCTGCGCCTCGACCGGCAGCCGGAGTTCACGCAGATCGATCTCGAGATGAGCTTCGTCACCGAGGAAGACGTGCAGAACGTCGTCGAGGGGCTGATGGTCAACCTCTGGAAGGACGTGCTGGGAATCGACATCCCGCGGCCGTTCCAGCGTCTCACCCACGCCGACGCGACCGGGAAGTACGGCTCCGACAAGCCCGATCTGCGGTTCGATCTGCCGCTCTGCGACCTCACGGAGGTGGTCAAGAAGCACGACGGCGGCAGCGTGGGCCTCCTGCAGTCGGCGGTGAATGCACCGGGGGGCGTGGTCAAGGGGTGGCGACTGCCGGCCGCGCAGGCCAAGGGCCTTTCGCGCGCCGATCTCGACAAACTGGAGGAGTTCGCCAAGGGGTTCGGCGCGCGAGGCCTGGCGCGGGCGCGCCTCGGCGAAGGGGGCGCCTGGGCGCAGAGCCCGATGAAGACGATGACCGACGACCTGCGCAAGGCGATCAACGAGGCCGCCGGCCTCGGCGACGGCGACCTCGTCTTCCTGCAGTTCGGGACCAAGAAGCTGGTCAACGCCGTTCTCGGCGGGCTGCGCCTGCACCTGGCGGTCAAGCTGGATCTCATTCCCAAGGACCTCTGGCGGTTCTGCTGGATCACCGACTTTCCGCTCTTCGAGGCCTCCGACGAAGGGAAGCTGGTCGCCGCCCACCACCCGTTCACCTCGCCCCACCCCGCCGATCTCGAGCGCCTGGAGAGCGATCCCGGCTCGGTGCGCGCGCGCGCCTACGACTTGGTGCTGAACGGCAACGAGATCGCCGGCGGCTCAATCCGAATTCACCAGTCCGACGTGCAGGCACGCGTCTTCCGCGCGCTCGGCCTCAGCGACGAGGAGGCGCAGGCCAAGTTCGGCTTCCTGCTCGAGGCGTTCAAGTTCGGCCCGCCGCCGCACGGCGGGATCGCGGCCGGCGTCGATCGTCTGGCCATGCTCCTGTGCGGCGCCGATTCGCTGCGCGACGTGATCGCCTTCCCCAAGACGCAAAAGGGGACCGACCTCATGACCGACGCGCCGGGGCCGGTCGCGCGGCGCCAGCTCGACGAGCTGCACATCGCGCTCAAGGAATGACCCAAGCATGACCGAGGTCGGGCCCGGCGCGACCCGCGCGGCCAGGCTGGCGCGGCTCGCGGCCGAGTCGTTCGACCTCCTCGTCGTTGGCGGCGGCGCGACCGGCGCGGCGATCGCGCGCGACGCGGCCCTGCGCGGCCTCGCCGTCGCCCTGGTCGACGCCGGCGACTTCGCCGGTCAGACCTCGAGCCATTCGTCGAAGTTGATCCACGGCGGGCTGCGCTACCTGCAGTACGGCGACCTCCCGCTGGTGTTCGAGGGGCTGCGCGAGCGGCGCCGCCTGATGTCGACGGCGCCCCATCTGTGTCGCCCGATCGAGTTCGTCTTCCCCGGTTACCGCGGCGAGAGCCCTCGCCTGGCCACGCTCGGCGCCGGCATCGCGCTCTACAATGCGCTGGCGCTCTGGCGCCCGCCCGCCGCCAGCCGCCACCTCGACGCGCACGCGCTCTATGCGTTGGCGCCGCACCTGCGCAGCGCCGGCCTGGCAGGGGCCGCGGTCTACGTCGACTGCCAGACCGACGACGCGCGGCTGGTGCTGGAGAACGTGCTCGACGCCGAAGCGGTCGGCGCCGCGGCGGCCAACCACCTCTTCGTCGAGCGGATCGCGCGCGATCGCCGCGGCCGCGCCCGCGGCGCCACCGTCGTCGACCGGGAGACCGACGCCCGCTTCGAGATCCAGGCCCGCCTGGTCGTCAGCGCGACCGGCCCTTTCACCGACGGATTCCTCGGCAGCGCGCGACGCCTGCGCCCCACGCTGGGCGTCCATCTGGTGTTCGACGCCGCCCGGGTTCCGCACGGAGGCCGCGCCTTCGTGCTCCGCACGCCGCAGGACAACCGGCTCTACTTCGTCCTGCCGGCGGGGACGCGCACGATCGTCGGGACGACCGACACCGACTTCGCGCCGGCCGAAGATCCCAACCGTCCGCCGCGCGTGGGCGATGACATCCGGGCGCGCGGCACCGACGTCGCCTATCTGCTGGAGGCCGCGCGTCACGCCTTCCCGTCCCTGGGGCTCGGCCCCGAGGACGTCGTATCGACGTACGCCGGGCTGCGACCGCTCTTGGCCGGCAACGCGCACACGCCGTCGGAGACCTCGCGCGAGCACGAGATCTCGCGCGGCGCGGACGGCGTCGTCGTGGTCGTCGGGGGCAAGCTGACCACGTTGCGCCGAATGGCGGAAGAGACGACCGACGTGCTCGTCGAGGCGCTGCGCGACGCAGGCGTCGAACGTTCCTTCGCAACGTGCGAGACGCGGACGCGACCGCTCCCGGGCGGCGGGCCGCTCCCCGAGGCGCTCGCCGCGCCCGAGGGCCCGCCCGACGTGGCGGCGCGGCTCGGCAACGCCTACGGCTCGCGCGCCGGCAGCCTCCTGGCGCTGATCGCGGCGTCGCCTCCGCTCGGCGCACGCATCGATCCGGCGCTCCCTTACCTCTGGGCCGAGGTCGTGCACGCGGTTCGCCACGAGCAGGCGCGCGATCTCGGGGACGTTCTCCTCCGCCGCATCCCCCTCTTCCGGGACGCGCTCGATCAGGGGCTCGCCGCTGCGCCGCAGGCGGCGGCACTGGCCGGCCGCCAGCTCGGCTGGGACGACGCCCGCCGCGAAAGAGAGATCGCCCGCTACCGCGAGGTCGTCGCCGTCTCCCGTCGCTGGCGAGCCGAGCTCTAGAGCACGGTCTTCACGCCGTCGATGGCCCGGAGGCGCGCGCGCAGCGCGTGCGCCTCGGCGGCGCTGCCGACGCGCACCTGCAGGCGATGACTGACGTACTTGCCGCCCGCGGAGGGCTGGCGATCGTGCGCCGCCAGTCGGCGCGCTTCGTCCGTGACGGCCGCCAGGACGGCCGCCACGACCTCATCTTCATTGCGCGCGATGACCGAGAGGGGAAAATCGCAGGGAAACGCGTGGCACGAGTCGATGAGCGCGATCTCGTGCTCGTGCTCGCCGGCGAGATCGCGCGGAGCATCGCGCGGAGCATCGCGCGGAGCATCGCGCGGAGCATCGGACGAATCGTCGCTCAATTGACGCTGCTCGCGACCTTCGGGCGCGCGCTGGTCCGTTCGAGGTCGGCGGCGGCGCGTGCTTGTCCATAGGGCAGCGGCCTGTCGGTGCGCAGGACCTGCACCGGCAAGATCACCCGCATCGACTCGGGCAGCGGCTCGAAGAACCAGGTCGACACCACGTCCGACATGCACTGCTCGACGGGGCAATCGGCGCTGTAGGTCGAGCGCGCGATCCAGTGGTCGCGCATCTCCCCCTCGCGCGACAGCGAGACGCCGACGCCGACGTAGCCCGAGTGTTGGCAGGAGATCGGCAACACGTCGAAGCACTGGTGCAGCGAGCGCGCCTGCGTCTGGGCCTCGGCGCGCAGCGCCTTTTCGATCTCCCAGGGCGTCGACCGCGCGGGGATGGCCGATCTCATGTCGGCCTCGCCGATCTGCGCGCCGACCGGGACCGCGCAAAAGACGCTGGCCAGCGCTGTCAGCTCCAGTGGCACGAAGGCCCGCCGGGCGAACCGCCGCACGAAACCGGAGGCCAGCGCCGGCGCCGGACCGACGTCGGCGAAAGCGCGGACCACGAACGTCGCCGGTCCGAACATCACCTCGGCGCGCATGCCGATCTCGAGCGGCAGGTCGACCGTCTTGCCGTCCCCGTCGCGCGCCAGCCCCTCCACCGCCAGCGGCGCGCGCTCTCCGTCAATCCGGCCGGTGAAGCCGGGCACGATCGCCAGCCGGTATCCGGACGGCGTGCGGCGAACGAGCGGCAGCGCCAGCGCCGAGAAGGCATCATCGTCGATGGCCGCCCCGATGTTGTACGAGCGCGAGCGGCGTGCGGCGCGCGTGGCGGCCAGGGTGGCGGCACCGACGCCGACCAGCGCCCAAAGCCCGACATAGGCCGGCATGAACAGCACCCGGTGCGCCGCCATCATGGCCAGCGCGACGATCGTCGCCACCATCCCCGACATCGCCGCGACGGCAGCGAACGCCGACAGAGCGGCACGCCACTCGCTCCTCTTCGACAACCGCCGTACCGAAACCACCTCACCGTTGATGAGATACGCGATCTCGATCGACTGGGACTGCTTCACGGCTAACCTCGCCGCCGTAGCATAGCAGCCTCTTTCGCGGCCGAGCAGATCCGAGAATGCGTGCAAAACATCTTTCGCACCCGCTTCGATCTCGGCCAACCGACTTTTCGACCGCCAGGTGACGCCCCTGTCACGGCTCCTCGACCTGGAAATACGGTCTCCACGTGATTTTGGGGTCGCTCGCGGCCGACCGCCACGGTGCGTAGCCCGCTTCGCGCCACACTCGTGTTTCCGGCGTACTAAGAAGTAATTTCAGTGGGTTACGCTGCAATGAAAAGTGGCACATCACGTGCTAAAGAACTGGCCGACCTTCTGGGAGGAGGGTTCCTAATGGCTCAGGCCGTAACGCAAACGACACCGCTCAAGACCGTCAACCCGCAGGCCGCCGTGATCCCGCCACCGGCTCAAAATCGGGAGAAGGCGCTGCAGATTCTCTCCAAGTCTATCTACAAGGAGCTGCGCGAGAACGGGTACGAACCAAAGCAGATCGTGTCGCTGGCGACCGAGATCATCGGCCTCGTGACGACCGACCTCGATCTCGACTAATTTTCTAGCTTTTCCCGACCTGTTCGAGCATTCTTCGCGCGCCCCGACCCGGGCGCGCTTTTTTTTGTCCGAGCGTTCCAGCGGTCGGAAATAAGAGCTTTTCGACATGGGCATCAAGACGATTTCCGAGCTCGACATCGCGGGCCGGCGCCTCTTCATCCGCGTCGACTTCAACGTTCCGTTGACCCCGGATGGGAAGGTGTCGGACGACACCCGCATCCGGGAGAGCCTTCCCACCATCAAGCTGGCGATCGAAAAGGGGGCGCGCGTCGTTCTGGCGTCGCACCTCGGACGCCCCAAGGGGAAGGTCGACAAGAAGTACACGCTCGAGCCCGTTGCCGAGCGGTTGGCGGAGCTGCTCGACGCCGACGTCGCGCTGACCGACGAGCCGGTGGGCGACGGCGCGCGCAAGGTGGTGAACGATCTGCGCGCCGGCGCGGTCGCGCTGCTGGAGAACCTGCGCTTCTCCCCCGGCGAGGAGGCCAACGACGAGGCGTTTTCGCGCGCGCTCGCCAGCTACGCCGACGTCTACGTCAACGACGCCTTCGGCACCGCGCACCGCGCGCACGCCTCGACCGTCGGCATGACCAAGTTCGTCGCCGCCAAGGGGATGGGCCTCTTGATGGAGCGCGAGGTGAAGTTCCTCGGCAAGCTGCTGGGCGACGTCGAGCGGCCGTTCGTGGCGATCATCGGCGGTGCCAAGGTGTCGGACAAGATCGGCGTCCTCGACAACCTGCTCGAGCGCGTCGACCAGATGCTGATCGGCGGCGCGATGGCCAACACCTTCCTCAAGGCAAAGGGCGGTCAGCTCGGACGCTCGTTGGTCGAGGCGGACAAGCTGCCGCTGGCCCGCTCGTTCCTCAAGAAGGCCGAGGAGGGGAACGTCGACGTGCTGCTCCCGCGCGACGTGGTGGCGGCGGCCGGCATCAAGGCAGAATCGGGACGCGTCGTTCAGGCGATGATGGTGCCCGAGGATCTGGCCGCGCTCGACATCGGGCCCGAGACGGCGCGCGGCTTCGCCGACGGAATCGCCCGGGCCAAGACCATCTTCTGGAATGGGCCGATGGGCGTGTTCGAGTCGGCGCCTTTTGCCGGCGGTACGATGGCGGTGGCCAAGGCGGTGGCCGGCGCCGAGGGCGCGCTGTCGGTGGTGGGCGGCGGCGACTCGGTGGCCGCAATCCACAAGAGCGGCCTCGCCGACAAGATCACCCACATCTCGACGGGCGGCGGCGCTTCGTTGGAATTCCTGGAGGGGAAGAAGCTCCCCGGCCTGGCGGCGCTCGAGCAGGGCTAGGAACAGGGTAGGAACAGGGTAGGAACAGGGTAGAAGGAAGCGAGAGGGGATCGATCTGATGGCGCGCACGCGGCGACCGTTTTTCTGCGGGAACTGGAAGCTCAACGGCTCGATTGCCGAGTCGCTGGCGCTCGCCAGTGAGGTGCGCAACGGCGTGGCGACGATTCGCGACGCCGACGTCGCCGTGGCCCCCAGCTTCACCGCGCTCTACGCGGTGGCCAAGCGCCTCGAGGACGGCCCCGTGACCGTGGCGGCCCAGGACTGCTTCTGGGACGAGAAGGGGGCGTTCACCGGCGAGGTGGCCCCCTCGCAGATCGCCGATGCCGGCTGCAAGCAGGTCATCGTCGGCCACTCCGAGCGGCGGCAGCTGTTCGGCGAGCTCGACGCCGCCGTGAACCTCAAGGCGCGCGCCGCGCTGCGGGCCGGCCTCGTTCCTATCGTCTGCATCGGCGAGACGTTGGCCGAGCGCGACGCCGGAGAGACCCTGGGGCGCATCGCGGCGCAGCTCGATGCCGCGCTCGCCGAGATGACCGACAGCGAGCTCGAACGCATCGTCATCGCCTACGAGCCGGTCTGGGCCATCGGCACCGGCCGCAACGCGACGCCGGCACAGGCGCAAGAGGTGCATCATTTCATTCGCAGTCGTTTCGCCACGCGCGCACCGGCACTGGCGCTGAAGCTCCGCATCCTCTACGGCGGCAGCGTCAAGCCCGACAACATCCGCGCCCTCATGGCCGAGGCTGACGTCGACGGTGGCCTGGTCGGCGGCGCGTCGCTGTCGGCCGAATCGTTCATTCGCATCGTGAAAGAAGGCTCCGCCTCATGATTACTTTTCTGACAGTCCTTCACGTCATCGTCTGCATGTTCCTGATCCTGGTCGTGCTGCTGCAAGCTGGAAAAGGCGGCGGCATGGGGATCGCGTTCGGAGGGGGCGGTGGAAGCCAGACCGTGTTCGGATCGTCGGGCGCGGGGAACTTCCTGACCCGTCTCACCTCGATCACCGCTTTTCTCTTTCTGCTGACGTCGCTCGGGCTGGCGCACTTCTCCAGCCAGCAGGACTCGCGGCGCCTGCAGAAGCTGGCCGAGCGTAAGTCGGTTGAAAAGAAGGCCGACGACGCCCGCGCCGAGAAGCTGAAGATGGACCTGGAGAAGGCCCGCGAGAGCGTCCAGAAGACCGCCGGAGGCGCTGTTCCCGGAGCGGCCGTGCCGGCGACGTCCGAGACGCCCGTGCCAGCCGCCTCGCCGCCGGCCAATCCGGCGGCCGACGAGACGAAGCCGGCCGCGAAGGCTGCAGAGAAGCCCGCCGCGCCGATGCGCAAGCACAAGCGCGCCGCCGCGCCATCCGCCGACGGTGAGCCCGCCGCCAAAACAGAGAAGCCGGCCGAGCCGGCACCGGCACCCCCGCCCGCGAACGAGTAAGCTAGCGGGCGGGCGTCATGCCGCTTCCGTTCGTCAAAGCCGAGGGGACTGGAAACGATTTCGTGGTCGTCGACCTGCGCCCCGGCCAACCGGCCGCCCGGGCCGGCGGTCGGTCACCGGAGGATCCGGCCACCGTCCGGGCGATCTGCGATCGCCACTTCGGCGTCGGCGCCGACGGCGTGCTGGCGATCCTCCCGAGCACGAGCGGCGACGCCCGCATGCGGGTCCTCAACGCCGACGGCAGCGAGGCCGAGATGTGCGGCAACGGCCTCCGTTGCGTGGCCAAGGTCCTCTACGAGTCCGATCCGGCGCTACGCCGGCCCACGCTGAACATCGAGACCGGGGCCGGCGTCCTCGTCTGCACGCTCGACGTCGAGGCCGGCGTCGTCCGCAGCGTGACCGAAGAGATGGGGCGCCCGCGCCTCACCCGCGCAGAGATCCCGCTCGCTCCCGGCGGCGGCGATGGAACGTCACGCGCGCTCCGCGAGTCAATCCGCGCCCGCGACCGCGACTTCCGCTTCACTGGCGTCTCGATGGGGAACCCGCACGCGGTGATCTTCGTCGACGGCGACGAAGATCTGCGCGCGCTGGCCGAGAGCTACGGCCCCGTCCTGGAGATCGCCGACCGGTTCCCGCGGCGAACCAACGTCGAGTTCGCGCGCGTGCGCGGAAGAGAGATCGACCTGGTGGTCTGGGAGCGCGGCAGCGGCCTCACCCTCGCCTGCGGCACCGGCGCCTGCGCGACGGTCGTCGCCGCCTGCCTGGAGGAGCGCCTCGCGCCCGGCGCCGACACCCGGGTCCATCTTCCCGGTGGCACGCTGGTGATCACCGTCGCGCCCGACTACTCGGGCGTCCGCCTCTGCGGTCCCGTGCGCGTCGCCTTCCAGGGGACGCTCGACGACGCGCAGCTCGCTCCGCGCTGACAGCGCGACGCGCCGCTCAAATCAGGGTAACCTGCCGCCAGGAGCAAGGAGAGTATGCAAGAACGCATCGCCGTGATCGGTCTCGGATACGTCGGCCTCCCGGTGGCGCTGGCCTTCGCCCGCAAGTTTCCCGGGACGATCGGGTTCGACGTCAACAAAGAGAAGGTCGACGAGCTTCGGCGAGGGTTCGATCGCAACCAGGAGGTCGCCAAGAGCGAGCTCGAGGGATCGACCTTGAAGATCACCAGCGAGATCGCCGACCTCAAGGAGGTGACGTTCTTCGTGGTGGCGGTCCCCACCCCGGTCGATCACAACAACGTCCCCGATCTGACGCCGGTGGTGAAGGCCTCGGAGACGGTCGGCAAGGCGCTCGCCAAGGGCGCCGTGGTGGTCTACGAATCGACCGTCTATCCGGGCGTCACCGAGGACGTCTGCGGGCCGATCCTGGCCAAGATCTCGAACCTGGCGCGGAAGGACTTCAAGCTCGGCTACTCGCCCGAGCGGATCAACCCGGGCGACAAGGAGCACACCTTCGAGCGAATCGTGAAGGTCGTCTCGGGCGAGGACGCGGCCACGCTCGACCGCGTCGCCGCCGCCTACGGTGCCATCGTCGAGGCCGGCGTGCACCGCGCGACGTCCATCAAGGTGGCCGAGGCCGCCAAGGTCATCGAGAACACGCAGCGCGATCTCAACATCGCGCTCATGAACGAGCTGGCCATCATCTTCGAGCGGATGGGGATCCGCACGGCCGACGTGCTGGAGGCCGCCGGGACCAAGTGGAACTTTCTCAAGTTCCGCCCCGGCCTGGTCGGCGGTCACTGCATCGGCGTCGATCCCTACTACTTGACGATGAAGGCGCAGCAGCTCGGCTATCAGCCGGAGGTGATCCTGGCCGGCCGCCGCATCAACAACAACGTCGGCCCCTACGTGGCGCGACGGTTGGTCAAGATGCTGATCCAGCAGGGGTTCCCGGTGAAGGGCGCGCGCATCGGGGTGCTGGGGTTGACGTTCAAGGAAGACTGCAACGATCTGCGCAACAGCAAGGTCCCCGACATCCTCGCTGAGCTGCGGGAGTTCGGGATCGAGGCCCTGATCCACGACAGCCGCGGCAATCCCTCCGAGGCCAAGCACGAATACGGCGTGACGCTCAATCAGCTCGAGGAGTACCAGAACCTCGACGGGCTCATCATCGCCGTGAGCCACAAGGAGTACGTCCAGCTCGGGCAGGCGAAGCTGCTCAAGATGGTGCGCGACAACGGCTGCTTCGTCGACGTGAAGAGCGCCTTCACCCCGTCCGTCGTCGAGCGCGGCATCCAGTACTGGAGCCTCTAGCCGAATGAAGTCCGCGCCGGACCTCCCAGCCGTCTCCTAACCGACCTTGGGCCGCTCGGGGGCGAACAGCGTCACCGGCTCGCTCTTCCCACGGATGTTCATCGGCGCCAGCGCGCGAAAGTGGTATCGGGCGGCTGCGTGATCGCGCGTCGCCTGCGAGGCGAGGATCGGGCTCCCCGCCGTTTTCGTCAGCCCCTCGATGCGCGCGGCGACGTTCACCGTGTCACCGATCGCCGTGTAGTCGAGGCGGTGCCGCGGCGAACCAATGTCGCCGACCACGGCGACGCCGGTGTGCAGGCCGACACCGATCTTCAACGGCGGCGCGCCCCGCGCGGCGCGGACCGCGTTGAGCGCGTCGAGCTCGGCGATCATCGCCAGCGCGCAATCGACCGCATGGACGGCGTGGTCCCGGTCGACAATCGGCGCACCAAAGTAGGCCATGATCCCGTCGCCCATGAACTTGTCCAACGTTCCGCCGTGCTGGAACACCTTCTCGACCATCCGGCCGTAGTACTCGTTCAGCATCCCGACGACGTCGACCGGTGACAGCGCCGCCGAGGTCGCGGTGAAGTCACGGATGTCCGAGAACAGCACCGTCAGCTCCTGCGCGTCGGGTCGGGCCTCGCCGTCGGGCGTTGCCTGCAGCCGCTCGGCGACCGAAGGCGAGAAGTAGCGCCCGAGGCGTTCGCGCTTGCGCTGCTCTTCGGCGACGTTCCCGATCAACGCGCGCACGCGGACGACCAGGTGCGCGGCCACGGCCGCCGCGCAGCCGAGCACCACCATCGACGCCACCCAGGCGCCCGGCCGGATCCCCGCCTCGCGTTGCAGCAGCACCTCGCCGATCGCCGACACCGCGGCCACCAGCGTCGTCTGCCGGCGGCTGAGCGACAGCGTGGAGAGCAGAACCAGCAACACGAAGATCCCCAGCGCGAACCCCGCCACGCCACCGGGCGACGGCGAGACCGGGATCGACAGCCATTGGGCGACGAAGACGGCCGGCACGTCGAGCAGCGCTACGCCGAACCCTGCCCACATCGCCGCGCGATCGGAGATCCGGACGGCCAACGCCAGCAGCAGAGCGCCGACCGCGTAGGTCGCGAACACCGGCACCATTACCCGCCAATCGGCCTGCCCGACGCCGTAAGCGACCGCCAGCGCCAACACCAGGATCGCGTTTACGCCCACCAAGCGCACCCGGGTGAGCATCAGTCCGGCCCACGCCCGCTGCTTGTCGAGAGCGCGCACCAACGTCGACGCCATCGGGACGCTCGCGGCGGTCTCGGGCGCGCTCACAGCTTCAATTATCTCCCCGTCGGCCGCATGCTTCACATCGGCCGCCGAACGGCGTCTGCGATCGCCGCTCGTCGGCTAAAACAGCGAGCCTTGAGGACCGCGGGTCGGCGCGGGCAGCCCCAGGTGATCGTAGGCGTGCTTGGTGATCTGGCGGCCGCGCGGGGTGCGGATCAAGAAGCCTTCCTGGATCAAGTAGGGCTCGTAGACGAACTCCAGCGTGTCGCGATCTTCGGCCAGCGACGCCGCCAGCGAGTCGATGCCGACCGGGCCGCCGTCGAAGCGCTTCACGATCGTGGAGAGGATCCGGCGATCACCGGCGTCGAGGCCGGCGGCGTCGACCTCCAGCCGGCCGAGCGCGTACTCGGCGACGTCGCGGGTGATGCGCCCGTCGCCGCGCACGTCGGCGAAGTCGCGGATGCGGCGCAACAGCCGATTGGCGATGCGCGGCGTCCCGCGCGCGCGCCGGCCGATCTCCTCGGCGCCCGCGTCGTCGATCGGGATCTCCAGCAGACGCGCCGAGCGGCGCACGATGGTGGTCAGCTCCTCGGCCGAATAGAAGGCGAAGGTCTCGACGATCCCGAAGCGCGAGAGCAGCGGCGAGCCCAGCTGGCCGGTGCGCGTGGTGGCCCCGACCAAGGTGAAGCGCTCGATCGGCAGCGGGATGGCGCGCGCGCCGGCGCCGGTGCCGGTGACGAGCTCGATCCGGAAATCCTCCATCGCCGGGTAGAGAGACTCCTCGATCACCGGCTGCAGCCGGTGGATCTCGTCGATGAAGAGGACGTCCCCGCGCCCGAGAGAGGTGAGGATGCCGGCCAGATCGCCCTTGCGCTCCAGGGCGGGACCGGAGGTCACGCGCACCTCGGACCCCATCTCGCGCGCGAGCAGATACGCCAGCGTGGTCTTGCCGAGGCCGGGTGGCCCGGAGAGCAGAACGTGATCGAGCGCGTCGCCGCGCTTACGCGCCGCTTGAACGTAGACGGCCAGGTTGTCGGCGACCTTTTTCTGGCCCACGAACTCCGCGAAGCTGCGCGGCCGCAACGCCGCGTCGTCGTCGAGCTCGCGCGCGCCCTCCCCGGCCCCGGCCGACAGCACCCGCGGCTCCGATATTGGCTCGCCGAGCTGCCCCGTCTCGTCCTCGTGTCGTTTGCGCGCCACGGTCTATTGCCTCCGCAGCGCGCCCAGCGCCTCGCGCACCAGATCGGTGACGGGGCGCGCCGGGTCGAGGCGCTCGAGCAGCGGCTCGATCTCCGCCGGCTTGTAGCCGAGCTGCACGAGCGCGCCGTAGACGTCTCCGAGCGGGCCGCTCGGCGGCTCCCCGCGCGACGGCGCCGGGGCGAGGGCGACCCCCTTCCCCACCGGCAGCGTCAGGATCTTCTCGCGCAGCTCGAGCGCCAGCCGCTCGGCCGTCTTGCGCCCCACCCCTTTGACCTGCGTCAGCCGGCCGACGTCGCCGGTGGCGATGGCGCGCACCAGCTCGACCGCTTCGATCCCGGCCAGGATCGCCAGCGCCACGCGCGGCCCGACCCCCTGCACGCTGATCAGCGTCTGAAAGAGACCACGCTCGCCCAGGTCGGCGAAGCCATAGAGACGCAGCGGCTCGTCTTTGACGAAGTGCGCGTGGATGTGCAGCTGCGTGATGCTCCCGACCGCCGGCAAAACGACCGCGGTCGCCGCGCTCACGATGACCTGATAGCCCACTCCGGCGGCGTCGATCACGGCAACGTCGGCGGTCGCTTCCAGCAACGGCCCGCGCAGAAACGCGATCATCGCCCGCCCCGCAACGCGCGGGGCCGCCGTTCGGGCGGCATGCTTCTGGCGTGGCAGATGGCGATGGCCAGCGCGTCGGCGGCGTCGGGCTCGGGCGTGCGGCGCAGCGACAAGAGCGCGCGCACCAGAAAGCCGATCTGTTCCTTGGTCGCTCGCCCGTGACCGACGACCGACTTCTTGACGGTCGCGGGCGGGTATCCGGTCACCGTCAGCCCCTGCTCGGCGGCGATGAACAGCGCCACGCCGCGCGCCTCGCCCAGCGCCAGCGTCGACTGCACGTTGACGCCGAAGAACGCCTCCTCCATCGCCACGACGTCGGGGCGCACCTCTTCGATGAGCTCGCGCAGCCCGCGGCCGATCTCACCGAGGCGCACGGCGCGCGGATCGCGCGGCGGCGCCGAGATGACGCCGCACTCCACGTAGAGGACCGTGGCCCCGCCCCGGGCGCACTCGACGACCCCATATCCGAGCCGCAGCGACCCGGGGTCGATGCCGAGGATGCGGACCGAGGCGCGCTCAGACGCCCGCGGCGCACCCCGTCCCGGCATCGAGTGGGAGGTCAGCCGACGCTCTCCAGCACGGACTCGTCGACGTCCATGTTCGAATAGACGTTCTGCACGTCGTCGTTGTCTTCGAGCGCGGCGACCAGCTTCACGGCAACCTCGGCATCCCGGCCGACCAGCTTCACGACCGTCTGCGGGACCATGGAGACCTCGGCATGGTGCGGCTCCGGAAGCCCGCCCTTCTTCAAACCCTCGCGGACGGTCTCGAACCCCTTGGGGTCGGTCACCACGATCAGCGACTCCCCCTCGGTCTTGACGTCCTCGGCTCCGAGCTCGATCGCCAACTCGGTCACCTTGTCCTCGTCGACGGCAGCCGCCTCGTAGACGATCATCCCCTGCTTCTTGAACATGTAGGCCACCGAGCCCGCGGCGCCCAGGTTGCCACCGTGCCGGGCGATGAGGCTGCGGACCTCGCCGGCCGTCCGGTTGCGGTTGTCGGTCATGATCTCGGCCAGCACTGCGGTGCCGCCGGGGCCGAAGATCTCGTAGTTGAACTCCTCGTAGCTGACCCCTTCGAGATCGCCGGTCCCCTTCTTGATGGCCCGATCGATGGTGTCGTTCGGCATGTTCTCGGCGCGCGCCTTGTCGACCGCGGTCCGCAAGCGAGGGTTGCCGTTGATGTCACCGCCGCCGAAGCGCGCCGAGACGGTCAGCTCCTTGATGAGCTTGGTCCAGACCTTCGACTTCTTGGAGTCGGAAGCCTCTTTCTTGTGCTTGATCTTGCTCCACCGATTGTGCCCGGACATGGCCGCTATCATAGTCATGCCTCGCGCCCGGACGAGCCACTTTTTGCCGCCCTATTTGTCGGGGCGGACCCGCCTTTTTCACGGCGGACCCCACCCCGGCGTGGGCGGAAGCGGGGTGTGATTCCAGGCATCCGAGCTGTCGCAGGCGGTCTGGACCAGCCGGTGAACCGAGTTGCCGTTCCAGCTGCCGGCCGAGACCGAAACCCACCCGCCGTAGCTCGACACGACCGCGTCACCCTGAACCAGTTGCACCGCCTCGCCCGAGTTGGAGAGGCCGTCCGCGCCGAGCCGGGTGTCGACCCGCAGGAGCAGCGTGCCGGCGCGCGGCGCGGGATCGCTCCCCTCGTCGGGGTCGTAGGTGGCGGTGACCACCAGCGCGTAGCCCCCCGCCGCCAGCGTCTCGGCCGGAAGATCGTCGCCCCCCTTGCTGTCCTGCAGGCGCAGCCCGGCCAGCGGCACGTCGGCCTCGCCCAGGTTGCGCAGCTCGACATACTCCTGCTGCGGCTCGGGACCGGCGGGGTTGGCCAGCACCTCGGTGATGGCGATGGGCGGCAGCGCCACCGGCGTCGTGAACGCGAACGGCGCCGAGACCGTGGCGTTCCCCGCGAGATCGGTGGCGTTCACCGTCACCGTCGCGGCGGTCGAGGGAGGCAACGACCCGAGTGGGATCCCCACCGCGAAGCTGGTCTCCCCCGCGCCGGCCGGCGTGTCGATCTCGACGCCTCCCGCCTGGACGACGATCGTCCCGCTCGCCGGCGCGTCGGTGGTAAAGCTCACGGTCAGGCAAGGGCCGGCGGCCGAGACCGCCACGTCACCCAGCACCGGGGGCGTCACGTCGGGCGCGTCGGCGTCCTCGAAGACCCCGATCATGCCGGCGACAACGGGCGCGCCGGTCGCGTCGACGGCGCCGGCCGCGATCGAAACCGCGCACGGGACGCTGGCCGGCAGGTCTCCCGTCAGATCGACCCGGTAGCAGGCCCCGGCCTCGCCAGCGGCGCAGGGGGTGTCACCCGGGGCCGAGACCGGGACCGCGACCGCTTGACCGTCGCAAACGACCAGGCCGCCCGCTCCCCAGGCGATCGCCGCCGGGAACCGGACGACGACGCCCGCGAGATTGAGCGGCACACCCGTCGCGCCGGCGGGCGGATCGACCAGCATGGCACCAGCCGGGCCGGTGGGCGGCGGCGGCGCGCCGGTCGCAGAGACGTTGGAGAGATCGGTCTCGGGGGCACACGCCAGCGCCGGCGCGACGACCGCGCCGATCAGAAGAACGAGGTGGGCTCGCATGCCGGGTTCTCGGACGGCGGCCGCCAAGGTTGTTCGCGTGGTAGAAGCCCGCCGATGACGGCGACCTCCGAGCTCCCCGATCTGATCTTGGCGTCGGCCTCGCCGCGGCGCCGCGAGCTGCTCGAGCGGCTCGGCCTGGTGCTGGAGGTGGTCCCCGCCGACGTCGACGAGACACCGCTGCCGGACGAGAAGCCGGCCGATTACGCGCGCCGGGTCGCCGCGGCCAAGTGCGACGCCGTTGCCGACGGGTTGCCGGCTGACCGCGGGCTGGCGGTGCTCGGCGCCGACACCACGGTGATCATCGAGGAGACCATCCTCGGCAAGCCGGCCGACGACGCCGAGGCCCGGGCGATGCTCCTGCGGCTCGCCGGGCGCCGGCACGAGGTGGTCACGGCGTATACCCTCCGCTTCGGGGCGCGCCGGCTCGATCGGGCAGTGACCACGCTGGTGGCGATGCGCGCGCTTCAACCGGCCGAGATCGATGCCTACGTCGCCAGCGGCGAAGGGCGCGACAAGGCGGGCGCTTACGCCGTGCAGGGGATCGCGGCCGCCTTCGTCACCGAGCTGCGCGGGTCGTTGACCAACGTGGTCGGTCTGCCGCTGGCCGAGGTGCTGGCCGACCTGCTGGCGCTCGGCGCGCTGCCGCGCTACCCCGCCCCGGGCTTCAGCGCCGCCGCGAAATGACCCGCGCCGAGTCCATTGCCGCCGGGCTCGCCAGCGTGCGCGCGCGGATCGCCGCCGCCGAGAAGGCCGCCGGCCGGACACCCGGTTCGGTCCGGCTGCTGGCGGTCAGCAAGAAGATGACAGCCGACGACGTGCGGGCCGCGATGGCCGCCGGCCAGCAGGCCTTCGGCGAGAACTACGCCCAGGAGCTGCGCGACAAGCGGGCCGCGCTGTCGGCGGTGCCGACGCCGCCCGAGTGGCACTACATCGGCCCGCTCCAGAGCAACAAGGTGAAGTACGTCGCCGGCCAGGTCGCGCTCGTTCACACCGTCGATTCGATCGCGCTGCTGGAGGCGATCGAGACGCGCGGCGCGGCGCAGGCCTGCCTCGTTCAGGTCAACGTCGCGGGCGAGGCGCAAAAGCGCGGCGTGCCACCCGGCGATCTGCCGACACTGCTCGACAGGTTCACCTCGCTGGTGAACGTCACCTGCGCCGGTCTGATGCTCATCCCGCCGTTCACCGAAGACCCCGACGACGCGCGCCCCCACTTCGCCGCGCTGCGCGAGCTGCGCGAGCGCGAGGTAGCCCGCGCGCGCCCGCGCGTCGATCTCCGCGAGCTGTCGATGGGGATGAGCGGCGACTTCGAGATCGCCATCGCCGAAGGGGCCACGCTCGTCCGCGTCGGCACCGCGATCTTCGGCGGTCGCCGGGCTTCCGGCGACTAAGTATCGATCAGTACGCGCCCCCGAGGCCGGCCAACGCGGCCACGCCCACGTGGGTCGGACTGTTTTCGAGCTGGAACGCGCTTGGACCCACCTGAGCGAAGATGGCCCCCATCCCGGTGGCGGCGGTGGCGATCGGACCCGCCAGGAAATCAAACACCGGCTCGGTCGTCGCGGCGTGGCCATGCTGGGTGCCGATCGCAAATCGGACGCGAGAATCGAGCCCGAACATCAGCCCTTTCGCCTGGTGGAAGATCGCCCCGTGAACCTCGCCGTCCCTTTCGTTCCCTTCGGGGTCCTGTCCATAAACAAGATCCCCGACGAGCGTCAGCTGCTCGAAGCGACGGCCGAACGAGAGGAATGTTTCAATCTCCCCTTCCGTCTCGGTGAAACCCTCGGTCTTGAAGAAGACCGTGACGCTCCCGTCTACTCCCTGCCGTTCCTGTCGGAGGAATTGGGCCCGCCCCGCGACGCTCGGCCGCATTTTGTCCGTGTCGTTGCTGTAGGTGGCCTGAAACCTGAGAGCAAATGGACCCCAGATCCTGGCTTCGACGACGGAGTCGACCAGCGGACCTCTACGCGACGAATCGTAGCCACCCGAACCGTAGGCGAACACCAACGTCGAGCCCACGCCGGCCGAGAGAGTCTCCGGAAGGAACGAGCCGTTACGAGAGGCAGTGACCGCGGGATCGACGGGACGTTGCTGCGTCTGGACCTGATCCTGCTCAATAACCTCTTGCGCTTGCGAGACGAACGAAAACATCACGATTGCCGAGAACGCTCCCAACCTAATCAGCATCATTCGTCACCTCCGTTGCGCACGATCGCTGGCTCGGGCTTCGGTACCATGTCTCCGTCTGAAGGACAAGCGACGCCCAAATACTCAACGAATGCCATCAGCCCGACCCTCTGCACGACTGACCAGGTCGGCGATCGTCGCTCGACCAGCGGCTCGACCTGTCGCTCTGTTTCAGGGAAATCGCCCCGCCGCCACCAGCAGGTCGAGCCGGGCCTGACGCGAGAGATCCTCCGCTTCGGCGGTGGAGGTGTCGGCGTCGCGGGCCTGGCGGGCGGCGTCGAGCACCTCGATGTTGGTGCTGGCGCCGGCGCGGTAGGCGAGCGTCGCCAGGTCGTAGGCCTTGTGCGCGAGGCGCGCGGCATCGCGCGCCGAGCCGAGGCCCTGATCGGCGCGCAGCATCTCCTCGAAGCTGACCCGCACGTCCGACTGCGCCTGCCGCAGCCCCGCGTCGAGGTTGGCGCGCGCCTCGGCCAAGAGCGCGTCGCGCTCGTGCGAGACGCCGGTCCGCTGGCCGCCGTCGTAAAGCGGCAGCGACAGCAGCACCTCGGCCTGCCAGCCATCGCGCGGCAACAGCGTGGTGGGCGGATGCTGAATGAACGGTTGGCCGACCAGGTTCAGGATTGGCGCGTAGAAGGCCCAGGTGTCGTCGGAGGCCTGCTTGGCGGTCGCCACCTTCTCGGTGAGGACCTTGATGTCGGGGCGCCGCGCCGGCGCATCTTGCAGCGCGCTCACCAGCGAGGGCATCGCGCCGAGGTCGACCTCGTCGACCGAGTCGACCGGCGCCGAGGTGGCCAAGAGGACGCCGAGCGCCTCGCGCGCGCGCGCCAGCGCGAAGTAGGTCGCCTGCACCTGCACGTCGACGCTGGCCAGATCCTGCTGCGCCCGCACCTCGTCGATGCTGCGCCCCACCCCGCCCATGAGGCGCGTGTGCGCGTAGTCGTAGTGATCCTTGGCGTTGGCGCGCGCCGTCTCGGCGGCGGCGATCAGCCGGTGCTGCGCGACGACGGTGAGGTAGGCGCGCGCCGTCGCCTGCGCGATCTGCCGCCGCACGTCGAGCGCGCTCGCTTCGGCGATGCGCCGGTTGTCCTTGGCCAGCCGCGTGTTGATCCAGGCCGGCGCCGACACCAGCGGGACCGTCAGCGTGATGTTGGCGGCCACCTCGTTGGCCGACAGCTCGACGACGCCGGCGAAGACGCGATCGTGATCGAGGCGGGTGTAGCTGGCGAAGGCGTTCAACGTCGGATACCAGCCGGCGCGCGCCTCTTTGATCAGCGCGTCGGCGCGATCGATCTCGGAGAGTGCCACGGCGACTGTCGGGTTGCGTCCGAGCGAGCGGCTCACCGCCTCGCCCAGAGTGACCCTCTCGGGCGCAGGTTCCGGCGGCTGGGGCGCCTCGGCGTCGACCGCGCCGGCGGGGGCCGGCCGGACCACCACCAACGCTCCCACCACGGCGCCGACGGCGGCGGCCCGGCGGACGAATCCTGGATCCAGCAACTTCATGCGGCCCTCTATAGCAGACCGGAGCGATCAGTCCGGGCACCTGGGCGCGATCGGCGGCAGCGCACGCCACCAGGCCGTCGTGGTCGAGGGCGGCGCCGCGGCACCTGTCGTCGTGACCGGTTCGATCGGCTCTCCGAGGCGGGGCGTGAGCACCGGGATGCCGCGCCGGCCCGCTTCATCGACCAGCGTCTCCACCGGCTCCGACCAGGCGTGATAGGCGAGCACGAAGGTTCCCCAGTGAATCGGGATCAGCGTCTTGGCGCCGAGGCGCGCGAACGCCTCCAGCGCGCCTTTGGGGCCGAGGTGAATCGTCCCCCAGCTCTCGTGGTACTGGCCGATCTCCAGCATCGCGACGTCGAACGGCCCCTCGCGCCGCGCCACCTCGGAGAACCCGTCGGTGAGGCCGGTGTCGCCGCTGAAGAACAGTCGGTGGTGCGGGCCGACGATCGACCACGACGTCCAGAGCGCGCCGACCCGCCAGGGGATCCCGCGGCCGTTGAAGTGCCGCGCCGGGGTCGACACGATGCGCACCCCGCCGGCGAGCGTCGCGTCCTGCCACCAGTCGTGCTCGACGATCTGCGCGGCCGGGACGCCCCAGGCCGCCAGGTGCGCGCCGACGCCGAGCGGGACGTGGAAGGTGACCCCGCGCGCGCTGAGCGCCTCGATGGTCCCCATGTCGAGGTGGTCGTAGTGCTCGTGCGAGATGACGACCGCGTCGATCGGCGGCAGCTCGGCCAACGCCAGCGGCGGCGGGTGCATGCGGCTCGGGCCGACCCAGCGCGACGGCGAGGCGCGCGCGCCCCACACCGGATCGGTCAGGATGCGCGCGCCGTCGATCTCGATGAGCGTGCTCGAGTGTCCGAGCCAGGTGACGCGCAGCCCGGAGGCCGCCGGCGCCGCCAGGCGGGCCGCCGTGTCGCTGACCATCGGCAGCGGACAGGGCGGGACGCGCATCTCCTTGCCGAAGAACCATTGTTTGAACGCGCTCCAGTAGAAGGTCGGCGCCATCACGCTGGTCGGCTCGGCGTTCTGGAACTTGCCGTCGACGAACTGCCTCGAGGCGCGCATCCGGTCGAGCCGCTCGCCGGCAGGCGCGCCGCCGAACGCACGAAAGTGGTCGGTCGAGATCCAGGTGAGGATGACCAACGTGGCGCAGAGGGCGACGACGAGACCGAGGAACATGCGCAGTCGGCGGCCCCAGCGTCCCGGCCGTTTCTCCGACATCGCGCCATCGTGCCCGGCTGCGCGGCCCCACGCAAGGCGACGATAACCAGCAACCTTCCCGTTGCCTTTCGGCCAACCGGGGTTAAATTATACGCAACCTGGAGGTTGCATGTGGAGACGAAGCCAGATCGCATCGTGAAGACGGTCCTTCTGCGCGCGCCGCTCGAGCGGGTCTGGCGCGCCATCAGTGAGGCTCAGCAGTTCGGCGCCTGGTTCGGGGTGGCATTCGAAGGTCCGTTCGTCGCCGGTGCCACGCTGGTGGGACGGATCGTCCCCACCCAGGCCGACGCCGAGGTCGCCAGGACCCAGGAGCCCTATCGTGGGGCGAGGTTCGAGATCGTCGTCGACCACATCGAGCCCCTGCGCCGCTTCGCCTTTCGCTGGCACCCTTTCGCGGTCGAGGGCGACGTCGACTATTCGCAGGAGCCGATGACCCTGGTCGCCTTCGAGCTGGAAGAGGCCGCCGGGGGAACGACGCTCACGATCACCGAATCGGGCTTCGAAGCCCTGCCGGCGTCGCGCCGCGCGAAGGCCTTCACCATGAACGAGCAGGGGTGGGCCGCCCAGGCGAAGCTGGTCGAGAAATACCTGTCGCATGCGAGCTAGCGGCGCGGCGCCGGTCTTTGCGGCGCTGGGCGACGAGACGCGGCTCGGCCTGGTGGCGCGGCTCAGCGAGGACGGGCCGCTGTCGATCGCGCGCCTGACCGAAGGCGCCGGGATCTCCCGCCAGGCGATCACCAAGCACCTCGGCGCGCTGTCGGCCGCCGGCCTCATCCACGGCCGCCGCCGCGGACGCGAGCGGATCTGGCAGCTGGAGACCCGCCGGCTCACCGAAGCGCGACGCTACCTGGATCAAGTCTCCGCCGAGTGGGACGTCGCGCTCGAGCGCCTGCGCAAGTTCGTCGAACGATAGCTCAGCGACCAGACGGCGGCTCCGGTGACCACCGCCAGCACCCCGAGGTGCAGGAGGTGTAGGCGAAGATCGGTGCGTGACGCGCGCTCGATGTGATCGAGGTGAGCGCCGGCGTGGAAGGCGATCGCCACCGCCATGCTGCGGTTCGCGCGCTCGAAGACCCAGGCGACGAGCAGCGCGTAGAGCGGCAGCTCGGTCATGATCATGCCGAGCTCGATCGGGTCGAACCGGCCCGCCGTCGGCGTGATCGTGTACATGAGGTGCCAGAGCCCCCAGACGACGCCGACGGCCAGCGCGCCGCAAACGACGCCGTAACGGTTGACCATCCGCGGATAGGCGAAGCCGCGCCAGCCGAACTCCTCGCCCAGCGGGAACACCACCAGCGCGGCGACGGCCTCCGGCGTGTTCGGCGGATGAAACCAGCGATCGGGGTGGCCGCCGATCGCCACGAACAGCGCCGTGGCGATCAGGTGGACGAGGGGCGCCGCGAGCAACGCCGTCAGCACCCAGGCCGGCCTCGTACGCCAGCGCCCGAAGACCTGGCCGAGCTGCCTCTGTCGCCCCGCGATCATCAGCGCGGCCAGCAACGGACCGAACGCGCTCAGCCCCGCGCAGGCGACGGCCAGCGGCGCTGGCGACCGGTGGTGCGTCCAGGCCACGGCCGCCGGCGCGGCCATCGTCCAGGTGATGGCGCAGGCGAGCACGAAGTAGAGGTAGACGCCGTCGGTGCGCGACGTCGGGCCGACGTTGGAGAGTGATCCCATGCCGCACGGACAGGCCGCGCGAGCGCAGGTTCCAGACTGGCGCGCGCTGTCAGGATTCCGGCGGACGCCGTCAGCGCCGGGCGCCCCGGCTCGCGTAACCGAGCGGCGTCGACCCGGTCCAGCGGCGAAAGGCGCGGTGAAACGCGGTCGCGTCGGCGTAACCGAGCAAGAGGGCGATCTCCGGGATCGCCACCTGCCGGTCCAGATAGGCGCAGGCGAGCTCGTGCCGAAGGGCGTCCACCACCGCGGCGAACGACGTCCCCTCCGCCGCCAGGCGGCGCTGCATCGTCCGGGTGCTGACGCCAAGTCCGCGGGCGGTGCCAGCCAGTGTGCAGCCGCCCGAGGCCAGCGCCGCGCGAACGGCCCCCCTCACGTTCTCCGAGGCGCCCGCGAGGCGCGGCAGCCGGGCGAGAGCGCGGGTGACCTGCTCCTCGAAGACGGCGAAGAACGCGGCGTTCGCGTGCTGCATCGGCGTGTCGCAGACGGCGTCGTCGAGCTCGATCTCCGTGTGCGCGCTCCGAAACCCGAGCGGGCAACCGAACAGGCGCCGGTGCTCCTGGAGCATCCGCGGCGGCGGATGACGAAACCGGACGGCGCGCGGCCGGAGATCCCGCGCCGCCAGAGCGCGAATCCCGAGCGCGATCTCCGCCATGGCGCACTCGTCGGCGTGCCGCGCATAAGCACCGGTCGTTCCGCGGAGAACGTAGCGGATCACCAACCCGCCAGGGACGCGCACCAACGCCGCCCGGTCGCCGTCGCCCCAGAGACGTTGATGACGGACCATGCGCTCGAGCGCGACGCGAACGGTGGGGCTGGCCATCAGGAGCAGGAGGCCGGCGTCGAACTGTCGCGTGTCGCGAACGTCCTCTGCCAGGTGCAGCCCGAAGTTCTCGTCACCGGTCAGCGCCAGGGCACGCTCGCCGACGGCGGCGGCGACGTCGTACCCGAGACGCGCGTCCGGTTCGGCCAACGCCGTCGGGCTCAGCCCCGCCTCCCGGCAGATCGCCTCGGCGTCGTGCCCGCGCCCGCGACAGAATTCGACGATCCGCAGGACCATCCGCGCCGAGATGGTTTGCGCCCGCACCCGGGCACCATACCATCGGCCCCAAACAGAGGACGCGGGCGGCGGAGGTTAGTTGGCGCCCCCGTCGGCGGCGACGCACTTCCCCTTCTTGTTGCAGGTCAGGGGGGCGATGCATTCGGGATCGTCCTCGCCGTTCTTGACCGCGGTGCAGGTCCCGGTCACGCAGCTGTTGCAGGGGTCGGTGCAGGCCGTCTTGCAGCAGACGCCGTCCGTGCAGAAGCCGCTGGCGCATTCGCCGGCGCTGCCGCACCCCGACGCCGTGCCCTTGTTCCCCCGCGCCGCATCGCTGCCAGCGTCGCGGTCGGCGTCCCGACCGGCATCGCGCCCGGCGTCGCGGCTGGCGTCGCCTTCGGCGGCGTCGCTCGCCCCGTCGCTGCGCCCGGTCGCCGCGTCGCCAGCGCCTCCGTCGGTCCCGCAGCCCGATTGGCTCGGGTCGGGAACAGATGGGCAGTCGTCGATCGGATCGGGGACGCCGTCACCGTCGCTGTCGGGCGGGAGCGTCGCCGCCAGCGTCACGTCGAAGGTGGCCCCGGAGAGCGAGCCGGACGGAATTTTCAAGGTCGCCTCGTCGACCAGCACGCCGCCGAGGAGTCCGCGCAGATCGATGCGCACGGCGCCGACGGTGGCGCCGGGTTGGATCAGGATCGTGCCGAGCACCGTCGCGCTCTGGGGGACGAGCGGTCCGGAGGCCGGAATCCGCGTGCCGTTCCAGAGCGCCCCCGCATCATCGTAGACGCCTGCGCGAAGCTCGTCGGGCATCGGAGCGCCCG
The DNA here is from genome assembly GCA_036267635.1 of Polyangia bacterium. Classification (GTDB taxonomy): domain Bacteria; phylum Myxococcota_A; class Polyangia; order Fen-1088; family Fen-1088; genus JADGRB01. The sequence continues at coordinate 73,501 of DATAVR010000036.1, read as the reverse complement.
GGCCCAGCGTGACCTCGAGAAGGGCCGCGCCCGCCTCGGGCACCTGGGTCGAGCTGCGGCAGGCGGAGAGCCCACCGAGCGCGAGCGCCAGAACGAAGACCAGGGGTTCGCGGATTGATCTCCTGTTCATTGTCGTTGGTCCCTAGCGGCTCAGCGTCCCGAGCGATCCGGCGCGGATGGTCGTCGATCCCGACGACGACAGCGCGATCGCGGTGGCGACGCCGCCGGCGACGGCCGCCACCGCCACGCCGCCCCAGAGCCACCAGCGCGCGTGCGAGCGTCTGGGCGGCGCTTCGGTCGCGGCGGAGGGCGGTGCAGTGACCAGCGCCGGCTCGGCCACCGGGGCGGCGGGCGCCAGCGTCAAAGGCGGCGCGGCCGGATCCGTCGCGTGAACGTCGCCGTCGCCGCCGATCTGAGCGGCCGTTTCGCCCGAGCCGCCGGACGCCAGATCGGCGATCAGGGCGTCGAGCTGCTTGATGAGCGCCTCGACCTCGGGGACGAGGCGTGAGTCGGGCGCCACCAGCACGAACTCCCGGTAGGTCGCGCGCGCGGTCTTGAGATCGCCGAGCCGCCGCTGGCACTGCGCGATGTTGACCAGGAACCCGGGAAGCGGCATCGCGCTGTAGCCCTGCTGGTACTTGGCCAGCGCCTCTGCGTAGCGGCCGGCGCGGTACTGGACCTCGCCTTCGTCGAACCGGTGCCGCGCTTCGCGCTCGGCCGGGTTCGGTGCCCCCAGCGCCGGGGCGGCGTCCAATCCGGCCGCCAGCGCGACGACGACTCCGACCGCCGCGAGCCGCGCGGTGGTCATCGCCCCACCCGCGACGCCGCCTCCGCGAAGGGATCGACGGAGAGACCGCGGGCGATTCGTCCCTTCCCCGACCAGCGCGTGCGGCGCGCGGCTCGCGCGGAGGGGACCTGCGAGGCAGTCGGATCCGGCGCGGGTCCCACGAGGTCGAGCCGCGCAGTTGGCTGGGCCGCGACTGCGGGCGACGGATCGAGCGCCGCCGACGGCGCGGCAGCGACGGCCAGTCCGGCCGCGCGCCGCGGAAGGGTCGCGCCCTGCGAGCGGCCGCCCCCGCCGCGCGCAACCGCCAGGAAGATCAACGTGACCGTCCCGATCGCGGCGGCGGCCCAGGAGAGCCACCCCGGCCGCGCGCGACCCGCGGGCGCCCGTGTGCCGATGGAGATGCTGTACTCGTCCGCCTCGGCGGGACGGCCGGGCGCAGCGAGCGTCGGCCCACTCGGCGGCACGACGCCCGACGTGTTGGTCGAACAGGCGGCCAACATCTCGGGCGTAAGCGTGTTCGCCGGAATCTGCCGTGAGGTCAGCTCCGCCCCGAACAGCTCGTGCAGGAGCTCCGGCAGCGCCCGTGGCTGAAAGCGCAGCGTCTCGAGCACGCGGTCGAGCTCCTCGGCCAGCTCTTGCCCCGTCGCGTAGCGCTGCGCCGGATCGCGCGCCAGCGCCCGGGCGACCACGCGGTCGAGCTCGGGCGAGACGTCCGGGCGCAGCGACGACGGCGCGGGAATCTCCATCTCGGCCACGTTCTTCAACGTCTGGAAGTCGCTCTTGCCGCGGAAAAGCTTCTGCCCCGCCAGCAGCTCCCACAAGACGACGCCGAGCGAGAACAGATCCGAACGGCCGTCGAGCGGCAGATCCTTGATCCGCTCCGGCGCGATGTACGAGAGCTTCCCCTTGAACAGGCCCTGCCCCGTTTTTTCGACCTCCGGCTCGCCGAGCGCCTTGGCGATCCCGAAGTCGAGCAGCTTCACCCCGCCCGCGCGCAGGCAGATGACGTTCGAGGGGCTGACGTCGCGATGAACGATGTTGAACGGCGTACCGTCGCCTCCGCAGAGCGCGTGCGCGTAGCTGAGCGCCTGCGCCACCTCGTGCGCGATGAACGCCGCCACGCCCACCGGGCAGGGGCGCTCGTAATTGCGCAGGCGCCTCAGGATCTCGGAGACGTCGCGGCCGCGCACGTACTCCATCGCCAGGAAGTAGGTGCCGCCGACGTTTCCGAAGTCGAACACCTGCACGATGTTCGGATGGTGCAGGAGCGCGTTGATACGCGCCTCCTGCACGAACATGTCGACGAAGTACGGCGACTGCGCCCGCTCGGCCAGGATCCGCTTGACCACGAACGTGCGCTGGAATCCCTCCACGCCGGGCATCACCGCCCGGAATACCTCCGCCATCCCGCCCGATCCGATGCGATCGAGCAGGATGTACCGCCCGAATCTCTCCGGCCTGATCTCTAAAGATTCCACCGTCCCCCGCGTGCCATCATCGACGCCGAAACGCCGCGAATTGAGCAGAGATCCGGAATCGGGCGATTTTCCGCCGGAGACGTCGTCCGGCTTACGGTTCCGGGCGCGAACTTGAAGGCGCGCGTGGGCGGCAGACTGACCTTGGCCCACCCGAGCCCGCCGCCGTCGCGTCGGATTCGTGACGGCTCGGGTGAGGGCCGGCGCTAAGGGGCGAGCTTGACGGCCATGATGTCCGCGCCGCCGCCGAACGGGCCGGAGACGAGGCTGTTGCTCCCCACGGTGAACCCGGCGACGAGCGGATCGCCCGAAGGATCGAAGGCGATCGCCGTCATCGACTGCTCGTCCGTCCCGCTGATCTGCCGGAACCAGAGCGGGTTGCCGCTTGAATCGGTCTTGGTGATGAGGGCGTCGTCGGCCCCCATCGAAACGAAGCCGCCGGCGTCCGGCCCGAACGTCGTCGTGTAGGCAATCTCGCCGGCAGCGTCGACGGCGACGCCGAGAATGTCGGCGCTCCCCGAGCTGGTCACGGTGCTGCTCCAGATGTTGTTGCCGGCTGGATCGAGCTTGGCGATCCACCCGTCGAGCGCTGCCGCGTTGCTGAACTGCCCGGCGACGACGACCTGGCCGGTCGACGGATCGGCCGCCACCCCCTGGGCGATCTGATTGGTCGCGTCGGCGAAGGGCCGGCTCCACACGGGAACACCGCTGGAGGTGAATTTGGCGGCGAACCCTTCGTCGCCAGGCCCCGGGTTGGTCAGGACGCCCGAGCCGAAGTTGACGGTTCCCGAGAACGAGCCCGCAATGATGACGTTGTCGCTCGCATCGCGCGCCAACGCCCGCGCCGTCTGGTTGGCGCTGTCTCCGAACCGCGTGCTCCAGAGGGACGCGCCGTTGCCGGAGGCCAGCGCCGCCACGAAGACGTCGGTCCCGCCGGCCGAGAGGATGGGACCGTTGCCGAAATTGAGAGCGCCCGCGAACCCGCCCGTCACGTAGACCGCGCCCGAAGCCGCGACGGCCAGGTGCGGTCCGGCGCTCGGCCCGCCGCCCGGCTGGTCCGACCAGAGGCAGCTGCCGGACGCGTCGAGCTTGGCGACGACCAGGGTGTTGGCGGTCGCCGCGATCTGGGTGCCGCAACCGAGGTCGATCGAGCCAGAGAACACCCCTCCGACGTAGACGTCCCCGGCGGCGTCGGCCGCGAGGCTGGTGGTCTCGGCGCCGGACGCGCTCCCCGCGACCTTGCTCCAGAGGCAGGCCCCGCTCGGCGACAGCTTGACCACGAACATCGCGTTCGTGCCCGAGGCCGAGACCGCCGGCCCACAGCCGAAGTCGACCGTGCCGGTCACGAAACCGCCCACCAGGACGTTCCCCGCCGCGTCGCTGGTGATCGCCAGCCCCTCGTCGCTGCCGGCGGCGCCCCAGACGTTGGCCCACACCGTGCTGCCCGAAGCGCCCGCCGAGCCACCGCTGCCGCCCGTCGAGCCACCGCTGCCGCCCGTCGAGCCGCCGCTGCCGCCCGTCGAGCCACCGGTCCCGCCGGTCGCAGCCGTGCCGCCGAACTGCACGAGCGAAGGCGTCGGGACGATGGTGCCCGTCGGCGAGGTGCCGAGCTCGCCGCTGGTGCCGTCGCCCCAGCACCAGGCGCTTCCGTCGTCGGTGAGGGCGCAGCTGTGGGAGAAGCCGGCGGAGATCGCCGTCCCGCGCGTCAGGATCGGGGTCGGATCGAGAACGATGGTGCCGGCCGCGGTTCCCGCGCCGACCTCGCCCGAGATGTTGCGGCCCCAGCAGGTGATGAGACCGGTGGCCGTGGCGCTGTCGAGCAGCGCGCAGGTCTGTCCGCCACCGGCGCTGATCGCGCGCAGGGCGGCGCCCGAGAGCGTCGAGGGGCCGACCGGCGTCAGCGAGGCGACCGTCGTCCCGTTGCCGAGCTGGCCCGACTCGTTCGCGCCCCAGCAACGCACGGTCGCGTCGGCCAGGATGGCGCACGTGTAAGCGTTCCCCGCGTCCAGGCTGACGACTGCCGCCGCCAGGCCCTGCACCATCACCGGCGTGTTGGCGTCGTTGGTCGTCCCGTCGCCGAGCCCTCCCGAGACGTTCCGGCCCCAGCAGCGCGCCGTTCCGTCGGTGAGGACCGCGCAGGCGTGCAGGAATCCAACCGACAGCGACGCCGCGCCGGTCAGGCCCGCGACCTGGACGGGGACCGGCGAGTTGTCATTGGTGCCGTTCCCCAGGCTGCCGACGAGGTTCGAGCCCCAGCACCAGACGGTGCCGTCGGTGCGCAACGCGCAGGCGAACAGCTTGCCGGCGCCGATCGACGCCACCCCCGAGCCGAGCCCCGAGACCGGGACCGGGACCGGCGAGAGCGGCTCGGCCTGGTTGTCGCCGAGCTGCCCCTGGTCGTTCGGTCCCCAGCACCAGGCGCCGCCGCCGGTGGCGACGGCGCAGGTCACGCCGATTCCCGCTTCGACATCGACCGCCCCGGGCAGGCCCACGACCGCCACCGGGAGCGCGGACTCGGTCTGCTGGCCGTCGCCGAGAACGCCCTGCGAGTCATCGCCCCAGCAGCGCGCGCTGCCGTCGGCCATCGCGGCGCAGGTGGTGGTGTTGCCCGCCGAGATCTGTACCGGCCCCGGGTTGATGGAACCGTTGCCCGTCGAGCCAGCTGGCCCCTGCGGTCCGACCGGACCTGAAGCACCGGTCGCGCCCGGCGCGCCGTTGCAGGCATACGAGGTCCCGGTGATCTCCGCGGCCTCGAGCACCTTGTCGTTGTTGGTGTCGGTCCCGCTGTCGATCCGCGTGCCGCCGTTCAGGCAGTTGGTCCCCGCCGGCTCGGGTGTCTGCTTGACGAGGGCGGTCGCGCCCGACGCGCCGTTCGTGCCGTTCGTGCCGTTGGTGCCGTTGGCTCCGTTGCACACGAACGAGCTCTGTTGCACCTCCGTCGGATCGAGCACCCCGTTGCCGTTGGTGTCGAGGCCGACATAGATCCCTTCGCCACCCGCCGGACAGAACGCGCTGCCGACCGCTTGCGGAATGATGGCGATCAGGCTGTTCTTGCCGTTGGTCCCATTCGTACCATTGGTCCCGTTGGTGCCGTTCTTGCCGTTGGTCCCGTTGGTCCCATTCGTGCCGTTGGTACCGTTCGTTCCGTTGGTCCCGTTCGTTCCGTTGGTCCCGTTCGTCCCGTTTTTGCCGTTGCAAACGTAGCTGGTGCTCTGGACCTCGCTCGCGTCCAACGTGCCGTTGCCGTTCGTGTCCAGCCCGACGGCGATCGCCTGGCCGCCGGTCGGGCAGGCCGTGCCGGCCGCTACCGTCGTCACCTTGACGAGCGAGTTCTTGCCGCTGGCGCCGGTCGCGCCCGTCGTCCCGTTGCAGACGTACTTGGTGCCGGTCACCTCGCCGCTGTCGAGGACGCCGTTGCGATTGGTGTCGGGCCCGCTCAGGAGGGCGATGCCGCCGTTCGTGCAGTGGCTGCCGGCCGGCTCGGTCCGCGCGTCGAACACCTGGGGCGCCGCAGTCCCGGACTTGTCACCCGGAACCATCGCCGACGTGTCCGCGGGATCGCTCTTGAGACATCCTGCCGACACCACGAACATTCCGAACGACGCGACCCACGCTGCACGCTGCATCTCGACCTCCCCGGTTGGTTTCGAGCGCGAAGAGGACTACGCCCGGCGTCCCGGCGCAAGCTAATAGTTCGCGGCATTTCGCCGCCACTCGTCGCTCAACGTCCGTAGCAGGCTCTGAAGTCAGGAATGTCGCGCTTCGTGGTGAAGAACGAACGCTCGGGTCGTCGACCCTGACCGGTGCCGCTGCCCACCCGACCGCAAACCTGCTTTCGTTCCACCGCGTTCGCGACGCAAGGTGCCCCCCTGCCCGCGTCCGGTCCGTCGTTTGCACCACGGAACGCCCGAACGTTACTCTGGCGCACCCCGTCGGGTGTGGAGGTCACGAGATGAAGAGACTCATGGGTTGGTGTGCATTGATCGCCGTGGTTGGTTTCGCCGCCCGCGCTGGCGCCCAAACAGCGGACGAGACGGCGGAGCCGACGCTCGGCGCTCAGGGCCACTGGGCCCTCTCGCTGGAACGGGCGTTCGGGTTCGATTACTCGAAGCAGACGAGCTCGCTCGACGGCGTCGACCAAGGGACGAGCAGCGCGACCTCCTTCTCGCTGCTCGGCAACCCGACGGTCACGTCGCTCAGCGTGTTCACCATCCCCCGGGTCGGGTTCGACGCGTTCGTCGCTCCGGGCCTGAGCATCGGGGCCGCCTTCGGCATCGACCACGGATCGATCGACGACACACCGGCAGGCGGGGGCACGACGACGAGCGAGTCGTTCACCGCGGTCCTGTTCGCCCCGCGGGTGGGATACGTGGCGCACCTCGCCCCCGCGATCTCGTTCTGGCCGCGCGCGGGGGTGAGCGTCTTCTACGCCTCCATCGATCCCGGGGCTGGCCTTCCGTCCGAATCGTTGAAGCTGATCGCGGCCACGGTCGATGCTCCCTTGGTCTTCACCCTGGTCCCGCGCGTGGCGTTCACCTTCGGCCCCACCTTCGACATCACCTTCTCGGGCAACATCTCCGCGAGCGGCGGCGCCGGGACCATCGACGTGAGTGTGCTGGAGATCGGCGTGCAGGCGGGCCTGGTCGTCACGCTCTAGAATCGCGCCCCATGGGCGACGCCTGCTTCGTGACCGCCGACCCGGCCAAGGTCGACCGGGAGATGGTGTACGGGTTCCTCTCGCAGTCGTACTGGTCGAGCGGAATCCCCCGCCAGATCTTCGAGCGACCGCGCGACCTTCGCCTCTCTGGCCACGCGGGACGCGCATGGCCTCTACGCCCGCTACGGGCTTCACGCCGCTCGCCCACGCCGATCGGTTCATGGAGCGATGGGACCCGCAGGTCTATCGGCGGTAGCGGCGCGCGTTCAGCTCGGAACCAGGTCGACGCGCTCGAACGACGTCGACTGGCCCGCGACCGCGCTCTCGGTGGCGCGCAGGAGGCGCTTCATCGCCCGGCCGTCGAGCGCGTCGTCGGTCTGAATGCGCGCCACCACCCAGAGGCGCCGCGGACCGACGAACGTGACCCAGAGCTCGTCGACCGCCGTGACGCCGGGCTGGCGCGCGATCAGCTGGCGAAGCGGGTCGCGCACGCGGGCGGACGCCTGTCGCCCGACCAGGAAGTCGCGGTTGCGCCGGGTCAGATCGAGCGCCACGACCGCCAGACAGACGCCGATGACCAGCGCCGCCACCGCATCCGGGATCGCCGACCCGGTCAACTGGTCGAGCACGATCCCCGCGAAGGCGACCAGGTTCCCGACCATCGCCACCGCATCCTCGGCGAAGACCGCGCGCCCCACCGGATCGGAGCTGAGCTCGAAGTGCTCGAGGAACTCGAGATCCAGCCGCGTCGCCTCCTTCTTGAGCTGCCGGTAGGCGCGCGTCAGCGACACGCCGTCGAGGCAGAAGGAGACAGCCAGCACCACGTAGGCCGCCAGCGGCGACGAGACGCGCACCGGGTGAAACAGCTCCATGATCCCCTGCCGCACCGCCAGCAGCGCACCGGTGAGGAACATCCCCAGCGCGGCGACCAGCGCCCAGAAATAGGCCTCGCGGCCGTGCCCGAGCGGATGCGCCTCGTCGGCCGGCCTTCGCGCCAGCCGATCGGCGAGCAACAGCAGGACCTGGTTGCCGGTGTCGGCGGTGGCGTGAATCGCCTCGGCCAGCATGGCGCTCGACCGGGTGAGCAACGCGGCCACGAACTTCGCGGCCGCGATCCCCGCGTTGGCGAGGAGCGCGATGATAACCGTCCGGAGGGATTCCCCTTCGCCGGGGGGACGCTGCCGCGCGGTGCCCATAGGTGGCTCGGCCTCAAGGTGGGGCCGGGCGCCGCAGGAGCAACTGGCTCGACGAGGATCCTGACCGCCGGTCGTCCTGGCCGATGGGGGCCGCGGCGCACCGACCAAGGTCGCTCCCCCAGGCGGCGCGCGCCGCGCGGCGCATCTCGGCAGGCAGTCCGGTCGTCACGAAGAGATCCCCGCGCCCGCGCGGCAAGCGCCAGCGGGCGATGAGCGTCTCCACCACCGCCTCCGCCGGATCGAGCAACGACGCGCCCGGCGCCAGCCGGCGAAACGCCTCTCGCGCCGACGGGTAGTGGGTGCAGGCGAGCAGGATGGCGTCGGCGCGCGCGAGGGGTCCCAGGATGCGCTTCAGGTCGCCTTCGAACGCCGGCGTGCCGACGCGGCCGGCCTCGATGTGCGCCGAGAGCGGCTGTGCGATCCGCTGGATCACCCGCCGCCGCGGGGTGGCCAGCGCGCGGCGGTAGAGGCCGGAGCGGATCGTCCGCCCGCCGCCCACCACGCCCAGCACCCCCTCGAGCGCAGGCGGCACCATGGCGATCGCCGGCTCGATCACCCCCATCACCGGAATCCCGACGTCGCCGAGGCCCGGCAAGATGGTCGAGGCTGCGTTGCAGGCGATCAGGGCGTGGGTGACGCCCTGCCCGACCATCGCCAGGAGCACGCGCCGCACGCGCGCGGTCAGCGCGGCGGCGGGGAGCCGTCCGTACGGCGTCGCTCCAGTGTCGGACCAGTAAAGGACAGGCACCTCCGGACGGCGCTCGCGGAAGGCGCGGAAGATTCCGATGCCGCCGATCCCCCAGTCGAGAAAGCCGAGGCGTTCCATCGCCCGTTCACGGATACGACAGCGGCGCGACCGCGCCCGGCGCCAGCGGCCCGCTGTCGAACGCCACCAGCCGCTGCCGCCGGCCGACGTTCAGGATCTCCAGCTCGCGGCCGGGGAAGCGGCTCTCCAGGTACCACTGGTACTCGTGCTGCGCCCGGATCGGGTTGTATTTGAGCATCGTCTTCCAATCGGGGTGGCCGGTCAGCGCGGCGACGTCGCGCACGAACTGGCGATCGCGCACCGGCCGCAAGAGGTGCTTGGCCGCCGACTTGGCCAGCGTGCGCGCGTCGCGCCAGGTGAGCGCCCGCTCGACCATGTCCACGATCATCAAGTGTCCCCCCGGCGCCAGCACGCGCCGGAGCTCTTGCATGATGGGATCCCAATCGAGATAGCGAAACGACAGGAACGACGTCACCAGATCGAACGAGCCGGTCGCGAACGGCAGCGCCGGACCGTCGATCTTCTGGAACTGCAGTTGCTCGGACCCCTGAGATCGCGCCGCCGCTTGCTCGATCATCTTGGCGGAGGTGTCGACGCCGACGCCGGTTGCGATCCGCCCCGCGAGCGCGCGCAGGAGCGCCCCCGTTCCGCAGCCGAGGTCGAGGACGCGCGGGCGCCCGCCGGGGAACGCTGCGCGATCGAGCCGCGCGTTCAGCCAGCGCCACTCGTCGCGGCGCACGCGAATGTCGGCGAACGCCCTGTCGTAAAGCGCCGCCACCGCGTCGTACGACGCGTCGCCGCCGGTCTCCTCGGGCGCATACTCCTCCATCGGCACCGCCCGCGCGCCGAGATACTTGGTGAGCGCGCCCGGCATCCCGTGCGACTTCTTTCCAGGACAGGCGATGAGGTAGAGCGGCCCCGCGCCCCCGAAGCGCAGCCGCTCCCAGGTGAACCGATCGGGCGACGTCGAGACGGTGGTGTAGCCGTGATGCCCATGCGCGTGCACGCCGAAGGTCCGCGCAAAAAATGGTGCGAACCACCGCCCCGTGCGGCAGGCGTGGAAGTAGGCGTGGGCGCCGGGGGCGAACGGGATCCGCAGCTGTCGCCACTCGTGCGGGCTGAACTGCTCCGGCCAGCCGACCGAGCCGAACATGATCCCGTACATCCCCGAGTGGCCGAGGAAGTGGAGCTCGGCGAGCTGCTTCCCCTCGCTGGCGATCCGCGCCAGGGCGGCGACGAAGTCCCCTTTGCGGACCAGCGGCTCGAGACGGACCTCGACGCCGGGGTGCTTCGCCGCCAGCTCCTCCCGCACCGTCTCGGCGGCGCGCGCGAACTTGTCGCTGCCGGTGCGGTAGCGCGTGGTGTAGCTGATCCAGATCATCGCCCGCTCTTTGGCGATTTCTGCCAGTCGACGCGCGCCAGGACCAGCGCTTCGTCGCGGGGCACCCAGGCGCCGCAGTCGTCGCGCACCGACAGCGTCTGGCGGCGCGCCGGATCGAACACCCGCATCCCGGAGATCGCCGGGCGGTAGAGATGCAGCGTGGTCCCCGCGCCGTGGGCGGCCATCGAATGGATCCCGCCGGCGACCACCGGGATCGACTGGCCCGCCTGCCAGCGACGGGTCGCGCCCCGCGCCAGGATCCCGTCGCGCCACACCCAGTCAGTCTCGATGAACGCGCCGTCGAGCACGCGCACCACGCCCACGCCGCCGGCGTGATCGTGCGGCGCACACTCTTCGTCCGTCCCCCAGCCGGCGAGCATCACCTCGCCTGCCTCGTCGCGATGAAGCGCGCGGCGCCCGTAGGGCTCGCCCCGCTCCGGCCCGGCGCGCAACGCCAGCAGCTCCGCGCGCAGCTCCCCGGAGAGCGGCGCCGCGCCCCGGAGATCGCCGAGCATGACCGTCCAGGATGAAACCCCCACGCGGGCTCGACGATTATACAACGCACCACAATCGCGCCGCCCGGCCCTTAACAGGCTGATGCGCATTTCCACGGCCCTCCTCCGGAGCGCCCGCGTTCTGCTGATGGGTGGGCTGGCGGCAGCGCTCGGCTGCTCGAGCGGCGGGACTTCGTCTACCGCCGGCAACGGTGGCGCGACCGGCTCAGGCGGTGCGAGCGCGGCTGGTGGCGCGACTGGCGGCGGTGGCGGAAGCTCCGCGACCGGAGGCGCCACCGGGGGGAGCGGTGCGGCGACCGGTAACGAGGGAACCGCTGGCGGAGCAGCCGGGGTGGGCGGCGGAGCGGGTGGAGGCGGAAGCGGCGCGGCCGGCGCGCGTGGTGGCTCCGGTGGTGGCCCGACAGGCGGCGCCGGTGGACACGCCGGCGGCGGCGCCGGTCACGGGAGCGGCGGGCAGGCGGGCCATGGCACCGTCGACGCCGGGAGCCCCGACGCCCCCTCGCTGGCGGGAACCAACAACCCCGTCCTGTCCGGACTCAACGCTGATCCGCAGATCGCCCTCTTCGACGGCGTCTACTACATCTATCCAACCACCGACGGCTTCGCCAACTGGACGTCGACCACCTTCAGCGTCTTCTCGTCGACCAACCTCGTCGACTGGACCGATCGCGGCGTCATCCTCGACCTGCCGCGCGATCTGACCTGGGCGACGGGCCACGCCTGGGCGCCCACGATCACCCGCGTCGGCAGCACCTACTACTTCTACTTCTGCGCCGATCAGCAGATCGGCGTCGCCACGGCGTCGTCGCCCGTCGGGCCGTTCAAGGACGCGCTCGGCCATCCGCTCATCGCCACCACCGCGTACGGCACCCACTCGATCGATCCCTATCTGTTCACCGACGACGACGGAACCAACTACCTCTATTTCGGCAGCGGAAGCAGCGGCGCGCGCGTCGTGAAGCTCGGCGCCGACATGATCTCGCTCGTCGGCACGCCGGCCAACATCACCCCCAGCGGCGCCAGCGGCGTCGTCGAGGGGAGCGTGATGTTCGAGCGCGACGGCACCTACTACCTGCAATGGTCGGAGGGGGACACGCGCAACGCCACCTACCAGGTCGCCTACGCCAAGGCGCAGTCCCCCACCGGTCCCTTCACGCGCCTCGGTGTCATCCTGAGCCAGAATCCGACGCTCGGGATCCTCGGTCCCGGCGGCAACACCGTCCTCGCCATCCCGGGGCGCGACGAGTACTACATCGTCTACCACCGCTTCAAGATCCCGGGCGGCGACGGGACGCACCGCGAGACCTGCATCGATCGGATGTCGTTCAACAGCGACGGAACGATCGTCCCGGTCACGCCGACGTTGAACGGACTGCAAACGGCGGTGGCGCCGTGACGCGCGCGCTCGTCCCGTCCGTTCTCGCGGCCGCGCTGATGGCCGTCGCTTTCGGCGCGCCGGCGCGGGCGCAAACGACCGGCGTCAACGGCACGCACGATCCGTCGCGCATCGTCGAGTCGAACGGCAAGTTCTTCTTCTGTTCGACGGGAGGCAGCTGCGCCTCCTCGACGGACGGCCTCGCCTGGTCGACCACCGGGCTGAGGTTGACGGTCCCGTCGTGGTCGGCCACCTACACGCCAGGCGGCAATCAAGGCATCTGGGCGCCCGACATCGTCTATTACCAGAGCAGGTACTACATCTACTATTCGTTCTGTGGCGTGCCGGCAGCCAACGCGCCCTGTGTCATCGGCCTCTACACGACGCCCACGCTCGATTCGACCGCGGCAGGCTACAAGCTGACGGACGCCGGGATGGTGGTGAACAACCCGATGAACGACAGCAGCTACCAGTTCTCCACCATCGATCCGGGACCGATCATCGATCCGTCTGGGAATCTCTGGTCGTCGTGGGGGAGCGGCTACGGAAAAGATCAGACGCTGACTCAGCTCTGGCTCACCCGGCTCGACACCACGGGCTTGCCGCTGGCGTCCGACACCGTCTATCAGCCACCGACGGTGCTCGGCCACGCGCTCGAGACCGGGCGGCGCGAAGGCTCGTACGTACACTACCGAAACGGCACCTACTACCTCTTCTGGAACGAAGGGAGCTGCTGCGACGGAACGTCGAGCACGTACACGATCTGGGTGGCGCGCTCGCAGGGGAGCATCACCGGCCCCTACAGCGGCAACAAGATCTTCTACGCCGGCAGCGGCAACGTCCACGGCCCCGGCCACATGGGCATCTACAGCGCTTGCGGCGTCGAGCGCTTCACCTACCACTACTACCCGACGGCGACCTCGATCCTCGGCGAGAACGATCTGACCTGGTCGAGCGACAACTGGCCGGTCGCCGGCGCCATGTCGACCGCGCCGCTCAAACCGTGCGGCGACACGGGCCAAGGTGGCCAAGGTGGATCCGGCGGCCAGGGCGGGACCGGCGGCCAGGGCGGGACCGCCGGTGGGACCGCCGGCGAGACTGGCTCGGGCGGAAGCAGCACCGGCCGAGGCGGCGCGGGTGGAACGTCAGCAACGGGCGGCGCGGCGGGACACGGAAGCGGCGGTGCTGTCGGCGCGGGTGGCCAAGCGGGCACCGGCTCGGCGGGCGCTGCCGGCAGTCACGGCACCGGCGGCATCGCGGGCGACAACGGAGGCGCCGCCGGCAATTCGGGCGCAGCGGGCGGCTCACCCGGCAGCAGCGGCGGTCAGTCCGGCGGCGGCCAATCTGGCGACGGGTCGGTGAACAGCGGCGGTCAGGGCGGCGCCTCGGCGGCAGGCGGCGGCGGCAGCCCGGGCGCCGGCCAGGGCGCGGCCGGCTGCGCCTGCGGTGTCGCGAGCACCGATGGAACGCATGGCATCGCTGTGCTCGTCCTCCTCGCGGGGTTGGCGATGGCCACGCGCCGGCGCAACCGCGCCAGGGTCTGAACGCCACGCGGGTGATACGCTCGAGCGCGATGGCGCGTTCACTCTTGGCGCTCTGTCTGCTCCTCGGCTGCGCAACAACCGGATCCGACAGGCTCGACCCGCACAATCCCGGCGAGCGCTGCATCGACAGCTGCCCGGAGGGGATGCTCTGCACCGGCACCTCCGTCTATCGCGCCCCGAAGAAGACTTTTCCGGGACAGTGCCAGCTGCGACCGGGACGATGCGCGACCGACTCGGATTGCTCCCGCTCCCAGCGGTGCGTCCGGACGTCGAACCAGCTCGGTCTCTGCGCCGAAGCGCCCCAGCTGTGAGACCTACGCCAGCCGCAGATCGACGACGATGTTGCCGCGGGTGGCGTTCGAGTAGGGGCAGACCTCGTGCGCCGCGCGCAGCAGCGCCTCGCCCTGCTCGCGCGCCAGCTCGGGCGCCTCGGCGACCAGCTCGACGGCGATGCCGTACGCCGCTCCCGCCGTCGGGCCGAGCGTCACGTGGGCGGTGATCGTCACCGGGCCGGTCGTGATCCTCTGCTGGCGCGCGACATGCGCGAATGCGCTGCCGAAGCAGGCGGCATAGCCGGCTGCGAAGAGCTGCTCGGGGTTCGTCCCCGGCGCGCCGCTGCCTCCCATCTCCTTCGGGGGCGTGACCGCCAGGTCGAGAATTCCGTCGTCGCTCTTGATCCGCCCGTCGCGTCCGTTGGTCGCGGAGGCGGTGGCGGTGTAGAGGCGCTTCTGCAATACGCGCGGACCGTCGCTCATGCCCTGGTCTCTAATTCGCGATCGGGGCCCGCGCAAGTCGCGCCCGCCGCCCGGGCATAGCCGGCGATGCTGATGCTATAGAACCGCCATGCCCAGCGTCGTCATCGAGATCCGAAAAGGCTACGCGCGCGAGCAGGAGACCGCGCTGATGGAGGCCGTCCACGGCGCGCTCCTGTCGGCTTTCCGGATCCTGCCGGGCGATCGCAACGTGCGCCTGCTGGTCCACGAGCCGCACCGCTTCGCCTGCCCGCCCCATCTCGCGCAACCCGAGCTCTACACGCACGTCACCATCGACGCGATCTCCGGCCGCTCGCTCGACGCCAAGCGCGCGCTCTACCGCACCATCGTCGAGAATCTCAGCGTGCTCGGTATCCCCAAGGACCACGTCAAGATCTTGCTGCGCGACCTCCCGCGCGAAAATTGGGGGATCCGGGGCGGACAAGCCGCGATCGACGTAGAGTTGGGGTTCGAGGTCGACGTGTAGCGACGCGGCGCGCGCCTATGGGCGGTTTTCAACCGGCGCAGCGGCTGGCGGCACCGTACCGCACGAAGCCATGAAAACCACCCTCTTTGCCTTCGCGATCTTGTCACTATCCATGGGCGCCGGCTGCGGCTCGAGCAACAGCACCCCGGCCTCCGACACCGGCGGCTCCGTCGGGACAGGCGGAACGACCGGCAGCGGCGGCGCGACCGGCACCGGCGGCGTGACCGGCACCGGCGGCGCGACCGGCACCGGCGGCGTGACGGGCACCGGCGGTGCCGGCGGTGCGATCGGCACCGCCGGCTCGGCGGGCGGGCCGAGCGGCTCGGTCGACGGCTCGGCCGACGGCCCCCTTCTCTACACGCTCACGGTGCAGAACTACCTCGACTGGTGCGACGTCACCGAAAACGGCGCCCTCTACGCCGCCGGCGTTCCCCCGGTCATGTCCTTCCCACCGAACACCGTCGTCAACCTGAACGCCGTGCCCAACTACATCTTCGTCTGGGGCTACTGGACCGGCACCGACGGGGACAAGACCTCCGCCCACGACATGAGCATGTCCACCACCGTCACCATGACCTCGAACAAGACGATCCTGGCTTGCTGCCCGGATCCACCGCCCTCGGCCGCGACCTGCCCCTAGGCAGGCGCGTCACTATCTTGGGATCGAGGAGGCCGTCATGACGGACACCCGACCCGACCGACCCAAGCTCGACGCCGACAGCGAGGCCGCCCGCGAAGGGCACGCGGCAGTGGAGCGCCTCGTCGAGGAGCTGCAGGCCGGGCTCGACCGGCACGACGCGGATCTCTATGACCGCCGCTTCGCCGACGACGTCTTTTGGGGCTCCCCGTTCGGCGAAACGGTGGCCGGCTACGGGCCGCTGCACGCCATCCACGCGCGCTTCCAGGCGCGCGGCGTCGCCGCCGCTTCGCGATTCGAGATCGTGCGCGTCGCCGTTCCGGCCCCCGGCGTGGCGATCGCCCAGGTGCGCCGGATCGCCGGCGGCGCGGCGGCCGAACCCACAGCGGCCGCACCCACGACGGCCGCGACGACGACGGCCGAGGGCGTGCCCAACGCCGCCGCGTTCTCGGAGATGGCGCTCTATGTCCTCGTCCGCAAAGACGGCGACTGGTGGCTCGCCGCCGGCCAGAACACGCCCATCCGTCCGCCGGCGTGATGCGCCCGCCGTCCGCGCGCCCGACGCGCTGAGTATGGACAGCGGAGGCCGAGTGTGGCCCCATCGGGGCCCTCGGGAGCCCACCATGAAACCACTGCCCGCACGCCTCATCCGGACCCTGGCCATCGCAACGCTCTGCGCGGCTGCCTGCACCAGCAACGCGGCCTCCAAGGCCGACTCGGGCGGCACCGGGGGCGGCACCGGCAAGGACGGCGCCTCCGACGGCTCCGGGCAGGTGGCCAGCCAGGTGGTCGACGACGGCTTCGTCACCGCCGGGCCCTGGGCCGGCTACGGGTTCACGGCGACCGATCCGGGCGCCGCGACGATCACGCCCGACTGCAGCGGCAGCGCAGGCTGCCTGCCGCCGTTCACCGGCAACACGTTCTGCATGCAGGGGACGGTCACCGGCCGGGCCGACTACACCGGCTTCGCGATGCTCGGCTGGAACGTCAACCAGATGGACGGCGGCGCCATGGGGACCTGGCCGATCCCGGCCACCGGCGGCATCACCGTCACCGTCAGCAATCCGGGCAACACGGCGCTGCGGCTGCAGCTACAAGGCACCGACCCGCACAGCGGCGCCGACCGCTGGTGCATCCCACTCACGAGCGGCCAGCTCACCCCGTGGACCAGCTTCGTGACCAACTGCTACACCGGCGGCACGCCGCAGACCCCGCTGACTGCGGGCACGCCGATCGAGCAGGCGTCGATCCTGGTGCCCGGCCTGCAAACGGATCTGCCGTTCAACCTTTGTCTCGTCGACATCCAGATCACGCCGTAGGCGAAGCCGCGTCGATCGCGCGGATCGGCAGCCACATCGCCGTCGGCCGCGGCCGTGACTCCGACTGCCCCTCGATCGCCTCGAACGACCTGAAGCCATACTTGGCGTAGAAGTCGACCGCATCCGGCTTGGCGTCGACGACGACGCCCGTGCACCCGAGCTCGTCGGACATCTTGACGGCGAGCGCGAGAACGAAACGGAGGAGTCGTCCGCCGAGTCCCCTCCCTACGCCGATCTGTCGACGGCCAGCCGCGCCAGTCCGAGCACCGGCAGCGGATAGCGGCGAAGCGCCAGCCACCGCGGGTTCGTCGCGGGCGATCATCCGGCGGCAGGGGGCTCGACCGCAGCGATCACCGTCGACCGCGTGACCTCCCCGACCGGGGCCAGCTCTCCGCCCTCTGGGTAGGCCTCCATCCCCAGCTCGGCCAGATCCAGACCGAGGATCTCGTGATCGGGCGCGACGCGCAGGCCCACCAATCTGTCGATCGCCAGCCAGGCCCCCAGCGAAGTGACGAACGAGAAGGCCCCCACCGTCACCACCGCCTCCAACTGCGGAAGGAGCTGCGCGAAGCCGCCCCCTCGGAAGAGGCCATCGTGCGGCAGCCCACTTTGTCCCTTGATCCCGAACAGGCCGACGCAGACCGTCCCGAAGATCCCGTGCACCAGGTGGACCGAGGTGGCGCCCACCGGATCGTCGAGACGCAGGCGATCGAAGAGACGGGGCGCCTCACTCACCGTCACTCCGGCGACGATGCCGATGAGCAGCGCCGACGTCGGGCTCACGTAGGCGCAGGGGGCGGTGATCGACACCAGGCCCGCCAGGCAGCCGTTCACCGTGGAGGGAAAATCGGGGCGGCCGTGGCGCCACCAGACGTGGAGCGTGGCGACCAGTGTGCTGGCGCAACCCGCGAGCGCGGTGGTGACGGCGATGCGCGAGATGGCCTCCGGATCGAGGCTCAGCGTCGAGCCGGGGTTGAATCCGAACCAGCCGAGCCAGAGGATCATGCCCCCCAGAAAGACGTAGCCCATGTGGTGACCGGGGACGGGGACCGCCGGCGCACCCTTCGGGTAGCGACCGAGGCGCGGGCCGAGCACGATGATGCCGGCCAGCGCCGCCCAGCCACCGACGCTGTGGACCACCGTCGAGCCGGAGAAGTCGCGCATCCCGGCGCGCGCCAGGAAGCCGCCGCCCCAGATCCAGTGCCCGGCGATCGGGTAGACGAGCGCGGTCAGCACCAGCGAGAAGATCAGAAACGAGGCGTACTTCATCCGCTCGTTGACGGAGCCCGAGACGATGGTCGCCGAGGTCCCACAGAACACCGCCTCGAAGAAGAACTTGGCCGGCAACGGCACGCCCGCCCACCCGAGCGCGCCAAAGATCCCCTGGTAGGCATCGCCCGAGGCCGGGCTGTTGTCGGGGCCACCGAGCATCCAGCCGCCGGCGGTTCCCAAGAAGCCCCCGTCGGAGAACATCAATCCGAACCCCAGCACGTAGAACCCCAGCGTCGCTATCGCGAACACGACGAAGTTCTTGGAGAGGATCATGGTCGCGTTCTTGCGCCGGCAGAGCCCGGCCTCTATGAGCCCGAACCCCGCGTTCATGAAGAACACCAGAAATCCGGTCAACAGCGTCCAGCCGGTGTCGGCCGCGATCTTGATCTGCTCGTTGGTCATTGCCCTGGGGGACGACTTTACCCGTGTCGAAGCGGCCCGTGGGCGCGATATGGCCCGCGCGGCGGCCGAAAAGGGCGTTCTAGGACCCGGGCTGCCGGCGCTCCCACGGCCGGTAGACGTTGATGAAGTCGACGCGCTCGCCGATCGGCGGGTGGCTGGCGCGGAACAACTTGTAGAGACGCCCCGGGCGCGGGACGGCCAGGTTCTGCTCCTGCAGCGCCACGAAGGCCGTCGCCGCGGCGAAGTTGTCGCGCGTCAGCTCCAACCCGAACCTGTCGGCGGCGCGCTCGTGATGGCGTGACAGCGCCAGCATCGCGGGGGTCATCACCATGGAGAACAGCGACAGGAGCAGCATCAAGAGCGGCATCGAGGCGACATCCGAAATCCGGTCGAAACCGAAACGCGACCCGAACGCCGCGATCAGACCGTCCGCCGTGCGATGAACGCCGTAGAGGCCCAACACCGTCAGCGCCGTCGAGATCACGATGTTGAGCCAGACATGCCCCAGCACGTAGTGGCCAAGCTCGTGCCCCACCACGAAGCGCGTCTGGCGCGGCGTCAGGCGAGCCAGCAGCGTGTCCCAAAGGACGATGCGCTTGGTGTTGCCGACGCCCGTCACGTAGGCGTTCACCTTCTTGGTGTCGACGCTCTTCTCCACCTCGAAGACGCGCGCGCCGTCGACACCCGCCTGCGCGGCGACCGCCAGCACCTCACCCTCCAGCGCCCGGTCCTTCATCGGGCCGAACTTGTTGAACAGCGGCGCGATGAAGACCGGCGTCACCAGCAGCACCAGCGCGAAGAACGGCAGCGCCAGCATCCCCGTCCAGAGCCACCAGCGCTCCGGGCTCGCCCGCAGCAGGAGGTACGGCACCCACAGCACCGCCGCGCCGAGAACCACGCCCAGCACGAAGCCCTTGGCCTCGTCGCCCGCCCACTTGCCGAGCCGCTGCGACGAAAGACCGTACGCCCGCTCGCGCGCGTAGCCGACGTAGTACGACAGCGGCAGTTGAATCACGAACAGCAACGCCGACAGGAGCGCGAAGTAGAGGACCAGCGTCGGGTAGAACCGCCCGTGCGCCGCGGCGGCGGCCAGCGTTCGCAGGCGCGCCGAGAGCCCGGCGAACAGCAATCCCGCCGAGAGCGCCAGCCCCAGCAGCTGCTCGACCGCCCAGATGACATTGCCGCTCCGGTGGTACCGCAGCGCCTTCTCGGAGGGCGGCGGCACGATGACCGGGCCTTCTGGGGTCGCACGATCTTGGTCCATGCGGTCAATCTGGCACCGCGGGCGCGCCGGAGCCATGCGAACGCTGGGTGACGACGGGCCGGAGCTGCGAAAGTCTGTTACGAACCTCGCGCCGTGAATTTCGTTTTAGGGCCTTGCTTCGCGCGTCCCCGGGAGCAAGATCAGCGGCGCTCGTAGGCCGACGACAGCAGGAGGCGCCCAGGCGAGGAGGCCCGATGTCGAAACTCAGGCGACCGTGGGGATCGATGCTCGTTCTGGTGGTCATTCCGTCGGTGGCGTTCGCCGCGGCGTGCGGGCCACCCGACGCCGCCGGCTTTCGGGCTGGCCAGGGCGGTAGCGGCGGCAGCGTTGGAAGCGGCGGAGGCGGATCCTCCGGCGCGGTGACCGACGGCGCCGTGGTGACCGCTGACGGCCTCGCCCCGTTCGACGGCGGCGCCTGCGTCGACATCGCCGACATCGAGCCCCAGGCCGGCCCGGCGAACGGCAGCTTCTCCGGCTCCGGCCTGAACGGCATCGTCTGCGCGGGCGGCGCGTTCGCGTACCTGCAGAGCACGCCCGCCGCCGACGGCGGGGCCCCTCAGATCGCGCTCAACATCGACAACGTCGTCACCGGAACGCCCGCCGACCGGATTCGGTTTCAGGACCCGGCGGACGCTCTCGCCGGAGAGCTCCACGTTTACATCGGCCTCGGCACCGCGAGCAGCGGGAGCTACGCCGACACGCAGACCTGCGGCAGCGTCGTGCTGAGCGCTGACCTGCCCGTGCCGTCCACGGTGGATTGCACGACGGACGCCGCCGTGTCGAGCGACTCCGATTGCCCGCCAGGCTGCCAAGCGACGAGGTCGTACTCCGGTCCGGCCTGCGCCCCCACCGAACCAGTGATCACCTACGCCGCCACCGCCTCGTCGGACTGCGTGGGCGACTCGACCACGCCGGGAGGCTCGTGGACGCTGAACCTGACCTCTGTCATGCCGTACCCGCAGGACGGCGGCGGCGACGATTCCTCGTACTACCAGGTGCACGGCAACCTGGCCGCCTCCCTGTCGGGTTTAGGGGCCGATGCCGGCACCGCGAACGTCTCCCTCTCCCTGTCGTTCTGAGTCAGCGCCGACTCGACGCTGACTCGACGCCGACTCAACCCTGGGACTCTCCGCTCCAGGTTGCAGGCGCGGCAGGGATCGCCACATTGAAGGTGACAGGAGGCGTTGCGCATGAGGCGTTTGTGGGGCGCGATGGTGATGGTCGCGGCGCTGGCGACGCCCGCGCTGGCGGATTCAGGGGGCAACCCGGGCGCTTTTACGTCCGACGGGAACAACAGCGGCGATGGGCCGGGCGCGACGCAGGCCGACCTCGTCACGGCCAGCGTGAGGGCCGGCCTGGCCAGCGAGCGGGTGATGCGGGGGTCGGTGATCACCGTGGCCACGTCGGACACGGGCGTCGTGACGCTGGTCGGCTCGGTGCCGAACAACTTCGCCCGCAGCGCCGCGAACGACATCGCGCGCGCCATGCCGGGCGTGGCCATGGTCAACAACCAGCTGCGGCTCCTCATCCAGGCGCCGAACGCGCCGGCCCCTCAGTAAATCCACGACGAACGGCGGCGGACGCGCCGCGGGCTACTTCTTCAGACGGTAGCCGCTCTTGAACATCCAGCCGACGACGATCAGCAGGACCACCAGGAAGCCCGAGGTCATCGCCAGGCTGATGCCGACCGCCACGTCGGCGGTGTCGTAGAAGGCCCAGCGGAAGCCGCTCACCAGATAGACGACCGGGTTGAAGAGCGCCACCGTGCGCCAGCGCGCCGGCAGCATGTCGATCGAGTAGAAGGCGCCCCCGAGAAAGGTCAGCGGCGTGACGATCAGCATCGGGATCAGCTGCAGCTGCTCGAAGCCACCCGCCCAGATGCCGATCACGAAGCCGAACAGGCTGAACGTCACCGCGGTCAGCAGCAGGAAGGCGATCATCCAGAGCGGGTGGTGCACCTCGACGGGGACGAACAGGGTGGCGGTCGCCAGGATGATGAGCCCGAGGCTGATCGCCTTGGTCGCAGCGGCGCCGACGTAGCCGATGATCATCTCGAGGTAGGAGATCGGCGCCGAGAGGATCTCGTAGATGGTGCCGGTGAACTTGGGGAAGTAGATCCCGAACGAGGCGTTGGAGATGCTGGCGGTGAGGACCGACAGCATGATCAGGCCCGGCACGATGAAGGCGCCGTAGGAGACGCCGCCCACCCGCGACATGCGCGAGCCGATCGCCGACCCGAAGACCACGAAGTAGAGCGACGTCGAGATCACCGGCGTGACCACGCTCTGGAGCAGCGTGCGGACGAAGCGCGCCATCTCGAATCGATAGAGCGCCCAGACGCCGGTGCGGTTGAAGCCGACGTCGCTCACGAGCGTCTCCCGCTTTCGATGTTGCCGGACTGGCCCGCGTGGGCGGCGGCGTGGCTGCCGTCGCTGACCAGGTTCACGAAGATCTCCTCCAGCGAGCTCTGGCTGGTCGAGAGATCTTTGAACCCGATCCCGATCTCGCCCAGCCGCCGCAACAGCGACGGGATGTCCTGCGGCTTGTCTCCGGCCGCCGTGCCCCCCTGCCCCGCCTCGCGCGTGTCGAAGGTGTACTCCAGCTGGTTGCCGTGCGCCTTGAGCGCCAGCGGCCAGCCAGCCAGGGCGGCCGGCAGCTCCGCCATCGGCTCTTGAAGGTTGAGCGTGAGCTGCCGCTTGCCGAGCTTCTGCATCAACTTCGTCTTCTCCTCGACGACGACCAGCTCGCCTTTGTTGATGATGCCGATCCGATCGGCCATCTCCTCGGCCTCGTCGATGTAGTGCGTGGTGAGAATGATGGTGACGCCGCTTTCGCGCAGCCGCCGCACCAGCGCCCACATGTCCCGCCGGAGCTCGACGTCGACGCCGGCGGTCGGCTCGTCGAGAAACAAGATCTCCGGCTCGTGCGCCAGCGCCTTGGCGATCATCACCCGGCGCTTCATCCCCCCCGACAGCGTCATGATCTTGCTCTGCCGCTTGTCCCACAGCGACAGCTCGCGCAGCACCTTCTCGACATAGGCCGGGTTGGCGGGTCGCCGAAACAGCCCCCGGCTGAAGCTGACCGTGGCCCACACCGTCTCGAACGCGTCGGTGGTCAGCTCCTGCGGGACGAGACCGATGCGGAAGCGCGCCGCGCGGTAGTCGCGCACGATGTCGTGGCCGTCGGCTGACACCGTGCCGCTCGACGGCGTGACGATGCCGCAGATGATGTTGATGAGCGTCGTCTTGCCGGCGCCGTTCGGCCCGAGCAACGCGAAGATCTCCCCCTTGCCGATCTCGAGATCGATCCTCTTCAGCGCCACGAACCCCGAGGCGTAGGTCTTGGTCAGCCCTTGGACGGAGACGATCGGTTTCATGTGGCGTCGCTAGAGATACGCGGCCCCGAGGCGCAAAGCTACTTGCAACCGAGCTGCCGCGCCGTCGCGGGAGCGCGAGGACCAGCGACGCCTCTGCGACCTCTAGTACACTCTGTCCGTAGCACGGCGGACGATCGTGATGGCCCTCGGGCTGGCGATCCTCCAGGGCGGCCGGCCGGCCCGGGCCGCCGGCGCAGCGGACGCGAGCGCGGACGCCTCAGCCGACATTGCGACGCCGTCGGGCCCGCAGACCGTCACGGCCACCGTCGAGAGAGCTCTGGGCGCGCTCCGGCGTTGCCACGAACCGGCCCACGCCCGCGATCCGGCTCTCGACGGTCGATTGTTCGTGGGCTGGACGATCGACGTGACGGGCGCGGTCAGGCATTCCCGCGCGGAGCTGGACGAGCTCGGCGATCCGACCCTCACCGCGTGCGTGCGGGCGGTGGTGGAGAGAATGCGTTTCACGCCGCCGCCCGCGGGCCCTCTCGAGATCTCCTACCCTTTCATCGTCCGGCGCGATGGCGTCCGCCTGGGAATTCCCCGTCAGTGGCCCCTGGTGCCGGCCGGTGGCGCGACGGCCGTCGAGATTGCACGAAACTGGCTCGGCGCAATCCGTTGGGCCGACACGCCCGCGATTCGGAAGGGGTCGGCCTATCTGCTGGCGATCGAGGGGTTCAACCTCGACTCGGGGACGGGCCGCGAGGCCTGCGACGGGAAACCGCGGTCGGACGGAATCGCCGGTGTGCGGTCGTTCCATGCCTTCGACAGCTTGAAGGTGAGCGTCCAAACCCCCGACGATCTCGAGCGTGGCCTGCGCTGCCTGTTGGCGGATACCTTCCTGCGCGAGGACATCCCGCGGGCGAATCCCGACGGGAGCTGGCCGACGGCCCCCCGCAACTTCGACGACACCTCTCGGGCAGGCTGAAGGTCGTGACGCCGTCACGCCTCTCGAAGCACCTGCGTCGCTACCGCGCGGCCGCGACGAGGCTGGCCAAGGACCACACCCTGGTCCAGGCCATCATGACCGACAACGATGGCATGACCACCTCGGTGCTCGTCGCGTTGCGCCCCGATCCCGATCGGCTGTTCTTGGTCGACGCCGCCTTCATCGACGAGCTTTTCGAGGAGTAGCCTCGGCGCGGCGGGGTTATCCTTCCCTTGCCGTGTCGTTCTTTCTCGGGTTGCTGCTGTTCGTGGTGGTCGTCGGGATCATCGACGCCAAGCTGCCGTGGCCGCGGCCGCGGGACGGGGAGAAGCGGCCGTGATCGCCGGGCACTTCGGCCTGGCCGCCGGCGTGAAGGCGCGAGAGACGGCGGTCCCGCTCTGGGCGCTCATGCTGGCGACGCAGTGGCTCGACGTGGTGTTCGTGCCGCTGTTTCTGACCCACCTCGAGCGCATCGACACCATCGGCGGCGGGCCGGCCGGCTACGGCAACGGGATCATCCACGCCGATTACACGCACTCGTTGGTCGGGGCCGTCGTGCTGTCGCTCGTCTTCGCGCTGCCGGCGGCCTGGCGCTGGGGGCGGCGCGCGGCGGTGGTGCTCGGGGCGGTCGTCTTCTCACACTGGATTCTCGATCTGATCGTGCACCGGCACGACATGCCGCTTTGGCCGGGCGCGCCCGCCGACGCGCCGCACGTCGGCTTCGGCCTCTGGCGATGGCCGCTGGCGACCGCGGCAGTGGAGCTCGCCTTGGTGCTGTGGGGCGGGCTCGCCTACCTCCGCGCGGCCGTCGACGCGGCCCGCGCGCGCGATCCGTCGCGCCTCCGGCGGGCGCGCGTCGCCGGCGCCGCCGTCCTGATTTCAGGCCTGGTCACCCTCGGCTTGAGCGTGGCGGGTTTGTAACGGCGAGGGCTATCGCGCGGGCGCCGTGTCGATCGCGCTCGCCAGCCGCGCCGATTGCCCGCTCTCGGTCTCCACCTCGAGATAGACCGGCCCTTTGGCCGGCGCGCCGAGCTGCAGCTCGACCCACTCGCCTTTGCTGTGGCCAGGCCCGACCAGGACCGTCTGGTGGGCGAGGACCTCGTGTGAGGCCGTGACCAGCCGGAGCTCGACCCGCCCCGGCCGCGCCATGTGCGGGACCTGCAGCGCCACACGGCCGTCGGGCGACAGGCGGAGCGCCACCCGGCGGGTGCCGCTGGCGTAGATCCCACCGCTCGAAAAATCGACCACCAGCGCGACGACGCCGGGGATGATCCCAGGGATCAGCCAGAGGATGTCCATGACCATCGTGGCGCCGTCGATGACGCCGCTCTGGATTCCGCGCCGCTCGGGGTGAAGGATGTAGCCGCAGCCGATCTGGCCGCCCATGGTGAGCATCGTGCCGGCGGCGATCGCGCGAACGAATCGATTCGTCATTCGGGTTTTCTCCTCTCCGCCGAATATGCCGGCGGCTGCGACTGGTAGATTAAGCACGTGTCCCCCGATCTGCGAGACCTTCCCCCCGGCGCGCCCCGTGGACTGCCCGTCACGATCGACTTCGAGGGGGCGGCCGTGGCCGCCTTCGAAGGCGAGCCGATCGCCGTCGCGCTCCACGCCGCGGGGATCCAGACGCTGGCGCGCTCGTCGAAGTACCACCGCCCGCGCGGGTTCTTTTGCCTCGACGGACACTGCGCCGCCTGCTTCCTGCGCATCGACGGACGCCCCAACCAGCGCGCCTGCCTGACGCCCGTTCGCGCCGATCTCGGCTGCGCGCGCCAGAACGCCTTTCCCAGCGCCGACGTCGATCTGCTGGCCGCCGCCGACTGGCTCTTCCCCGAGGGGATGGACCACCACACGATGATGACCAGCAGCCGCACCGGCAACGCTCTCTTCCTCAAGCTGGTGCGCGAGATGGGCGGCGCGGGGACGCTGCCCGATACGCCGGCCAGCACCAAGCTGGCGCCGCGCGACGAGACGCTCGACGCCTGCGTGATCGGCGGCGGCCCGGCCGGCCTGGCGGCCGCGCGCGCGATCGCCGAGGCGGCGCCGGGCGCGCGCGTCGCGCTCTACGACGAGCAGGCGACCCCGGGCGGCTCGCTGCTGGCGGAGGCGGCCGGCACCGGGCGCGCCACCGAGCTGGCGGCGGCGGCGCGCGGCGGCGGCGCGCGGCTCACCCCGTGCGCGACGGCCATCGGCTACTACCCCGAGGACGAGGGGCCGGACGGGCGCGGCCTGCTGGCGGTGGTCGCGGGCGGACGCCTCCTGCGCGTGCAAGCGCGCCGCTACCTCTACGCGACGGGCGGGTACGATCAGAACCTGCCGTTCGCCGACAACGATCGCCCGGGCGTGATCTCGGCGCGCGCCTGCGGGCGGCTGGCCTTTCACTGGGGCGTACGGCCGGTGCCGCCGAAGGCGAAGGTGATCATCCTCGACGGCGCGCCGACCGCCGCGGCGCTCGCGCGCGGGCTCGCCGCCGCCGGAGTGGCCACCCTGCGCGTCGACCTCGCGCGCGAGACGGTCGTGGGCGCCCGGGGAACGAACCGCGTCCGCGGCCTGGAGGTGGAATCGCCGGACGGCACGCGCAAGGTCGCCGGCGATCTGGTCGCCGTGGCCACGCTCCCCTCGCCCGCCTCGGAGTTGCCGCGGCAGCACGGCGCCGCCGTCGCCTTCGACGCCGCGCGCGGCGGGTTCGTCGCCGTCGTCGACGCGCACGGCGCCACCACGGCCGCCGGCGTCTACGCCTGCGGCGACGTCACCGGCTACGCGGGCCCGGAGGCGGCCGCGCGCGACGGGGCCAAGGTGGGGCGCGCCTTGGCGGCCACGCTGGCGCTGGCGTTGACCTTGGCGCTGGCCATCGTCCCCGCCGGCTGCGCCGTGCCGCCGCCACCCCCGCCGGTCACGCCGGCGACGGCGACGCCCGCGGCAACGGCGCCGCCCGCCGTCGTTCAGCCACCGCCGTTCGCGCCGCCGCCCGCCGTGACGGCGAGCGGCGCCGACGACGCCCGCACGCAGCTGCGGCGATCGATCCTCGACGCCGCCTGGCGGACGGTGCGCGACAAGCACTACGACAAGACGCTGGGCGGGCTCGACTGGAACGCCGTGCGCGCCAAGTACGAGCCGCTGGCCATCGCGGCCCCCTCGGAGGCCGCCTTCTACCGCCTGCTGAACCAGATGATCGGCGAGCTCGGTCAGTCGCACATGATGATCACCGGCCCGGGCGACGAGGACGAGGTCGCCGCCGAGGAGACGGCGGAGCCGGGCGAGGCGCCGGCGGGGGCCGGAGCACCGCAACCGGTCCTGGAGGGGATCGGAGATCCCGGCCTCACCGTGCGCGTCATCGAGGGGCGCCCCACCATCACGCGGGTGCGCGCTGGCTCGGCCGCCGAACGGGCGGGCCTGGCGCCGGGGTTCGTGGTCACGCAGATCGGCGGGCGGCCGATCGAGGCGCCGCACGATTCGTCGCGCGCGCTCCGCCCGGTCGAGGAGCGGTTCGCGATCCGCCGCGCGGCGACGCGGCGGCTGGCCGGCCCGCCCGGCACGCGGGTGACGGTCGCCTACCTCGACGAGCACGATCGCCCCGGCAAGGTGGTGCTGACGCGCGATCCGCCGCACGGCGTGCCGGTGCAGCTCGGCCACCTGCCGCCCATCTACCCTGAGGTGCGCGCCTACGAGACCGGCAACGTCGGCGTGGTGGCGTTCAACATCTTCTTCGTCGAGCCGGTGCTGGGCGAGCTCAAGAAGGCGATCGCGCGCTTCCAGCGGGACCACGTGCGCGCGGTGGTGCTCGATCTGCGCGGCAACCCGGGCGGCCAGGGGGCCATGTCGATCCCGGTCGCCTCGCTGTTCGTGAACGCGCCGGTGACGCTGGGGACGCTCAAATTCCGCGACTTCGGCCAGACGCTGACCGCCAAGCCGGAGCTCGGCGAGAAGCCGTTCTTGGGCCCGCTGGCGATCCTCACCGACGAGGGGACCGCCTCGACCTCCGAGATGTTGGCAGCCGGGCTGCAGGAGGCCAAGCGCGCCGTGGTGGTGGGCGACGCATCGCTCGGGGCGGTGTTGCCGTCGGTGGTCGAGGCGCTGCCGGGCGGCGCGATCATGCAGTACGTGGTGGCCGACTTCAAAACGCCGAAGGGCGTCCTGCTCGAGGGGCGCGGCGTTCAGCCCGACAAGCGGGTGGTCGAGACGCGGGCCGCGCTGCGCACGGGGCGCGATCCGGTCCTTGACGAGGCCCTCGTCGCCGTCCGAGCATCGCGCGGCCCATGATGATGCTCGCCGGCGCGCTGACGGTCCTGGCTTCGCTCTCGGTCGTGGGCGCGGAGTCGCCGCCCGACGCGGGGCCGCCCGCGCCGCCGGCGGTGGCAGGGTCCAAGCCGCGAACGCCCAAGGCCATCCTGGCCGACGCGATCGCCGCGACCGGCGGCGCCGCCGCCTGGGCGGCGCACAAGACCATGCACGTCAAGCTGACCATCGGCCTGCAGGGGATGGCGATGGACGGCCCGGCCGAGCACTTCCAGACCAAGACCAACAAGTCGCTGACGGTCACCACGATGCCGGGCGTGGGCGAGATTCGCGAGGGCTCGAACGGGAAGACTCTCTGGGCGAAGGATCAGATCAACGGCCTCCGGTTCCTCAAGGGATCCGAGGCCGAGCAGGCGCGGATCGAATCCTCATGGAACGCCGACATCCAGGCCGGCAAGCTTTTCAAGAAGATCGAGACCGTCGCGGACTCGCCCGCCGGGCTCGAGTGCCTGACGATGACGCCCCGCAAAGGGCCCGCCATCCGCAACTGCTACGACGCCGGCACGCACCTTCAAGTGACGCAGGAGGGAACGCGGACAACCGCCCAGGGGGACATCCCTTTTCAGCTAAAGGTTAGCGACTGGCGCAGCGTCGGAGGGGTGAAGATCCCCTACGTCTCCCAGACGCAGGCGGGACCGATCACGCTCGTCACCACCATCACCGAGATCACCTTCGACGAGCCGATGAACAACAAGATGTTCCAGCCGCCCGCGCCCGCCGCGCCGTGAGGAGCGAGCCGCCGCCATGTCGCGCAAGGTGATCCTCTGCCGCTGCGAGGACGTCACTCTGGCCGACGTCCAGCACGCGGTGAAGCTGGGGCGCGCCGACCTGGAGGAGGTCAAACGCTACACCGGGTTCGGGACCGGGCCCTGCCAGGGGAAGGAGTGCCTGCGCGAGGTGGCGCGTGCCGTCGCCGATGCCGCGGGCGTCGATCCGGCCGCGCTGGCCCCCTTCACCACCCGTCCGCCGCTCGTGCCGACCGAGCTCGGGGTGCTGGCCAGCGCGGCGCGGGGTCCGACGCCGTCGACGCGCAAATGAGCGGCGACGCGCGCGCGAACGTCGTCGACGTCGTCGACATCCTCGTCATCGGCGCCGGCGTGATGGGGCTGGCCATCGCCTACAACCTGGCCGCGCGGGGCGGCCGCCGCATCCTGGTGCTCGACGAGCACTACCTGGCCTGGGGCGCCTCTGGGCGAAACGGCGGCGGCCTGCGGCAGCAGTGGTCGACAGAGATGAACGTCCGCCTGATGCAGGAGTCGATCGAGATCTGCGCCCACTTCGCCGAGGAGATGGGGATCAACGTCTGGATGCGCCGGGGCGGATACCTGTTCCTGGCGCGCACCAAAGCGGCGGGCTCCCAGCTCGAACGCAACGTGGCGCTGCAGAACCGCTGCGATCTTCCCACGCGAATGATCGCGCTCGACGAGGCGCGGGATCTGGTGCCGGAGCTCGACACCGGGCCTGGCGCAACCAGCGACGCCACCAGCTTCGTCGCCGCCTGCTACAACCCGACCGACGCGATCGTCTTCCCCTGGCCGTTCCTCTGGGGCTACGCGCGCGGGGCCGAGCGGCGCGGGGTGACGATCCGGACGGGCGCGCCAGTGACGGCGATCGAGCGGCGGGGTGACGACTTCATCGTGACGACGGCGGCCGGAGCGCTCACCGCCGGACGGATCATCTGCGCGGCCGGCGCCTGGTCGCCGCGGGTGGCTCGGCTGGCGGGCGGCGCGCTGCCCGATCGCCCCGTTCGCCACGAGATCCTCTCCACCGAGCCGCTGAAGCCGTTCTTGAAGCCGATGGTCTCGGTGATCGAAAGTGGGCTCTACGTCTCGCAGTCGCTGCGCGGCGAGCTGGTCGGCGGCGTCTCGATGCCCGAGGAGCCCAACCCCGACGGCGAGGTCCGGCTCGGCTCGCGGCTCGAATTTCTGACCAGCATGGCGCGCGGCCTCGTGGCGCTGATGCCGCGCCTCGGGCACGTCAAGGTGGTCCGCCAGTGGGCGGGGCCCTACGACGTCAGCCCCGACGGCAACCCGATCGTCGGCGAGCTGCCCGGCGTCCCCGGCTTCTACGTCGTCTGTGGCTTCGGCGGCCACGGCTTCATGATGGCCCCCGCGGTCGCCCGCCACTACGCGGCGTATCTCGACGGCGAGCCGCCCCACCCGCTCTTCGCCTCCTGGCGCGCCGATCGCTTCGGCCCCGGCGGAGCACCGCCGTCAGCCGATCGCGAAGAGATGATCATCGGCTAGGAGGGCGTCGCCGCCAGGCGACGGTGAGCGCAGCGAACCATGCCCGACGACGTGGCGCCCGAAGGCGCCCTAGGTTTTGGCGAAGCGCTGCTCGGGCGGGATCGCTTCCAGCCGATCGCGCGACTGCATGGTGACCATCCAACCCGGGTATTCGGAGGGTAGCGCGCTCGCCTTGTCGAGCCGCTCCAGCTGGGCGGGCGAAATCTTCACCTCGGAGGCGGCCAGGTTGTCGCGCAGCTGCTCGTCGTTGCGGGCGCCGACGATCACGCTGGTGGTGATCCCCTGGTGCAGCAGCCAGGCGAGCGCCAGGCGCGGAACGGAGATCTCCAGCTCGCGCGCCACCTCGCCGAGCGCGTCGAGCACGGCGTAGCCGCGCGTCTCGTCGACGGGCGGGAAGTTGAAGCCGGCGCGGCGGGTCCCGGTGGGGCTCTTCTGATCGCGCCCGAATTTCCCGCCCAGGAATCCGCCCGCGAGAGGGCTCCAGATGAGCAGGCCGACCTGCTCGGCCTTCATGAGCGGGACCAGCTCCCGCTCGAGATCGCGCCCGGCGATCGAATAGTAGGACTGGATGGTCTCGAAGCGCGCCAAGCCGTGCCGCTCGCTGAGCCCGAGCGCCTTCATCAGATGCCAGGCGGCCAAATTCGAGGCGCCGAGGTAGCGGACTTTGCCCGCGCGGACCAGATCGTCGAGCGCGCGCAGCACCTCGTCCCAGGGGGTGAGCGCGTCGTAGCCGTGGATTTGGTAGAGGTCGACGTAGTCGGTGCCGAGCCGCCGCAGGCTCCCCTCGATCGAGTCCATGATGTGCCCGCGCGAGAGGCCCACGTCGTTGGGGCCCCCGCCGACGCGGCCGCGCACCTTGGTCGCCACCACCACCTCCTTGCGCCGCGCGCCGAGCGCCCGGCCCAGGATCTCTTCAGCGCGCCCCATCGAGTAGGTGTCGGCGGTGTCGAAAAAATTGATGCCGGCGTCGCGACAGGCCCCCACCAGCCGATCGGCCTCCGCCTGGGCGGTGGTGCCGATGGCCTGGTAGATCCCCTCGCCGCCGAAGGTCATGGTCCCGAAGCAGATCTCCGAGACGCGCAAACCGGTTCTGCCGAGCTGACGGAATTTCATCCCGCAAAGATGACCCCGCCGGCGCCGATCGGCCAGGGGGGTCCGCTCAGGTCACTTCAACTTTGGGGGGGCTTCTTCACCAGGCGCGAGAAGATGAGCGGACCGAGGCTGTCGACCATCATCTTCTCGACCAGCTCCTCCAGCGCCTGGCGCTGGTCGGTCCCTTCGTAGACGAAGCGGATGCCCATGCCCGGCTCGTGGTCGTCGGGAATCTCCGGCGGCCGGGGCGAGCCATCTTTGATCACCCAGCGGACTTCACCGCGCAGCGCGAACGGCGTGTCGCGGGAGGGGACCATCAGCTTGAACAGGAAGATCGTGCCGATGTCGAGCGGCTTGTCGGTCTTGATGAACGTCCCCCCCTTGGAGATGTTCTTCGTGTAGTCGTAAAAGAAGGTGTTGAGCCGCTTGTACTCCACCTTCAGCTCGATGGGAGCGCGCGCTTCTCGCCGTCGTTCTTCTTCGGTCATGATCCACCGCTCGGGACGCAACCCCAGGTCGTTGCGACCGTGTCGCCCATGTTAGGCCGCGCGTGGAAAACCGTCAATTCCGCCGGAAAGCGCCTGCAGCTGGCGCGCTTCGGGCTCCGCGCGCCAATCTGGGCGCTCCTCCTGGCCGTGCTGGCGTTGGCGCTCGACTTCGTGCCGCTCTACGACCTCCTCGGATACGACTTCGCCTTCGCCCTCGGGCTCGCCGCCGCGCTCGCCGGCGTCGACATCGGCCAGGGCGCGACTGTCCGCGCGCGCGCCAGGTTGGGGCGAGTGCCCGCCGGAGGCGAGCTCGCCCGCCTCTTCGGCGAGGCGGCCGTGCTCTCCGCGGCGACGCTGCTCCTGCCGCTCTGCTTCGGGCTCGCCAACGCGGCCCGGGTCCGCAACTGCAGCCTCAGCGCCGGGCTCGCCTTCTTTGCGCTCCTGCCGCTCGGGAGCGCCCTTTACGCCGCGACGGCCGGCGTGCTGGCCGGCCTCGCGACGGCGCGACCACGCCGCGGGCGGCTCATCGCCTTCGCGCTCCCGGTCGTCTCGATCCTCTGGACGCTGCTGCGGCTCTACCGCGACCCGCCGGTGTTCGCCTTCGATCCGTTCGGCGGCTATTTCCCCGGGCCGATCTACGACGAGGCGCTGCGCCCGCCGCTGACGTTGCTGCTCTACCGGATCGCCAACCTCGTCTGGGCCGCGACGGCGATCGTCCTCGCGCTCGGCGCCGTCGGGCGCGGCCGCGATCCGCGGCGCTGGCGGCCGGGGGCCGTCGCGGCGGCGATCCCGCTGGCGGTGGCGTCGCTGGTCCTCTACGCGCAGGGGGGGCGGCTCGGTTTCCACATCGGGCGCGCCGATCTGGCCCGCGTGCTCGACCGGACCGAGACCACCCCGCACTTCGTCGTTCACTACATGGGCGGCAGCAAGAGCCGCACCGACGTGGCGCTGGAGATCGAGGACCTGGAGTTCCGCTACGAGCAGCTGCGCGAGACGTTCGGCGTCGAGCCCAAGCTGCCGATCACGGTGTGGGAGTTCCCGAACAGCGCGGTGAAGAAGGCGCTGGTCGGCGCGGGGGAGACGCTCTACGCCAAGCCCTGGACGCGCGAGATCTTCGTGCAGGAGCGTTTCCCGTCGACGCGCCTGCAACACGAGATGGCGCACGTCTTCGCCGGGGCGTTCGGCGATCCGTTCTTCGGCGTGGCGCTGGCCTGGCGCTGGGGTCCGCTGCCGCATCCGGCATTGGCGATGGGCCTCGTCGAGGGGATCGCCGAGGCGGCCACCGCCGGCGATCCCCGGGCGGACGCGACGATTCACCAGGAGGCCGCCGCGATGATCGCCGCCGGGCTGGACCCGCCGCTCAGCGAGGTGGTGGGGGCGGGGTTCAGCACGCTGGCCGGGCCGCGGGCCTACACGCTGGCGGGATCGTTCTCCGCCTTCCTGCTCGCCACGCGCGGCGCCGACAAGCTGCGCGCGCTCTACCACTCGGCCGGAAACTTCAGCGACGTCTACCGGGTGCCGCTCCGCGATCTCGAGCGCGAGTGGCGGCAGTTCCTGACCAAGCAACCGCTCTCCACCCGGCAACGCGCGCACGCCACCGAGGAGTTTCGCCGCCCGGCCATCTTCGGCCGCGTCTGCGCCCGCGAGCTCGGGGCGCGGGTCGCCGAGGCGCGCGGCCTGCTGACCGTCGATCCTGCCGGCGCCGTGGAGCTCTTGCGATCGACCTGCCACGACGATCCCGACGAGCCGCTCTATCGACTGGCGCTGGCGCGGGCCGAGCTGGCCGCCGGCGCCGAGGGGGCCGCCCGGGCAGAGCTCGCGCACCTGACGCTCGACTCCACCTTGACCATTCCTCTGCGCGCCGAGGCGGAATCCCTCTCGGCAGCGATCGATTTTTCGGTGCGCGACTACCCCAACGCCGAGACGCACCAGCGCCGCGCGCTGGATCTGGCCGCGACCGAGGCCGACCGCCGTCAGGCGCTGGCGAAGCTGAAGGGTCTCGACAGCCCGGCCGCCCGCGCGACGCTCGGCCGGGCGCTCTTCTCCGACGTGCTCGAGCCCGACGCCGATCCGGTGCTGATCTTCTACCTGCTCGCCGAATACGCGCGCCTGCACCCGAGCGATCGCCTGGGGCCCTACCTGGTCGGGCGGCAGCTCATCGGCCGCGACGCCGCCCGCGCGCTGCCGCAGCTCACCCGCGCCTGCGGCGACGACCAGCTCACCGCCGATGCGACCGAGCACGCCACCCTGGCACCGGAGTTCGAGCGCGAATGCCGCCGGATGATCGCCGACGCCGCCTATCGGGTGGGTGACTTCACCCGCGCGCGCGCGGCGCTGGCGCGCCTCTCCGTCGACGCCACCGAGGCCGATCGGCTGCGGGCGCTCGACATGCGGGCGCGCGTCGACTGGGCCGCCGGGCGGCGCTCGGGCCCGGTGGGCGCGGCGCCCTAACTGGACGCCGCTACCGCCCCGGCGCGACAATGCGCCGATGCGACGCGCGCGTCTCGTGCCGCCATTCTTTCCCTCGGGGCTGCCCCTCGTGCTGGCGATGGTGATCCTCGGAGCGGGCGGCGCGCGCGCCGACCAGCCGACGCCGCCACCGCCGGCCGACGCGCCGCCGTCCGCGGCGCCTGCGCCGCCGGCACCGCCGGCCGAGCCCGCGCCGCCGCCACCGCCGGCGCAGGCGCCGACCGCCACGCCACCGCCAGCCTCGCCGCTCCCAGCTTCTCCGCCGCCGGCCTCACCATCGACAATCTCGCCTTCGACAACCTCGCCTTTGGGGCTGACCCCCGAGCCGGCCGCGGCGCC
Source organism: Polyangia bacterium (assembly GCA_036267635.1). GTDB lineage: Bacteria > Myxococcota_A > Polyangia > Fen-1088 > Fen-1088 > JADGRB01. The sequence continues at coordinate 38,441 of DATAVR010000036.1, read as the reverse complement.
GCCGCTGGCGCTCGATCAACGAACGTCCCAGCCTTCTTCCGAGCGGCCGGTCCCTTTCTATAAAAAGGACTGGTTCTGGGGGACGGTCGGCCTCGTCGTGCTCACGACCGCGCTCATCCTGATCTCCTCCGCATCCTCCAATTCGCCCGAGCCTCCCTCGACCACTCTCGGGAACATGCATGCGTTCTGAGCGGTCTTCATCAGCCGCGGCGCTGGCGCCGTCGGCGCTGTTGGCGTCGGCGCTGCTCGCGGGGGTGCTCGCCTGCTCGAGCCCGGAGTCGTTCATCGTGCTGGCGCTCGAGTCTTCGGCGCCGTCGTCGCCGATCGTCGGCGTCGCGCAGATCACCGTCGTCGTCTCGCAGGGAACGGTCGAGATGAAGACGCTCACCTACCCCGCGGGCAATCTTTCCATCGTCAACAACAGCGACGCGGGCGCCGGCATCGGCACGTTGTCGATCGGGTTCTCGGGCACCGAAACCGGTGACATCAAATTCCAGATCACCGCTCTCGACGCGCGCGGCTGCGCCATCGGCACCGGCGCCGCCATCGTGACCATCAGGAAGGGGGGGATCAATGAAGCGAACGTCCCGCTCAACCCCGGTGAGAGATGCACCGGCGACGCCAGCGCGCCCGATCTGGCGCCGGGCAGCACGTTCCCGGGCTGCGATCCGGCCAACCTTCTCTCCTGCCCCACGACCGAGGCCTGCCAGATCGACTGCACGAACAGGTCGAACGTCTGCGCGGTGGCGGGGAGCAGCGGGCCGGGCGGATCGTGCGCCGACAGCATCGGCTGCACCGCCGGCTCACAGTGCTTCGACTACTCCGCGCTCGGGTGCGCGGCGACGCAACTCTGCCTGCGCCTCTGCAAGAGCGACGGCGACTGCGCGGCGGCCGGTGACGGCGGCATCGGCCCGGGGAGCTTCTGCCGCAATCCCGTCGCCTGCGGCAGCGTCACCACCGCCTACAGCACCTGCAGCTTCAGCTGCGATCCGACCGCGGCGGCGGCCACGGCGGCCCACACCGGTTGCCCCGCCGGCCTCGCCTGCGTGATCCCCTCCAGCATGGACCACGTCGATTGCACCTGCCCCGAGGCGACGCGCACCGGAAAAGAGAACGCCCCCTGCAGCAACACCTCGCAGTGCGCGCCGGGGTTCCTCTGTGAGCAGACCTGCCGCGCCGTCTGCCGCTGCGACGCGCAGAGCGGCGTCTGCACCGCGCCCAACGACTGCCCGACCGCGGGCACGACCTGCACCGTCGTCCCGAACCAGACCCTTTACGGCGTCTGTCTGCCTTAGGCTCGCTCGAGCTTGTACCTGAACCCGCGTTCAGGTACCGTGAGCGGTGTGTCTGTTCGCGCGTTCGAGCTCGGTCGCGACCCGGAGATCGCCGCGGAGATCGCCGCGCATCTGGTCTCGATCGAGCGTCTCAGCGAGGAGCGCGGGCGGCGCCCGACCGGGATCGCGGCGCTCGACGGGCTGCTCGGCGGCGGCTGGCCGCGCGCGGCGCTGAGCGAGATCTCCGGGCGGCGCTCGTCGGGGCGGACGGCCATCGTGCAGGCGGCGCTGGCGGCGTCGGCCAGCGCCGGCGAGACGACGGCGCTGGTCGACGTGGGAGGGACGCTCGACGCGCGCGCGGCGGCGACGCCGGCCACGTCGACGGCGGAGGTTCCTGCGCTGCTCTGGATCCGCTGCCAGGCTGGGCAGGCGCTCAAGGCCGTCGATCTGGTGGTGGCGGCCGGCGGCTTCGGGATGGTCGCGCTCGATCTGTCCGACGCGCGCCTGCGGATCCCGGACGCCGCCTGGGTGCGGCTGCGGCACGCGGCGCGCGCGCAGGGGACGACGGTGCTGATCGCGACCGGCGCCCGCCACCTGGGCGCCTTCGCGGCGGCGGCCGTCGATCTGGGCGGCGCGCCGACCTTCGACACCGAGGGCCCTCCCCTCTTCGTCGGCCTCGACGTGCGTGCGCAACGCCTGCGCAACGGTCGCGCGGGATCACCATCGATCGAAAACCGCCTGTCATGCGTCTCGCTTGCGTTTACGTCCCGCAGCTAGCGTTGCAGGCGGCGCTGCGGCGATCTCCCGAGGCGCGGGAATCACCGTCCGCGCTGCTGGCGGCGACGGGGAAGAACAAGCCGCGCGTCGGCGAGCTCAACGAAGAGGCGCGCCGCGCCGGCGTGCGCCCTGGCATGACCGCCGCGCAGGCCTCGGCGAGCTGCCCTGTGCTGCGGCTCTTCAACGCGACGGCAGCCGACGCGGAGGCCGGCGCGGCGGCGCTCTGCGACATCGGCTACGCCTTCGCGCCGCGCGTGGAGCGCGACGGCGAACGGATCTTCTTCGCCGCCGACGATCTGGGGCGCCTCTATCCCCAAGGAGAGCAGGCGATCGCGCAGGCGGTGCAGGCGCACGCCGCGCGGCTCGGCTTCGGCGCGCGGGTGGCGCTCGCCTCGACGAAGGGGAGCGCGCGGGTGGCCACGCGCGCGCACGAGCTGGCGGTGGTGCCGGCCGATCGGGCCGGGGCGCGGGCCTTCCTGGCGCCGCTTCCCGTCCTTTTCTTCACTGACAACCGCACCGACGGCGGCGAGCTCTGCGCGGCGTTTCGGCGCTGGGGGACGCGCACCGCCGGCGCGGTGGCGGCGCTGCCGGTGAACGCGGTCGCGCTGCGCCTCGGTCCGGCCGGGGCGGCGGCGGCGCGCCTCGCGCGCGGGGAGGACGACGAGCCGTTCCTGCCGCAGCTGCCGCCCGACGCGCTGGAAGAGGCGGTCGAGCTCGACTATCCGGTCTTCGAGATCGAGCCGCTCGCCTTCGTGCTGCGCGGGCTTTGCGACCGCGCGCTCGAACGCCTGGCCGGCCGCAGCCTCGCCTGCGCCGGACTGACGCTGCGCCTGACGCTCGAGCCGCGCGGCCTCGACGTCCGCGAGATCCCCCTCGCGGCGCCGACGCGCGAATCGAAGGTGATGGTCGAGCTGGCGCGGCTGGATCTGGCGCGCCGGCCGCCCGAGGCCCCGGTGGTCGGCGTCCATTTGATCGCGCTCCCCGCGCGGGTGCGCGCCACCCAGCTCGACATCCTGCGCCCGACTGGACCAGCCCCCAACCGGCTGGCCGCCACGCTGGCGCGGCTCGCGGCGCTGGTCGGTCCGGAGAACGTCGGCACGCCGGCCGCCGTCGACAGCTGGCGAGAAGAAGCGATCGCTATCAAGCCGTACCCCCTGAGCGGTTCGTCCGGAACGACGCGGCCCCGACCGATCGAAGAGATGCACCTCTGCCTTCGCCACCGGCGGCCGCCCGAGGAGATCGAGGTCCTGATGGAGCGCGACGGGCCGGCCGCCCTGCGCGGCGCCGAAACGACGGCCCGCGTGCTGGTCGCCGCCGGGCCCTACCGCCTCTCGGGCGAATGGTGGCGGGCCGCGGCGGAAGATCCAACCCAAACCGGAAGCTGGGCGCGCGAATACTGGGACGTCCATGCCTCCGACGGCGCCGTCTACCGCCTGCACCGCGATGGGCGCAGCGGCCGTTTTTATCTGGACGGCTATTACGACTGAGCGTTTTCGATTATGATTTTCGGATTCCCCCGATGCGCCCCCTCTTTGCGCGTCTCTTGGCGCATCTCTTCGCGCGTCTCGTCATCACGAGCGCCCTCGCTTTGGTCTGCGGCCTGGGCTGCGCGAACCGCGGCATGGTCGCGCCGAATGACGAAGTCGGCAGCGGCGGCAGCGGCCCCACCGGCGGCTCGGGCGGCAGCAGCGGCGGCAAGGGCGGCGGCAGCGCCGGCGCAACCGGCAAAGGGGGCGGCGGCGGCTCGAACGTCGACGCCAGCTGCAGCGTGGTGACCGACGCCCTCTTCGATCACTCCACCACCACCTGCAGCGCCATGTTCAACTTCGAGGGGAGCGGCAACCTCGAGGGGGCCACCAGGCTCGCCGGAAGCCAAGCCTTCACGGCCATCTCGCAAGGGACGACGCCCAACACCTACTGCGGCACCGGCTCGCTGGCCATCGCCGCCACCTTCAGCGGCACGAGCGGCCCGCTGGAAAAGGGCGAGGTCGACATTCCCCTCGGCGCCGACGGCGGCTCCGTGGACATCAGCGGCAAGACCCTCACCGTCCACGTCTCCGCCAACCCCACCACCTGCGGCGAGGACCTGCGGTTCAGCGTCATCCTCAAGACGGCGACCGGCTCTCCCACCGCGCTGACCGTCAGCGCCTTGACCTCCAACTTCACGACGGCCTCGAAGTCGCTGGCCACGGTCGCCGGCGCCAGCGCCACCAACGCCATCGCCATCGAAGCCTTCTCGACGACCAACTACACCGGCACGATCTACGTCGACGAGATCGACATCAAGTAGATCTCAGGCGCGGGTGCTATAGCCGAGCCACTCGGGAAGATTGGCGTCGCACCAAGGCGCGTCGTACATCGCGGGCCTTGTCATGACCTGAACAGACGTTCAGACTGGCGGGTCATGGCCTCGGGGGCGGAGTACGTCGAGCTGCGCTGTCGGTCGGCGTTCAGCTTTCTCGATGGGGCGGCGCTGCCGGAGGATCTGGTCGACGCGGCGGCGCGGCAAGGGATGGAGACGCTGGCGCTCGCCGATCGCGACGGCGTCTACGGTGCGCCCCGCTTCGCGGCGGCGGCGCGGCGCGCCGGGATCCGTCCGCTGGTCGGCGCCGACGTCACGCTGCCCGACGGCCCACCGCTCCTGCTGCTGGTTGCGGATCGCGCCGGCTACAAGAATCTCTGCCGCCTGCTGACCCGCGCGCGGCAGGGGCTCTCCAAATCCGATCCGCCGCGGGCGACCCGCGCGCTCCTGGCCGAGCACGCGGGCGGGTTGATCGCGCTCGCCGGTGCGGCGCCGCGTGACGATCTGGCGGCTATCTGCGACGCGTTCGGGCGGGCGAACGTCTACCTGGAGATCCAGCGCCACTTCGAGGCGCCCGGGGCCTGGAATGAGCGCGCGGCCTCGGCGCAGGCGGCGGCGCTCGGGGTGGGGTTGGTGGCGACCAACGACGTCCGCTACGCGACGCCGCGCCAGCGGGTCGTCCACGACGTCCTCACCTGCGCGCGCGAAAAGCGCACCGTCGACGAGATCGGCCGGCGGCTCCTGCCGAACGGCGAGCGCTGGCTGAAGTCGCCGCGCGAGATGGCGGCGCTGTTCGCCGACCGCCCCGCCGCCCTCCGCGCCACGCGCGCGATAGCCGAGCGCTGCCGCTTCTCGCTCACCGATCTCGGTTACGACTTTCCCAAGTACGACGTCCCGGCCGGCGAGACGGAGCAGAGCTACCTGGAAAAGCTCTGCGAGGCCGGCGTCGGCCGCCGCTACGCCGCGGACGATCCGCTGCGCCCACGAGTTCGCGCCCAGCTCGCGCGGGAGCTGGGGATCATCGGGCGGCTCGGATTGGCCGGCTACTTTCTCCTGGTCTGGGACATCGTCGAGACCGCCAACCAAAAGAAGATCATGATCCAGGGGCGCGGGTCAGCCGCCAATTCTGCCGTCTGCTACCTCCTCGGCATCACCGCCGTCGATCCGGTGAAGATGGAGCTGCTGTTCGAGCGCTTCCTCTCGGAAGAACGGGTGCAGAACGCCGGCAACATGGCCGACCGCATGCCCGACATCGATCTCGATCTGCCGTCGGGCGAGGCGCGCGAGCAGATGATCCAGCACGTCTACGCCAAGTACGGGCGGCGCGGCGCCGCCATGACCGCCAACGTGATCACCTACCGCCCGCGCATGGCGGTGCGCGACGCCGGGCGCGCGCTGGGGTTCTCCGAGGAGCAGCTCGGCCGCATCTCCAAGCTCCTTCCCGGCTGGATCGCCGGCGAGGATCGACCGCTCACCGACTACTTCGAGATGGCCGGCTTCTCGGCGCGCGATCGGCGAACGCGCCTCGCCGCGCGGGCCGCCACCGCGCTGCTCAATCTGCCGCGCCACCTCGGCCAGCACTCGGGCGGGATGATCCTCTCGGGCGGTCCCCTCGACGAGGTGGTGCCGCTCGAACCGGCCGCTATGAAGGACCGCGTCGTGGTCCAGTGGGACAAGGACGACTGCGCCGACATGGGCCTGGTCAAGGTCGACCTGCTCGGCCTGGGGATGATGGCGGTGCTGGCCGACGCCTTCCCGCTCGTCGCGCGCCACCAGGGGATCACGCTCGATTGCGCCACGCTGCCGCCCGACGATCCGAAGGTCTACGCCATGCTCACCGCGGCCGACACCGTCGGTGTGTTCCAGGTCGAGTCGCGCGCGCAGATGGCGACGCTGCCGCGCATGAAGCCGCGCAAGTTCTACGACCTGGTCGTCGAGGTGGCGATCATCCGCCCCGGTCCCATCGTCGGCAAGATGCTGAATCCCTACCTCGAACGACGCAACGATCGCGCGAAGATCACCTACCCGCACGAATCGCTGGAACCGATCCTGAAGCGAACGCTGGGGATTCCCCTGTTTCAAGAGCAGCTCATTCGAATGGCCATGGTGGCGGCCGGGTTCTCCGGCGGACAGGCCGACGAGCTGCGCCGGGCGATGGGGTTCAAGCGCTCGCAAGAACGGATGAACGTCATCGAAAAAGATCTGCGCGCCGGGATGACGAAGAACCGCATCACCGGTGCCGCGCAGGAGGAGATCGTCCAGGGGGTGAAGTCGTTCGCGCTCTACGGATTCCCCGAGTCGCACGCCGCTTCGTTCGCGCTCCTCGCTTACGCCTCGGCCTACCTGAAGGCGCACCACCCGGCGGCGTTCCTCTGCGCGCTGCTCAACAACTGGCCGCTCGGCTTTTATCACCCCTCGACGCTGGTGAGCGACGCCGTCCGCCACGGGGTGACCGTCCAGCCGCTCGACGTGATGTGCTCCGGGTGGCTCGCCGATCTGGAAGACCGCGGGCGCGCCGTGCGGCTCGGCCTCCGCGCGGTGAACGGCTTCGGCGAGGAGCTCGGCCGGCGCGTGGAGGCGGCGCGGCACGCGGCGCCCTTTGCGTCGCTGGCCGACTTCGCGCTCCGCAGCGGCGCCACCGACGGTGAGCTCAGCCGGCTGGCCGAGATCGGGGCGCTCGGGGCGCTCGGCGGCGAGCGGCGGGCGGCGCTCTGGCAGGTCGAGGCGCTGGGCCGCTCGGGAGAGCTGTTTCGCGCCGCCGTTCCCGCGGACGAACTTCCGTCGCCGCTGCCGGAGATGTCCCCCGAGGAAGAGCTCTCCGCCGACTACGCCGGCACCAACCTGACGATCGGTCCGCACCCGGTGGCCTTCGCGCGCGGCGCTCTCGATCGGCAGGGGGTCACGCGCGCCGCCGATCTCGGCGCCGTGCCGCAGGGGCGGCGCGCCCGCGTGGCGGGGGTGGTGATCGTCCGCCAGCGCCCGGGGACCGCCAAGGGGTTCGTCTTCGTCACCGTGGAGGACGAGACCGGCTTCGCCAACGCTATCGTCACACCGAGAGAGTTCGAGCGTCACCGCCAGATCATCCTCGGCGTGAGCGCGCTGGTGATCGAAGGGGTGGTCCAAAACCAGGACGGCGTCGTGTCGATCAAGGCCGATCGCTTCGAGCCCCTCGCCGGCCGCGCCGCCGCCGTCGACGTCTCTCACGACTTTCACTGACACATTTCTCGTCGGTGGCAACCGGTTGACGGAAGCTCCCCGCGTGCGCACAACAGCAAGAGGATCGCGAACGCGGGACCCTCTTCGATGTCAGCATCTGCCTTGGCCGCCATCTGGATCGCCGCGCTGCTTCCCGGGGCCGCCGTGATCTTGCTGGTGCTGGTCAAGCGCGCGGGGACCTCGCACGACGAGCAGGAGCGCGCGCGCCCCCACCCGGCGACGCCCCCCACCGCGCACGACGGCGGCACACACAACGGCAACGGCGCCGGCCTGCGGGGCGAACTCCTGCTTCTGCGGATGAGCCACGACCTCCGCGGCCCCCTTGGCTCGCTGGTGACGCTCTGCCAGCTCCTCGTCGAGGGGGACGCCGGGCCGCTGTCGATGAAGCAGCGCCAGTACGTCGAGGTGATCCGCCGCAGTGGTCAGTCGGTGCTGGCGCTCGTCGACGACATCCTGGATCTGGCGGCGCTCGAATCCGGCCGCGGCGATCTGGAGGTCGAGGTGGTCGATCTGGCGGCGCTCGTGCATCAGCTTGCCGAGGCGCACGCCGCCGCCGGACACGAAAAGGGGATCCCCGTCCAGGTCCGCCTGCCGCGGGAACCGCTCCCCGTCTCGGTCGACAGGCAGCGCCTCGGCCACCTGCTCGAACGCATGGTCGAGCACGTCGTATCGGCGACCGAGCACGGCTATGTCGAGATCGCCGTCGAAGAGTCGGACGGTCAGGCCGTCGTCCGCGTGGGGAACACCCGGGATGGGCTGTCCGAATCAGCCCGCCGCCCGCTCGCTTACGAAGAGGAGAACGGCGGCGAGAACGGCGCGGCGCCGTTGCCGATCACCGTCGCCGCGCGCCTCGCCCGGCGGATCGGCCTCCCTATTTCCGCACGCACGAGCGCCGACGAGGGGCTCAGCCTGGAGCTCTCGGTGCCGCTCGTGGAGGGGAGCGTCGCCGCGGCGACGCTCGAGCGCAACCCGCGGCGCGGGGCCGGCGGGCGGATCCTGCTCGTCGACGACGACGCCGCCGAACGGCTGCACGTCACCGCGCGGCTCGAGGAGGCCGGCTACGCCGTCACGCCGGCCTCGTCCGGCAGCGAGGGGTTGACCCGGCTGCGCGAGGGGCGGTTCGACGCCGTGGTCCTCGATCTGGTGATGCCGGGGCTGAGCGGCCTCGAGGTGCTGCGCGCGGCCCGCGTCGACGAGCGGCTCACCGACCTGCCGTTCGTCGTCCTCTCGGCGCTCTACATCACCCGCAGCGAGCGGGCCGTCCTCGGCCCCGGCGTCGCCAGCGTCGTGCGCAAGGGGGAGGGAACCGCCGACGAGCTCCTGCGCGCGCTCGAACGCGCGCTCGCCGCCACCTCGGAGCCGCACGCGATCGGCGGCGACCGCCATGCCTAGCCGTGGGCATCGCCCCCGGCGGCTCGTCTATCCGGCGATCGGCGTTCTGCTCTCGGTGGCGCTGGTGCTCGGCCTCCTGGCGCTGCAGGGCTGGGTCGGCCATCGCGCCGACGCGCACTGGCGCCTGGCGGACGAGCTCGGGCGGCAACCGCTCGTCTACGCCTACCTTCTGGTCGCGACGCTGGCCATCACCACGCCGCTCGGGTGGGTGGTCGGCCGTAAGGAGGACCTCCTGGAGGCGCTGTCGGTCACCGATCCGCTGACCGGCCTCGCCAACCGGCGGCGCCTGCTGGCCGCGTTCGCCGACGAGCTGAACCGCAGCGCCCGCTACGGGACACCCCTGGCGCTCCTTCTCATCGACCTCGATCGACTGAAGGAGATCAACGATCGGAGCGGACACGCCCAGGGCGATCGGGCGCTGCAGCTCGTCGCCGAGAGCCTGCGCCGGAGCTGCCGCGCCACCGATCTGGCCGCCCGCACCGGCGGCGACGAGTTTCTGGTGCTCGCCGTCAACACCAGCGCCGGCGAGGCGCTGGCCCTGGCCCACCGCGTCTGTGCCACCGTCCGCCGCCTCGGCCTGACCTCGACCGACAAAGAGAAAACCGTGCCGGCGCCCGGCGTGACGGTGTCGATCGGCGTGGCCGATCTCGACGACGTCACGATGCCGACCTTCGTCGCGCTACACGCCGCGGCTGATGCAGCGCTCTACGCAGCCAAGGCGGAGGGACGCGATCGCGTGCACGCCGCGCCGCCCCGCGCCGACACGGACGCACAGGCGTCGCCGGTGAGCCGAAGGTCGGCTACATTCCGACAGTCTCCGCCTTGACGGCGACCCCGGACAGCTCCAGTTATTCCGCGTAGAGTCTCGAACCGTACGATGCTCGACATCCTCCTCGTCGATGATGAGCCCGATTTTCGGGTGCTGGTGGGCGACGCTCTCCGCGACGCCGGCCATCGGGTCAGCCTGGCCGCCAACGGCGCCGAAGGTCTGACTCAGATCTCGTCGAACGTGTTCGACGTGATGATCTGCGACATCCGGCTCCCCAAGGTCGACGGGCTGACGCTGTTTCGCCGCGTGCGCCAGGAGTCACCGGGGACCGACGTCATCCTGATCACCGCGCACGCCGCGATCAACGACGCGGTGGCGGCGCTCAAGGAGGGGGCCTACGACTATCTCACCAAGCCCTTCGACCTCGACGAGGTGGTGCTGCAGTTGGAGCGCATCGCCACGCAGCGCGCGCTCAAGCGGGAGCTGGAGCAGGCGCGCGCGGAGCTCTCCCAGCGCAAGTCGAACGGCGCGGGGCAAGGCCCGGGCGCCATCATCGGGCGCAGCCCGCCGATGCTGCGCCTCTCCGATCGGATCGAGACCATCGCCCAGAGCGACGCGCCGGTGCTGATCACCGGCGAGAGCGGCACCGGCAAGGAGCTGGTGGCGCGCACTCTGCACGACCGGAGCTCGCGGCGCAGCAAGCCGTTCATCGCCGTCAACTGCGCCGCCTTTCCCGAGACGCTGCTGGAGGCCGAGCTCTTCGGCCACGAGCGCGGCGCCTTCACCGGCGCAGTCAAGCGGCGCGACGGCCGCTTCAAGGCGGCCGACGGCGGGACGCTGCTCCTCGACGAGATCGCCGAGGTCCCGCTGCCGGCCCAGGCCAAGCTCCTGCGCGTGTTGCAAGAAGGGACGGTCGAACCGCTCGGCACCAACGAGTCGACCCGGGTCGACGTGCGAATCATTTCGGCCACCCACCGCAATCTGCGCGATCGAATCAAAGAGGGGCGGTTCCGCGAGGACCTCTATTACCGGCTCAACGTCCTCGACATCGAGATCCCGCCGTTGCGGGAGCGGCGTGGGGATATGCCGCTTTTGTTACAGTACTTCTTGAACAAATTCACCCAGCCGGGGAAACCGCCCTCCACCATCTCGCCGCGCGCCTGGGCGGTGCTGTCGCAGTACCACTTCCCCGGCAACGTGCGCGAGTTCGCCCACGCCATCGAGCACGCCGTGGTGCTGGCGGGCGGCGGCGAGATCGAGGTGGAGCACCTGCCCGGTGGCATCACCGGCACCCTCGACGGCGGCGTCAGCACGCCGGCCGGAACGCTCCGCTCGCTCTCGGCTGCGCTCAAGGAGTTCGAGCACGAGTACCTGATGCGCGCGCTCTCCCAGGCCAACGGCAAGAAAATGAAGGCGGCCGAGATCCTGGGGATCTCGCGCAAGAACCTCTGGGAGAAGCTGCGCCTGCACGGGATCGCCTCGGAGGCCGAAGCCGAGGAGTGAGGCCGGCGCCCCCCGGGCGCGGTCAGAAGTAGCGGGCGAACACCGCGCGGACGCGCGCCATCCGCTCGTCGAGATCGGCGCCCAGCGCCACCGCCGTCGTCCCGAGGCTGCGGGCCAGCGCCGGCAGATCGCGCGGCGAGACCACCGCCTGCGGGCGATCGAGGAGCAGCCGCAGCCGCAGGGCGGCCCGCCGGAGGACGGCGTAGTCGTCGCGCAGCACCGCCGGCCACCCCAGCGCCACCAACCGGTCGAGCGCCGCGGCCGTCGAGGTCGTGCGGACCTCCGGGTCGGTGGCGTGACGGAGCTGCCCCAGCGCCACCAGGAGCTCGACGTCCATGATCCCCCCGGGATCGAAGTGCAGGTGGCGCGAGCCGGCGGGCACCTTGCCGCGCTCGCGTTCGACCCGTCCGCGCACGCGGCGGAGATCGGCGCGGAAGCGCTCGTCGTCGAGCGGCAGATCGAACGCCAGCGAGGTGAGCGCGCGATCGCGCGGCCCGCGGGCGCCAACACCGCTGCCGGCCGCCTCGTCGCTCCAGACGATGCGCGCGCGCAGCAGGGCCACGCGCTCCCAGGCGGCGGCCTCTTCGCGGTGGTAGCGCTCGAACGACGCCCAGGAGGTCACCAGCAGCCCCTGCTCGCCCGAGGGGCGGAGCCGGGTGTCGACCTGGTAGAGGCGCCCCTCTTCCAGCATCGCCTCCAGCGCGGCGATGATGCGCTGGGAGGCGCGCGCGAACCACTCGCGGTGATCGACGCCGCTGTCGCTCTCGCCGTCGGCGCCGTAGAGAAACACCAGATCCAGATCCGACCCGTAGCGCATCTCGCGCGCGCCCAGACTCCCGAGACCGAGCACGGTGAGCGCCGTCCCCGGCCTCCCCATCCGCGCCTCGAGGGCCGGCAGCGCCGCCGCGATCCCGGCCGAGAGGCAGACCTCGGCCAGATCGCTGAGCTGCGCGCAGACCTCGCCCGCCTGCAGGCTCCCCGCCACGTCGTGCAGACCGATGCGCAGGATCTCCTCGGCCTGGAAGGTCCGGATGTCGCGCAGCACGGTCTCCTCGTCATCTGTGTCATCGAGCCGCGAGCGCAGGCGCTCGGAGAGCTCCGCCGCGGAGCGGACGCGGGCCCCGAGGCCGTCGACGAACGGCTCCCACATCTCGGGGTGGCGGACCAGCAGCTCGGCCAACCGATCGCTGGTCCCGAACAGCGTCCCCAGCATCCGGACCAGGCGCGGCTGATCGCGCAAGAGCGTCATCAGGCCGACCGAGCCGCGCAGCGCCAGATCGCGAAAGTGCGTCAGCGCGCGATCGGGATCGGGCGAGGCGATCGCCTCTTCGAGGAACACCACCGGCATCCGCGCCCCGACCAGCTCCAGCGTATCGGCCGCCACGTCGACCTCGCGGAAGCCGGCCGCCACCGTCCGTCGCTCGAGCTCCTCGCGTCCGCGCATCGGATCGAGCATGCGCGCCGCGGCCAGGTGTGCCTCGGCGGGCGGCTCGCCCAGCGTCGCCGCGATCGCCTCCACCGCGGCCCGCGTGGCGGCGACCTCGGCGTCGAAGGCGGTCAGATCGGCGAACCCCAGGCCGCGCGCGAACGCCGCCCGCGCCTCGTCGTCCCCCGGCAGCCGGTGGCGCTGCGCGCCGGTGGCCACCTGCACCCGGTGCTCGAGCCGGCGCCAAAACCGATAGGCGCCGAGCAGCGTCTGCGCCTCGCGCGCCCCGAGCAGGCCCGCCACCAAGAGACGGGGCACCGCGCGCGGCGTGTTGCGTTCGCGCAGGTCGGGACGCTTGCCGGCGTGGAGGAGCTGCAGCGCCTGGACGACCATCTCCACGTCGCGGATGCCGCCCGAGCCGAGCTTGACGTCGAAGCCGGTGTCGCCGAGCGTGCCGGGCGCGTCGGCCGGATCGCGAAACAGCGCCCGCAGCCCACGCACCTCTTCGACCATGCGCGGGTCGACGTGGCGGGGGTAGATGAAGGGATCGAGCGCCGCCAAGAGCTCGTCGCCGAGCGCGCGATCGCCGGCCGCCGAGCGGGCGCGCAGCCAGGCCTGCCGCTCCCAGGTGCGCCCGAACGTCTCGTAGTAGCGCTCGGCCGCCGGCAGCGCGTTGCAGATCGGTCCGCTCCGCCCCTCGGGGCGCAGGCGCAGATCGACGCGGAAGATCATCCCTTCGGCGGTCGGCTCCTCGAGAGCGGCGGTCACCCGGCGCGACAGCTCCGCATAGTAATGGTGCAGCGTCAGCTCGCCCGCCCGGCCCGCGGCGCCGGCGTCGGTCGAGTAGAAGTAACAGACGTCGATGTCCGACGAGAAGTTGAGCTCGTCGCCCCCCAGCTTCCCCATCGCCATCACCACGAACCGGGCGGGCGCGCCGCTGTCGGTGCGCGGCGGGCCGAGCTCGCCGGTCAGGGCGGCGTCGCAAAACGCGACCGCCACGTCGAGGCAGACGTCGGCGAACGCCGAGAGCTCGCGGGCCACCTCCTCGGTCGTCCCCCAGCCGAGCTCGCGCGCGCCGAGCCGCAGGATCTCGTAACGGCGCACCAGCCGCAGCCGCCGTTGCAGGTCGGCGAGATCGCGCGCCCCCTCCGCCGCCGTGCGGACCTCGCTCTCGATGATCTCGGCCGGCTTCGGCCGCCGCAGGAACGGATCGGCAGAGAGCAGGCCGAGCGCGCGCACGTCGGCGCAGAGCAGCTCGGGGAGAAACTCGCCGCTGCCCAGGATCGCCTCCAAGAGCGCGGCCCCCTCCCCCTCCGCCGGCACCACCCCGCCCAGCTCCAGGAACCGACTCCGCCGCGCGTTCGAGCTCACAGATCGACTTGCGCCAGAGAGAACTTGTTGTTGCTGTCGTCGATGATGCGGAATGAGGCGCGCACCTCGGCCGGCAGATCGCCGGCGATGTGGCTCTGCTGGTGATGCTCGAAGATGAAGAAGGCGCGCCGGCCCCGATGGTGGGCGATCCAGTCCTTCAGCCGATCGTCGGCCCCGTCCTGATCGAACACCGTGCGCTCCTCGGTCGGCCCCTCGTAGATCTCGTTCGAGGTGTAGAACGTCTCGCCCCGCCAGTAGAGCAGGTAGGCGATGAGCCGCTCGTCGGGCGAGCGCCGCTGCTGGTAGTAGGTGGCGATCGGGCCCTTCTGTGACCAGAACGGCGTCACCTTGGGCATGAAGTGGTCGAGCAGGTAGAAGGTGAAGACGATCGCGGAGAGCGGCAGCGCCCAGAGCCCGATGCGCTGCGCGCGTGGCCAGACCAGCAGCGCCGTCCCGACGGCGAAGACGATGGCGAAGGCGAAGAGCGTCGCCGAAAAATCGAGCGACGGCGGCCAGGGGCGCCCGGAGGGGCTCTGCACGTAGTCGTAGGAGAACAGCCAGAGGAACCGCTCCGAGGCCTCCTTGGCGCCGGTCAGATCGAGAGTGGTCAAGAGCAGCAAGGGCAGCCCCAACAACAGCGCGACAGCGCCGGTGCGCCAGGCTCGGCGTTCCAGCAGATCGTCGACGAAGCAGCCGACGACGATCGCCAGCCCGGGGATCGCCGGCAGCACGTAGTGATGGAACTTGGTCATCGACAGCGAGACCACCGCGTACGACGAGACGAACCAGATGGCGCCCAGCCAGATGAGCTGCTGCTTCCGATCCTCGGCGGTCCCCGCCGTCGCCTCGGCGGCGGTCGCTGTCCCGGAGGCGGTCGCGGTCGCGGGGCGGCGCAGCACCGCCCACCCGAGCGCCGCCGGGGCCAGCACGATCCAGGGCCACATCCCGTAGCCGAGCTCGCGCAGGAAGTACTCGAACGATCCGCGGTCGCCGTGCCGCCCGATGACCATCCGGCGCCAGTGGTTGTCGCCGAACAGCTCGTTCCAGAACGGCAGGCCGTGGCGGATCAACATCGCGTGGTGCCAGGGGACGGCGACCACCGCGAAGGCGATCACCGCCACGACGAGGCCGTAGCCCATCTGCGGACGGCGAAGACGCCACCAGCTGCGGGTGAACGCCAGGTAGGCGAGAAAGACGATCAGCGGCAGCCCCAACCCGGCCAGCCCCTTGGCCAGCACCGCCAGCGCGCAGAGAATCGCGGCCAGGTAGAGATAGAGCGGCGCCTTGCCGCGGGTGCGCGCGGCCAGGAGCACGAAGGCGGCGAAGCCGAGGTAGTACGGGATCATCGCCACCACGCCGTACATGACGAACACCCGCTCGCCCCAGGGGATCTCGACCTTCAGCTGGATCGAGTTGACGATCAGCTGCGGAATCACCGTCAGCGCGAACAGCGCCAGCGTCCCGTAGAAGAGCCCGTGATCGGGCCAGCTCCGCCACCCGCGCCCGCGACGCGGCAGCTGCTCGTCGGAGTCGTCGAACAGGGCCAGCGCGCCGAGGGCCAGCGCCATCGCCATCGGGCCGACGAAGGCCATGTCGGTCATCGCCTGGCGCGCGACCAGGCTGTACATCGGCGCGGTGGCGACGACGACCGCCGCCAGCAGGCCGGCGCGCCGCGAGACGAAGCGCGCGGTCATCAGATAGACGGCGTAGATCCCCAGCACGCCGGTCAGGCAAAACGGGACGCGCGCCGCCCACTCGGCGCGGTGGCCGAGCGCCATCTCGCTGGCGGGATGTCCCGGCAGGCCGATGCCGGCCAGGTGCATCGCCAGGCTCATGAGCCAGAACGACAGCACCGGCTTGGACCAGAAGACGTCGGCGTCGCGTGGCGAGCCGGGCCACCAGAGGCTGATGTAGTCGCCCCGGTGGGTCATCTGGCGCGCCACCTCCCCGTAGTGCGTCTCCCACGGGTCCCAGAGCCCGTAGCTGCCGGCGAAGGGGATGTAGAGAAGGAGGCCGAAGAGGATCACGCCGAGCGCCATCTGCCGCTCGCTGAGACGATCCAGATACCTCACGCGATCACTGGGCGAGCACCTTCTGGAGCTGGAGCAGCTTGAGGTCGATGGTCTTGCCGGCGCCGACCACGTCGGCGAGCGGCGTGGTGCGGACCTCGCCGCGAATGAGCCCCACCAGGCAGCCGTGCTCGCCGCGATCCAGACAGTCGGTCGCCGCCGCTGACAGCCGCGTCGCCAGCAGGCGATCGAAGGCCCCTGGCTCGCCGCCGCGCTGCACGTGGCCGAGCGTGGTCACGCGCAGATCGAACCCCAGGCGCCCCTTCTCGCGCTCGAAGTGCTGCGCCAGCTTGACCGCGTTGTGCTTGGCCCCTTCGGCCACCACCACCATCGCGTGCGGCTTGCCGCGCTCCCAGGCCGCCTGCAGGTTCTGGGCGATGAGCTCGGGCTCGACGTCCGCCTCGGGGATGACCACCGAGTCGGCGCCGCCGGCGATGCCGGCCATGAGCGCCAGGTAGCCGCAGTTGCGCCCCATCACCTCGACGAGGAAGGCGCGCTTGTGCGAGGAGGCGGTGACCCGCAGCCGGTCGATCGCCTCGAGCGCGATGTTGAGCGCGGTGTCGACGCCGATGGTCATCTCCGACCCGGCCAGATCGTTGTCGATGGTCGACGCCACGCCGACCACCGGCAGCCCCGCCTTGGAGAGTGCCAGCGCGCCGGTCTGCGTCCCGTTGCCGCCGATCACCACCAGGCCGTCGATGCCGCGCGCGTTCAGCTGCGCGAGGCCGCGCGCGCGCACCGCCTCGTCCTTGAACTCCGGCAGCCGCGCGCTCCCCAGGAAGGTGCCGCCGCGTTGCAAAATATTGCCGACGTCGCGCGCGCCGAGCGGGTCCATGTGCCCCTCGCACAGACCGGCGTATCCGTTGCGGACGCCGAACACTTCCCAACCCTTGTCGATGCCGGTGCGGACCACGGCGCGGATGGCGGCGTTCATCCCGGGCGCGTCCCCACCACTGGTCAAAACCGCGATCTTTCTCAGTGCCATTCGAGGGAATTCGTATACCACGGGATCGCAGCTCCGGTTCGCCGCCACCTGACGCCAATCGAGGCTTTGGGCCCCTGTTTAGAGCTCGGCCGGGCGCCTCGGGTCTCGGCTCGAGCATGCGGGCGTTTCACGGGATGCGTCTCCCGCGCTAGGCTGGCGCCGTGGTCGAGAAAAAGAAGCCGGCGCCGACCGAGATCAACTACATCACCCCGGCGGGCTTCAAGCGGCTGGCGGACGAGCTGACCTTCCTGCGCTCCAAGAAGCGCCCCGAGGTGGTCGGCGCGCTGGGGGACGCCGCCGCCGAGGGAGATCGCTCGGAGAACGCGGAGTACATCTATCGCAAGAAGCAGCTGCGCGAGATCGACAAACGCCTGCGGTTCCTCTCCAAGCGGCTCGACGACGTGCAGATCGTCGACCCGGCTTCGCAGCCGCGCCGCGACCGCGTGTTCTTCGGCGCCACCGTCACCGTCGAGGACGAGAACGGTGAGGCCGCGATCTATCGAATCGTCGGCGTCGACGAGACCGACGGCGCGGCCGGGGACATCTCCTGGAAATCGCCGGTCGGCCGCGCGTTGCTCGGCAAGGCCAAGGGAGACACCGTCACCGCCCGCTGGCACGCCGGGCTCCGCGAGCTGACCATCGCCAAGGTGATCTACCGCTGAAGCCCTGCCTCGGGCTCTGCTTGCCACCGCGCGCGCGGTGGGCAGATTCGATGAACGAGGAGGCGCCCATGCGCATCAGAAGAACCGTCAGGATTCCCCTGTTTCCCTTGATCCCGATCGTGCCGATGGCGCTCATGATCGGCTCGCTCGCCACCGCGATCCGCGCGCTGCTCCGGGTGCGCAGCCTCGAGCACCGGCTGGCGGTCTGACCTCGGGCGCAGCGTCAGGGAACGAGCTCGTCGAACAGCACGACCGCCGAGCGCGGCTGCCGGCGGACGAGCGTCGTGCCCGGCTTGGCGCGCGCCTGGCGCCAAGCGGCGTACCAGCGCTCTGTCCGCAGGGCCGGGAGCGTGGCCATCAACTGGGGGACGTAGAGATCGATCTCCCGGTAGTTGCCGTGCGTGAGCGCGTCGATGGCCGGGCCGAAGCTGTACTTGGCCAGCGCCGGGTCGGGAGCGAGATCGTTGTGCAGGGCGCCGCCGTAGACGAGGACCAGCGGGCGCCCGGGCGGCCGCGGCAACCTCAGCGCCTGCTGTATTGCGCGCCCGAGGTGCTGGCCGGTCATCGCCAGTAGCCGGTCGTAGTCGACGCCGCCGCCGGGCGCGATCAGCGATTGGTACTCGTGACAGTCGACGTCGAGGAGGTGCGGCGTCACGCCCAGCTCCTTCGCGCGGCGGAAGAGCCGGACGATCTCGTTCTCGGTCTCTGCCGGGCGCTCGGTGGTCCGGGCGACGTCGCCGGTCACTTTCTTCTCCGTCGCGCCGCAGTCGCCGCGCGCCACCCAGGTCTCGACGATGAGGTGCGCAGCGCGCGGCGCGATCGCCGGCAAGATCTCGTCGGTGAAACGCGCCAGCGACGAGCGCACGCCGGCCGTCTTCGCCGTCTGGTGCAGCTCGCCGAAGGCGACCACGCCGCCAGCGTCGCCGACGAACGCCGTCACCGCCGCGGCGGGCGAGACGAACTTTTCGGCCACCAAGGTCGCGCCAGGCGCCATCGGGCGGTCGATCTCCAGCAGCGCCGCGATCGCGACCAGCGCCGCCGCGCCGTTCACGGACCGCCGAGGGTGATGTAGCGGAGCCCGCCCGCGGTGGCCAGACGCACCAGGTGCCCCCCTTTGCGCGGCGCCCCCAGCGTGGCCGCCGCTTCGTCGGCCGTCGCCACCCGCTGGCGATCGATCTCCAGGATCACGTCCCCTTCACGCACACCGGCTGCTGCCGCCTGCCCGCCGGGAGCGATCTCGGCGACCACCGCGCCGCGCGTCCGCGGATCGAACCCCAGTGACTCGGCCAGCCGCGGCGTCAGCGTCTGCAGCGCGAGACCGAGCTTGGCCGACGGCGCGCCGCCGCGACCGTCCTGGGAAGGCAGCTCGCCGAGCACGACGTCGACCGCCTGCCGCTTGCCCTCGCGCCACACACCGACCGCGACGTGCGCTCCGATCGCGCGGGTCGAGACGTAGTCGATCACGTCCCCGGCGCCGTCCATCTTCTTGCCGTCGAGGTCGGTGATGAAGTCCCCCGCGTGCAGGCCCGCCTTGGCCGCCGGACCACCGGGCGTCACCTCGCTGACGAAGGCGCTGGTGCCGCTGGGGGCCGCTCTGGCTGCAGCGGCGTCCATCTCGCTGATGTCGCCGACCAGCACACCCAGGTAGGCGTAGCGCACGCGCCCCTCCTTGAGCAGCGACTCGGCGACCCGCCGCACCTGATTGATCGGGATGGCGAAGCCGTAGGCGCCGCCGGGCCCGGTGTTGATGAGCGTGTTGATGCCCACCACTTCAGATGACAGGTTCACCAGCGGCCCGCCCGAGTTGCCGGGGTTGATCTTGGCGTCGGTCTGGATGTAGTGGCGGACTCGACCGCCCGACATCTGCACGTGCCGCCCGACCTTCCCCTTGCCGCTGATGATGCCGGCGGTGACCGTCTGGTCGAGGCCGAGCGGGCTGCCGACCGCCAGCACCCACTCGCCGACCTCCAGCTTGTCGTCGTCACCGAGGCGCGCCGCCACCAGATCGCGCGGGGGCGCGTCGAGCCGGATGACCGCGACGTCGGTCTCCGAATCCATCCCCAGCGTCTTGGCGGCGAACTCGCGCCCGTCGCTGAAGGTCACCTTGACGTTGGTTGCGCCCGAGACGACGTGGCGATTGGTCACGATGTCGCCGCGCGCGTCGATCACCACACCCGAGCCGGTGCCGCGCTGCGGGCCGGGCGACGGCTCCGGCGTGCCGGGCCCGAACTGGAAGAAGCGACGCAGGAACGGCGCCATCCGTTGGTCCTCGTCGCCCTCGGCGCCCTCGCCGTTCTGCGCCACGTGCGAAGCGGCGATCTCCACGTCGATCCGCACCACCGACGGCCGCAGCGCGCGCGCCACCGCCGAAAACGCCGACGACAGCACGCGTGCTTCGCTGGGCGCCTCGGTCTTGGGCGTCAGCTGACCGCCCGGCTGCAGCGCGGGCGGTGCAGAAGAAGGGGACGCCGAAGAAGGACCGGACGGCGAGTCGTTCGAGGGAGCGCCGGCTGGCGGCGGTGTCGCCGGGGCCGTCTCGGTGCCGTTCAGCCGTTGCGCCAGGCGCTGGCAGCCGGCGAGTCCCGCCACCGAGGCGAGCGCCAGCGCGCCGGCGACGAGACGAAGCGAAGCAGCCATGGCGATCTTCATCCGGTTATTTAGCGATCTGCGGATGGTCTGCGCAAGGCCCCTCGAACGTTGTATGAATCAGGCTCGATGCGTGCCATCACCACCTTGCCCGGCGTCGCCGACAGCGCGCGGCTGGAAGAGATCCCCGAGCCACCCGACGCGCCCGACAGCCTGCTCGTCGACGCGGTGGCCATCGGCGTCTGCGGCACCGACCTCGAGATCCTGAGCGGTGCGTACGGCCAGGCCCCCCCCGGACGCCAGCGCCTGGTGATCGGGCACGAGAACCTGGGGCGCGTCCGGACGGCGCCGCCGGGGAGCGGCTTTGCGCCCGGCGATCTGGTGGTCGGCGTCGTGCGCCGCCCCGACCCCGTCCCCTGCGCGAGCTGCGCCGCCGGCGAATGGGACATGTGCACGAACGGGATGTTCACCGAGCGCGGCATCAGCGGCCGGGACGGCTACGCCTCCGAGCGCTACCGCCTCGAAACCGCGTTCGCGGTGCCGGTCCCGGCGACGCTCGGCGATCTCGCCGTGCTGGTCGAGCCGGCCACCATCTTGGCCAAGGCCTGGGAGCAGATCGAGCGGATCGGCGCCCGCTCCGTCTGGACACCCAAACGCGTGCTGGTGACGGGCGCCGGCCCGATCGGCCTCCTGGCGGCGCTGCTCGGACGGCAGCGCGGCCTCGAGGTGCACGTGCTCGATCGCGTCACCGACGGGCCCAAGCCGGCGCTGGTGGCGGCGCTCGGCGCCACCTACCACAGCGGGCAGGTCAAGGACGTGCCGATCGCCGACGTGGTGCTCGAGTGCACCGGTGTCGGTGAGCTGGTGTTCGACGTGATGGAGGGGGTGGGTCCCGACGGGATCGTCTGCCTCACCGGCGTGTCGTCCGGCGCGCGCGCGATCCCCATCAACCTCACCGCGCTCAACAAGCAGCTGGTGCTGGAGAACAACGTCGTCTTCGGCGCGGTGAACGCCAATCTGCGGCACTACCGGACGGCCGTCGCCGCGCTGGCGCAGGCCGAGCGGAGTTGGCTCGCCGCGCTGGTCTCGCGCCGCGTCCCGCTCCAGCGCTGGCAGGAGGCGCTGGTGCGCGGGCCGACCGACGTCAAGCCGGTCATCGTTTTCGGCTGAGGCGGCTCGCCAGGCGCCTTCCACGGCTACGCTTGGAGCCTTAGCTTTCCTGGGTGAGCTCGCTTTCGTACCAACGGGGATCGTGGGCGGGCGGCGTTCTGCTGGGCAACACCTACCTGCTCGGCCGGCGCATCAACGGGGGCGGAATGGGGGAGGTGTTCGAGGCGACGCACGCCCGGCTGCCAGGCCGCTACGCGGTGAAGATCCTGCGCCCCGATCTGGTCGGGAACCGGGAGGCCTTCGCGCGATTCTGTCGCGAAGCCGAGGTGATGTCCGAGCTCCGCCACCCGAACATCGTGCAGATCTACGACTTCAACACCACGCCGGACGGCCGTCCCTACTTCGTGATGGAGCACCTCGACGGGCGCGATCTCGAAGCGCGGCTGGCCGAGTCCGGTCCGCTGCCGCTGCCGGCGGCTGTGCGGGTGGTCGAGGCGGTCGCCTCGGCGCTGGCCACCGCGCACGCGCACGGGATCGTCCACCGCGACCTCAAGCCGGCCAACATCTTCCTGGTCACCATCGACGGTCAGATCGACGAGCAGGTGAAGGTCCTCGATTTCGGCATCTCCAAGCTGCGCGCCTCGGGCACGCTGCTCTCGTCGCCGACCGACATGCTCGGCTCACCGGCGTACATGTCGCCCGAGCAGGCGCGCGGCGCCAGCGACGAGGTCGACGGGCGGAGCGACCAGTTCGCGCTCGGCGCCATCACCTACCGGATGCTGACCGGCTGGGATCCGTTCGCCGGCGACGACATCGCGTCGCTGCTCTACCAGGTCGTCCACCAGGAGGCGCCGCCGCTGGCGCGCTCCCTGCCGCCTTTTTGGGACACCCGCGCGCTGCAGGCGGTGCTCGATCGCGCGCTGGCCAAGGATCCGGCGCAGCGCTACAGCGGCATGATGGAGATGGCGCGCGCCTTCGAGGCGGCCTCGGAGCAGACCCTCTCGCACGTGGCGGCCAGCCAGGGGACCGTCAACCTGGGGGCGACCAACCTGGGCGCGACCAACCTGGGGGCGACACTGATCGCCACGCCACCACCGCCGCCGCTCCGTCCGGCTCGCCAGCCGGCGCCGGCGGAGCTCGAAATCGAGGAGGGCGCCCCGCCTGTCCGCACGCCGCCGCCCGAGCTCAGCCCGGCGCTGCCCGAGCTCCGCCCGCCGCTCCCGCAACAGCGCGGGAGCCTCGACTTCGACGTCGCCGCGCCCACCGCGCCTCGACCGACCGGTCGGCGCGAGAGCGTCCGGGAGGAGGCCTACGGGGATCAGCTTCCGGTCACGCATCACCGATGGGCGCTTGCCGGCCTCGCGCTGCTGGCGGTCGCCGGCCTCTTCGGCATGACCGGGCTCTATCACCGGATCATCCCGACCGCGCGGCGCGAGCTCGGGCTTGGCCATCGTGCGCCGGCGGTGGCTCCCGCGCCGTCGCCGGAAACGGCCTCGCCGCCAGCGGACAGAGCGGTGCCGCCGGTTTCGGCGCCTTCGCTTCCACACCCGACGGCCGCGGCGCCTCCGGCGGCGCCCGAGCCGGCCGCGCGACCGCCGGCCAAGCCGAAACCGATCGCGACCGAGGCGCACCCGGCGGCGGAGCTGCACAGCCACCGCCACCACATGGACGCCGGGCCGCGCCTCGTCGCGCGGCCCGGCAGCGTCTATCTCGCTCCGTCGAAATCGCTCGCTCCGTCCGAGCTGCGCGAACCGTCGGAACCGCGCGACATGTCGAGACCGCCCGCTCCACCGCGCGCTCGGCCCAACCCGTTCGCCCAGCCGCCGGGGACTCCACCGCCGACGATGGTGCCCGACTCGGTGCCTGATCAGTTCACGATCCCGCCGCCGGCGCCGACCAGCGACTCGCCGGCGCGCGATCTGGCGCCGCCGGCCGAGCCGGAGCGCGAGCCTTCCCCCGGTCGGGCGGTCACTCCCCCACCACCGCCGCCCCCACGGACCCAGAACCCCTCCGACCAACCGATGCCACCGTCGTTTTAGGTCGGGACCCTCGGACGGGTCCCGCGCCCCCCGCGACGAGGTCGCGCCGGTCAAGCCGTCGCTCCCTCACGCATTCTAGGTCGGGACTCTGGGACCTGCTCCCCGACCGCTTGCGTTCGCGGACGGTGCGACTACTTTGGGACGGCGCGCACGATGACGGCCCGAATTCCCACTTGCACTTACCGTCTCCAGTTCAACAAGGACTTTAACTTCCGGGACGCCACCGCGCTGGTCGATTACCTGGACGCGCTGGGGGTGACCGACCTCTACGCCTCGCCGTTCCTGGCGGCGCGGCCCGGCAGCACGCACGGCTACGACGTCGTCGACCACGGCCGGCTCAATCCCGATCTCGGAACGGAGAGCGATCTGGATGCGCTGAGCGCGGCGCTCCGCGCCCGCGGGATGGGCCTGGTGCTCGACGTGGTCCCCAACCACATGTGCATCGCCAGCCCGCTCAACCACTGGTGGAACGACGTCCTCGAGAACGGCCGCAGCTCCCCCTACGCGACCTTCTTCGACATCGACTGGCACCCACCCAAGTCCGAGCTGGACGAGAAGATTCTGCTCCCGGTCCTGGGCCAGCAGTACGGCCGCGTGCTGGAAGGGAGCGAGATCGCCATCGGCTACGAGGAAGGCGCCTTCCAGGCCCACTACGGCGCCTCGTCATTCCCCATCGGGCCGCGCACCATCCTGCCGCTGCTCGAGCCGATCGTCACCGATCTGCGCCGCACCCACCCCGACGACCATCCGGACGTGCTCGAGATCGAGAGCATCGTGACCGCCACCAAGAACCTCCCCACCCGCTGGGAGACCGATTCGGAGAAGATCCGCGAGCGCCAGCGCGAGAAGGAGATCGTCAAGCGGCGGCTCGACGCGCTGGTGTCGGCGAGCGCCGCGGTCCGGGACGCGCTCGAGCGGAGCTTGGCGGCCATCAACGGCGAGCCCGGCAAGCCGCGCAGCTTCGACGCGCTCGAGGCGCTGCTCGGTGAGCAGGCCTATCGCCTCTCCTACTGGGGGGTGGCGGCGGAGGAGATCAACTACCGCCGCTTCTTCGACATCAACGATCTGGCGGCCATCCGGATCGAGGAGCCCAAGGTGTTGGAGGCGGTTCATCAGAAAGCCTTCGAGCTGGTCCGCGAGGGGAAGGTGACCGGCCTGCGGATCGATCACGTCGACGGCCTCTACGATCCGCGCCGTTACCTGGAGGATCTGCAGCGACCGCGCGACGGCGAAACCGAGGCCACGCCTTCGCGCCGCCTCTATGTCGTCGTGGAGAAGATCCTCACCGGCGCCGAGGAGCTGCCGGCGGAGTGGCCGGTGCACGGGACGACCGGCTACGAGCTGCTCAACGCGGTCAATGGTCTCTTCGTCGATCCGCTCGGCCTGCGCCTCATCGAGCGCGGCTACCGCCGCCTGCGGGAGGGGAGCGGGACCTTCGACGACCTGCTCTACCGCGCCAAGAAGCTGATCCTGCAAACCGCGATGTCGAGCGAGCTGCACGTGCTGGCGCGCCGGCTCGATCGGATCTCGGAGCAGCACCGCTGGTCGCGCGACTTCACCGCCAGCAGCCTGCACCTGGCGCTGGCCGAGGTGATCGCCTGCTTCCCCGTCTATCGCAGCTACGCGCAGGCCGACACGGTGGCGATCAGCGACGGCGACCGGCTGCACGTCCTGCGCGCGGTGCGCGAGGCCAAGCGGCGGAACCGCGCCACCTCGGAGTCGATCTTCGATTTTCTCTGCGACCTCTTGCTGCTGCGCGAACCCGAGGGGACCACCGAGGCCGACCACGCCGATCGCCGGGAGCTGGTGATGCGGATGCAGCAGCTCACCGGCCCGGTGATGGCCAAGGGGCTCGAGGACACCGTCTTCTACCGGTACTTTCCCCTCGCCTCCTTGAACGAGGTCGGCGGACGGCCGACCACCGGCGCCCTGGAGATCGATCGGTTTCACGTCTTCTGCGCCCACCGGGCCGAGCGCTGGCCCCAGGCCCTCTCCGCCACCGCCACCCACGACACCAAGCGGGGCGAAGACACGCGGGCGCGCCTCGACGCGCTCTCGGAGATCCCGCGCGACTGGCTGGAGGCGGTCAAACGCTGGCAGCGGATGAACCGGCGCGCGAAGCCGCTGGTCGACGACGCGCGCGTGCCGGGCAGCAACGAGGAGTACCTCATCTATCAAACGCTGCTCGGCGTCTGGCCGCTCGAGGCGCTCGAGGGGGAGCTCCCGGAGGCGGCATACGGCGAGCTCGCCGACCGGGTGAGCGCCTACCTGGTCAAGGCCCTCCGCGAGGCCAAGCTGCACACCACCTGGGTCAACATCAACGAGCCGTACGAAAAGGCGTGCGAGCAATTTCTCCGGCGCCTCTTCGACCGCCCGGCCGGGGGAAATCCGTTCCTGGCCGACTTCGCCCAGTTCCTGCCGCGGATCGCGATTCCCGGTCTCTACACCTCGTTGGCCCAGGTCGCGCTCAAAGCGACCGCTCCCGGTGTCCCCGACTTCTATCAGGGGACCGAGCTGTGGGATTTTTCGCTGGTCGATCCCGACAACCGGCGCCCCGTCGACTACGGCACGCGCCGCACGCGGCTCGACGAGCTGGCGGGGCTGGAGGGGGAGGCCCTGCGCCGCCGCCTCGAGCGCGCCCGCACGCACCCGACCGACGGCGCGCTCAAGCTGCTGGTGACGATGCGCGCCCTCGCCCACCGGAGGCGCCACCGCGAGCTCTTCCGGGACGGCGGCTATCTCCCCCTCGCGGTCGAAGGTCCGCGCGCCCACCACGTCGTCGCGTTCGCCCGGATCGGCCGCAAGGGGGACGCCTCCATCACCGTGACGGGTCGATTCTTCGCGGCCCTCGGGGCGGCGACGCAGGCCCTGCCTGGGGCCGCGCCAGCCTGGGAAACCCCACCGGTGTGGGAGGGGACGCGCCTCTTGCTTCCGGATGAGCTTGCCGCTTCGAGCTACCGCGAGGTGATCGCCGGCACAACGGTAGAGCCAAGCGCGGATCGCAATCGTTGGTTGCCCGTGGACGAAATTTTTTCCATCCTACCGGTCGCCATTCTGAGCTCGAGCCGACCGTGACCTGGTCACAAAATTGCACGACAATTTGCGTGAGCGTGTAGACTGTCGGCTCAAACGAAGAAGAATCCAGGAAACATGAGCCCTACCTTGCATGCGGCGACTGCCAGCGTTCACCGCGGCCGACACATCTGCCTGCCATTCGAGACCCACTCGGAGAAAGAGAACGCCGTCCTCTCCTTCATCCATGAGGGACTGGCGCGCGGGCAGCGCTGTCTCTTCGTGGGGAGGCGCGAGGAGTACGAGCAGCTGAGTCTGCAGCTCGAGGAGGAGGGAATCTGCTCGCTCCGGGCAGAGTCGCGCGGCGCCCTCATCTTCCGGACGCGAGAAGAGGAATATCTCGAAAACGGCGTCTTCGAGCCGACCGCCGTGCTCAACCGCATCGAGCGCTATATCAAGGAGGCGATGGCGGACGGCTTCACCGGCCTCTGCGCGACGGGCGAGCTGATGAACGTCCCGGACGACGACGTGTGGCGCCGGATCGTCTGGTACGAGGCGCAGATCAACGAGCATTTCGCCCGCCTCCCGCTGGTTGCGCTCTGCCGCTATCCCCGGACGATCGTTCCGTCCCACCGCGTTCAGGACGTCCTGCGCACGCATCCGGTCGCCGTGGTGCGCGGGGAGACCTGCGACAACCCCTTCTACGAGCGGCCGGAGCTGGCTCTCTCCGACGATTCGCAGGCCCGTGTCGACTGGCAGCTCCGCCAGATGCGGGTCCAGAGCCGCGCCAAGCGCCACCTGGAAGACAAGACGACCTCAGCCGTGACGGCCGCCGTCGAGCTGGCCACCGAGCTCGAGATGCTGCGCTCCACCATCCGCGAGACCGGGTCCCGGCAAGCGTAGGGGCGGTTCCCGGCGCCTGCCCGGAATCGCATCGGAGTTGCCATCCGGCGCAAGCCGAGATATGGGCTCTAGGTACATGCATATCCTCGTCAACACCGGGGGAGGCGACGCCCCGGGGCTCAACGCCGTCATAAGGGCCGTCACCCTCTCGGCGCTCCGCCGGGGCTGGAAGGTCACCGGCATCCGCCGCGGCTACCACGGGCTGCTCGAAGCGCCGCAGGATGGCCTCATCGATCTGACGCGCGACAAGGTGCGCGGCATCGCCCATCTCGGCGGCACCATCCTCGGGACCGTCAACAAGGGGCACCCGTTCGAGTTCATCACCGAGCGCGACGGCAAGAAGACGACCATCGACGTCTCCGACGAGATCATGCGCCGCTTCCGGGAGATCGGCGCCGACGCCCTCATCGCCATCGGCGGCGACGGCGCGTTCCGGATCGCCGTCCAATTCACCGCCAAGGGAATGCCGATCGTCGGCGTCCCCAAGACGATCGACAACGATCTCTCTTGCACGCAGGCGACCTTCGGCTTCGACACGGCGGTCACGGTGGCGACCGAGGCGATCGATCGGCTGCACAGCACCGCCGAGTCGCACGAGCGGATCATGGTCGTCGAGGTGATGGGGCGCTACGCCGGCTGGATCGCCATGCACGCGGGCGTCGCCGGCAACGCCCACGTCATTCTGTTCCCCGAGATCCCGTACGACATGGACCGCGTGGTGGAGCGGATCAAGACCCGCTACGCCTCGGGCCGGCGTTACTGCATCGTCGTGGTGGCGGAGGGGGCCATCCCCAAGGGGGGCGAGCTCAGCACCATCGGCACCGAGCTCGGGCGCGAGGTGCGGCTCGGCGGCCTGGCCGAAAAGATTGGCCACTACCTCGGCGAGAAGACCGGCTTCGAGTCGCGCTCGCTGGTGCTCGGACACCTCCAGCGCGGCGGCAGCCCCACCCACCGCGATCGCCTGCTGGCGCTCCGCTTCGGCGCGGCCGCCGTTCGCATGGTCGAGGCGGGAAAGTTCGGCCACATCGTCGCCTACCACCCGCCGCACATGGTGCCGGTCCCGATGGAAGAGGCGATCGCCGTCATGAAGACCGTCCCCCTCGACTCCGACACCGTCATGACCGCCCGCGATCTCGGCATCTGCCTGGGCGACTGAGGTCGGGGACCAAGGCAGCTCCTTCGCCGCCCCGCGGTAAAAGACCGTAAAAGGCCCGTAACAGTTTACCCACAGGGCGGGCAGCTCTGTTCACAATCGCGCCGGCTGGGGTATCATCGCGCGGTCGCATCTCCGACCCATGAGCCCGCCCCAGGAGCAGGACCCGGCCGTTCAAAGCCTCGACCCCTTCCCGGGCCGGGTCATCGCGGGGAACTTTCGGATTGACGGTCTCATCGGCAGCGGCGCGATGGGGAACGTCTACAAGGCCGAGCAGCTCTCGCTCGGCAAGCAGGTCGCCCTCAAGGTGCTGCACCCGCACCTCATGGGGGACGACAAGCTGGTGGGGCGGTTCAAACGCGAGGCGAAGAGCGCCTCGCTGCTGAACCACCCGAACTCGATCCAGATCATAGATTCGGGACAGGACCGCGACGGGACGCTCTACATCGCGATGGAGCTCCTCACCGGGCGCGATCTGGCGCAGGTGATCCGCGAGGACTTCCCGCTGCCGCTGCCGCGCGTGGTGCGGATCCTGTCGCAGGTGCTGTCGGCGCTGGAGGAGGCGCACGCCCAGGGGGTCATCCACCGCGACCTGAAGCCGAGCAACATCATGCTCATCGCGCGGCGCGAGGAGAAGGACTTCGTGAAGGTCTGCGACTTCGGCATCGCCAAGGCGACGCTCGCCGAGGGGGACGATCGCGCCGCGATGCTGACCATCCAGGGGCTCGTCTGCGGCACGCCCGAGTACATGGCCCCCGAGCAGGCGCGCGCCGAGCCGCTCGACGGCCGCGCCGATCTGTACGCCGCCGCGGTGATCCTCTACCAAATGGTCACCGGCGACATTCCGTTCCGGGCCGATTCGCCGATGGCGATCGTCAGCCGCCACCTGGTCGAGACGCCGATCTCGCCCAGCAAGCGCCGGCCCGATCTGCGGCTCCCCAAGATCATCGACGACGTGGTGATGCGCGGGCTGGAGAAGGATCGCGAGATGCGCTACCCGTCCGCCGGCGCCTTCCGCGAGGTGCTGGAAGGCGTCCTCGGCGCGACCAGCGGCCCGGCGACGCCGGTCGCGCCCAGCGTCCGCGCCGGGCAACCGACGGTGCGCGACATCTCGGGACACGAGCTGGCGACGCAGGGCGGGACGGGAACCATCCCGGCGCAATCGGCCGCCCGGCGGTTCGGCACCACCACCAATCTGACCGGACGGCCCAGAGGGCAGACGCCGATCGTGGTGGCCGGGATCGCCGCGCTGGCGGCCGTCTCGCTGGCCGGGGCGATCTACACCTACCACGCACGCACCCAGATGAAACAGGCCGACGAGGCCAACGCGGCGGCGATCGAAGCGGCGCGCGCGACACCGCTGCCGCCGGCGCCGGCCGCGAAGCCGACGCCACCCCCTGAACCGGCGACGCCCCCGGTCCCCGCCGCCGAGCCGGCGCCCGCTCCGGCTGCGGTCGCCGTGCACGAGGCAGCCGCGCACGACCGCGGCAAGCACCACCACGGCGGCGCGGCGAAACCAGTCGCCGTTGTGGCAGCCTCGCCCTCGGCCGCGTCAGCGCCCGCGGCCCCGGCGATCGCGCCGCCGCCCCCGACACCGGCGCCCGCGCCGCGCGGTGCCACCGAGGTGCTGGCCGAGGCTGACAAGCTGCTCGGACAGGGGGAGGTCGTCGACGCCTGCGGCCACGGCGAGGAGGCCAAGCGCATGAGCCCGCGACTTGCCGCCGTCTACAAGTTCCTCGGCAAGTGCTACATGCGGGCCGGCCACGCGCCGCAAGCGAACGACAACTACAAGAAGTACCTCGAGCTGGCTCCGAACGCGCCCGATGCCCCGTTCGTCAAGAGAATGATCAAGTGATCCTGCGGCGCACACTGGCCGTCGCAGGGATCGTGGGGATCGCCTTCGTGGTGGGCTGTAAGGTCGACCAGACAGCCTTCGACGACCGCATCTTCGCCTGCGATCCCTCGGCCAAGGATCCCGGATGCGGCACCGACCCGAGCGGAAAGGCGATGGTCTGCTATCCGGCCAGCCTGCTCGACGGCACCGACTTCTGCACCGCCTCCTGCGACGCGCCGATGACACTCCCCGGCGGCGACACCTGCGTCGAGGGGGACGCCGAGCTCAAGTCCTGCGATCCCTCGGCGCCCACCGGCTCGGTGACCGGGTGCGGACAGACCGCGCTCGGCTGCCTGCGCACCGACGTCACCACCGAACAGGGGATCTGCACGACGATGACCCCCTGCACGGCCGACAGCGACTGCACCGATCCGGTTCGTTCCACCTGCGCTGCGACCTTCCTGACACAGCTCTACAGCAAGAACAGCACCCTCGAGGCCGACCACCTCTACTGCTTGCAGAAGAACTGCCAGAGCGGCCAATCATCCTGCTCGCCGGGGCAATCCTGCTTGCCGCTTCTGGTGCCAGCCTCGGCGCACGCGCCCGATATCTGCGTCCCCAACTGCGACTCGGCGCAAAACTGCCCACCCAATCACGTCTGCTTCCAGAAGATTTCGGGACCGGCGAACCCAGCGATCTGCATCCCGGGGCTGCTCGGTTTCATCTGCGAGACGGACATCAACTGCCTGGTCGGCAGCTGCCGCTCAGATGACGATCCCACCGCCGAGGCCGGGCTCAAGCTCTGCACGATCAAGTGCAACAGCGACGCCGACTGCGCCACCTTCGACAGCGACCAGGGGACGTTCAGTTGCGTCCCCCGCGACGACGGTTTCAGCTACTGCGAGAGTCCCTACTCGTATCGCGGGAATGCCTGCCGCACGACGGCCGACTGCACGCGCGACGAGAACACCATCTGCGTCTTCCAGGCCCCGCCCGAAAAGTCGACGGATCTCGGGACCTGCTTGCGCCCCTGCACGGTGGCCCCAGGACAAACGACGCCCGATTGCGAGCCACGCGCAGGCATCGGCCAGACCTGCTTGCCCTTCCTCGCCGTCTCGAGCCCGACCTCGGCGCCCGTCCCGACCGCTGCCTGCTTCCCGGGCTCTTTCGGGCTCCCCTGCCTCGGCAACGCCAACTGCGTCGGCGATCTGAAATGCCGGCAGGTCGATCTGAGCGACCCGTCGACGACGATCTGCACGGCGCTCTGTCAGATCGACGACGACTGCAACGCCGATCGCTGGAGCGCCGGGCAATCGTTCTGCGCCCCCTCCGGCCTCTGCGCGCCTTTCCAGGCCGGGGGCAAGCCCTGCCTCGAGGACGACCAGTGCCAGTCGAAGAGCTGCCAGAAGACGGACGCCGGCACGGTCGGAAGCTGCACGGAGCCGACCCTGTGACCGCGCCGCGCCGGATCGCCCTCGCCGCGTTACTGGCGACGCTCGGCTTGGCGGCGCTCCCACGGCCAGCGCGCGCCGGCGAGAAGATCGCGGTCCTCGTGCTGGGGACTTCCGAAAAGGACGCCGAGCTGGCCGACAACCTCACCGAGGTCCTGATCGCCTACGTCGCGCAGCACGGCGGCTTCGAGATCGCCGGCAAGGAGGAGTTCCGCGCTCGGCTCGGCGTGGAGAACGAGAAGCGCGCGCAGAGCTGCCTCGACGACATCTCCTGCTTGGGGCGGGCCGGCGTCTCGCTCGGCGTGCGGCGGATCGTCGCCGGGAGCGTCGGCACCCGCGGCAAGCAGTTCCTGTTCAACCTGAACCTCGACAACGTCGAGGAGGGCAAGGTCGAGAGCCGCGTCTTCCGGCTGGTCGAGGGGGGCGTCGAGGATCTCATCAGCGCGGTCCAGGAGGCGTCGGGCGAGCTGTTCCGGCCGCACGTCGAGCCGGGAAAAATCCAGGTCGCCACCCAGCCCGACGGGGCGCGGGTCTCGATCGACAACGCCTATCTGGGCGTCACGCCGCTCATCTCCGGGACGTTGCTGGCGGGCAAGCACTCGGTCCGCGTCGAGGCCGACGGCAGCTTCCCCTGGGCGTCGCGGGTGGAGGTGCTGCCGGGGCAGGAGCTGCAGATCAAGCTGACCGCCGAGAACCTTCCACGCCGCCGCACCTGGCCCCCCTACGTCGCGTACGGGACCGCGATCGCCGCGGGTGCCGCGCTGGCTGCCGGCGGCTTTCTCGGCGAGCTGTCGCAGCTCCCGCCGAACGGCTCCACCCGCCAGCTCGCCTCGGACGATCTCGAGCAGAAGCGCCACTTCGCGCTCGCCGCCAACGTGTCATTCGGCGCGGCCGCGCTGCTCGGCGCCGTGTCGCTCTACTACTTTATTCGCTACCACGACGACATCTTCGGACGTACCCCGCATTACGACGATAACCAGTGATCTCTCCTAAGGGGTCTGGACGTCGTGGGTGGAAGTGGTTACGTAAGGATTAAGAGCATCTCTATGGATGCTACCGGATCGTAACGGGGCCGCTGGACTGGACCTCCAACTGCCGGCAATTCTTGGGATTGGTGCCGGCCGTCGTGGCACGAGGCTTGCGATGAAGAGCGGCATGCTCAGCATCGCAAGCTCATCATCCAGAAGTGGCGCGACTCGCCGGCGACGTTCGGCGGAAACGCAGTCGACCGAAGCGCGGCCGGTTGAAGCGGAGCCGGTCGAAGCGGAGTCGGTCGTTCATGACGACAAGGAAGACGGCAAGGAAGACGGCAAGGAACCGAGCCGGCACCTGAAATCCGTCGACGCGGAAGAGGCGGAAACGGAGACCTCGGAATCGGAGATCGAGGTGGGTGCCAGCGTGGTGCCGTTGGACGTGGCGGGGCTCCCGCTCGACGCCAGCCCAGACACGGACGGGAGTGCCGCGGGCGCGCCATCCCCCGCCGCGGGTCTGGAGACGGCGCCGACCGACTACTCGACCATCGGGGCCTACCTGCACGAGCTGCGGCGGTACCCGCTCATGACCCGCGAAGAGGAGCATGAGGTGGCGGTCCAATTCACGAAGACGGCCGAGCAACGGCTGGCGGCGCGCCTCATCACCGCCAACCTGCGCCTGGTCGTCAAGATCGCGCAAGAGTACCGGCGCGCGCACCGCAACATCCTGGACCTGATCCAGGAGGGGAACATCGGGCTCATCCATGCGGTGCAAAAGTACGATCCCTATCGAGGGGTCAAGCTGTCGTCGTACGCCTCGTGGTGGATTCGCGCCTACATCCTGAAGTTCATCCTGGCCAACTGGCGGTTGGTCAAGGTGGGGACGACGCAGGCGCAGCGCAAGCTGTTCTTCAACCTGCGCAAGGAGCGCGAGAAGCTCGAGAAGCAGGGCTTCGAGGTGGAGGCCAAGCATCTGGCGGCCGCGCTCGACGTCACCGAGCAAGAGGTGGTCGAGATGGAGCGCCGTCTCAACGCCTCCGAGACCTCGCTCGACGCGCCGATGCGCTCCGACGAGCAGGGGGACCGGACCCAGGGGGACTTCGTGCGGGCCGCGCCTTCGTCGCGCCCCGACCTGCAGGTCGAGGCGGGCGAGTTCGGCGCGATCTTGCGCGACAAGCTGCACGCCTTCGGCGCGACGCTGCGCGACCGAGACCTGGAGATCTTCCGCGACCGGCTGCTCAACGACGAGCCGGCGACGCTGGTCCAGATCGCCGAGCGCTTCGGCGTCACGCGGGAGCGGGTCCGTCAGATCGAGGAGCGGCTCAAGAAGCGGCTCCGCCAGTACCTGATGTCCGAGCTCGGCGACGGCGTCCAGATCGACGACGCGCTCGATTGATCCCGCGTCCGGCCTCCGGCACCCGCCGCCGTTACTGGCTGACGTGCGGCGGGCAGTTGGTCGCGTTCCACTGATCCGCCGTGATCGTCGCCGTCTGGGTGATCTCGTCGCTGGCGGTCAACATCGTGGAGGCCGTGGTGCAGAGGCCACTGGGATCGAGATTCTGGATATAGCCGGTGAAGGTGAACGTGATCTCACCAGAGTCGGCGAAGGTCGCGTACTCGACGGTGCCGATATCGGGGAACCCGTTCGGCGGACAACCGTCCCCGCCCGTCAAGCTGAGCGTGTCCGAGGCCGCGCCGGCGACCGTCACCTGGCAGAAGTTCATGACGCTGGTCTCGGTCTCGGTGACCGGGCTCGTCGCCTTGATGTCGATGTCGTAGTAGTGGTAGGTGTTGCACCCGGCCACCAGCGACGCGCCGAGGACCGCGAGGGCGAGCGGAAGGCCGCACTGGAGACCGCCAGCCCGCTTCACTGGGATTCCCCCTGTCCGAAGCAGCTGACGAACGAGGGGTTGCAGGGGCGGATATCGCCACCGTTTAGTGAGTGGTAGAGCTTGATGCCCCCGAAAATGGCGAGCGCCCCGCCGACCACGATGGCCCCGGTGACCGCCCAGAACTGCCACTTTTGGTAGAACGCTTCGTCGTTCGCCTGATTCTGCTTGGCGACCGCGGCGTCGGCCGGCTGCTGGGCCAGCAGCGACTTGTCCTTGGGCTTGTCGGTGTCGTCGGCTTGAGGCGCGTCGGGCACCGACGCCTTCGGCGCCTCGTTGTCGTCGGCCGCGCGGGCCGACCAGGGCGTTCCGACAGAGACCAACAGGACGGAGGCCAACAGCGCCAGTCCAAGTCCTACCCGGGACCCGTGGGTCCTGTTTCGGAGGGGCAGCATGGGCGCATCTTACACAAGCCCGTCGGAGTTGGTAGTCCTGGAAGTGGCGGCACCGTTGCGCGCAATCACTCTTGCGGAGAAAAGCGAGGTGCTTAGCTTCGCTGCCTGGAGGAATTTCAATGCCGAAGTCCAATCGAGCGGGCGCTGGACCGCATCCGGGTCAGGACGAGATCGCACGACGAGCCTACGAGCTTTTCTTGCAGCGGGGCTCGGTTCCCGGTCACGAGACAGACGACTGGCTGCAGGCCGAAGCGGAGCTCGTCTCGAGCGCGGGGGCCTCTCAACCGTCGGAACGCGAGGCGCCACCGGCGCGGCGCTCGGAGAGCGGAAGCGGTCGACGGGACGCCGGAACGGCGAGCGGCCGGCGCACGCTGAGACAATAGGGAAATCGCCGTCCGGCCCGGGGGGTCTTGTCACCTCGGCCAGTCCCTGCAACTCTACTCATCAACCGTCATGGGTGGAGAAACTAAGCTCTCGGGTCCAGATCTCGCGACCGGCATTGCAGAGAGTGAGGTTCCCGCGGACGGGCCGCTGCTCGGCCAGGCGAACGGAGAGTCGGTGCTGCTGGTCCGCAACGGCGAGGAGATCTTCGCGGTCGGCGCGACCTGCACCCACTACGGCGGGCCCTTGGCCGAAGGACGTGTCGTCGACGGCACCATCCGCTGCCCGTGGCACCACGGCTGCTTCGATCTTCGCACCGGCGCCGTGCTCCGCGCGCCGGCCTTCAATCCCCTCCCCTGCTACGAGGTCGAGCGGGTCGGAGGCAGGATCCGCGTGGGCGGCCGCCGCGGGGATCCGATCAGCCTGCGGCGCGAGTCGTCGCTGCGGACCATCGCCATCGTGGGCGCCGGGGCGGCGGGAGAGTCGGCGGCGGAGACGCTGCGGCGCGAGGGATACGACGGCGAGATCCTGCTGTTCGGCGCCGACGAATCGCCCCCGGTCGATCGCCCGAACCTCTCCAAGGACTATCTGGCAGGAACGGCGCCGGAAGACTGGATGCCGCTGCGGCCGCCGTCGTTCTTCGGCGAGCAGAAGATCGCGCTCGCGCTCGGCGCCCGCGTGACGGCGATCGATCCGTCCGCCAAGCGGCTCTCGCTGGAGGACGGCCGGGAGGTCGCCTGGGACGCGCTCTTGCTGGCCACCGGCGCCGCGGCGATTCGCCCGTCGCTGCCAGGCGCCGAGCTGCCGCACGTCCACACATTGCGCACGCTCGCCGACAGCCGGGCCATCATCGCGGCCGCGAGCCGCGCGAAGCGCGCGGTGGTGATCGGCGCCAGCTTCATCGGGATGGAGGTGGCCGCCTCCCTGCGCGCGCGCGATCTGATGGTCGAGGTGGTGGCGCCCGACCAGATTCCGTTCTCGCGCTCGCTCGGCCCCGAGCTGGGCGGCCTTCTGCGCGCGGTGCATGAGGAGCACGGCATCCGCTTCCACCTCGGGCAGACGGTGGCGCGGATCGAGGCCAACGCCGTCGTGCTGGCCAACGGCGAGCGGGTGAGCGCCGATCTGGTCGTGCTGGGCGTCGGCGTCCAGCCGGCAGTCGAGCTGGCGCAGGCGGCGGGCCTCACCATCGACCGCGGCGTGCTGGTCGACGATCGGCTGCGGACCAGCGCCGCCGGCGTGTTCGCCGCCGGCGACATCGCTCGCTTCCCCTACGCGCCGACCGGCGAGTCGGTGCGGATCGAGCACTGGGCGGTGGCGCAGCGGATGGGGCGGGTGGCGGCGCTGAACATGCTGGGCCGCGACCTGCCGTTCTCCTCGCCGCCGTTCTTCTGGAGCACGCAGTTCGACGTGACGATCA
The DNA here is from genome assembly GCA_036267635.1 of Polyangia bacterium. Classification (GTDB taxonomy): domain Bacteria; phylum Myxococcota_A; class Polyangia; order Fen-1088; family Fen-1088; genus JADGRB01. Next base: position 1,554 of record DATAVR010000036.1, on the reverse strand, counting down.
ACTACGTCGGCCACGCCGAGAGCTGGGACCGGATCGACGTCGCGGGCGATCTCGCCAAGCGCGACGCCACCCTGGCCTACCGCCGCGGCGGCCAGACGCTGGCGGTCGCCACGCTCGGGCGGGACAGGACCAGCCTCGACGCCGAGGTGGCCTTCGAGCACAACGACCAGGCGGCGCTCGGCGCTTTCGGCCGCACCCGCTGAGACCGTGAGGCGGTCGCCCGCGACGTTCGCGGCAGTGGCGGCGGCGTGCGCGGCGAGCGTCTGGTTCGTGGCGCGGTCGCTGCAACAGGACTTCGCCGCCTACTGGATCGCCGGAACGGCGCGGCGGCTCGGCCTCGATCCCTACGTCAACCAGGTCGCCGGGGCGAGCGCGCCCGCGCTGTGGGACGGCGTCGCCGTCTTCCAGCACAGCCGGTTTCTCTACCCGCCGCTCATCGCCGATCTCTTCCGACCACTGGCCGCGCTGCCCTATCCGACAGCCAAGGGGCTCTTCACCGCCGCCATGCTGGCGGCCTGGATCGCGGCCGGGATGCTGCTCTCCGACGAGCGGCGCGGCCGGACCGTCTTCTTCCTGGCCAGCGCGCTGTTCTTCCCGTTCTATCGCCACCTGGAGCGCGGCCAGATCGATCTTCTGATCTTGTTGCTGCTGGCGCTCGCCTGGCGCGGGCGGGCCCGCCCCGCGGTCGCCGGCGCCGCGCTGGCGGCGGCGATCGCCTTCAAGCCGACGCTCGCCGGCCTGGTTCCGGTGGTCTGGGCCGGGGGACGCGGGAAGGTCGCGCTGGCGGCGCTCGGCGCGGGCGTGTTGCTGCTCGGCCTCGCGGCGGTCGTCGACGGACCCGCTCGTCTCGTGGAGTATGCGCGCGAGGTCTTGCCGCGCGCCGCCCTCTACGGCGAGGGGGGAACCGAAGAGATGCTGCTGCCGCCGGAGCGCCTCCCGGCAGCCGCCGACGACGGCACGGCGCGGCTCGGTGACCGTCGCTACCGGATCGCCATTGGCGACGCGCCGGCGGCGGCCAGCCTGCCACGCCTGCTGGCGCCAGAAGCCCCGACGCCGGCGAGCGCGCGGCTCCCGTTCGTCCTCGGGATCGGCGCGTTGACCCTCCTGGCGCGTCGCCTTCGTCGTCCTGAAGGCGACGACGCCGCGACGCTGCTCTACTGGGCGGCGGCCGTCGCCTGCGTCGTCACCTCGCCGACCGGGTGGGTCATGGGCCTCGTGCTGGCGCTCCCGCTGGCGCCGCTCGGCGCCGCGCTGGCCGCCGACCAGCGGTTGCCACGCGGGCCGGCGCTGGCCGGCGCGCTCGCCTGGGTCGCGCTGGCGTTGCCGGCGCCGTTCGCCGGTTTTCCGGCGCTGGCGGGCGCGGCGTTGATCGCCGCGGCCGTCGCGACCGCGCGCGATCTTCACCCCCGGGCGCGGGCGACATGATCGTCCTCGGACTCTCGCTCGGGTTGATGCTGGCGGCCGGCGCCTGCCTCGCCCGCGCCACCGGCTCGCCCGACGAGTCGCGCGCCACCGGGGCCGTCCGCCTGGCGATCTGGGCGTTCGCGCTCCTCA
>DATAVR010000035.1:0-24277 GCA_036267635.1 Polyangia bacterium | reverse complement strand
CCGCACCACTCCCACTCCCGCCCCCGAACGGACTCCCGTTCCCGAACGGACTCCCGCTCCCGCAAAGGGCGCCCCGCCCGTGGCCCGGGCGACCCGGCGAACCGCGAACCGCGCTCCGTGCGGAATCGGAGGACGCCCGCTCGATTCGCCGGGATCCTCCTCACGGGACTTTTTTCCGGCGGGGAGGAGCGCAGCCACAAATCGACACATGCGCTCCTCGCCGCCGGAAAAAAGTTCATGCGCGGAGGCGGGCGACCGTTCGAGCGGGCGACCCCGATTCCGCGCATGGCTGCGGTTCACGTACGCCGAGTCTTCTTTGCAAGGTGACCAGCGGACAATCGGGCGGGGCCCGTGCGGCCGCAGGCTGCACGGACCCTCGACGCCGGAGCCGAAGCGGGGTCAGGCCGCGTGCTTCGCGGGCTCGACCATCTCGCCGCGCATCAAGTACAGCGGCGCACGATGGTACAGATAGATGTCGTGGAACGGATCGGTGAGGATCTTGGTGAACCAGACCAGCCCCGTCTTCACGCTGCGCAGGAAGAACAGGTGGATGGTGCGGAACAGCAACGCGCCGGCCGCCAGACCGATCCAGAGCCGCGCCAGGTGCTCGAGGTAGGTGGACAGATTCGTCCACGCGGCCCCGAAGATCCCGAACGCGGTCGGCGAGAAATAGAGCGCGATCGGAACCAGCGCCCAGACGCTGTGCAGGATCACCTTACGGCGCAGGTTGAAGCCGACCTTCACCTTCTCTTTGTATTCGTGCGTGGCCTGATTCTCTTCGTCGTAGCCCTTCGGCTCGAAGAAGAAGTGGCCCACCTGCCGGATGCACATCGCGAACGTCCAGCCGAACAGCGCCGCCGCCACCGGGTGCGTGAACAGCAGCAGGTAGGTGACGCAGAAGCTGATCGCGCTCACCAGGTGCAGCGATTGGTTGACGCGGCTGTGATGATAGAAACGGTGGTCGTCCCAGCGTTGCTCTTTCAACTCCTCGAAAAAGCCTTCCATGAGCTCTCCTTTTGCTCGTTGACGGGCCAAAACTGGCCAACCAACGTTGGCCCAATTAGCCGTCAACCGCGCGCTTTGGAAAGCGAACTTTGGGTGACGTTCTCGTCACTGAGTGTCACGCAGGCCCTGCGCGCCGGCGCGGCGCGGATCAGCCACAAGCTGACCCAGACGCCGGTGCTGAAATAGAGCGACATCCAGGGCACCTCCTCGCGCCAGGGGTCCCAGTCGCGCGTCACCACCCGGTGGAACCCCGCGTCGCGCATCCCTTCGATGAAGGTGAGATACGGCCGCTTGGTCTGCTCGTCGGCCCGCCAGCGGCGGATGTACATCGGAACGTCGACGGTCGACATGAACACGATGTAGGCGCCGATGAGCGCGGTCGCGATCCCCACGAAAAGCTGCCCTGCCCCGCGCTCGCCAGACAGAAGCGCGACGACCACCAGCGCCGAGGCGAAGGTCCAGATCGACTGCTCGAGCGCGTTGCCCAGGTAGTTCGTCGACAGGACCGCGTACCAGGAGCAGATCTCGGCCACCGCGATGATCGGGACCAGAACCCGCGAGACGATCTTGGCCACGTCTCGCGGGCCCGGCCCGGCCGATTCTCCGAGGAGAAACGCCCACTGGGTCATGAACGCCAGCTCGGCGATCGTCGCCACCGCGCGCCCGATCAGCACCACCGAGAGCCAGTTGTCGTAAAGACAGATGCGCTGCACATCCGCGCGGGGGAAGATCGACCGGAAGGCGCAACCGCCCACGAACAGCGCCGAGAGGATCAGCTGACGCCGGCGGTAATCGCGCCGCTCGGGCCCCTGCAGCGCGCGGTCCCGTTGCAGCGCAACCGCGGTCCGCAGCCAGACCGCCACGTTGAAGACGGTCAGCGCGCGCAGAAACCAGATCCAGGCGGCGATCCCCGGCGAGCCACCCGTCGTCATCGAAGCTGGTCTCTCCGGTAGTTGAGCGTCACGGCTCAATTACCATTGCGCATCGTGCCGGTGACAGTCCAGTTACAGTTTCGCAACAGTCTACGAGGAATTGCCCCGATCGGCTGCGGCCTGCAGCTCGCCGAGCCAGTCGACGACCCGCTCCTCGGCCCAATATCGAGGGCGCCAGGGCCAAGGCCCCGAGACGAACCCGGTGTGTCCGCCCCAGGGCGTGACCTCGAAGGTGACCGCCGCCGAGCCGGCCGCGCGCGCGCGCGTCACCGCCTCACGCGGGTAGAACGGATCGTCCTCGCTGCTGATGCAAAGGGTCGGCACCGCGACACGCGCCAGGTATGGAAGCGAGCTCGAACGGCGGTAGTAGTCGTCGGCGCTGGTAAACCCGTGCATCGGCGCCGTGAGCCGCTCGTCGAACTCGGCGACGGTCCGCGCTGCGCCGATGCGGGCGGCATCGAGGTGGGCCGTCTCGCGCGGAAACCGCGCCAGCACGTCGAGCGCCTTGGGCTTGAGGCGCCGCAGGAAGTGATAGGTGTAAAAGCGCGCCCCGGGCCGTTCGAGGTAGCGCGAGGCCGCCGCCAGATCGTAGGGGACGGAGATCGTGGCGGCGCCGCGAATCGTGCTGGCCGCGCCCACCTCGCCCAACCATTTGAGCAGGACGTTTCCGCCCAACGAAAATCCGACGGCGTAGATCGGGACGTCCGGCTCGCGCGCGGCCAGCGCGCGCAGCGCGAAGTCGAGGTCGGCGGTGTCGCCCGAGTGGTAGAGGCGTGCGCGCCGGTTCTTGAGCCGGCGCGAGATCTGCTGCGGATCGCGCGCGCAGGACCGAAAGTTGAGCACCGTGCAGCGCCAGCCGACCCGCGCCGCCTGCACCGCCAGCCCCTGCGTGTGGAGCGAGTGGGCGCTCCCCTCGAGGCCGTGCAGCAGGAGGAGGCGCGGCGAACCGGCCGGGCCCGCGGCGTGGTCGAGGACGAGATCGTCATCGTCATCGGTGGTCAGCACCTCGCGCTCGAATCTAACCAGATGCCGCGAGCGGGCCAGTCGCGCCCAGACGGTCTGCCCGGTGGCCCCCCGCAGCCACCAGGCGACCGAGACCTGTTCGGCTTGCCGCATGGCTCCACTATATAGATGATGGGCGCGAGCCCGGCGCGTCCAGATTCCGGTCACTTCCGCTTGCGCGGGGGCCCCGCGCCAACTAGACAAATGGCCATGAGCTCAACCGGAGAGATCCTGACGGCCGACGGCGAGAGCCCAAAATCGGGAGCGGCTCCGGCCATCGACCGTGGATCGGCTCCGGGCGCGGCAACGACGGCGACCGGCACCGACGCGCCGGCAGCGAAACGAAGCCGGCGGCCCTTGGTCATCGCCGCCCTCGCCCTGGTCGCCGTGGTGGCCGGTCTCTACTATCTCCACGAGCGCAACTTCGAGGAGACCGACGACGCGCAGATCGACGGCAACATCAGCAACATTGGGCCACGCGTCAGCGGCACGGTGACCGCCGTCTACGTGGTGGAGAACCAGTTCGTGAAGGCGAACGACGCGCTGCTGGAGATCGATCCCACCGATCTGCAGGTGGCCGTCGCGCAGGCCAAGGCGTCGGTCGCCCAGGCAGAGGCGCAGCTGCAGGCCGAGGATCCGTCGGTGTCGATCACCCAGACCTCCAACACCGCGCTGGTGGCGGGCGCCTCGTCGGATCTGCTGTCGGCGACCGCCGGCCTCACCGGCGCGGAGAGGGATGTCGAGCAGCTGAGCTCGCGCCTGGTCCAGGCGGAGGGGAACGCGCGGCTGGCCGAGATCGAGAAGAAGCGCGGCGAGGATCTCTGGAAGGCGCAGGCGATCCCGCGCGCCGACTTCGACCGCCGGATCACCACCGCCGAGACGACCGCGGCCGAAGTCCAAGCCTCGCAGCATGCGCTCGGCGCGGCGCGCGAGCGGGTGTCGCAGCAGAGGGCGCAGCTCGGCGCGACCAAGAGCAAGCTGACCGAGGTCAAGAAGAACGCGCCCAAGGAGGTCGAAACGCGGCGCGCCTCGGTGCAGTACCGCCAGGCCAACCTGGAGCTGGCCAAGGCGCAGCTGGCCCAGGCCGAGCTGAACCTCGGCTACGCCAAGGTCCGCGCGCCGATCCCGGGCGTGGTGGCCAAGAAGGCGGTCAACATCGGCGATCACGTGACCCCCGGCCAGCAGCTGGTCGCGGTGGCGCAGATCGACGCGCTGTGGGTGACGGCGAACTTCCGCGAGACGCAGATCGAGCGGATGCACCCGGGGATGTCGGTCGATCTGCACGTCGACGCGCTGGGAACGAACATGACCGGCAAGGTCGAGAGCATCGGCGGCGCCACCGGATCGCGCCTCAGCGTGCTGCCGCCCGAGAACGCCTCAGGCAACTACGTGAAGGTGGTGCAGCGGATCCCGGTGCGCATCAAGCTGGATACGCAAGAGGGGCTCGATCGCCTGCGGCCGGGGATGTCGGTCGAACCCAAGGTGCGCGTGACGCCGTGAGCGCGGCCGGCTCGGCGACGGCCGCGCCCGAGCGCCCCGCATACTTCACCACCGGTTGGACCAACGGCCACAACCCCTGGGTGATCGCGCTGGTCGTCACCATGGCGACCTTCATGGAGGTGCTCGACACCAGCATCGCCAACGTCTCGCTGCCGCACATCGCCGGCAATCTGTCGGTCAGCCAGGACGAAGGGACCTGGGTCCTCACCTCGTACCTGGTCTCGAACGCGGTGGTGCTCCCGATCAGCGGCTGGATCGCCTCCAAGGTCGGGCGCAAGCGCTTCTACATGACCTGCGTCATGTTGTTCACCACCAGCTCGTTCCTCTGCGGCCTCGCGCCGTCGTTGGGGTGGCTGGTCTTCTTCCGCATCCTGCAGGGCCTCGGCGGTGGCGGCCTCGGGCCGAGCGAGCAGGCGATCCTGGCCGACACCTTCCCCCCCGCCAAGCGCGGCATGGCCTTCGCCGTCTACGGCATGGCGGTCGTGCTGGCGCCGGCCATCGGACCGACGCTGGGCGGCTTCATCACCGATCATTTCAATTGGCGCTGGATCTTCTTCATCAACGTGCCGGTCGGTCTGGTCTCGCTGACGCTGACCCAGCGGGTGGTGAGCGATCCGCCCCACATCGTGGCCGGCAAAGCCAAGACGGGCGGCATCGACTACATCGGCCTGGCCCTCATCGCGGTGGGCCTGGGCGCGCTGGAGATCGTCCTCGACAAGGGGCAGGAGGACGAGTGGTTCGCCTCGTCGTTCATCCTGGGCTGCTCCATCGTCGCGGCGGTCTCACTGGTCTCCTTCGTACTCTGGGAGCGCAAACAGGAACACCCGGTCGTCGACGTCAAGATGTTCAAGAACCCGACCTTCGCGGTCTCGAACGTGATGATGTTGACCCTGGGCGTGGCTCTGTTCGGCTCGACCGTGCTCTTGCCGCAGTATCTGCAGGTCTTCATGGGCTACACCGCGCAGCAGTCGGGGATGGCGCTGTCGCCCGGCGGGTTCGTGGTGATCCTGCTGCTGCCGTTCGTCGGCATGATGGTCTCGAGGGTCGACACCCGTTACATGATCGGCTTCGGCTTCCTGGCGCTGTCGGGGGCGCTGTTCTTCATGACCAGGAACCTCTACAACGGCATCGACTTCCGGACTGCCATCGAGCTGCGGGTCGTTCAGTCGATCGGCCTCCCCTTCCTCTTCATCCCCATCAACACGCTGGTCTACGCCGGCGTGGCGCCGGAGAAGAACAACGCCGTGTCGGGGATCGTCAACCTGTCGCGCAACATGGGGGGCGACATCGGCATCGCCGCGGTCACCACGCTGATCGCGCGCCGCTCGCAGTTCCACCAGAGCCTTCTGGTCGGTCGCACGAACAGCTTCGACCCCAGCTTCACCTCACGCCTCGAGGGGCTGGCCGGCAACTTCCAGCGCGCGGGCGCCTCGGCCGTCGAGGCCTCTCACAAAGCGCTGGCGGTGATCTACTTCCAGCTGCAGCAACAGGCGGCGACGCTCGCCTTTCTCGACGCCATCAAGATGCTGGCCGTGGCCACCGGCCTCATGATCCCGCTGTTGTTCCTCACGCGCAGGCCCAGCCCCGGCGGCGCGCCCGCCGGCGGTCACTGAGAGCGCGAGAACGTGAACTCGCTGCAGCCGTGCCCGTCGCTGATCTTCAGATTCTCCAGCTGAAAACCCCGGGCCTTGTAGAAGGCGAAGATCTGCTCGGCCGAAGCGACCTCGAACGGCAGGCCGCCGATCCAGTCGAACCAGTCCCGGACCCGTGACATTCCGCGGTCCCTCATCTCGCCGTAGCGGCGCCAGGGGGGACGGAGGCGGCCGAGGTCGGCCAGCAGCCCCCCGACGGCATAGTAGGAACAGAAGACTGCAGATACGGTGAGTCGTCCCACCCGGCCCGCGTTGTAAAGCCGCTTCACGCGCAGCCAGGCTCGAGAGCGCCAGCCCTGATCGCGGTAGATGGCGATGAACAGCGTTCCCTTCGGCCGCACCATCGCCACCACGTTTTCGAGCGCTTTCCACATCTGCCCGGTGTGGTGGAGAACGCCCCAAGAATAGACCACCTCGAACTGGCCGAGGCCCCGCAGGTATTCTTCGTCGAGCGCGCTCCCCGTCTCGACGGTCCAGTGGCTGGCCTCGGGAAAATACCGGCGCTTCAGCTCGCGGGTGCAGGCCACGCTGGCCGGGTCGAAGTCGAACGAGACGACCTTCTCGGCCCCCAGGCGCACGGCCGCCAGCGAGAACAGGCCGCTGCCGCTCCCGACGTCGACGAACGAGCGGCCGGCAAGGGTCTCGAGCTCCAACATCTTCTTGAGAGACGCGCAGGCCTCGGCGATACGCCGCTCGTCGAGGACCGCCAAAAATCGGGACCAGTTTTCCCCAAACGCGAATCGCTCGCCGCGCTGGACGTCGAGCGCGTGGTCGGCCGCGGGCCCCGGTGGCATTGGTCAGATGTTTTACACAGCCACCTGCTGAAAGCCAAGGAGCGGGCCCCGTCGGTCAAGCATCCCGGCGATGGCGCCCGCCGCGAAGGCGGGCCCAGGCCCCGCTGACCAGACGTCGCTCCTCGGGCGCCAGTCCCAACGCCAGGAGGGCGCCGCCGTAGATGACGAGACCGCTGACGATGACCAGCGGAACGCGGAGGCCGACGTGCGCGATCTGCCGGGCCAACGCCAGCTCGACGGCCAGCGTCGCCCCCGCGGCGGCGAGCGGCTTGCCGATCGTTCGATCGAACGGGTAGACGCCGAAACCGACCCGGACCTCGACCACCGCCATCATGTTGACGAGCACCGTGCTGCTCAGCGCCGCGAACGCGGTCCCCAGCAGCCCAAAACGGGGGATGAGCGCCAACCCGAGCCCGATATTGACCGCCGCGCTGACGACGTTGTTCAGAAGCAGGGTCCGCGAGCTCCCGCCGGTCACCAGGATCCAGCCCACCAGGCCGAGGCTGACGTTGACCCAATGGCTGACCGCCAGCACGCAGACGGCGGCCGCCCCCTCCTGAAAGGAGGCGCCATAGAGCGCCAGCAGATCGCGCCGGAGCACCGCCACCGTCAAGGCGATCGGCGTGGCCACGGTGAAGACCCAGCGGTTCATCATCACCAGGTTCTGCTTGAGTCGCTCGCGCTGGCCCAGGTTCACCGCCTCGGAGAAGACGGGCGCCGCCACGCTGTCGAAGACCGATCTGGCGCTGGCGATCACCCGGGTGATGAACTCCGAGGCCGCGTACACGCCCGCCGCGCTGGTCCCCACGAAGGTGGTCAACAGGATGATGTCGGCTCGCTGGAGGATGGCGTTCAGCAGATCCGCCGCGGCGAGGGGGAGCGAGAAACGGACGAAACCCGGCAACCAGGGGGCCCTCAGCGATCGCCGGATCTCGCCCGGCCCGAACACGCGGCCGACCGCCAGGATCGCCAGCAGCGTCGTCGCCGTCGCCGCGACGACGTGCGCGGTCGCCAGTGTGGCGAGCGAGCGGCGGCCCACCAGCGCAGCCGACAGCCCCGCCAGCAGCAGGAAGAGCGGCTCGCCGAGGCCGCGCACGTAGAAGTTTGCCCGCGTCACCTTCGACGCCAGGCTGGCCTGGACCAGGACCAACGTGCAGCCGGCCACGATGGCCGCCGGCGCCATGATCCGCAGCGCCGTCTCCAGCGCCGGCTCGCGCATGAGGCGCGCCACCGGTCCCGCCACGGCGATCAGGATCGCCGCCGCGATCGCCGATGACGCCAGGCAGAGCCGCAGCCCGGTGCCGAGCGCGCTGCGGACCTCGTCGTTCTCACCGCGCGCGCGGTGCGCCGCCACGTAACGCAGGATCCCGCCGCCGGCGCCGCCGGTCCCGGCGCGGGTTACCAGCTCCATGATCGCCAGGCAGGCCTGGTAGCTGCCGAACACGGCGCGTCCGAACAGTCGCGCCAGGAGGACGTGGGTGACCGACAGCAGCGCCTGAGCCGCGACGGTGAGCACCTGCATCCCGCCGCTTCGGGCCGCGTGCGCGACATCCTGTCGCTTCTCGCGGTCGTCGTCGGGTTGGGTCATCTGATGGGGGAGGACCTCCGACCAGCATGGCACGCCGGTCGCCGTTGCGGTATAGGGGTCCGACGATGCCCCGCATGGTGAAATGTCGAAAGCTCGGTAAGGAGCTCCCCGGAATGCCGTTCAAACCGATCGAGGGTGAGCTCGGCGAGAAGATCTACGCCGAGGTCTCGCTCGACGCCTGGAAGATGTGGCTCCAGGACTCGGTCAAGTACGTGAACACCTACCGGCTCGATCTCACCAGCAAGGACGCGCAGGCCTTCATGCGCAAGCAGATGGAGGTCTACTTCGGGTTCGCCACGGGGGATCTGGCCGACACCGCCTGGACCGCGCCGAAGCCGTAGTCGGCGCCGGGGCCCTCGATGGGCCGCTCGCGCTCGGAACGTGCCCAGGCCGGGCCGACCCCCACGATCTCCGCGATCGACACCTGGCGCCGCTGCGCGTTCTTCAACTGCCGCGTGCGCCAGAGGGTATAGAGGACGGGGATGACCTCGAGCGTGAGAAACGCGCTCGTGATCAGCCCGCCGAGCATGGGAGCGGCCACGCGTTTCATGATCTCCGCGCCCGCGCCGTCGCTCCACAAGAGCGGCAACAGGCCGACGGCCATCGTCGTGATCGTCATGACCTTGGGCCGCAGCCGCTGAACGGTGCCCTCAGCGTGCGCCTCGATGATGTCCTCGCGCGTTCGGAGCCTGCCCTCGCGCACACGGCGCTGGAAGGCTTCGTCGATGTAGACCACCATCACGACACCGGTTTGCATCGCGAGGCCGACGGTCGACAGCAGGCCGACCCAGACGGGCGCCGACAACGGATAGTGAAGCAAGAAGAGCGTCCAGAAGCTCCCCACCAGGGCAAATGGCACCGCGATCAGCACGATCAGCGCTTCAGTGACGTTCTTGAATTGCAGGAACAGGAGCGCAAACATCAAGAGGGCCACCAAAGGCGCGATCCACATCAAACGGTGCTGACCGGCAGCCATCAGCTCGTACTGGCCTGTCCATTCGATGCGCTCTCCCGGTGCGAGGTGGATCTCTCCCCTCCCGAGGGCGCCATCCAGATTCTGTCGTGCCGCCTTCACGTAGGTCGCCACATCGGTTCCCGAATCCAGATCGACGTAGACGTAAGCAACCATCTCGCCGTTCTCGGTCCGGATGGTGGCGGGCACGGTGTCATGGACGGGATGCCCAAGCAGCCCCAAAGGAACTACCTGACCTGTTTCCGAGCGGACTGTGATCTCCCGCAGCAGATCGGCGTCGGCGGGCCTCATGCTCATCTCCGGAACGAGCCGGAGCCTGTATGACTGCAGCCTGTCGGGAGCGAGGCTGCTCTCCCCTGAGTGGTGTCCGTGCTCGATGATGAATCGCTTGGGGCGGAACGCGGTGCCGCCCGCGCCGTGCCAGGACAGCTCGTTGACCTGCCCACCGTTGATGACGAAATTGGCGGTGGACAGGGCAAGCGCCGGGTCGACATGATGCTGCTCTGCCGCGGAAGCATCGAGCTGGAACCGCAGCCAGGGCTCGCCACCCAGCGATTCGAATATCGCGCTTCTGGCGTGGGGTAACCGCGCCACCCATTTTTGCACGGCCGTGCCGACCGCTTCCAGCCGTTCCGGGCTGGCGGCGACGATACGAATCCCGACCGGCGTACGCACACCGGCGGTTGACATCATGTCCATGCGGGCACGTGCCGGCGCGCTCCAGGCGCTTGCCCACCCTGGCGTGCGGGTGGCCCGATCGAGCTTGTCGACCAGCTCGGCCGTCGTCTCCCGTTTCTCTTCGGGCCACAGAAGCCGCAGCGCCCCTTTGAGTCCACGGGGGGCCCAGCTCGAGTACCAACGCGCGTGAAACAACTTGGGCCATTGGTCCCGCGGCTTGAGTCGAATCGTCGTCTCGGCCATCGAAAATGGCGCCGGATCGGTTGCCGTGTTGGCGCGTCCCACTTTGCCGAACGCTTCGGCCACCTCCGGAAATTGCGCCAGCGCCCTATCGAACCTGCCGAGCTGTACCCCCGCATCCCCGAAGGACACGCCCGGCAAGGTGGTCGGCATGAACAGCAGATCGCCCTCGTCCACCCGGGGCAGGAATTCACCTCCCAGCCGCGTGATGATTGGAAAGCAGGACGCCGCGGCCAGCACCGCAGTGGCCAGCGTCAGCGTCGGTCGCGCCAACGCGAAAGTAACGAACGGTCGATAGATCCGAACCAAGCGTTTGGTGATCGGGTTGTCGAACTCGGGCACGATGCGACCGTTCACCAGCCGCTCGCGAAGGGCCGGAGCGACGGTGACGGCGACGATGGCCGCGGCGAAGATGACGAGGGTCTTGGTGAACGCCAGGGGGCGCAGCAGCCTGCCGGTCTCGCCGGTAAACGCGAATACGGGCAAAAAGCTCAGCGCCGCGATGACCAGTGAAGTGAGAATCGCCGGCGCGACCGTGCCGGCCGCGCCGATCAGCGCCGCTCGCCGGTCACGTTGAGAGGCGCCCGGGCCGAGTGTCTCCATGCGGCGGTGACACGCTTCCAGCGCCACCACGTCCGCGTCGACCGCCATGCCGAGAGCGATGCCGATGCCGCCCAGACTCATGATCGTGGCCGGCACGCCGAACAGGTACATCCCGGCGAACGTCATCAGCAGCACGAGCGGTAGCGTCACGGCCGGTGCCAGCGCGCTGCGCCCGTGCAGCAGAAACATCAGGATCACGAGCACGACGACGGCCACTTCCTCGGCCAGCGCCCGCAGCAGCGTATGCTCGACCCGATTGGCCAGGTCCATTCTGTTATAGATCGTGACCAGCCTGATGTTGCGAGGGAGGTACTTCCTCGCCCCTTCCAGCGTACGCTCGACGGCCTCGATGACCGCTTTCGGATCTGCGTCGCGCTTGGCGATGACGATCCCACCCGCAACTTGTGGGTCACCGCCCAGGTCAGTGATGCCGATCGGCATGTCCGGGGCGAGGCCGGAGTGGGCGACGTCGCCGACCAAACGCTTCGTGTGGTTGCCGAGAAGCAACGGCTCGGTCTCGATTTTCCAAGGATCCGGGTTGCCGTTGACTTTCGCGCGCACGGATTCGACAACGTCGCTGAAAGCTACATTTCGTGCCCGGAGCCGCTCCGCATCACTTTCCAGGACAATCTGTTCCGTCGTGCCGCCCACCGACGCGACCTCGGCGACTCCAGGAATCTTCATCAGCTTGTTGCGCAAGACCTCGTCTTGGAGCCGGTGACCAACCGCCAGCGGCAGTCGGGAAGTACCAACCAAGGCGTACTCGTAGATCCAGCCCGTGGAGGATGCGGGAGGACCTACCTCCACGCGTATCGTGAACGGCAGCTTTGACTTGAGCTCCTCGACGCGGCGATGGATCTCCTGCCGCCCGGGTTCCAAGCTCTTGGTCGAGCCAAACAGGACGTCCACGTACGCCATTCCCGACATCGATGCGCCACGCACGGAGGTGACGCCCGGGATCGACTTGAGCGAGTCGGTCAGGACGCCTGTTACCCGGCTGGCGACCTCACTGGCGGGATGGCCCATCCACTCGACGACCAGACCCACCTGCGGATCCGATAGATCCGGCACCGCGTCCTGCGCCAATCGGCGTCTGGCGTGCTCGCCCCATATCCCCAGCACCACCGCTACGAGGATGACAGTCCGGCTATGACGGCTACACCATGCCACGCAGCGCTGGATCACTCGACAACCTCCTCCGCCTTGCCTTGGGCCGCTCGCAGGCGCCGCTCCGCGTCCAAAACGAACGTGTCAGCAGTCACCACCCGTTCGCCCTCGCTCAGGCCTGAAAGCACGACGACACCGCCGAGCCGCTCCGCGGCCTGTTCGGCGACAGAGCCCGAATCGAGGACCCGGCCGACCTGGATGGATCGCCGTGTGAAGGAGTGTCCGCCCGCAGGGGCAGCCAAGACATAGGCGCCGTCACCCGAATACAAAACCGAGCTTTCCGGCACGACCAGAAACGTGCGCGGCGCAGCGTCGAGTTGAAGCCACCCAGTGTCCCCCTCCGTCCCAGGGACAGCTTCTGCCACGAATCGCGCCTGGACGGTGGCCGGATCCCAGGGCGCCGTCGGCTCCGATGTCAGGCGCACCGAAATAGCCTTGGCCGGCTCGTCGTTGCGAAAGAAGACCGCCTTGTCCCCGGGCTCGAGGCCCTGCAAAGACTCCTTGTGGATAATCGCCGTCACCAGGCCCTTGGGGCCGAGCCAAGCAGGAGCGCGCACCGCCTGGGCAACCAGTTGCCGTTTGACCTCCTCCACTACTCCCTGCGTTGCGACGATTGCCTGCGCGTTTTTCCCGTCGCGCCTCCGTTCGAGCGCCATGTTGCAGATCGGGCAGTCGCCGGGCGCGGTCGATACGACCTGGGGATGCATCGGGCATACGTAACGTTCGCCGGAGTCGCTGGACGCCCCGTCGTGCCTCTGCGAAAGCACGAGGCCCGCCACGAGCGCCGCCCCGGCGGCGAGCAACAGCAGCAGCCGACCGATGACAACAGCGGTCGACACCTTACCCTCGATGGTCGCTCTGTTCATTGGACGCCTTAACTGCGGATGGGCCCCCGGGGACGCTCGGTCCCCAGGGGCCACTTCCTAGCCGGCCCGTGCCACTACTAATCGCGGTGCAGCGCCGGCTGCCTGCACCGTCGTTTCTGGTTCACCAGGCCGCGAAGGCAGAGTACGAATTATTGCCAGGGCTGACCTGAATGCAATAGCCGTCGTTCCGCAAGGGCGGCAATGGGTAATTCCAGTTGCCGTTGAGCGGCTCGACGCGACCGTTGACCGTGAGTTGCTTCCCAGCGGCGAAGCTGCTGCTCTCACCCTGGAACAGGCGCGACCGAGTCTCGAAGCAGGTAGCGCCGGTGCCCAGATTGCCGGACTGGAAGTTGCTTCCATCCGCCACGCTGAACACCACCGGATTATTGCAAAGTCCGCCGCAGGGCCGGAGAACTTGCGGGTCGCAATAGCCCAGGCACGGTTCGACCTCGGCCCTGCAGGTTGCCTCGTTGCCAGCCTGACCGTCGTGAAGGCACTGGACCGCGCTCGGGTTGGAGTTCCCTTGGCAGAACTGGGCGAACTGGCCACAGAACGTCGACGGCAACACCCGCCACAGCGTCGGGTTGCTCGCAGGAGTTTGCCCGGTCTGCGACTGGAACACCGACAGCGCCCTGTACGTCTGGCCACCGGACGTAACCCTGTCGTCCAGAGCGTACCGGATCTGCGGCTGCCACGATCCGTCGTTGTTGTTGACCCGATCCCAGAGGTCGAACCGAGTGGGCGGCGTCTGCCCGGCGACCGCCGTCAGATTCACCCGAGCTCGATAGTCGACCTGGTTGAACTCCACCACGTTTTCGGCCACGTACGCAGTGCCGGCCTTCCACGAGTTCACCAGCGCCAGCTGTCGGAGCATGTCGTGGTCCTCGTGACCGACGATGTGGCAGTGCCACACGTAGCCAGGACCCTTCACGTTGTCCGGGAAGGTCGTCGGATCGATTGTCTTGAACTGGTTGACGCCCGGGGTGTTGTTCGCGTCGTCCTGCGGCCCCCAACGTACGATGATTCGATTGACCATGGCCGGCATCGCCTGGACCGTGTCCTTCCAGCCCGTCTCGTACGGCTTCGGCGGGACCGGCGGGCCCGTGAAGTAGGGCGTCGGATCGAGCACGATGGGCCGCGTGACCGGCATGTGGCCGTTGAGCAGGTGCCAATCCTGCCGATAGCGCATGGAGTCAATCGGTTGCCGGTTCAAGACCTGGAACTCGATCAAGTGGATGTGAATCTCGTGGAAGTTCTTGTCCTGGTCATCCTCACGAGGCTCCATCATGTGAATGAGGTCCCACTCCTCGGTCGAGTTGACCAGCGGCAGCTCGGTCGCCGGCGAGCTGAATTCGAGACCGTCCAGCGAGCGTTGATTGCAGTTCGGGAGCGCCGGATCGGGGCAGCTGTCGCCATCAGGCCGCTCGTCGTCGAAGACCCTCAGGACCTTGAAGCGCGTGGGCGCGTTGGTCGTCAAGACAGGCCGTGGCGGGAACAGCGAAGCACTCAACGTGGGCGGGGGTACGGGCGTGCCGGCCTGAACGGTGAACTGCATTACCGTTCCCAGTCCCGGGTCCGATCCCTCACCGACGTAGTTGTTGTTCAGCTGGATCTTCGTTCCCGCGGGGAACTTGGAGAAGTCGAACAGGACGTCGGCGCGCTCGGTGATGCCGAACTGGACGTCGGGCGAGGGCTGCGGCGCCGGCAAGTAACCACCGTCCGAGCCGATGATCGTGAGCGGCTGGACGGCGCCCGTCTTCTGGTTGACGAACTGCATGTCCCACAGCTGGGTGTTCGCAGCCCCCAGCATACGGAAGCGATATTGCCTGGGCTGAACGTTCATGTTCGGCCACACCTTGCCGTTGACCACCACCGTGTCGGCTCCCTCGTTGTACGACCAGTAGGCGATGTTCGGTGGTGCGTCGGCGCCGGCGTTCAGCTCGCCCGGGTCGGGCGGGAAGTGAAGTTGACCGTCGGTGAAGAAGGCGCGCGTCGCAAAAGCGAGGAGGACCTCGAACTGACCCTTGGGCAGCGGTGAGCTCGGGGCGTCGAGCGCGGTGCCGTTGGGATCCCGAATCATGTACCCAGCACCGACCTCGCCTCCGTATACGCCGAGGCGGGTGACGCCGAGCACGTGATCGTGATAGAAGAGCTGCGTGGGGCTCTGGTCGTTGGGCATCGTGTAATCCTCGGTCGAAAAGCTCGGACCGCGGTACTGCACGTTGGTGAACCACTCATTGGCGGTACCGTCCATCTGTGGCAGCACGACCAAGCCGTGGGTGTGTGTCACGCGTGCGACGGGGAAATTGGCGTTCTGATACCCCGGCGGGAACAGGTTGAACGGCGGCAGTGGTTCCTCGATGGCCTGCGGGTTCGCCCAGGCGATGGTGGGATCCACCGGCAAGAAGTACGGCTGCTGGATGTTCGTTCGCCAGTGGACGATCGTGGGGATGCCACGAATATTTTCGAACGTGGCCCCAGGGGAGCCGCTGAAATTGGCGCCGCCCACGACCGTCCCGTTCTGGACGAACACGGTCGTCGCGGGGTGCCCGGGCGGCAACATCTGCACGCTCGCTTCCGAGTCCGAGATCGTATATTCGTTCCGAATCACCTGCCCCGACGAGTTCTTGATCACCGTCGGCGCCCACACGGGCAGAATCGGAAGCTGCGTCGCGAACTTCTCGATGTCCGGACCGTCGAGGGGCACCTCGTTCGGTGGAGGCAGCCCCACCGCCGCAGTTGTCTGAGTTACGGATCCACTTCGCGGATCACCCGAAAGACAGCCCGCCGTCAAGGCGAACGCCGCGAGCGACCCCCCTAGTACAACACGTCTCTTTGTCATCTTCAGACCTCCCCGACGGCCGATGGTTTCTGCAACTGCTTTCGCGCGCCGCCTGCGTAATAAGTATCCGGACTAGGGGTAAACGTAACGGCAACATTGTCGAAACACCCCTTTGGTTCCAAACATCTAGGTAATCGGGTCCACAGGTTATTCACGGTCGTCGCGCCGGGCGCGGGCCGATGACCGGATTCGCATTAGCCGCATTCGCAACGCCGCCGGCGTCAACCCCATCTCACTGGCGAGCTCTTTCCCGCTCACGTTGTCGAGATATCGACGGAGAAGGAGCGCCACGCTCTCGGAGTCGTCTCCGATCGCCCGCTCTAATGATACGCGGGCATCGAAACGCTGATCGGGAGGCGAGACCGGATCGGAGATCTGGTCGATGATCGGATCTTCGAGCGGCTGCTCGGCCCGCACGCGGCGGCGCCGGCGCCACTCCATCCCGATCACGTGCCGGGCAATGCCGCAACTCCAGGAGAGAAAGCTGTCCGGATCTCGGGGACCTTCTCCCGCCAGAGCCCGGAGGCTCACCTCCTGCAAGATCTCGTTTGCCGTCTCCCGGTCACCTACCCGACGGCGCACGAACGCGAACAACGTCGGCATGCAACCGACGAGCATCTCCCCTAGCTTCTTGTCGTCCGCGGCGGACATCTCGGTTGAGATTCCCAGATCTAGGAGAGTGACCAATTGCCCGAGGCAAAAGGAAAGACAAGCAATCGGCGATACGTTGCTTGGTCAGTGCCTTCCCACACGGCAAAGCGAACAAAATTTCTTATGGATCTGCCTGATTATGCTGCGCGTGGACGCGGCTTTTAGGCAATATGCCTGAGGCAAATCGACAACACCGTTGTCAATCGTTGGCACGAATACGGTTTCTTGATCCGCTGTTGATTCGCGGGGGCGCCCTTTTGGCCGGCCGCTTGGCCCCCGCGACGATGATCTCGCGCCGTCCGATCGGCGTGACCAACGGCAGGGTGATGAAGAAGGTCGATCCGGTGCCGACCTGGCTCTCCGCCCAGATGACGCCCCCGTGGGCCTCGATGATTCCCTTCGTGATGAAGAGCCCCAGCCCGCGTCCTTTGCGGGCGGTTTCGTCAGCCTGCCAGTAGCGCTGGAACAGATGCGGAAGCCGCGCCGGCGGAATGCCCGGGCCGGTGTCGCGCACCGACACCAGCGCGTTGGCGCCGGAGGCCGCCGCCGACAGAACGATCGTTCCCCTTTCGGGGACGAACTTGACCGCGTTTCCGATCAGATTGGAAAATACCTGCATCATCCGTTCGCGATCGCAGCGCACCTTGAACGGCGGCGGCGGCATCTCGATCTTGATCTCGATCTGCTTGTCGTGAATGAGCGGCGCGCAGAGCTCGACCGCGTCCTCGAACAGCTCGCCGATTTCGTGCTCTCGCGACTCGATCGCCAGCCGGCCCGATTCGATGCTGCCGACGTCGAGCAGGTCCTCGATCATGCGGCGCATCTGATAGATGCCGCGACGGATGCGATCGAGCTGCTTCCATCCTCGGCGCCGCTCGTCGCGGGGCGCGTTCCGGAGCAGCATCTCGACGTTCAAGAAGAGGCTCATGAGCGAGTTCTTCAGATCGTGCGAGACGAAGGCCAGGATGTCCTGCCGCGCCTGAACCGCCTCCGTCGCCTCGTTGTAAAGTTGCGCGCGCTCCACCGCGGTGCCGATCCGTGCCGCCAGATCTCGCGCGACGGCGAGATCCGCGTTCGAGAACCGCCGCGACGCCTTCAGCGAAACCAACGTCAGCACGCCGATCGGCCCCTTGGCCGACATGAGCGGCACGACGATCAGCGACTTGGCGCTCTCCGCCGTTCCGAGCGCGCCGGCCACCGGCCTGCCGATCAGGATCGGGCGTCCCGTGCTGGCGACGCGCCGGCCGAGCGCGAAGTCCTGCAGGCCGACAGCGATCGGGGCGGCCCGGTCCCTGTCCGCGTCGGCGAACGCCGTCGCGGCGCGCCCGAGCTCACCCTTGTCGCCCAGGAGGTCGACGAACGCCACGTCGGCGAAGCGGGTGACGGCCAGCCGCGCCACCTCCCGCAACGGCTCCGCCAGATCGAACGACGAGGCCAGCACCTGGCTGGCCGTGGCGAGCAGGCGAAGCCCCTCCTCGCGCGACGATCCCTGACCCGCGAAGAGGGCGGCGCCGCGGTCACGCACAGTTCTCATTGCCTGTGCTTCGCGCCCGTCCGCTCCCCGCCGCATATCGGCTGGCAGAGATATCGTCTCGCGACTCGGACGGTCAAGGATCAACCCGGGCTCGACCCAAATCTCAGTATCTGCCCCAAAGCGGCCCGTCCCCGAGACCCGCGAGTCGCGCCTCCGGTTAACGCGAAGCGAATTGTTCGTGAGTTGCCCTTTACATTTCGTCCGTGAGAACGAGATTGTTGGGGCGTGAGCTCGGCGGTGACCCGTATCCTGATCGTCGACGATCACCCGATCGTCCGCGACGCGTTGGCCAGCTTGCTTGGCCTCAACCCCGATCTGCAGATCGTGGGTGTGACGGCGAGCATCCGGGAGACGCTCCCGTTGCTCGAGCGCTCGACGCCCGATCTGCTGCTGGTCGATCTGTCGCTCGAGGACGGCAGCGGGATCGAGCTGGCGCGGGCGCTGCGCCGTTCGCGGCTCAAGACCCGGGTCCTCATCATCACCGGCTTTCGCGACGAGTTCTCGGCAGCCGAGGCGCTCTCGGTCGGCGTGCACGGCTACATCCTCAAGGAGCAGTCGACCGCCGACCTGCTCACGGCGATCGAGACGGTCGCCCGCGGTGGCCGCTACATCTCCCCCTTGATGGCCTCCCGGATGCGGACCGACGCCTCCAGCGGCTCGGAGGATCGCCTGCTCGGGCGCCTGTCACGGCGCGAACGGGAAATTTTTCGCCTGGTGGTGGCCGGCAGCGGAAGCAAGGAGATCGCCAGCCGCCTCTTCATCAGCGTGAAGACGGTCGATACCCACCGCACGAACATCAACCGCAAGCTCGGCGTACGAACGACCGCCAGCCTGATCCGCTTCGCCGCCGCGCACGGCATCGCCATCGCGCCCCGGGCCTCGTCGGAGGACACCGATCTCATCGATCCGGCTCCCCCGCTCCCCGCGCTCCCCACCGTCTGACGGCTTGACCGACGGAACCCGTCCTGTATCCTCGTCGGCCCTCGGCGTACGCACCACATTCGGGCCCATAGCTCAGCTGGTAGAGCTGCGGACTTTTAATCCGTTGGCCGCAGGTTCGAACCCTGCTGGGCCCACCGACGACGAGCTCTCTTCCCGGTCGCGGCGCTCCACCTCCAGCAGCGCCGCGGCCAGGGGCATCCCCGTCCGCCGCAGCGACTGGAGGAGCGCCAGCCTCGAATCGCCGTCGGCGCGCGCGTGGGCGGCCCGCAGCTCGCGCACCCGGTCGTTCGCGGCCTGAACCTCCGCGCCGAGCACGAGCCCGATCGTCTCCGACCGCACGCGCGCCCGCTCCTGGCGCCGCGCCAGCGCCCGGGTCGCCACCTCGCGCACCCGCCGCTCGTCCCAGCGCCGGTGGGCCACCGTCCGTTCCCTCTCGGTCGGCCGAAAACCGGCGTCGCAGCGCACGCACTCACAGTCCCGCCGGTGCGTGACCCCGTCCGCCTCCAGCCGAGGCAGGTGCGCGAGCAGCGAAAGAGTGCGTCCCATGGCGATCGACCCCAGTTACCTATACTGATGTTCAGTATAACCGCGCGCCCCGACCGGTCAAGCCCGGCCCGGTCAAGAGCTGACGGGGGCGAACGCCACGACGCTGTAGGCGACCGCCAACCCGGGACCGGGGTTCCGGTAGCCGTGCCGCTGGTCACCGCGGAAGACGACGACGTCGCCCGGATCGAGCGCGAACGCCTCGCCGCCGGCCGAAAGCTCGATCCGCCCGCGCTCGCAGGTCAGATATTCGCGCGTCCCGGCGGTGTGCGGGACACCGGCCATCGCGCTGCGGGGCGGCAGCTCCATCCGCTCGATCTCGAGGCCTGGGATCGTCTCGGGCAGGAGCTTGCGGACGAGGACCGGCCCGCGCGTCCGGCTGGGAAGCGTCCCCGCGCGGTAGAGGCGGCCGAGCCGGCGCGGCGGCTCGATCAGCTCCTCGAGCCGGATGGAGAGCGCCTGCGCGACCCGCACCAGCACCGCCAACGTAGGGTTGGCGGCCCCCGACTCGAGGTTGGCCCAGGTCGCCCGTGGCACGCCCGCCACCCGCGCGATCTGCTGCTGGGTCTGGCCGCGTGCCTCGCGCAGCGCCTGGATGTTGCGGCCGAGGTGTGCCGACGCCCCGGCCCGTGCGTCGTCGGTCATCGTCCAACAAGATGGCGCCCTGCCAACCTATTGGCAAGCCGGTTGATATGTTGTCAGGGGCGCGCATCCTCCAGGCATGGGCCGGACAAACGAGAGGTTCCTGGAAGGACAATCGGCGCTCGTCACCGGCGGCAGCCAAGGGCTCGGTCGGGCGCTCGGTCGAGCGCTGGCGGCGGCCGGCGCGCGCGTGGTGCTGGTCGCGCGTCACCCCGAGCCGCTCGCGCAGGCGGTCGCCGAGATCCGCGTCGCCGGCGGCGAGGCGCACGCCATCGTGGCCGACGTGGCCGACAAGGACGCGGCCGCCGCCATCGCCGGTCAAGCCGCGGCGTTGGTCGGTCCGGTCGATCTGCTGGTGAACAACGCCAGCACGCTCGGCCCGGTGCCGTTGCGGCTGTTGCTCGACACCGACTGCGAGGATCTCGAACGGGCGCTGGCGGTCAATCTGGTCGGCGCCTTCCGACTGACCAAGGCGCTCGCCGGGCCGATGGTTCTGCGCGGCGCCGGCACCATCGTCAACATCACCTCCGACGCGGCGACCGAAGCCTACGAGCGCTGGGGGGCCTACGGCGTTTCCAAGGCGGCGCTCGAGCAGCTCGGGCGGGTCTGGGCGGCCGAGCTCGCCGGGACGGGCGTGCGCCTCTTCACCGTCGACCCGGGCGAGATGGACACGCAGATGCACGCCGACGCGATTCCCGACGCGAACCGCGCCGAGCTCTCCGACCCGGCGCGCGTCGCCGAGCGGATCGTCGCGCTCTGCGCCGCGACCGGCGCCGGCGACGCGCCGGCCGGCGCGCGCGTCGCGATCCGCGTGGGGCCCTCCCAGGCAAGCGCCGGCGAGGCGCCGCGATGACGCCCGCGCGCACCTACCCCGACCGGCGCGACGACGTCCGCCTCCTGGTGATCGATCCCGCGGCGCCCGAAGACCGTGCGTTGTACGAGACCCGCACGCCGGCGCTGCCAGAGCTGCTGGCGCCCGGCGACCTGCTGGTGGTCAATGACGCCGCCACCCTCCCCGCTTCGCTGCGCGGCACCGACGAGACCGGGCGGCCAATCGAGGCACGCCTCGTCGCCGCGCGCGGCGGCCCGCGCTTCGCTGCGGTCCTGTTCGGCGCCGGCGACTGGCACGCCCGCACCGAGGATCGTCCACCGCCGCCCGACCTCGCCGAAGGTGCGCACCTGCAATTCGGCGCGCTCGGCGCGACGGTCGGCCGCCACACGACGCTGTCACCGCGGCTGGTCGAGCTGCGCTTCGATCGCGACGGCGACGCGCTCTGGGCCGCGCTCTACAAGGAAGGGCGCCCGGTCCAATATTCGCACCTGGCGCACGATCTGCCGCTCTGGGCGGTGCAGACCGCCTACGCCACGCGCCCCTGGGCGTTCGAGATGCCGTCGGCCGGGCGGCCGCTGTCGTGGGAGATCCTGCTGGCGCTGCGCCGCCGCGGCGTCCGCTGGGCCTCGCTCACCCACGCCGCCGGATTGAGCGCGACCGGCGATCCGGCGCTCGACGCCGCGCTGCCGCTCCCCGAGGCGTTCGAGATCCCGGCGGCGACCGCGCGCGCCGTCGCCGAGGCGCGCGCCCGCAACGGCCGGGTGGTCGCGGTGGGAACGACCGTGGTGCGCGCGCTCGAGGGATCCGCCGCGCAAAACGGAGGGCTGGTCCGCGCCGGCCGCGGCGAGACCGATCTCCGCATCACGCCCGCCTTCCGCCCGGCCGTCGTCGACGGAATTCTGTCGGGCGCGCACGCCGCGCACGAGAGCCACTTCCAGCTCCTCGCCGCGTTCGCCGTCGACGCGTTGCTGGCAGCCGCCGCCGCCCACGCCGAGCGCGCCGGCTTTCTCACCCACGAGCTCGGCGACGCAATGCTGGTGTTGCCAGGCGCGCTCGCGGAAACGCGCGAGATGGCCCGCGGCGGCGCCCGCGTAGAGTGAACGATGGTCGGCCCGCGCCCGCGATCTTTTCGCACGCGGCGACGGCGATCCACGATAGTGCCGCACGCGGCGAACGGCGCTTGCGCTTTGCCGTCCCTTCCTTAGACTACGCGTCCCTCGTCGGGACCCCATCGTCTAGCCCGGCCCAGGACAATGCCCTTTCAAGGCATGAACGCGGGTTCGAATCCCGCTGGGGTCGCTAGATACATCTGATATTTCGATCGCTTACGGCATGGCTGCGATTCCTGGGCCCACTGGGGGCCCATTTGGAAGGGAAACACGTCCCGTTCTCGGGAGAAGCGGCGAGGCAGCTTCGAGCCCGGGCCCAGGCGAAGCTCGCAGAGGACCTGCAATTCCTTGATTTTCAAGCGTCCTCGGCGGTATCGACCCTGCGACTCAGGCCTGTCGATAGCGACCCCATCGGGTTGGGAATCGGATGCGGCATCCGGTGCCTGCTCGTCAATTTCGCGTAGCCCCTTCTCGAGCACGACGGCTACGACAACTGCGTTTCCCGGTCGGCGGGCAAGTGAGTCTAAGTTGGGATGACGGCATCATTCGACCGAGGAAGCGCCTGAGGAAGCGCCTGTCGACGTTGAGTCCTTCGACGCGGGCGCGCTCGGCGCTGCCGCCGCGGCGTCCATCATTCGAGCGATGCCCTCGAACAGCGCCGTGAGGGCCCGCGCCGCGGTCGGCGGCGCCTCGATTCGGATCGCTCCATCCGCCGCTCGCTCCACTCGGAGAGCACCGAACAACCCACTGATCTCTCCTGCTGACGGTGGACGGCGAACGGCCGAAGCGTCGCCTTCTCCTCCGGGAGTTGCGGCGGCCACCAATTCCTGGGCCTCACGCGACAAATCGTGAGCAGACGACTCAGCGACCGACGCCGGCCCGAGCTGATCGTCGCCTCCTTCCACCGCCTCTGCCCCGATGCCGCTCTTGGTGGCCTCCTCGACGATGTCGGGCGACAGTCGCTCGAGCATCTGCAGAAGAGTGCTGGAACGATCGAACTTGAGCTCCGAGCTGGTTCCGTCGAAGACGCCGTTGAAAAGCGCGCGTTTGTCCGCGACGAGCGCGGCAATCCGTTCCTCGATGCAGGCGCGGCTGACCAGATTGTAGACGTCGATCGGCCGCTTCTGGCCGTGGCGGTGGATGCGGCCGATCCGTTGCTCGAGGACCGCGGGATTCCAAGGCAGCTCGAGGTTGATGCACGCGTTGGCGGCCTTCTGGAGATTCAGCCCCACGCCCCCGGCATCCGTGAGGAAGAGGATCGCCGCGCGCGGATCGTCGTGGAAGTCGACCAAGTTGTGCGTGCGGCGCCGGCTGCCTTCCTGGCCGGTGAAGAAGAGAGCACGCCGACCTTCGGCAGCGAGCAGGTCCGAAACGGCCCAGGACGCGAGGTCGAGCATGCGGCGAAATTGACTGAACACAACGACTTTACGGCCTTGCGTGAGCACCAGGCTCGAGACGAGCTCGCGCAGCTCGAGGAGCTTCGGCGTCGCGAGCGATTCGATGAGCTTAACTGTCGGTGTGCGGTCGCGAAGCGCGGGCCAGATCGACTGAAAATCGAGCTGCGCCATTCCGTTCGAGATCACCCGCTGCGTGAGGAGGAGCGACATCAGGCGCAGGAATTCTGGCTGCGTGAGGGGCCGCCGCTGTGCCACCCGGGCCAGCTTGGCGATCGGCTGCAAAAACTCGTCGTGGGCGGCTCGCTGCTCCTCGGTGAGGTCGACGGGAATGACGGTGTCCTGCCGGGCGGGCAATTGCGCGAGGACTTCGGCCCGAATCCGCCGGAGGAGGACGGGAGCGAGACGCTCGCGCAGCGTGTCCAGGTTGCGCGCGCCCACGACCTCGCGCGCGCCGTCCGCATAGACGCTGTGCCACGGCGCGAGGCGCCACTTCGGCTCGAGGGCGCGATCGTCGACCCATTCCACGATCGAAGCGAGCTCGTCGAGACGGTTTTCCATCGGGGTGCCGGTGAGAACGAGCCGGTACGTCGGCTTGAGGTGCTTGACGGTGAGCGCGGTCTTGCTCGCCCAATTCTTGATCCGCTGGGCCTCGTCGAGCACCACGAGGTCGGGCGCCCAGGCGGCGATCACCTCGAGATCGCGAACGACCTGCTCGTAGTTGGTCACCAGAAGACCTTGACGGGTCGACGTGTAGAGCTCGCGTCGGCTGTCCGCGCCTCCCTCGA
>DATAVR010000034.1:0-65935 GCA_036267635.1 Polyangia bacterium | reverse complement strand
GGCACGATCCATCGGTTCTCGACGATCCTGACGCGAGCGCCCGGCTGGCGGCGGAGGTGGAATCGTTCCCGCCGGGCCTCGTGCGCTCGGAGATGCGCCTCAGGATAGCGGAAGCCTGGCTTCGACAACCAGCGCAACGCGCTGACGCGCTCAGCGAGCTCAGAAGGGTCATCTCCGATCCCCACGCGGGCGCCACGGACGCCGTCCTGGCCGAGCGCGACCTGGTGGGGGCGCTGCTGGCCGCCGGAGATCTCGACGGGGCCCGCGACGAGGTGACAGCCTACCCGCTCGATTCAACCACCACCGCCAACGTCGCGCGGCTCGTTCACCGTCGGATCCTTCACCGGACGGTCACGGTGGGGCTACTCGTCCTCGTCGCGCTGCTCGGCGTCGCCGTGGTGCGCGTGCGGGCGCTCCGCCGTCCGCTCGCCGCCGTCTCCCACGATCCGAGCCACGCCTAACATCGAGCACGGCCGTCAGGAGCGCCTCTACTCCTGAAACAAGGGCTCCGATGCTGTTACCTCAACCCTGCAGCAAGGCGTCCGGGTCGCCACCAAATCAGCGCGGCGACCAGCAGGCCGCCGGCGATGGCGAGCCAGCTCGTATGGGTGCGCGCCCACATCTTCGTGCTCACTGTGCGCGCCCTAGAGTCGAACGCGCCGTGGGCACCGCGATCGCCCGGAATAGGCTGATCCACGTTGTCTCGGTCGTGCTTCAACGGAAGTCCGGGGGGAAGCTTGTCGGTCTCCTGGCCCGACCAGGCATGCTTCGCGAGGTAACGATCGAGGAATCCTGGAATCAACCGCTGCCCGATGATCGCCTTGGAGGCGCTCCAGCCGATCCAGATCTCGCGCTTTGGGTGAAGCGCCGCGTGCACTGCGGCCTGGGCAATCACCTCGGGCTGATAGATGGGCGGCACCGGCTGGGGATGCTCCGGAAGGCGATTTCGCACGACGTCGAATTGCGGCGTGTTCACGGCGGGGAGCTGGAGCATCGTGACGGCGACCGCGCTGTCGTCGTGTATGAGCTCGCTGCGAAGTGAGTCGGTGAACCCCCTGATGGCCGCCTTCGAGGCGCAGTAGGCGCTCTGAAGCGGAATCGACCGGTAGGCGAGGGCTGAACCGATCTGGATGATCACGCCCTTGTTCCTCGGCCGCATATGTCGAAGAGCGGCCAACGTCCCATGAACGTATCCGAGGTAGCAGACCTCCGTGACCCGGCGAAATTCCTGAGCGGTCATCTCACGAATCGGAGAGAACACCGACACCATGGCGTCGTTGACCCAGATATCGATGGCGCCCCACTCCTTCACGACGCGCGCCGCGGCGGCGTCGACCGCCGCGGCGTCGGCCACGTCGAGCGGAAGGACCAGCGCCTCCGAGCCTCGGTCCCGGACCTCCGCAGCGGCCGCCTCCAGTCCGTCGATGTTTCTCGCCAGGAGTGCCACCTTCGCCCCCTCCTGGCCAAAGGCGCGGACGATGGCCCGTCCCACGCCGCTCGAGGCCCCAGTGACGACCGCCCGCATGCCCTCGAGCCTCCGCTTACGCACGCCGTCCTCCTCGGCCGAGGTGTGAAGAGCCCCCAGCAATACCCATAAGATGAGCATGTCCGCTTGACACACAACCTAACGGAGGCCCGAATCCTCAGCGGCGATTGGGCTCGGGGTCGTAGACGACGTACTTGATTGTGGGGATCCGTTGGCGCAGGTCCGCTGCCAGCTTTGCACGCGCGCGCTGCACTTCGCCGGCGGTCATCGCCGGTTCCGAAGAGATGCCGAGGACCAGCATGACTGAATCCGCGCCCAGCTGGAGAGTGCGCAGCTCATCGACGCGATCGATTTCGGGATGCTGCGCGAGCACGCGACGAATTTCAGCGATGACGAGCGGTCGGGCCGCCTCGCCGATGATGAGCCCGCGGCATTCGAAGCCGAGGAGGCTGGCCTCGACCACCAGCACCAGGCCGATGAGGATCGACGCCACGGCGTCGGCTGCGGGCAGGAAGAGATAATGGCTGATCGTGAGCCCCCCGGCGGCGATGGCCAATCCGACGAGCGCCGCTGAGTCCTCGAGGACGGTCACGAAGATCGCCGGATTCTTGCTGGCCCGGACGACCGACAGCATCGAGCCCTGGAAGCGCTTTTCGCGCCGATAGGCGCTGAACTCGCGGACCCCAATCGCCAGGGAGGTTCCCTCGAAGACCGCCGCAATGCCGATGACCAGATAATTGAGCCAGAGGTTGGTGACCACCCGCGGGTGAAAGAGCGCGCGAATCCCCTCGTAGATCGAGAGTCCGCCACCCCCACCGAACACGACCATCGCCACCACGAAGCTCCAGAAGTAGAGCTCCATTCCGTAACCGAACGGATGGGCCTCGTCGGCGGGACGGCGGCTGCGCCTTTCGCCGAGCAGCATGAGAGCCGAGTCTCCCGTATCGACGAGCGAGTGAATCCCCTCCGCGATCATCACCGTGCTGTTGGTGATCGCCCCCACGAAAAACTTGGTGACAGCGATGGCCAGGTTGGCCGCCATGGCGCCGACGAGCGCCCTCTTCGAGGAGGCTGGCATGACTGATATCTATCATCTCGATCTCGTCGCCGAAGAGTTCAAGGCCAGACTCGCTTCGCTCACTCTCGTCGTCAGATCGGGGGCGAGCCCCGTAGACGCGGCCGATCTCGTGGGCATCTTGTGGCCTGCCTCATACCGCCGCGGATGTTCCGCCCGGTCACCAGGCCTCGGGGACGAACGAACAAAGGAAGGGCGTGGATGTCGACGACGGTCAGCGATTTCTTGCTTCAGCGGCTGTCGCTCTGGGGCGTCAAGCGCATCTATGGCTTCCCGGGTGACGGCATCAACGGTCTCATGGGCGCCGTGCAGCGCGCCGGAGATCGCTTCAAGCTGGTGCGCACGAGCCACGAGGAGATGGCGGCGTTCATGGCCTGCGCCCACGCCAAGTTCACCGGCGAGGTCGGCGTCTGCATGGCGACCTCGGGGCCGGGTGCCATCCACCTCTTGAACGGTCTTTACGACGCCAAAATGGACCACCAGCCGGTGGTCGCCATCGTCGGGCAGCAGTCCCGCAAGGCGATCGGCGGCTCCTACCAGCAGGAAGTCGATCTGATCTCCCTTTTCAAGGACGTCGCGCACGAGTACGTCCACATGGTCTCCGATCCGGCGCAGGTGCGGCACCTCGTCGACCGCGCGTTCCGCATCGCCAAGGCGGAGCGGACCGTCACCTGCATCATCCTGCCGAACGATGTCCAGGACGTCGACGCCGTCGAAGAGCCGCCGCGCGCCCATGGCACCGTGCACTCCGGTTACGCCTACAGCACGCCGCGGGTCGTCCCCATCACCGTCGATCTGCAGAAGGCCGCCGCCATCCTCAACGAGGGGAAGAAGGTGGCCATGCTGGTCGGCGCCGGCGCGCTGCAAGCCTCCGCCGAGGTGCTGGAGGTCGCCGATCTCCTGGGCGCCGGGATCGCCAAGGCGCTGCTCGGCAAGGCGGTGGTCCCGGATGACTTGCCCTTCGTGACCGGCTCCATCGGGCTTCTCGGGACCAAGCCGAGCTGGGATCTGATGATGGATTGCGACACCCTCCTCATGGTCGGCTCCAGCTTCCCGTACTCGGAGTTTCTCCCCCGCGAAGGCAAGGCGCGCGGCGTCCAGATCGATCTCGATCCGAAGATGCTCGGGATTCGCTACCCGATGGAGCTCAATCTGACCGGCGACAGCAAGGAGACGCTGCGCGCGCTCATTCCGCTTCTCCGGCGCAAGGAAGATCGCGCCTGGCGGAAGGAGATCGCCGGTCACCTCGAGGAGTGGTGGGAGCTGATGGAGGCGCGGGCGATGCAGCCGGCCAAGCCGATCAATCCCCAGCGCGTGTTTCGGGAGCTGTCGCCTCGCTTGCCCGACAACGCGATCTTGAGCTCGGATTCAGGTTCGTCGGCCAACTGGTACGCGCGCGACATCAAGATTCGTCCCGGCATGATGGCCAGCCTCTCGGGCAACCTCGCCACCATGTGCCCAGGCATGCCTTACGCCATCGCCGCCAAGTTCGCCTACCCGGATCGCGTGCCGGTGGCGATGGTCGGCGACGGCGCCATGCAGATGCTTGGCAACAACGGCCTCCTCACCATCGCCCACTACTGGAAAGAGTGGTCGGATCCGCGGCTCGTGGTGTTGGTGCTCAACAACGGCGATCTCAACCAGGTCACCTGGGAGATGCGGGTCATGGAGGGGAACCCCAAGTTCGAGGCCTCGCAGGAGATCTGCGACTTCCCCTACGCGCGCTACGCCGAGATGCTCGGGTTGCAGGGAATACGGGTCGACACCCCGGAGGCCATCGCGCCGGCCTGGGACGCCGCCTTCAAGGCCGACCGTCCGGTGGTCGTCGAGGTGGTGACCGATCCCGACGTCCCGCCGCTGCCGCCCCACATCACGCTCGAGCAAGCGGCGAAGTACACCTCGACGCTCTTCAAGGGCGATCCCGACGAGGGGGGCATCATCCACCAGAGCTTCACCGAGCTGGTCGCGAAGATCCTGCCGCATCGAAAGCGCTCGTAGGGAGCGCTGTTGCCACCCGAAACCCAGCCCGGCAAACCTGCTGCGCCGGCAGCGCGACTTCATCTCCAGGTGCAGCCGGTCCACTATTCGGGACGACCCACGGTCGGCTCGGAGAAGACCGGCACCGCCGCCGGCCAGATGGCCGACGCGGCCGCGCTGGCCACCGATCTGCGGCGCGAGATCACCGGCGAGGTCCGCTTCGACGACGGCAGCCGGGCCGCCTATTCGACCGACTCGTCCAACTACCGCCAGATCCCGATCGGCGTCGTGCTGCCGCGGACCGTCGAAGACGTGATCGCCACGGTGGCGCTCTGCCGCAAGCACGGCGCGCCCATCACCTCGCGCGGCGGTGGTACCAGCCTGGCTGGCCAGACCTGCAACACCGCCGTGATCATCGACTACTCGAAGTACATGAACCGCGTGCTGGAGATCGATCCCGCCGCCAAGCTCGCCCGCGTGCAGCCCGGTTGCAACCTCGATCAGCTGCGTCAGGAGGCGCGCGCGCACGGCCTCACCTTCGGGCCCGACCCCGCCACCCACAGCCGCAACACGCTGGGCGGGATGATCGGGAACAACTCTTGTGGCGTCCACTCGGTGATGGCGCAGCTCTATGGACCGGGGCCGCTCACGCGACACCAGGTCGTGGAGCTCGATGTCCTCACTTACGGTGGCGAGCGGTTCACCGTCGGCCCCACGTCGCCCGCCGAACTCGATCAGATCGTCGCCGGCGGTGGACGCCGCGCCGAGATCTACGGCGGCCTGCGCGCTCTGCGCGATCGCTGCGCCCAGGAGATCCGCGCCCGCTACCCGCAGATCCCGCGCCGGGTCTCCGGCTACAACCTGGACGCGCTGCTCGAGGAGAACCACTTCCAGGTGGCGCAGGCGCTGGTCGGGACCGAGGGGACCTGCGTGGTGGTCCTCGCGGCGACGGTCATGCTCATCGAGGAAAAGCCGGCCCGCAGCCTGTTGGTGCTCGGGTACGAGGATGTCTATTCGGCGGCCGACCACGTCGTCGAGGTCATGAAACATAGACCGGTCGGCCTCGAAGGGATCGACGACGAGCTCATCGGCTACATGAAGAAAAAGGGGATGCACCCCAACGACGTCAGCATGCTGCCCGAAGGCAAGGGCTGGTTGATGGTCGAGTTCGGCGGGCCGACCAAGGCGGACACCGACGCGCAGGCCCGCCAGATGATGGCCCGGTTGAAGGCCGACCGTCACCCGCCGTCGATGAAGCTCTACGACGACGAAAAGCAGGAGCACAAGCTGTGGGAGGTGCGCGAGTCGGGCCTGGGCGCCACGGCGCTGGTCCCCGGGATGCGCGAGACGCACCCCGGCTGGGAGGACGCTGCCGTGCCGCCCGAGAAGCTGGGCGTCTACCTGCGCGCCTTCCGCAAGCTGCTCCAGGAGTTCGGCTATCACGCGGCGCTCTACGGCCACTTCGGGCAGGGGTGCGTTCACTGTCGCATCGACTTCGACTTTTCAACCGCGGACGGCGTCAAGCACTGGCTGGCCTTTCTCGAGCGGGCGGCCGATCTGGTGGTCGCCAACGGCGGCTCACTCTCCGGCGAGCACGGCGACGGCCAGGCGCGCGCCTGGCTCTTGCCGAAGATGTTCGGCGCCGATCTGGTTCGCGCCTTTGGCGAGTTCAAGCGCCTCTGGGATCCCGACGGGAAGATGAACCCCGGCAAGGTGGTCGATGCCTTCGCCCCCGATCAGAATCTGCGCAAGGGGCCGACGCACGCTCCCAAACAGCTCGCCACCCACTTCGCGTTCCCCGACGACGAAGGCTCCTTCGCCAAGGCGGCCGGCCGCTGCGTCGGCGTCGGCGCCTGCCGGCGGGTCGAAGGCGGCGTCATGTGTCCGAGCTACATGGTGACCCGCGAGGAAGAGGACTCGACGCGCGGCCGCGCTCGGCTTCTGTTCGAGATGGCTGAAGGCCAGGTGATCACCGACGGCTGGCGCGACGAGAACGTCAAACAGGCGCTGGACCTGTGCCTCGCTTGCAAGGGCTGCAAAGGGGACTGCCCGGTCAACGTCGACATGGCCACCTACAAGGCGGAGTTCCTCTCGCACTACTACGAGGGAAGACTCCGCCCGCGGAGCGCTTACGCCATGGGCCTCATCTATTGGTGGGCGCGCCTGGCGGCGCCCTTCGCGGCGCTGGCCAATTGGTTCGCGCGCACGCCGCCGTTCTCCTCGCTGCTCAAATGGCTGGCAGGCGTCTCCCAGAAACGCCGGCTGCCCGCCTTCGCGACGCCCACCTTTCGGCGCTGGTTCGCCAAGCACCAGCCGGCGCGGCTGATTGATGCCGGCTCTTCGTCAACGCCCGTCGCCTCCGACGCGTCGACCACGCCCGAGGGCCAGGTGCATCACCGGCGGGTGATCCTCTGGCCCGACACCTTCAATAACTTCCTCATGACGGGCGCCGCGCGCGCGGCCGTCGAGGTCCTCGAGACCGCCGGCTACCAGGTGGAGATCCCCAAGCGCCCGCTCTGCTGCGGGCGGCCACTCTACGACTGGGGGATGTTGACCGCGGCCAAGCGTCTGTGGCTCGAGATCCTCGAGCACCTGCGGCCGCAGATTCGCGCCGGCATCCCGCTGGTCGGCCTCGAGCCGAGCTGTATCGCCGCGTTTCGCGACGAGCTCATCGGTCTCCTGCCGCACGACGAGGACGCCCAGCGGCTGGCCAAGCAGACCTGGCTGCTCAGCGAGTTTTTGGAGCATGAAGGCTATCAGCCCCCGAAGTTGAAGCGCCGCGCGATCGTGCACGGCCATTGCCACCACAAAGCGGTGATCGGCATGAGCAAGGAGACCTCGTTGCTCGACAAGCTCGGCCTCGACTACCAGCTGCTCGACTCGGGCTGCTGCGGGATGGCCGGCTCGTTCGGATTCGAGGCCGACCATTACGACGTCTCGATGGCGGCGGCCGAGCGGGTCTTGCTGCCGGCCGTGCGTGCCGCCGACGCCGACACGTTGATCATCGCCGACGGCTTCAGCTGTCGGCAACAGATTCTCCAGACCACCGACCGTAAGCCTCTGCACATCGCGGAGGTCTTGCAGATGGCGCTGACAGACCAGCGCCAGGCTGCAGGGCAACACGCAAATGAACCAGTCGTGACGCTCAGACCGCGAAGCGCCGCGCGTCCTGGTGCTTGAACTCGAGGCCGAGCCCGGGACGGCTGCGATCGGGCGCCAGCGCTCCGTCGCGCGGAACGACCGTCCCGTCGAACAGCATCCGCTCGATGCGCTGGTGGTCGTGAAAGTATTCGAGGTGGCAGATCCGGTTGAGCGCGCAGCCGAGGTGCAGGTGCAGGGCGGGCGCGCAATGCGCCGAGAGCGCCATCCCCTGCGCCTCACAGAGCGCGTGCGCGAGAAGAAAGCCGGTGACGCCCCCGCAGCGCGAGGCGTCGGCCTGTAGGATGTCGACGGCGCCCGCTTCCAACATGCGCCGGAAGTAGAAAGGATCGTAGCCGTACTCGCCGGCCGCGATCGCCATACCGGCCGGCCCGCGATCGCGCACGAGGCGCAGTCCTTCGAGATCGTCGGAGCTGACCGGCTCTTCGAACCAGCGGACGTCCGCGGCGGCGAACCGGTCCGCCATGGCCAGCGCCTGCTTGCGGCCGTAAGCGCCGTTCGCGTCGACGAAGAGCTGGGTGTCAGGACCGATCGCCTCCCGCGCGGTGTCCACCCGGGCGGGATCGTCGCCCGGCCGCCGTCCCACCTTCATCTTCACGAACCGCATGCCCTCGGCGGCCCAGCCGCCCAGCTGCTCGGTGAGCCGGGCGGGAGCGTACGACGTGAACCCGCCGCTGCCGTAGACCGCGACCTGTGGCCGCGCTTCGCCAAGCAGTCTGAACAGCGGCATCCCCAGCAGCCGCCCCTTGGTGTCCCAGAGAGCCGCGTCGACCGCCGAGATCGCCATCGACGCGATCCCCGGGCGGCCGAGATTGCGGATGGTGTGAACCATCTTGGCGTAGATCGCGGCGGTGGCGAAGACATCCTGCCCCACCACCACAGACGAAAGATGCGCGCGCACGACCTCGGCGGTCGCCGTGTCGGCGTAGGTGTACCCAATTCCCTTGACGTCGCCCGCCGAGACCTCGACGAGGACCAGCGTCGTCTGGTCCCACTCCAACGTCCCGTCCGACTCGGGTGCGTCGGTGGGGATGACGTAGGTCGAGACCTGCAGCGTCTCGACCGTCGGCCCACCCGACGGATCGCGCGACGGAGGGGGCGTCTCTCGGTTCATCAGTCGATCATGGGGGTAGCACGCCGATAAACAAGCCGGAGACCTTGTGCCCAGCAACGCCGTCTGCACCTTGACTGTAGAGGTGTCGACCATGTCACTGACGATCGGACGCAAGCGCTGGGCAATCGCCGAGGGTTACATCCCCGAGGGGAGCCACGGGCCCACCCCGGAGTTCACCAGCCACGAAACGGCCTGCATCCTGAACGCCTCCGACCAGGAGGCGCACGTCGCCATCACGGTGTTCTATAGCGATCGCGATCCGGCGGGACCGTTCAAGCTCACCATCGGACCTCGCCGAACGAAGCACCTGCGCTTCAACGAGCTGGACGATCCGGAGATCGTTCCGCGCGGCACGGACTTCAGCAGCGTCATCGAATCCGACGTTCCGGTGGTGGTGCAACACACCCGCCTCGATTCACGTCAGTCCGCCAACGCGTTGCTGAGCACCATCGCCTTCGCCGGAAACGAGTGAGCCGCCTCCGCAGCAGAGCCTGTTCACGGCCTCCCGTTCTTCTCGATGCCGGGACGTCGACCACCAGAGTGAGGTCCAGGTCGACCTCATCTTCTTTGTCCCTCTCTGCGGAGAGACTGCCCGCAGGGTGGTCAGAGCGCGACGCGCGCCCAGGTTGTCACCCATGCCCCACCCGTTGATCGCGGTCGCTTGGCTCTCCCTCACACTGGCCGTGCTGTCCGCGCTGACGGTCGTCGCCGACCTCGTCGTCGACGGAGCTCAGACGATGTGGATCATGAACGTCGTCTGGCCAGTGACCGCCTTGTGGGCGGGTCCCCTCGGGCTCCTCGGGTATCTGCGTTACGGCCGCGCCGGAAGTCGTCGTGCGGCGGAGCGAGAAGATCGCGCGCCGCCCGGTCGACGCCAACCCTTTTCGATCTTGGTCGCCAAGGGAACCAGTCACTGCGGCAGCGGATGCACCGTCGGAGATCTCGTTGCCGAATCGATCGCCTTCGCCTTCCCGCTAACGTTGTTCGGACAGCGATTCTTCGGCGTCTGGATCTACGACTATGCGCTGGCCTACCTCTTTGGCATCGCGTTTCAGTACTACACGATCAAACCGATGCAGAACCAAGGTCGACACTCTCTCACTCACGGCCTGGCAGATCGGGATGTTCGGCTGGATGGCGGTGGTGCGATTTGCGATCTTCGGGCGAAGCCTGTCGACGAACGATCCGGTGTTCTGGCTCATGATGCAGGTGGCAATGTTCTGCGGCTTCGCGACCTCCTACCCCGTCAACTGGTGGCTCCTTCGTCGCGGAATCAAAGAGGCGATGTAGGCGCCTCCTCATGCGCCAGAGGCCCGTCGCTACCCTCCAGGCGGGAGCTCGGGCGTCGCGATGTAGTTCGGGTCGGGCTCGCCGGTCATCGTCCGCATCCACATTTCGATGGCGTAGACCTCGTCGTCGACGAGCTCGATGCCCAACTGGTGAAAGGCCATCATGCGGATGGCCGTCTCGATATTCGCGACCGACCCGTCGTGAAAATAGGGGCCCGTCTCGACGATGTTCTTCAACGAGGGGACCTTGAACACCATGCGATCCGGTTCGAAGTGCGTGATCTCGACGCGACCCCTGTCCTGCTGGTTCGGCCAGGGATAGACGGCGCCCGCCTTCTGAAAGCTGGTCCCGCCCACCTGAGGTCCGGCGTGGCACACGATGCAGCCACGTTGCATGAACACGGAGAACCCCTGCTTCTCGCGCGGGGTCAGGGCCTCGTGGTCGCCGGCCATGTACTTGTCCCAGCGCGACTGAGTGACGAGCCCGCGTTCGAAGGCGCCGATGACCTCACCGACGTTGTGGAGCGAGATGGGGTGCTCGTCGGTCGGGTAGGCCTGATGAAACATCTCCACGTACTGCGGGACGTGCGAGAGCGCGTCGACCACCGCCCGCTCGTTCGGCATCCCCATCTCGACCGGGCTGGTGAGCGCGTCGACCGCCTGCGCCTCGACGGTGACGGCGCGGCCGTCCCAGAACTGGGCGATGTGGGTGGCGGCGTTGAGCACGCTCGGCGTGTTGCGCCGGCCGCCCTCTCCCTCGATGCCGGTCGAGGTCGCGTGCGCGTCCATCCCGTAGTCGGCGAGGACGTGGCAGCTGCTGCAAGAGGCGTCGCCGTTCTTCGACAGTCGCGCGTCGTGAAACAGGAGGCGGCCGAGCGCGACCCGACGCGGATCCTGCGGCAAGACCGGCTCCGGGACGGTTTGCGGCGCTTGCAGCTCTGGGGGCAACGCCGGCGCCGTCGGCGCAGTGGCGCAACCGAACGAAGCCGCGACGATCGACATGGAGAGGACGCGCCCAGCACCAGACGTTGGAATCATGGCGCGCCTCATCTGCGAGGCACGTGCCAGGTGAACGGTCCGCACGCGACGCGGAGTTAGGGCGCTGCCACGCTGTCCGGGGAGGGGTGCTCCCTGGAGCCGCCGCCATGATTCTGGCGGATGCGCCCACGTAACAGTGATCACGTCTTCTGGCGATGGCGATGGCGATGGCGATGGCGATGGCGATGGCGATGGCGG
Source organism: Polyangia bacterium (assembly GCA_036267635.1). Lineage (GTDB taxonomy): Bacteria > Myxococcota_A > Polyangia > Fen-1088 > Fen-1088 > JADGRB01. Next base: position 54,599 of record DATAVR010000034.1, on the reverse strand, counting down.
ACATCCCTGATTCAAACCATCCCTGGTGACGATTGCCCGCCTCTGTTAGCGTTCGGGTCAGCTGAGGCTGACATGAACCGGCGACTTCTGGTGGTCGACGATGATCCCGCCATTGTCCGTGTGTTGAAGGCGATCTTCGTCAGAGAGGGGTTCGAGGTTCTGACCGCGGACGACGGCGAGGCCGCTCTCATAGAGGCTGCCGCCGGGGATCCCCTGATCGCGATCGTGGACCTCGAGCTCCCCAAGCTGGACGGCACCCAGGTGCTGGAGCGGCTGAAGGCGAGCAATCCCGGCCTCCCGGTGGTCATGCTGACGGGCCGCAACGATGCCAAGACCGCCGTGCGCGCCATGCGGCTGGGGGCGGCCGACTACGTCACCAAGCCGTTCGATCCGGAGGAGATCAGCCTGGTGGTCGCTCGCGCTCTAGAGGCGCGGGCGCTCGTCAGCGAGGTCCAGGATCTCCGCCGGCGGGCGGGCGGCGGAGGGCTCGAGGTCCAGATGGGGCCCGGCGCGGCGGTGCAGAGGATCATCGAGCAGGTGCGGACGGTGGCCGCCACGAGCTTCTCGGTGCTGATCCTGGGGGAGACCGGCACCGGCAAGGAGCTGGTGGCTGCGGCGCTGCACCGCGAAAGCGAACGGCACGCCAAGCCGTTCGTGGCGCTCGACTGCGGCGCCATCCCCGAGGCGCTGCTCGAGTCGGAGCTGTTCGGGCACGAAAAGGGCGCCTTCACGGGCGCCGACCGGCGCCGATCGGGACACTTCCACGTCGCGGAGAATGGCACCATGTTCCTCGACGAAATTGGCAACCTCCCCCTCGGCCTACAGGCGAAGCTGTTGCGGGTGTTGGAGTCGCGCCAGCTGCAGGCGGTCGGCGCCAGCCAGCCGATGGCGATCGACGTTCGGTTCATCGCCGCCACCAACAACGATCTGCAAGCGCGCGTGAAAGACGGCCAGTTTCGCTCCGATCTCTATTTCCGGCTGGCCCAATACACGATTCACCTGCCGCCGTTGCGGGGGCGGACCGAGGACATCCCGCACCTGGCCGAGCGGTTCATGCGCGAGGTGAGCGTCGAGCTGCGGCGTCCTGTGGCGGAGATTGCGCCCGACGCTCTCGATCTGCTCCGGCGTCATTCCTGGCCGGGCAACGTCCGCGAGCTGCGCAACGTCGTCCGCCAGGCGGTCCTCGAATCGAAGGAGCCGCGGCTCGACCTGGCGACGATCCAGCGGTCCCTCGGCGCGGCCGGCGCGCCGCCGTCGGAGGCGAGCGGCACGCGGGCGTCCAGCCAGTCGCTCAAGGACGCCGCCGATCATGCCGCCCGGGAAGCCGAGCGGCAGGCGATCAGCGACGCGCTGCGGGCCACCCACGGCAACAAGAGCGGGGCGGCCCGCGCCCTCAAGACAGACTTCAAGACGCTGCACGTGAAGATGAAGAGCTTGGGAATTCAGGCGCGCGACTTCGAGGTCTAGGCGGCGGCCTCACCCGGGCGGGAGCTGGGGGGCCGCGATGTAGGCCGCATCCGGCTCCCCGGTCATCGAGCGCATCCAGGCGGCCATGGCGTTGATCTCGTCCTTCGGCAGCTCGACGCCGAGCTCGTGGTGGCCCATCAACTGGATAGCCGTCTCGAGGGTGGTCGTCGAGCCGTCGTGGAAGTAAGGGGCCGTCTCGGCGATGTTCTTCAGCGAGGGGACCTTGAACACCATCTTGTCGGCGGGGAAGTGCGTGAGGTCGGCGCGCCCCTGGTCGACCTGATTCGGCCAGGGATAGACGACGCCGACCTTCTGGAAGCCCGCCCCGCCGACCTCCGGCCCCGTGTGGCAGCTAATGCACCCGCGCTGCATGAACAGACGCAGCCCCTTCTTCTCGTTCTGCGTGAGCGCCGCGTGGTCACCGGCGACGAACTTGTCCCAGCGCGAGGTGGTCACCAGGCCGCGTTCGAAGGCGCCGATCGCCTCGCCCACGTTCTTGAGCGAGATCGGATGCTCTTCGCTCGGAAAGGCGGTGTGGAACAACTCGACGTAGCGAGGGACGACCGACAGCGCGTCGACCACGGCCTGCTCGTTGGGCATGGCCATCTCGACCGGATTGGTGATCGGCACCAGCGCTTGCGCCTCGACGTCAGCCGCGCGCCCGTCCCAGAACTGCGCGATGTGCATCGCGGCGTTGAACACGCTGGGGGCATTCCGGGTGCCCTGGCGCCCCGCGAACCCGGTGGAGACCACCTTGCCGTCGATCCCGAACTTGGTGAGGATGTGACAGGTGGCGCAGGAGACCTCGCGATTCTTGGAGAGCCGCGTCTCGTGAAACAGAAACCGACCCAGCGCGACCCGGTTGGGGTCCTGAGGAGGGCTGACGGCCGCCACGAACATCTGCAGGCTGGCCGGGTTGTCCGGCGGCTCCGGCGCAGGCGCCGAGGCGCAGCTGAGGAGAGGTCCGGCGACGAACACCCACACCGCGACTGGCCCGATCGCTCGAGAGGTTGGTCTCATGCCGGCCCCTATAGCGAGACTCGTGCCACTGAAACAGAGCCGCGAACGGCTGGAAGACAGCGCCGCTTCGAGCTGGTCACGGCGCGCCCCGCTGGAGGATCGACCAGAGCTCTGGAGTCGTCACCAGAGCGAGCGGCCCCGACGCGGCGGAAACTAATTTCTTCCGAGCGTAAAGGAGATCGTCGCCCCCTGCCCGACCGCGCCTTCGGCCCAAACACGGCCGCCATGCCGGTCGATCACTCGGGCGACGGTCGCAAGGCCGACGCCGGTCCCGGGAAATTCGACGGCGGTGTGGAGTCGCTGAAACGGACGGAAGAGCTTTTCCACTCTCGACATGTCGAAGCCGGCGCCATTGTCCCTGACGAGGTATCTCCGGCCGTCCGGCCGATCTTCGACGCTCAGCTCGATTCGTGCGCCCTCGGTTCCGGTGGTGAACTTCCAGGCGTTCCCGAGCAGATTTTCGAAAACGATCCGGAGCAGGTTCCTGTCCACCCGGTCGACGAGATCGCCTTCGATTGCGAAGGTGACCTGACGACCTGGCTCGCGGTGCTGAAGCTCTGCCGCGGCGGCACGGGCCAGCTCCGAGAGGTCGACCTCCACGCGAACCAGATCCGCGCGGCCCACCCGGGCCAAGGTCAACATGTCCGTGATCAGCTCGTCCATCCGTTGGGCGCCGGCCCGGATGCGTCGCAGGTAGTGCTGGCCCTTTTCATCGACCTTGTCGACGTAGTCTTGCTGCAGGGCCCGGCTGAAGCCGTCGATCCCGCGCAGCGGCGCGCGCAGATCGTGCGACACCGAATGACTGAAGGCATCCAGCTCCTCGTTCTTGCGTTCGAGCTCCTCGACGAGCCGAGCGCGCGTCTCCGCCAGCTCGCGGGCAGCCCGCGCCTCCCCCGCTTCGATCTCCTTCTGTAGCAACTCGACGCGAATCCGTCGGTTCTCGTCCTCGAACTGCTTGCGCCGGATCTGGGCGCGAACGCGTGCCTTCAGGACCTGAAAGTCGCTCGACTTGGGAATGTAGTCGTCGGCGCCCGCGCTGAGACCTGCCACCATCGCCTCGCGATCTTCCAGCGCGGTGAGCATGATGAGCGGAACATCGCGCATCATCGGCGCCGCCTTCACGCGACGGCAAGTCTCGTGCCCGCCCAGGCCGGGCATGACGAGGTCGAGGAGGATGCAGTCGACCACCTGGACGCCCAGGAGCTCGAGCGCCTCTTCGCCCGAGCGCCCGAGGATCACGTCGTACCCCTCGCCACGGAGCGCGTCCCCGAGCTCGTGCAGATAGGTGACGCTGTCGTCGATCGCCAGGATCTTCTTCGGACCCAAGAGACTGCTGGTCTCAACGGTGGGTACCGGGCTGCTCGACGAGCTGCGCAGGGTGGCCGCCAACCTCGCCAGAATGATGGAGACATCCTCCTCCTTGCGGACGAAGGCGTCGGCACCGGCGTCGAGCGCGCGCAGCTCGGCGCCGCCGTCCTCGGAGCCGGTCAGGAGGATGCAGGGGACGCCTCGCAGGGCTACATCCAGTCGAACCCGCCGAATGACCGTTGCGCCGTCGATTCCCGGCATCACGCCGTCGACGACGATGGCGTTCGGACGCCGGCTGGCGGCCTGGCGCAGGCCGTCCTCCCCGCTCGCCGCCTGCAAGACGGCGTAGCCGGCTTCCGCAAGCGCGCGGCAGAGCACCTCACGGAACGTCGGGCTATCGTCGATCACCAGCACAGTCGTCGCGTCCGAAGCCGGCGCGCCGGAGACGCGAAGGAGCTCACGAACCCTGGCGACGACATAGTCGGAGTCGTACGGCTTGCCGACGTACTCGTCGGCCCCGGTCTTGAGCCCACGCACGCGATCTTTGACCTCGGCCTCCGTCGACAGCATGAGGATCGCCGTGTGATCCCCGCGAGGTGACGCGCGCACTTCCTTGAGCAGCTCGACGCCGTCGCCATCCGGGAGAAGCACGTCCAGGATCACGATTCGCACCGACTCGACAGAAAGCGCACTCCGCGCTTCTGCGACGGTCGCGCAGGGGCGCGGGTGAAATCCGGCTCGTTCAAACGCCTCGGCGAGGTCCATGCGCACGGTCAGGCTGTCGTCGACGATCAGGACGGTTTCGTTCATCGTTCCCTCGATATGTGCGGCGTGCCGGCGTAGCTCGCGAGTGTCGGACCGATCTCCGGAAGCGGGAGCACCAGCTCCGCACCGCCGAGAAGGACTGCCTCGCGGGGCATTCCGTAGACGACCGACGTCGCCTCGTCTTGCGCGATCGTGAGCCCGCCCGCCTTGCGGATGGCCAACATACCCGCGGCGCCGTCGCGTCCCATGCCGGTGAGCAGGCAGGCCGCCGACGCGGCGCCGATCTCGTGCGCCACCGACTCGAACAGAACGTCGACGGACGGACGGCAGGAGTGTCGCTCCGGGTCAGTCGTCAAATGCAGCCGGCCACCGCGCAGGATGAGATGGCGATCGGGGGGCGCCATCATCACCCGTGCGCCGACCGCGTTGAGGGGCATGCCGTCCTCCGCGAGGCGTACCTGGCGGCCGATCTGAGTGTCGAGCCACTCGGCGAACGAGGCGCCGAAGGGGGCGCCGATGTGCAACACCAAGAGGATCGGGAGTTGAAACTCCTCAGGCAGCGCGCGAAGCACGGCGACGACGGCGCCGGGTCCGCCCGTCGAGGCGCCAATCGCCGCCAGCAGGCAGGGGCGCCGCGACTGGACGATGGAGGCCGGAAGCCGCAGCGCTGCGCGAGAGGCGAGCCGGCCCCGCAGGTGGGTGATGACCCGAATCCGCGAGACCATCTTTATGGTCGCAAGAAACCGCACTGTCCAGTCGTCGTCACTTTCATCGCCGCGCGGCTTCTCGAGCACGTCGACCGCGCCGGCCGCCATGGCCTCGTAGGTACGAAACAGCTCGCCGCGGTTGGTCGACGCCGACACGATCAGGATGGGCGTCGGCCAGTGGGCCATGATCTGTTCAGTCGCCTCGAGGCCATTCATCACCGGCAGCATCATGTCCATGGTGACGACGTCGGGCCGCGCCCGTGCGCAGAGCGCGACGCCTTCTCGCCCGTCGGCGGCTTCGCCCACGACTTCGATCTCGGGATCGCTCGACAGCACCTCGACCAGGTGCCTGCGCACCGTCGCGGAGTCCTCGATGACCGCTACGCGAATGCGGCGCCCCATTACCGCACCAGCCTCTTGATGAGGGCCAGAAGCTCCGCCTGATCGAAGTCCCCTTTCACCACGTATCCGCCAGCGCCGGCGTCGTGCCCGCGCTGCCGATCCTCGGGCGCGTTACGCGAAGTCACCAGGATGGCAGGCGTCTCACGCAGGGCCGGATCGGCGCGTGTGGTGGCGACGAAGGTGAATCCGTCCATCCCCGGCATCTCGACATCCACCAGGAAAAGCGCGTAGTGCCGCCGGCGGGCTTTCTCGATTCCCTCTTCCGCGGAAGTGGCCAGATCGACCTCGTAGCCGGCCGATTCGAGGATGCTCTGCTCGAGCATTCGGGTCGTGAGCGAGTCGTCAATGACCAGCACGGGCGCGGTCGGCGCGGCATCGACGGAAGAGGCCTCGCGCTCGGCGCGCTGCGCCCCGGCCACCAACTCGGCAGGATCGAGCACCAGCTGCGGAGTCCCTTCCCCGTCGATGGCCGCGCCGACGACGACCGGAGCAGCGGAGGCGAAGGCAGGCAAGGGACGCACCACGACGTTGGCCGTGCCAAGTAGCCGATCGACCGCCAGCGCCGCGAGATGCTCCGCGGCCGCGACGACGACGGCCGAACGTGCCGCGCTCTTCGGCTCTGGCCGACGTCTGCCGAGAGGCCGCGCCAACGGAATGAACGGAATCACCCGCCCCTCGTGCACAACGGACTCGCCGGTGGCCGTTCGGGCGATGTCGGCGGCAACGAGGCGCACCGTCCGGCGGACCGAGTCGAGCGGAATCGCCGCCGAGATGCCGTCGACCTCGACGAGGAGCGCGTCGAGCGACGACAGCGAGAGCGGGACCGCCAGCTCGAAGGTCGTCCCCCGTCCGGCGTCGGTCGTCAACGTCACTTCGCCGCCGAGCTGCGCGGCGACCTCGCGCACGACGTCGAGCCCTATCCCGCGCCCAGCGACCTCGGTGACCGCCCCCGAGGTGGTGAGCCCACCCCGCAAGAGCAGCTTCAGAAGATCGCCCGTCTCCCGCGGCGCCCCCTCGGGGAGGATCCCCTTTCGTTGAGCCACGCGCCTGACCGCGGCCAGGTCGATCCCGCGGCCGTCGTCGCGGCAGGCGAAGGCGACGCGATTTCCCCTTCGCACCACCTCGACCTGGACCCGGCCGGCGCCGTTCTTACCGGCATTCCTTCGCTCGGCGGCGGTCTCGAGCCCGTGCGCGACCGCGTTGCGGATCAATTGGACCAGCGCCCTCTGCACAGCACTCAGGACCTGGGCTTCGAGACGGATCTCGCCCCCCGTCGCCTCGAACACCGCCTCCTTCCCCACCGACTGAGCGACGTCACGGGCGGTTCGCTCCAGGGTCACGAACAGCGTGGAGACCGCGACCAGCCGCAGCTTGTCGGCGGCATCGCGCACCTCGCGCAGCTCTCGCTCCGCCTGATCGACCGTATCCGTCAGTCGCCGGTCGAACCCGGTCAGAAGCTCGCACAACTCGTTCGCCAACGGCCCCAGCCGCGCCGCAGCCGCGCCGTCTCGCGATCGCGACGTGTCGGCGCCGCTGCCGGGGACGACTCGTTCGGACAGAAGCTCGGCCAGGTGCCGGGCGCGCCCGAGGCCGCCCAGGACCCGCCGCATCGTCCGTACCTGCAACCCCGCCTCACCAATGCCGTCGATCACGGCGTCCAGGTCGGCCGCGTCCGCGCGCACCACGGCGATGTCTTCGTCGACGGGGGCAGGCGCGGCCGGTTTCGCGGTCGGATTGGAGGCCGGCGAATCCAACCCACGCAACCCGGTCGCGATGGCGTCGATCAGCCTGAGCACGTCGTCGACGCGCGCGCTCTCCACGGGGCCTTTCGTTTCGCGCAGATCGGCCAACCGCTCTTCGATGGCGTGGGCGCTCTCTGCGATCCCCGGCTGCTTGACGACCCGCGCTGCTCCCTTGAGCGTGTGCGCGAGGCGCAAGATCCCGGCGGTGATCTCGGGCGTGGCCCCCTTCTCGAGCTGGAGCGCGCCGCGTCCCAGCCCATCCAGAATCTCTCGCGCCTCGACGCGAAAGTATTCGTAGGGGTCCCGCCCCACGATCAGCCGGCCGCTTGTGATTGAATGAGGCGCCCCAACTCTTTCGAGAGCCTGGTGAGCTCCGACGAAGTCTGCAGCGTCTGGCCCGAGCTGGCCTCGGTCTCCATGGCCGCCTGTGACACGCTGGCGATCGCCAGGTTGACCTGCTCGACCGCGGATGACTGCTGTTTCGTGGAGAGCTCGATCTCCTTGGCTGCCTCGCTGGTGGTGGTGACCAGACCGGCGATCTGTTTGAAGGAGGTTGCCACGTCGTTGAACTGCCGTGCCCCCGTATCGACCGCCTTCGAGCCTCCCTCGGTCGCCATGACTGTCGTGTTGACCGCGGCGCGAATGTCGTCGACCAAGCCCCGGATGTCCTTGGTCGACCCGCCCACCCGATCGGCCAATTTGCGGATCTCGTCGGCGACGACCGCGAAGCGGCGTCCCATCTCACCGGCGCCGGCCGCCTCGATCGTCGCGTTGATGGCCAGAATGTTGGTCTGCTCGGCAAGCTCGTTGATGATCTCCAGGACGCTACCGATCTGCTGGGACTTCTTCCCGAGCTCGATCATGTGCGCCACGATGACATCGACCTGACGCTTGATCCCCATCACCGACTCGCTCGTTTTCTGAACGGTGTCGTCGCCGCTGCGCGCCGCCGAGGCGGTCTCGGTCGCGATGCGCGCCACTCGCTGCGCGCTTTCGGCGATCTGGCGTGACGTCGCCAGCAGCTCGCTGATGGTGGTCGTAATCTCGCTCATGGCCGTGGCCTGTTCCTTGGCGCCAGTCGCCTGCTGGTTGGCGGCGGCTTGCAACTCCGCCGACGAGCTCTGTACGTGACGCACGGCCGATCCGATCTGGCTCGTCAGCGAACGGGTGAGGAAGAACCCGACCGCGGTCGATAGGATCAGGCACAGCAGGGTTCCGAGCCCGATGGTGGCGCGCGCGGCCGAGGCCGACGCTTCGACCTCCTCGGCGCGCTGTTTGAGCAGATCACGCTCATCGCGCTCCAGCTGATCGATGATCCGACGCAGGTCATCCATGAAACGCTTGCCTGTTCCGCCCACGATCTCCTTCTGCGTCGCCTCGAATCCTTGCGTCCGCCTCAATCCGATTGTCTTGCGCAGCTCCTCCAGCTTCCCGGCGACGAGTGCCTCCGCCTCGTCGAGCTGCTTTTGATGAGCGGGGTTGTCGACGGTCAGCTCGCGGAGCTCGGTCATCGTCCCGGCGATGGCTACGCTGCCCGTCGTGAAGGGTTCGAGGTACGACTCCTCACCGGTGATCACGAATCCACGCTGCCCGGTTTCTGCGTCCTTCATCTCGCTCATGACGCGTTCGGTGTGCTCTAGAACCGCGTGCGAGTGGGTGGCGAGGTAGCTCGTCCGCGTGAGTGTGTCGATGCTCCGGTAGGCCACCGCCCCGATCGCGGCGAGGAGCACGAACGCCAGGCCGAAGCCGGCCGCCACTTTCTTCCCGAACGTCCACATCGTCATTTCTCCTTGCCGTGGTTGGTTTCGTTTTCTGGTAGCCGCGCTCTGATGGTCTCCGCCAGCGCCACGACATCGGCGATTCCTCGCCAGGCGTCTCCGATTCGAGCCGATTCGTAGGTCGCCGTCTCTCCGCCCGATGACACATCGGACCGCGGGACCCGGACTTGGCCGTCGAACTGATCGAAGGCAAATCCCAGCAACGCCCCCGCACCCACCAGCAACATCCAGCGAGGCGCCTCCCCGCTCGGGGCGCTGCTGCCTAGCAACGTCGCCAAGCTGTACACCGGCACTACGCCTCCGCGCAGGCCGGCGATTCCGAGCAACGCAGGCTGGGAGGTGGGGAGCGGAACGATCTTGCGATCGGCCGTGAGACCGACGACGTCTCGGAGACGGACGGCGTAGGAATCTCCGCCCGTCCGGATCGCCAGAAAGTCATCGCAGTCGTCGCCGACGGTGCGGACCGGATTGGCAAAGCTGCTGTCGAACGCGCGCGCCAGATCGGCCGCGCGGCTACTCTTGCCAGCATCGCTCATCGTGGGAGTCCGCAGGCCGAGAGCTCGGCGCGGCAGAGGGTGAGCAGCCCCTGACGCCCGAATCCACCGCCGAACAGCAGCAAGCGCGACGGATCCTCCCGCTCCAGGAGCGTCAGCGCCTCGCCCAACTCACGACGCGCGGCCTTCTGGTCTCCCGCGCGCCGCGCCAAGAGGCCCAGGTGCAGACGTGGCATGGCGAATGACGGATCCAGATAGCTCGCGACGTGATCGTGGCTGGCGGCGCCGCCGCTGTCACCGGCCCGTTCGCGGCAAAGGGCGGTGAGGTAGTGCGCCCCGGCGCTCATCTCGTCGAGGACCAAGACTTCACCGCAGAGCCGTTCGGCGGCGGCCAGGTCGCCGCCGTGGGTCAAGAGGACCGCCTTCAACAGGAGGACATCCGGATCGCGACCCGACTCCGGCGGCAGAGTCTCGAGCGCCGACCGCGCCTCAGAGAACCGTTCCTGCCTCATCAGGTCGACCGCGCTGCCGAGATCAAACCCCGGGCCGCGGCGACCTCCGCCGTTCGCAGTCAAGGGAGCGGTCGTCGGCGGGGGGTCCGCGCCGCCCGGCGCCAGCGCGGTCAGGGACCTAATGCGCTCGGAGGCGCGTTGAATGTTTTGGACCCAAGCCCCGGCGTCCGCGCCAGCGCAGGCGGCGACGTTGCCGGCAGGCTGCATCTCGGCGCGGGCCTGGGTCTCGCCGCCAATCCAGGAGATCCCCCCCTCGCCGTCTCCTGCGCTCGCCCCGTCGGCGCGCCGTTGATAGTAGAAGGTCTCGTGTGTGTGCCGCAGGTGGAAGTCCTGCGACAGCCCCCGCAGCGTCTCCGCGTAGCCCAGGAACAGGTAACCGCCTGGCACGAGGGACCGCGCGAACCTCGCGATCACGGCGCGTGCCGCCTCGGGCGCGAAGTACATGAGGACGTTGCGGCAGAAGATGACGTCGAACGAGCCTGGCTCCCAGAACGCGGCGTCGGGTTGCGAAAGATTGCGGGCCTCGAAGGTCACCGCGGCCCTGATCTCGGGGTCGAGGAGCAAGTCGCGCCCATCGGCACGAAAGTAGCGTGCGTGGGTCTCCTTGGGCGTCTCTCGCAGTGCCCAGGGGGAGTAGCGGGCGGAAGCGGCACGTTCCAGGGCGGCAGGATTGACGTCGAGCCCACGGATCGAGATCTGATAGCCCGCCACTTCGGGGAGCTCACGCGCAACGATCGCCAGTGAGTAGGCCTCCTCGCCCGAGGCGCAACCCGCCGACAGGATACGGATCCGTCGATCCGACGTACGGGCCAGAGCGCGCGCAGGGAGCACCAATTGCCTCATGGCGTGAAACTGATCGATGTTTCGGAAGAAGTACGTCTCTCCGACGGTCAGCTCACGCGCGAGAGCCCCCACCTCGTCGCGCCAGGTCTGGCCGTCTTCGAGATTGGTGAGATAGACGCCGAGCGGCTGGCCGCGCTCCGCGACCCGGCGTTGCAACACTTCCCCTAGTGTCCCGAGCTTTCCGTCGTCGAAATGCAGGCCGATGCGTCGTCGCAGGGCCACGCGGAAACGTTCGATCGCTGGGGGCGAGAGCTCCTGGCGGAGACTCACCCTGCCCCCCCCCGGATGGCGTTCCAGACAGTTTCAGGCACCAAGCGCGCGGTTCGGAGCACCACGAGAAGTGAGGCGTCGAGTGCGCCAATCGCCGCGACCACGTCGGCCCTGGCGTCCTGTATCAGTGGGGGCAGGTCGTGCAGCGCCGTCGCGGACAACGTCCTCAGGCCGACCACCGCCTCGACCGCCAATGCCACCCGCCTCTCGCCGACGCGGACCACGACAAACCGGGTCGGCTGCGCGTCGTCACCGGCGCCGAGCAACCGGCCGGCGTCCAGCACGGGCGTTGGGACACCGCGCACGATCGCCACCCCCGAAACGAACGATGGAGCCGACCGCATCGGCTCCATCGGCAGCGGCCGCATCGTCTCGTCGATCTCCGAAACGGGAACCGCGCAGAACCTGCTTCGTACGCGGCAAACCAGGGCCACACTTGGAGCGGCGTCCTGCGTATTCGAGGGAGATGACATGCGAAAGCGCTCGGCCCGACGTCTCCCCCTCGAGGACGAGCCGACCGAATGTTCGCTCAAGCGGAAGCAGGACGCAACTCGAGCGTGGGATCCGCGACAGTTCGCCGAGAGCTTTCATCTCATCGCGGCGGCGATTCCCAACCCGACGGCCACGATGAGCAGGAACGACCCGACAAAGAGGAACCAGTCCCACGCGGCCACGCGGCGCGCCCGTCGAATGAGCTCGTTCTCGGTCCTATCTGCCCTCTCCATCGCTCCTCCAATCTCTCTCTGGGCGGAAGCTATCGGGCGGACAGCGGACCTCCTTGAGAGCGAATCGAGCATCGGGCGAAGAATCTGCCGCGCCCCACGGTTTCGAAACTCGATGAGCGAGTTTCGATCGCCAACCCGCATCGGAGCGAGCACCAAGACCGCGAAAACTGGTGACCGCTGTTACGTTCGACCGGCGGCTTGTCGAATGGTTAGTCGATTCTCAACGGTCGGAACCATCGTTCGTTTATCCCATGCTCAATGGACCAAACGATCGAACGACGTTGGTTAGCGATGCATTGTTTCGCGATAAACGATCGTTGTGACAATCCTTGTAATCAGATTGTTTATTGTTGACAGCGGACCAGCGACTCTGCGACGCTGCGGTCGCTCGTGAGGAGGGGGGCCTCGCAGGCGAATGGTCCCCCAATGTCGATTCCACGCCGGCACTTCGAGCTCACCATCCGGGTGAGCTCTTCGGAGGCTGATGTAGGTGTTGGCTGTGGGCGCCCCCAGGTTTTGTGCCCACCGGGCGTGGCCTCGTCGTTGCCGTCCGCTCGAATTCGCCGCGCGCGCGCATGGAAAACCCGAGGAAGCACCGGGCGGACCCGAAGCACGGCCGCCAGCGGTTCGGATCCGCAGTACCGCGACCATTCTGATCGCCGCGCACAGCGGCTATCGAGCCCAAACATCAAGCCCGAGGACGATCTTCAATGAAATCAGCTCGTAGAGCCATCTCGTCGTACCGCGCAGGTACTTCGTCGCCGTTGTTCGTGGCGCTGGGCGCGGCTTCGTTGCTTTGGCCGGTGGCAGCCCGCGCGGCCAGTGACGTTTGCTATCAAGGTGGGCCGACCTTGGCGAACTTTCAACTCAACGGAACCGCCTCGCTGGGTGGTTCCAGCATCGTGCTCACCCAGGACACGGGGAATCAGGGTGGCTCGGCGATGTACGAGACGAAGTTCTCGAGCTCGAACGACTTCCACGTCAACATGTACGTGAAGATCTCGACGGCCAGCAGCACCACCCCCGCTGACGGGATGGCATTCGTCATGCACAACGATCCTCGCGGGGTGACCGCTCTGGGATCCTTCGGGAGCGGAATCGGTTACCAGGGCATCACCAACTCGGTGACCGTCGAGTTCGACACCTACCAGAACGGCGGAGACCCGGCCGGGCCGCACATCGCGATCACCAAGGGGGGGGACCCCACTCACACCGACGCCACGAACTCCGGATTGCCGGTGGTGCAGTTCTCGGCACTGACCCCGCCGCTCACGCCGACCAACGGCACGCCCTTCTACATCTGGATCGACTACTCGGCGACCTCCCATTTACTGGCGGTCTACGTCTCGTCCACGAGCACCAAGCCAAGCACCGCCTCACTGAGCGCCACGCTGAACCTGGCGACCGTCCTCGGCAGCACGTTCTACGTCGGGTATACGGCGTCGACCGGGGGTGCCTGGGACAAGCACGAGTTTCTGCAACTCTACGCCACCGACAACCTCTCCTCGGCCAACGGCTCCTGCTGCAACACCAACGCCGACTGCGCCAGCTCGTCTGCGGGCGCCATCTGCGACCCCTCCAAGCACGTCTGCGGCGCCTGTCTGGTCTCGAGCACCGGCACCTGCGCCAGCGGATCGACCGGCTGTGACATGTCGGGCTCGCACGACGTCTGTACCGTCGCCTGCAATGGAAACTTCGGCACCACCGCCACCCATGCGTGCTCCAGCTCTGCCTATCCCGCCTGTCTGACGGCCGGCGCGGGAGCCGGCTCCTGCGCGGCGTGCAACGGCGACTTCGCCACCAGCGCCACCGCGATTTGCGCCACCGGCGCGCCGTTCTGCGCCTCCACCGGCTACTGCGGTCTTTGCACCGTCAACACCGACTGCACCACCGCGGGCGCCACCCACGCCGGCTCGTTCTGCAACAGCACGACCGGCAAGTGCCTCACCACCTGCGCGGCCGACGCCGACTGCGGGCCGAGCAACGCCTGCCTCTCGAGCGCCTGCGTCGCCAAGGCGGCGAACGGCGCCGCGATCCCCGGCGGGAGCTGCACCTCCGTCACCGGGCCCCGGCTCTGCACGGCCGGCGTCTGCAGCACCGTCAACAGCACCTGCGGCGCTGCCAACGGTCAGTCGGGGTGCACGTCGGCGACGTCCACGGCCTATTGCCAGTCGGGCGCCTGCAGCACCGCCGGGGTCTGCATCCCGGCCGCCTCGGGCAGCTGCTACGTCGACGGCGAGTGCGCGAGCGGCCAGTATTGCAACCGCGGGACGTTCACCTGCGCGACCAAGCTCGCCGCGGGCGCCGCCATCCCCAACGACGGGCTCCACAGCGGCGTCTGCTCGCCCTCGAACGCCAGCGCCGTCTGCGTGAGCTCCGCCTGCAACAGCAACAGCAACACCTGCGCGGGCGCCAACGGCGCGGCCTGCACCACGGGCAACCAGTGTGTCGCCAACCTGTGCGGCAGTAACGGCAAATGCGGCGCCGCCAGCGGCCAGTCGGGATGCACGAGCGGCACCGCCACCACCTACTGCCAATCTGGGACCTGCGACGCCAGCGGCGTCTGCATCCCTTCGGGGGCCGGCAGCTGCTATGCCGATGGCGACTGCGCGACGGGCTTCTGCCGCCGCGACCTCTTCACCTGCGTCGCCAAGCTGAACCCCGGCCAGGTCATCCCCAGCGACGGCCTGCACGGCGGTGCTTGCTCGGCGCCAGTCGCCAGCGCGGTGTGCGCTTCGGGCGGCTGCAACGCGGCGACCAACACCTGCGCCTCGGCGCTCGACGCCGCCTGCACCGGCCCGGGCGATTGCCAGATCAACATCTGCGGCGGCAATGGCCTGTGCGGCTACGCGTCGGGAACCGGCGCCTGCTCGGGCGGGACCGCCTCGACGCTCTGCCAGTCGGGCGCCTGCAGCGGCTCCGGCAGCGTCTGCATCCCGGCCGCGGCCGGCAGCTGCTGGGTCGACGCCGACTGCGCGACCGGACAGTACTGCAACCAGGGTGCGCTCAGCTGCGTCGCCAAGCTGGCGGCCGGGGCTGCCATCCCCAACGACGGCTTGCACGACGGCGCTTGCGACGCTGCGGCGGCGGTCTGCGCGACGGGCCTCTGTAACGGGGCCAGCAAGACCTGCGGCGCGGGCCTCGGCGTCGCATGCACCTCGGCCACCCAGTGTGCCGGCGGTATGTGCGGCAGCAACGGGTTCTGCGGCCTGGCCAATGGCGACGGTCCCTGTACGACGGTGAGCGCCTCGGGCATCTGCCAGTCGGGGGTCTGTGGCAGCGTGAGCCTGGTCTGTCTGCCGGCCGCGTCCGGCAGCTGCAGCGCCGACGCTGAATGCGCCCAGGGACAGTACTGCAATCCAAACGCGCTCCACTGCGTCGCCCAGCTCGCCGCTGGTGCGTCGCTGCCGAACGATCGCCTCCACAACGGCGTCTGCAGCGATGGGCTGGCGGCGGCGGTCTGCGCCGACGGTGGCTGTGACCCGAATGCCAACAGCTGCGCCAAGACGACCGGAACGGCTTGCACCGCCGCCAACCAATGCGTGGCGGACGTCTGCGACGCCGATGGCCTGTGCGGCAACGCGATCGGCAACGGCGCCTGCACGGCGGCCAACGCCGGCGACCTCTGTGCCTCCGGACACTGCAGCGCCACCGCGGGCGTTTGTCTGGGCGGGGATCCCTCCAGCTGCTGGGTGGACGCCGACTGTGCCGCGACTCAGTACTGCGACCGGTCCTCGACGAGCTGCGTGTCGCAGCTTCCCGCCGGTGCGCCGATCCCGGCGGACGGCCTGCACACAGGCGCTTGCACCACGGATATGGCGTCGGCCGTCTGCGCGAGCGGGGGCTGCAACGCGCAGACCGGAACCTGCGCCAACGCCACCGATGGCGGCTGCACGGTCGCCAGCCAATGCAGCAACGACATCTGCGGCAGCAACGGTTTGTGCGGCTACGCCGCCGGTACCGGGTCGTGCACCTCGGGCAGCGCGGCGACGCTCTGCCAGACCGGAACCTGCGGTGCCCAGAGCGGCCTGTGCATTCCGGCGGACAGCGGGGGATGCGGCAGCGACGGCGACTGCGGCGCGGGCCAATTCTGCAACGCCCAGACCCTGCATTGCGCCGCGACGTTGGTCGCGGGCGTTTCGCTCCCCAGCGACGGGGTGCACGACACCTGCGCGGCCGGGCAGAGCGCAGCCTGCACGACCGGTCTCTGCAACGCCGTCAGCAAGACCTGTGGCGCAATCACCGGCGGCAGCTGCACGACCGCGGGCGGCTGCGCGATCGGCGTCTGTGGCAACAACGGCCTTTGCGGTCTGGCCGACGGCCAGTCGGGCTGCACCACCGTCACCTCGACGCTCTGCCAATCGGGCGTCTGCTCCGCAGCCGGCGTCTGCGGCAGCGCCGGCTGCGCGAAGGACAGCGATTGCCCGTCGTCCGCCTACTGCGACGCCAGCGTCGGCCTCTGCAAAGCAGAGTTGGCCGTCGGACAGCCGCTGCCGAACGACGGCGTGCACACCGGTGTCTGCACCGCGGCCGCGGCTCAGGCCGTCTGCGCCACCGGCGCCTGCAACGCGACCAGCAACACCTGCGCGCTCGTGCCGGGCGCTGCGTGCACGGCCGGAGGCCAGTGCGCCAACGGCAATTGTGGCAGCAACGGGCTGTGCGGCCTCGCCGACGGCCAAGCGGGCTGCACAACCGCCACGGCAGCGCTCTGCCAGAGCGGAACCTGCAGCGCCTCGGGAAACCGTTGCGTGCCGACCGGCACCGGTCGCTGCGCTGTCGACGCCGATTGCGGCGCGAGCAGCTACTGCGATCCCGATGCGCTCGCCTGCGTGGCCAAGCTGGCACCCGGAGCGCCAATCCCGAGCGACAGCCTGCACGCCGGCGGGTGCCTCCCCGGCAACGCGCTGGCGGTGTGCGCCTCGGGCCTGTGCAATGCCGCGGCCGTGACCTGCGCGGCAGGGGCAGGCGCCTCCTGCACCTTGGCGGCCGCCTGCACCGGAAACCTGTGCGGCAGCAACGGTCAGTGCGGCGCCGTCGACGGCCAGGGTCCCTGCCAGACCACCGCCCAGGCCGACGTCTGTCAAAGCGGCATTTGCAACGCCGCCGCCGGGCTCTGCCAGCCGGCCGGCAACGATCGCTGCGTGCGCGACGCCGACTGCGCCGACACGCTCTACTGCGCCCTCGACACCTTCACCTGCGCCGGGAAGCTGGCCGCGGGCGCGGAGATGCCGAACGACGCCCTCCACTCCGGCACCTGCAGCACGGTGATGGCCCAGATCGTCTGCGCTTCTGGCCTGTGTAACGCGACCACCAATACCTGCGCCGCCACGAACGGCACCGGTTGCACGCAGGCTGCCGAGTGTGTGAGCGACGTCTGCGCCGCCGACGGGGCGTGCGGCGCTGAAGATGGCCAGTCTTGCACGATGGCCACGAGCTGCCGCAGCGGACAATGCACCGGCGGTCTGTGCGGCGCTCCAGCCTCGACCGGAAGCGCTGGGGCCGGCGGCGCGAGCGCGACCGGCGGGACGACGGGCACGGGCGGCGCGGCGACCGGCGTGGGCGGCGCGGCCGGATCGACCGCCGGCGGCGGCACGGGAGGCGCGGCCGGATCAACCGGCATCAGCGGCGTGGGCGGCGCAGCCGGAGCACCTCCCGTCAGCGGCGCGGGCGGCGCAGCCGGATCAACTGCCGTCAGCGGCAATGGCGGTGCAGCCGGTGGAACCGGCAGCTCCGGCGCCGCTGGACACGCGGGGGCCGGGGGCGCAGCAGGAGGCGCGGGCGCCGCCGGCGAGACCAACCCGAGCAGTGGAGGCTGCAGCTGCAGCTACGGCGAAGACGCCGGACATGGCGCAGGTGGGTCTGTCGCCTTTGCCGCATTGCTGGTCGGTCTGCTGGTATCGCGCAAGCGCCGATCGAGGTGCGTGGCTCCTTCGAGCACCGATTGAAAGGGCGCAGATGGATGCGCCTCCAATCGTCCTATGTGCGAGCCCTTGAAGCGTGAAGGACTTCGCCCGATTGGCTTTCACGATCTGGTTGGCACTTTCGATTCTCGTCGGCACGACGCTCGCGCTCCTGACGTTGGCGAGCGGGCCCAGCGGGCAGCTGGACGATTCCATCATCGATGGCAACGGGGTGTGCGTTGCGGCCATCGTCTGCGTTCGTTGGTCGGTGCTGACCTTTGCTTGCGGCGCGGCTCTGACGTGGGCGGTGGCGGCGCTCAGGACACGGGTCGTCGCGGGCAGGCCACGACGCCATTCGAGGAAGCGACCGGCCGCGCCGTCTGACGATCGCAATCATCACCTCGTCGAGAGATGACGAGGACCGACCGGGAGTCTACGACAACCATGCCAACAGCCATTTCCAAGAGCACTCGACCACGACCCCTTCGTCACAGCAACGTACCAATTCCGCTTCCACCGGACTCTGCGAATCATCCTCGCTCGAACGAGGACAAGACGACCGAGCGCAGGCGGTTGCGAGTGCTTCTGGTCGAGGACCAGCCTGACGATGAGGAGCTCGTCATCATGGAGCTGGGAAGAGGCTCCTACGACGTCGTCCACATGCGTGTCGATACGGAGGCAGCGATGGCCGCCGCGCTCGACAGCGAGAGCTGGGATATCATCCTTTCCGACTTCGCGATGCCTCGGTTCAGCGGGCCGGCGGCGCTGGCTTTGCTGCGGGCCAAAGGACTCGACATTCCGTTCATTATCGTCTCGGGAACCGTGGGAGAAGAGGCGGCCGTCGCTGCAATGAGGAGCGGCGCGAACGACTACGTGTTCAAGGGGAGCCTCAGCCGATTGCGGCCCGCCATCGATCGCGAGCTTCGTGAAGCGGCGATTCGGGCCGAGCGCCGCACGATGCAGGAGCAGCTGTTGATCTCGGACCGAATGGCTTCGGTCGGGATGCTCGCCGCCGGCGTCGCTCACGAGATCAACAACCCGCTTGCCGCGGTCGTGGCGAATCTGGATCTCATGGCCACGGGCCTGGCAGAGCTGGTCGAGGAGCGCAACGTCCGAGACCGTTTGCTGGAGGTCCTCGACGAGCTCCACGACGCGCGGGAAAGCGCCGACCGCCTACGCCACATCGTGCGAGATTTGAAGATCTTCTCGCGCTCCACGGGCGAGGAGCGATGCGGGCCGGTCAGTGTCAAGCGTGTCCTCGAGTCCTCGCTCCGGATGGCCTGGAACGAAATTCGACATCGGGCCCGTCTGGTCAAGGAGTATGCGGACGTGCCGGATGTGGACGGGAACGAAGCCCGTCTCGGACAGGTCTTTTTGAACCTGATTGTGAACGCCGCCCAGGCCATTCAGGAAGGGAACGCCGAACAGAACGTCATCCAGATCTCCACGGAAATTGACTCGGCGTCCGGCCGGGTTGCGGTAGAGGTCAGGGATTCCGGGAGCGGAATCCCCGCAGAAAATCTGGCGCGGATATTCGACGCCTTCTTCACGACGAAGCCAATCGGGGATGGCACCGGTCTCGGCCTTTCGATCTGCCACAAGATCGTGACCGGGATCGGCGGCGAGATTCTGGTCAAGAGCCAACTCGGAAAGGGCTCGGTGTTCAGGGTCCTGCTGCCCCCAACGTCAGATGAAGCCGCCCTCCCCGAGCCAATTGTGACAGTCGCGCCGCCGACCAGAAAAGGCCGGGTGCTCATCATCGACGATGAGCCGATGGTGGCGAGAGCTTTGGGACGTGTGCTTCAGCACGATCACAACGTAACAGTCGCATTGACCGCTGGAGACGCCTGCCAGCGTATCATCGCGGGCGAGCGATACGACGTCATCTTGTGCGATCTGATGATGCCACAGATGACCGGCATGGAGCTCCACGCCCAACTCCTTCGCAGCGTTCCCGAGCAGGCGACACAAATGGTGTTTTTGACGGGCGGCGCCTTCACCTCCGGGGCGCGGTCGTTCCTGGACGGGGTCGCGAATCAATGGATCGAAAAACCGTTCGATACGCAGCAACTCAGGTCGATCATCAACGAGCACCTCAAGTAGACACAGAGACTGGTCGGGCAGCCGACGAGAGCAGTACGTCTCTGGACACCAGTCGGCCGCCGCCTTCTACAGGCACACCGGTGAGGCACGAAGCGGCGGGAGAGACGATCCGGGCATCCCGACTACATTGCGGGTGATGATCGCCTCGGAGGTCGCCCGCAGCTCGCGCTCCCCGGGTCCCGCTTGCCCGATGATCTCGACGGCGCTCCAGGATAGGCGCCAGCGGATTGCGCAGCTCGTGCGACAGCATGGCGAGGAATTCATCCTTACGCCGGTCGGCGTCCCGCAGCTCCTGTTCCGCCCGCTTGCGTTCGGTGATGTCCTGACAGGTGCCGATCATGCGAATCGGCTGTCCGGCCGCGTCGACCTCGAAATCGACCCAGGAGTGCAGCACGCGCACCTCCCCGTCCGGCCGCACAATCCGATACTCGTTCTCATACGGCTCGGCCCGCCTGGTGAAACGGTCGGCGGAGGCGCGCATCAGGTCGCGATCGTCCGGGTGAACGCGATCGAAAAACGCCGCTTGGTTGAGCTCCAGCGAGCCCGGCTCATAGCCGAAGAGCCGGAAGGTCTCCGCGGACCACTTCACCCCTCCCGGGCGCGACCCGCCGGCTCCTGCCAGCTCCACCTCCCAGCTCCCGACGTGAGCACTCGACTGCGAACGCTCGAGCATCTGCTCGCTCTTGCGGAGCGCCCGTTCGGCGGCCTTCTGATCGGTCACGTCATTGACCATCACGATGACGCCGAGAACGCATCCGTTCGCATCGCGATGTGGCGCGAACGAGACGTGCCCCTCGTAGATTGCTCCGTTCTCGAGGCGCAGCTGATTTTCGAAGGTGACCGGCTCACCCGACAGCGCGCGGGTCAGGTGAGGGCGGACCGACTCCCAACCGACGACCCCGAGCACGTCGCGGATGTGCTTCCCGCGAATCTGCTCCGCCGTGCGGCCGAACGCGCGGTGGTAGCTTTCGTTGCACCAGACGTATCGCGCCTCGACGTCGACGAAAGAGAGCAGCGCGGGGACCGCGTTGGCGATGAGGCGCAGCTCCTCCGCGTTCTCCCCCTCGGTCGTCACCCGGCGGAACTCTCTCGCTTCGATGACGGGAAGACAAGTCGCGCCTCGGCCAAGCCACCGAGCCGGCGGGACGCTCAGTCGTTCGGGCAAGCGCGGCGCAGATCGAGATCGATCGGTCCGTAACCGTCGCCCGTGCTGAACGAGAAGCGCATGCGCAACCCGCTGACGTCCCAGCGGACGTTCGACCAGATGCCCTCGTTCCAGGCCGGCAGCGCGCAATACGTGTCGTACGAGAACAGGACGGCGATGTCACCGACGAGCCCACTCGCGGGGCTGGTCGCGTCTGTGAACGACCAGACGGCCGGGGGGCAATTCTCGGTATCACCGTAATAGAGGGGCGGTACCGCCATCTCGCCGACCCGCCCGGCTGCGGTGTACGTCCCGTCGGTGGCAAAATCGAATCGCGCCAACCACGACTGCGGCATGAATCCGTAGGGGGCCTCCGCGGTGCCCACCCAGCCTCCGATCACGGCCCCTTGGCCGGCCGCCAGCAGATCGTCGACCGTCTGCGATCCGGCCGCAGCGGTGTCGACCCAGTCGTCGGTCGCCTCGGCGTAGTCCACGCACGCCGGCGTTCCGCCGACGTTCACCAGAACATGCGCGTCGATTGGCGGCGCAGGGGTGCTCGGCGGCGGGGATGTGTTCGGCGGCGGCGGGATCGTCGGCCGCGGCGGGCCGACGACCTGGCCGTCGGCCCCGGGCCCGCCGCCGGTCGCTCCGGCGCCGGGTGACTCAATCCGTTCGGCGCAGCCGGCGGAAAAGACGCACGCCAAGATCACCACCTGCCAACCCCACCGCCGTCCCATCAATCCAGGCTAGCAGCTCAAACGTGGGTTGGTATAGGTCTCGCGGTGACCCGGGGGCCGGCGCTCACGGCGCGGGCTCGGCCTCGATGGCCTGGAGCTCGGCGGACGCCTGGGCGAGCGCGGTCCGCGACGTCTCGAGCCGCCGCTCCGCTTCCTTCAGCGCCCGGCCGGCGGTCGCGACCTCACGCTCGTCCCGATCGCTCACCGCCTGCGCCGCCGCGACCCGTTCTCGAAGGTTCTTGAGCCGCCGCTCTCGAAACGCCCGCGCCTCGTCCCGCGCCCGGGCCTCGTCCCGCGCCCGGGCCTCGTCCCGCACCCGGACCTCGTCTCTCGCGCGCGGCTCTTCGGGTGGCGTCGCGGGCGCGGGCCGAGCGCCCGAGGCTGGGCGCGCCGCGGGCAGCTCCTGCTCGAACGGGTTCGTCGCCCCCTCGTCGGCCACGTCGCGCACGAGACGGCCGCTCTCGAGGAGCGGGCGGCTCAGGGGATTGAGCACGCCGGCGCGCAGATCGTGGACGACCCGCGTGAGCAGCTCGGGCGTGGGACGGAGCGCGGATGCTTCGAGGATCTCCTCGGCCTTGGTCCGCAACGCCCGGAGGACGTCGCGGTGCTCGCCGAGCGCGTCGGCGTAGCTGCCCTGCCCCCCACCCTGCAAGCGCGCCGTCGCTTCGACGAGGCGTCGCACGAGCTCCGGCTGCTGCCGCGCGATCTGGTTCACCGCCCAGACCGACGAGGTGGGGCGCGGGAGCTTCTCGACCGCCGCCGCCTCGTCGCGGCGGCCGGCCGCCTTCAGCGCCTTCGCGACGGCGGTCCGCTCCTTCACGAAGTCGGCGGGCCGTACGGTGTAGAGCCGCCCGATGTCGTCGTCGCTCTGCCCTCCCGTCATGACTGCGGCGAGGTTACTTCGCCTTCAGCTCGACGGTCACCTTCTCGATCTTCCCACTGAAGGCGAACGGCATCTTGTAGGTGAAGTCGATCGGCGAGCCGGTGTCGCAGCCGATGTCCAACCCCTCGCCGAGCGCCATCGCCGCGGGGATGGTGCGCGCCAGGCGCCCCTCGGCGATCATGGTGCCGTTGGCGGTCATGGTGAGCTGTCCCCCCTTCCCCATCCCGCCGCCGTCGTAGGCGAAGTCGACCACCAGCTTGGTCTTGCCGGCCGGCAGTGGCTCGGGGCCGACGAAGGTCGGACGATCGATGGAGAGGAAGTTGTAGACGAAGGTCGGCTTGCCGTCGCGCAGGTAGAGGCCGTAGCCCCCTTCCAGACCGCCGTGGGTGATGATCATGCCGCTCGCCTTGCCGTCGGGCAGCTCGATCTCCGCGGTGATGGTCCACGACTTGTTCAGCATCGGCGGCGAGGCCGCGTCGGGGACGCCGATGGTGCCGGGGAAGTACTCCATCTTGGTGCGGCCGCGAATGAGGCTCGGGCGCCCCATCCGTTCGGCGTTGAAGCGCACGTCGGCCCCGCGCCAATCGAGCGGCAGCACGTTGTACTTGGCCGCCTCGACCCACCAGAGATCCTGGAGCTGGCGCAGCTTCTCCGGGTGCGCGGCCGCCAGATCGTTGGCCTGCGAGAAGTCCGAATCGATGTTGTAGAGCTCCCACACCGCCTGGTCGGGATCGAACTTCTCGCGCACCGGCTGCCAGGGAACGAACGACGGAGACGACGCCATCCACCCTTCATGAAAGAGGCCGCGGTTGCACCCCAGCTCGAAGTACTGCGTCTTGCGCCGGCTCGGCGCCTTCGCCTCGTCGAGCGTGGCGGCAAAGCTGGCGCCTTCGATCGGCTTTTGCTGGATGCCCCCCAGCTCGGTCGGCGCCGTCACCCCGCACAGCTCGTAGATCGTCGGCGTCACGTCGATGACGTGGAGGAACTGCTCGCGCAGGCCGCCGGCGTCTTTGATCCGTGCCGGCCACGAAATGATCATCGGGTTCCGCGTGCCGCCGAAGTGGCTGGCCACCTGCTTGGTCCACTGGAACGGAGTGTTCATGGCGTGGGCCCAGGAGCTGGGGAAGTGGTTGAAGTGCTTGGGGCCGCCCAGCTCGTCGATCGCCTTGATGTTGTCCTGCCACTTTTCGGCGAAGCCGTTGAAGAACAGGTTCTCGCAGAGCGAGCCCTCGAGCCCCCCCTCGGCGCTCGAGCCGTTGTCTCCGGCGATGAAGATGAAGAGGGTGTTGTCGGCGCCGGGGAGCTGCTTGACCGCCTCGACGACGCGCCCCATCTGGTGATCGCAGTGCGCGCCGTAGCCGGCGAACACCTCCATCATCCGCGCGTAGAGCCGCTTCTGGTCGGCGGCGAGACCGTCCCAGGCCGGCAGCCCCTTCGAGCGCGTGGTCAGCTTGGTCTCCGGGGGGACGACGCCCAGCTTCTTCTGCCGCGCCAGCGTCTCCTCGCGATACCTGTCCCACCCCATGTCGAACTTCCCCTCGAACTTCGCGATCCAGTCCTTGGGCGCGTGGTGCGGGGCGTGCGTCGCGCCCGGCGCGACATAAAGGAAGAAGGGTTTGTCCGGCGCGATGCTGGTGACCTTGCGGACCCAGGTGATCGCGTGGTCGGCCAGATCGGTCGTCAGGTGGTAGTTGGGATCGCTCGAGACCGGCACCAGCGTGTGGTCCTCGAACAAGAGCGGGTTCCAGTGGTTCATGTCGCCCGCGTTGAAGCCGTAGAAGTAGTCGAAGCCGAGGCCGCCCGGCCAGCGATCGAACGGTCCCGCGGCGCTCGCCTCCCAGGTCGGCGTGTTGTGGTTCTTGCCGATCCAGGCGGTCATGTAGCCGTTCTGCCGCAGCACCTCGCCGACCGTGCCGCAGCTCTTGGGCAGGATGCAGGTGTAGCCGTCGTAGCCGGTCGCCATCTCGGTGATGCCGGCGAACGACGCCGAGTGGTGGTTGCGGCCGGTGATGAGCGCCGCGCGCGTCGGGCTGCAGAGCGCCGTGGTGTGGAACCGGTTGTAGCGCAGCCCCTCGGCCGCCAGCCGATCCATCGTCGGTGACGGCACGCCGCCGCCGAAGGTGCTGAACTGCCCGAACCCGGCGTCGTCGATCAGGATGAGCACGATGTTGGGCGCGCCTTTGGGCGGCTGCACCGGCTGCGGGAACTGCGGCGGATCGGAGTCGAGGAAGGTGCGCCCCACCTCGCCGGGAAAATGAAAATCCGGCCGCGGCAGCTCGCTCGGCGTCGCCGCGCGTGGGTTTTCAGATCCCGACCCCGACTTGCTGGACTTGGCCATCGTCACCCTCCCCGTTCAACCTCTCGCCGCCCTGACAGCAAAATGGATCGAGGTTCGGGGACCGCAATGCGGCTGCGCAGTTTCGGGACCTGACCTACAGTGACGGCTGGGATCGATCCCGGTCGTCGGATCTGCCGGACGACGAGCGCCGCCAGGACCCCTGGTCTGCCAAGGATCAGTCGAAGCCGTCGGTCGAAAAGCCGCTCTGGTGCAGCGGCCCCGGCGGCGCCGATCTCGAGCGAAGGAAACGTCCGGCGCTGCCCCAACGCCCGCCATAGGCGAGCGCCTCCGGGGCCGCGAGCACGGCGCCGCGCTCGCCGACGTTCACCAGACCGCCCCCCTCCCAGGTCCGCCAGATCGGATCGCGGCAGGCGTCGACGGCGGCGCAGGCGCTGGCGTGCTCGAACCAGGCGAGGGAGGCCTGGTCGGCGTAGCTCGCGTGCGTTCCGCGCGCGGAGAGCACGACCGGGTGCTCGCCGATCTTCCGGACCTCGGCCCAGGCGCGGTAGACGCCCGGGTTGTTGTTTCCGTGCTGCGCGAAGTAAACGCCGTGGGGCTGGCCGCTCGGATCGACCTCGACGGTCACGTGCTCCCAGTCGCTGTCGTGATCGAAGAAGAGAGGCCCCTCGTTATAGGTGTAGAAAAACCAGTACTGCAGGTTGATGCCGCCGTCGGTGCGCGGGTAGACGTGCACGTAGGTGACCCAGTCGCGTGGGTCGGCGCTCCCCGCGCGGACCTCGGCAGGAAAACTGTCCCGGTCGGCGGCGAGACGGCCGAGGCCG
The DNA here is from genome assembly GCA_036267635.1 of Polyangia bacterium. Classification (GTDB taxonomy): domain Bacteria; phylum Myxococcota_A; class Polyangia; order Fen-1088; family Fen-1088; genus JADGRB01. Next base: position 28,679 of record DATAVR010000034.1, on the reverse strand, counting down.
CCGATCCGACTGAGCAACCAGGCGATCGACGCCGGACGGTTGCCCTCGTGCGGGTCGAGAATGACCGCGGGGGCGAAGCGTTTCGCCAGCGAAGCCTCGAGCGCGTCGGGCAGACCGTCCCGATCGACGTCGCCCAGAGGCAGCGGGCGAGGCCCCCGCGCCGTCACCAATGCGGCCCGGGCCACCGGATGGCCCCGGCGGCGAACCCCGTGCACCAGGGCGAAGAGAAAGAGCCCGCCGACAATTGCGAGCCGCAGTAAAGGACTGGTGATACGGCGTCGCAACGGCCAGCCAGTATATCTGGGATGTTCCGTCGTCGGCGGGCCATTCGGGGACTTTCCCTGCCCGAGTCAGCTTTCTGGCTCGTCCGTGGAGCCAACCCTGCGAGGGATCGGCGCTCCAGAAATGACCATCCGCCGGGGCCGCCACCGTCGGTGCGGGGCGACGGTTTGTGACCCGCTTTGGTCGGTTTCCGCTACTGTCCTCTAACGGCCCAGCCGCGCGCTCCGTCGGCTGAGCCCAGGTCCCCCCCCCCGTGTTCGACCCACTCGTCATAGCCAGCGGCCTCTTCGTCGGGTTCGTGGTCGGGCTGACCGGAATGGGGGGCGGCGCGCTGATGACGCCGATCCTGGTTCTGCTGTTCCACGTCGAGCCGCTGGCCGCCGTGTCGAGCGACATCGTCGCGGCGATGGTGATGAAGCCGGTCGGAGGCGCCGTGCACTGGCGGCGCGGCACCGTCCAACGCGGGCTCGTGACCTGGTTGATGGTCGGGTCGATCCCGTCGGCGTTCCTGGGCGTGCTCCTGCTGCGGCGGCTCGACGTCGGCGCCGGGCTCCAGGGGCACATCAAGGTGGCGCTCGGCGTGGCGCTCCTGGTCGTCGTCACCGGGCTCTGCGCCCGCCCGCTGCTCATCTCGCGCCGGGCCGAGCCGCGGCCGTTCGAGCTGCGGCGGATTCCCACCCTGCTGGTCGGGATCGTCGGCGGCCTGGTCGTCGGTCTGACGTCGGTCGGCTCGGGATCGCTCATCATCGTGGCGCTGCTGCTGCTCTATCCCCGGATGCAGCTCTCCGAGCTGGTCGGCACCGACCTGGTTCAGGCGGTGCCGCTGGTCGCCAGCGCCGCCGTCGGGCATCTGCTGTTCGGCAACTTCAAGCTCGGGCTGACCGTCTCGATCCTGATCGGCAGCCTCCCGGGTGTCTTCGTCGGGGCGCGGTTCTCGTCGCGCGCACCCGACTACGTCATTCGTCCGTCGCTGGCGGTGGTGTTGTTGCTTTCGGGGATGAAGCTGATCGGCGCCTCGAACCTGATCGTGGCCATCGTCGCCCCCCTCTCGATCGCCCTCGGGCTCGGTTACGGGTTGTCGGCCGCACGGCGCGCGCGGACCACGCGGACCTCACCTGCAGTCGTCCCCTCGCATCTCGACGGCGCGGCGGTCGCTCTCGCCGGCGTCGCGACCGGCGCCGGTCTGATGGAAGCTGAGCAGCGCCGGTACTAGCGAAACACCCTGGATGAGCCGCGGCTGGCGCGCCCGCTGCATTGACCGGGGGGATGAGGCGCGCGCCGTGGTTGGGGTTCGTTCTGCTGCTGGCCACGACCCGAGCCGCATCGGCCGCTGACCTCGAGAGCGGGCCGGCGTCAGGTCCGACGATCGCCGAAACGGTGACGCCGGTGGTACCGGAAGAGAATGCGCCGCACCCGCGGCTCAAGCTCTCTTTCGTGAGATTTTCGATCGGCAACCTCGACGGCAGCGCCGTCCCGCTCGACGCGCTTCACCTCGACCTCTATCCGCTGTCGCGCCGCTGGATTCGGGCCGGCTTCGAGCTCGAGGGGGGGCTCGGAGACGCGACCTTCATGGGCGATCGCGCTTCGCTGGCCGACGTGATGCTCGGCGTGAACGCCGGGCTTCAGTGGCCTGGGCGGGTGACCCCCTTCGTCGAGGGGCGGCTGGCCGGCGGCGCACTTTCCGGGCACACCGAGGGACCGATCACCGTCGACGGTCTGGTGGTCACGCAGGCCTCGGCCACGACCTATCTCTACGTCTGGGGAATCGACGCCGGCGCCGAGGTCTACCTCATCGGGCGCAGCTATCTCTCGGTGTCGCTCGGTTGGTTGCACAGCACCTGGCGTGGCGCCGAGGACGCCTCGCCGCCCGGGGCCAGCGCGCCGGACATCGCGCTGACGGACATCGTGCACGACTCCTTCGTGTTCAAGCTGGGCGTGGGGATCTGAGCTTCGCCAAGCGCGGCGCGCTCAGCGGAGAAACAGCCGGTAGGCGGGGTTGTCGCTCTCGTCCCAGTGGCGGTAGCCGAGCTCGGCGAGAAACCGCCGCAGCGCCGCGTGGTCGCGTGGGGGGACCTGCAGGCCGACCAGCACGCGCCCCGGATCGGCGCCCTGATTCCGGTAGTGAAACAGCGAGATGTTCCAGGCGGGCGACATGCTGGCCAAAAACCGCATGAGCGCGCCGGGGCGCTCGGGGAATTCGAATCTGTAGAGGTGCTCGTCGTGGGCCAGCGGCGAGCGGCCGCCGACGAGGTGACGGAGGTGCAGCTTGGCCAGCTCGTCGTCGGTCAGATCGAGCGTCGGGAAGCCCGCCCGCACGAACGAGCGGACCAGCGCCCGCGTCTCGCCCGGGCGAGCGAGCTGGACGCCGACGAAGACGCGGGCGGCGCCGCTGTCGGAGATCCGGTAGTTGAACTCGGTGACGTTGCGCTCGCCGACCAGCTGGCAGAGACGCTTGAAGCTCCCCCGCTCCTCGGGGATGGTCACCGCGAAGACCGCCTCGCGCTTCTCGCCCAGCTCGGCCCGCTCGGCGACGAACTGCAGCCGATCGAAGTTCATGTTGGCGCCGCTGGTCACCACGGCGATCGTCCCGTCGAGCGGCGCGCGCGCGGCGTAGGCCTTGGCCCCCGCCACGCCGAGCGCCCCGGCCGGCTCGAGGATCGAGCGCGTGTCGTGAAAGACGTCCTTGATCGCGGCGCAGAGGGCGTCGTTGTCGACGGTGACGACGTCGTCGACGTAACGGCGGCAGAGGCGAAAGGTCTCGCGTCCGACCTGGCGGACCGCGGTGCCGTCGGAGAAGAGCCCCACCTCCCGCAGCGCGATCCGGCGCCCGGCGGCCAGCGAGCGCGCCATCGCGTCCGAGTCGACCGACTGCACGCCGATGACCTTGATCTCGGGACGCACCGCCTTGACGTAGGCGGCGATCCCCGCGATGAGCCCGCCGCCGCCGACGGAGACGAAGATCGCCCGCAGCGGCCCGTGATCCTTCGGGTGGTGCTGGCGGAGAATCTCCAGCCCCACCGTCCCCTGCCCGGCGATCACGTCGGGATCGTCGAACGGGTGCACGAAGGTCAGCTTGCGGCGCCGCTGCAGGCCGAGCGCGTGCGCGTAGGCGTCGGAGAAGGAGTCTCCGTGCAGCACCACCTCTGCGCCGAGGGCGCGCACGGCGGCGACCTTCAGCTCGGGCGACGTCGCCGGCATGACGATGAGGGCGCGCGCGCCGAGCCTGCGCGCGGCCAGCGCCACCCCCTGCGCGTGGTTGCCGGCGCTGGCGGCGATGACGCCGCGCCGGAGCGCCGCGGGCGACAGGTTGACCATCTTGTTGTAGGCGCCGCGCAGCTTGAAACTGAAGACCGGCTGCAGATCCTCGCGCTTGAGCAGGACCGTCACGCCGAGGCGCGCCGACAGCTGCGGCGCCGGCTCGAGCGGAGTCTCGATGGCGACGTCGTAGACGCGGGCGTTGAGGATGCGGCGGAGGTACTGGTCGGCGGGCACGCACCCACTATAGAGCGAACGGGAAATCCCACCGACGGCCGTTCAGGGGACGACGGCCGCGGCCGGCTCGCCACAGGGCACCCCGGCCGAGAGGATGGCGCGATCGTAGTGCAGCAGCGACTGCGGCGCCGACTGCGAGCCATCCCCGAGCGCGAGCGAGCCGACGAGCAGGCTCCCCGACAGCGTGAGCCCGTCGGGCGCGCTGGCGGCGGCGCCGGGCGCGTGCACGACCGCGGCGATCGTCGGTTGGTTGGCGAACACCAGTGGATCCGTCCCGGCGATCCAGATCCGGAATCGCGCCGGCGCGTCGGGGGCGCCGACGGTGCCGCCGCTGGTGGTGAGCCAGCCGCCGATCAGAAGGTCGAGCTCGGCGGAGGGGTCGAGCGTCACCGTGAGACCGCCGACGAGCGTCAGGCTCCCCGCGACCGCCAGCAGCGCGCGCCCGTGGACCGCCAGCGTGATCGGCGCGTTGGCACTGACAGCCGACAGATAGAACGCCCCGCAACCGAGATCGAGCCGGGCCGCAGAGGCCGAGCCGGCCGCCAGCGCCTCGGAGGTGAAACCGGCCGCCGCGTCACCGTTGCTGGCGGCCGCGGCGGCGATCGCGCCTGCCACGTCGACGAAGCCGGCCGGGCCCGTGCTGCAGTCGCAGGGCGCCGTCACCGAGACGGCGCCCGTGACCACCGCCGAGGCCTGAACATCCGGACCGACCGTGGCGCTGGCGGGAACGTGAAGGGTGCCGGTCACGTTGACGGTCCCTGAGACGTCGCCCGCGACGTCAGCGTCGGCCAGCAGGTCGGCCTTCGACGACGCCTGCATCGCCAGCGGGCCATTCGACTGGAAGGACGCGCCCGCCTGCAGATGGTCCAACGCGGTCACGCCGGCCGCGTCGGCAACGTAGATGGCGCCCCCCGCCCGCAGCTCGGCGGTCGTGTGCAGCGCGCCGTCGACGCCGACCGCCGCCGAGACGTCGTCGCTGACGCTGGAGTCGGTCGAGTCGAAGGCGTCGGTCCGCAGCTTCCCGTCGATGCTGAGCGCGTCGCAGGCGCAGAGCGCGAAGCGATGGCCGCGCGCCTCGAGCGCGGCGGCACAGGTCGCGCCCCCGGCGGTGGGGAGCAGGATCGGATCTCCGAGACCCACGCAGGCCGCGGGCGATCCCGCGGCGCCGCCGACGCCCGCGGCGCCGCCGTGGCCGGCCGCCGCGCCACCGTCGCCTCCAGCGGAAGGCAGCAGGCGAATGTCGCGCTGACAGCCGACGGCCAGGGGCGCCGCCAGCGCCGCCAGGGGCACCGCCAGACCCGCCAGCGCCGCCGCACCGACCCGCCGCCAAGAGCTCGCGCGCGCCCGCGGCGCCACCGTCATCGGGGCGACGCCGTCAGCCCGGCGAGCCGATCGGTCGCCTCGCGCGCGAACCGGCCGTGGGGATAGCGCGCGAGGTAGCTCTCGAGGCCGGCGCGCGCCGCCGCCGGACGCCCGTGCTCGCTCTCGAGCTGCGCGACGGCGTAGAGCGCGCTCTCCGCCTGCGACATGCGGGGAAAATCGCGCACCACGGTCTCGTAGCCGTCGACGGCGTCGGTGTAACGCCCCTCGACCAGGAACGACTCCGCGTAGATCACGCGCGCCTCCACCGCCAGCCCGCGCGACAGCGGAAAGATGGGCTCGACCAGGCGGCGGGCCTCGCCGGCGTTCCCCCGCGCCAGCGCCCGCCGCGCCTGGGCGAGACGGGCGGCCGGCCCGTCGTCCGACAGCGCGCGCGCCGGGGCTACCGACATCGGCGACGGCGACAACGCCGGCGCGAGCACCGGCGCGAGCGGTGCCTCGGTCGGCGCCACCGGCGACACAGACAAAGCTGGCGCCGGCGCCGGCAGCGTCCACGACCGGCCCGCGGTGACGTAGCCGACCGGCGCGCCGTCGGCGCCGAACACTCGAACCGTCCCCCGCTCCGTTCGCACGCCCCCCAGATCGACGGTGAAGCGCGTCCCGATCACCTCGACCACGAACCGCGGCGTCCGAACCTGGAAATGCTGCCCGGCGTGGTGCTCCACGTCGATGGTGACGCTCCCCGCGCGAAGCTCGACGCTGCGGGCGGCGCGCCGCCAGACGAGCGCGGTGGCCAGCGCCAACGAGGTCTTCGCGTCGCCGAGGCGGACCTCTCCGCCGCCGGTCGAGCGGACGCTGAACGCCTCCTCGCTCGCCGGCGAGAGCGCGGCGATCGCCACGTCACCGCTCACCACACGCGCCTCGCTCGACGGCGACGGCCGGCGCACCAACAGCACGATCGCGATGGCAGCGAACGCCAGCGCCGCGCCGGCGCCCACCGGCCAGAGCCGACGCCGCGCGGCCACCGGCGCGCGCACCGTCCCGGCCAGCACCGCGCGCCGCACGCGCTCGCGCGCCGCCGACGACAGCCCCTCCGGCTCGGCGGCCCGCAACGCCCGCACCGCCGCCAGATCGCCGTGCTCGGTGCTGCAGCGCGCGCACCCCGCCAGGTGCGCCTCCAGCTCGAGCCGCTCCGCCTCCGTCGCATGTCCCCCGACGGAGGCGAGGGAGACCCGCGCCGCGCGCGCGCAGCTCAACGCCACGACTGCCCCTCCGCGGCGTCGACGAGCGGTCCCAGATCGGGGTGCGCCTTGACCATCGCCAGGAGCTCGCGGCGCGCGAACCAGATGCGTGATTTGGTGGCCGCCTTGCTCGATCCGGTGAGCGCGGCCACCTCCTCGATCGAATGCTCGTCGACGGTGTAGAGCAGGAACGCCACTCGCTTCTTGGGCGCGATCTCGTCGAGCAGCGCGTGCAGCCGCCGCGCGAGCTGCCGGCTGCTCGCCTCCTGATCGGCGGGTGCCGCCGGATCTTCCGGCTCGAGGCGGTCGGGGACCAGCTCGAGCGGCAGCGCGCGCCGCACCCCCGCGCGCAGCTGGTGCAACGCCACGTGGACCGCGATGCGGGTGACCCAGGTCTTGAGGCTCGCCTCGCCGCGAAACCGCGCGAAGCTCTGGAACGCCTGGATGAACGTGGTCTGGACCAGATCCTCGAGATCGGGCGTCGGCCCGGTCAGGCGCGCGATCACCCGCTCGACGTAGCGGGCGTGCGCGCGGAAGAACGCCTCGAGGCTGGCCGGATCGTTGGCTCGGCAACCGGCCACCAGGGCCGCCTCTTCGCCGGAGCCAGCCGGGGAGGTCGCGTCGCGCGGATCGCCCACCCCAGGATCGTACCCGAAGCGGTGGTTTTGGTTGAAACGATGCGCGGGCAACCCTCCGGGCGCGCGCGCCGCGTCAGAGGGCGGAAAAAACCAGCGCCACTCCGACGCCGAACCGCGGGCCGAGCGCCAGCACCGGCGTGTCGCCCACCAGGTAGCGGGTCCTCGGGACCGGCAGCTCGGCGTAAAGCCGGGCCTCGGCGGCGACGCCGCCGCCGAGCGCGCCCCTGGCCAGCGCCTCGACCCCCACGCCGCCGCCGAGATCGAAGGAGGTCTGCCGCGCGCCCCCAGCGGAGTCGGCCGTGGACCACAACAGATGCGCCGCCAGGAAGCCGCCCCCGCCCCACGAAAGGCGGCGCCCCCGCCGAACCCAGCGTGCTTCCGCCGCGAGCGGGAGATCGAACACCGAGACGCTTCCGATGACGGCGCTGTCGGCCGCGCGCGTCTCGACGGCCAGGCCGAGGGCCAGCTCGCCCGCGCGCCCGAGCCGCGCGCCCGCCTCGGCCGTGATCCCCTGCTGAAAAGAACCGCTGCCGAACGGCGTCGAGATCCGGTAACCGAGCGCGCTGAAAAACCGCCGGTTGTCGCGCGCGGGCGGCGGCGCAACCGCCACGACAGTCGCCGTTGGCGGCGTGGCCGCGACAGGCGCCGTCGGGGACGTGAGGCTGACCGAGGGCGGCGGCGGCGCAGCAGGCGAGGTGGTGGGCGGCGGCGGCGCAGCGGGAGCGCCGGGGACCGCCACCGCCTCGGGCCCGATGGTGGCGGCCAACATCGCGCGCAGCTTGAGCGCGATCGCGCGATAGAGCTCGGGGCCGCCCAGCGCCGCGCCGTCGACGACCCGGACCTCGAGACGACCGTCGACGTCGATGGTGATGAGGGCCGTCGTCTTGGCGTCGGGCGCCGGCTCGCACCAGAACCCGAGGCGAGCACCGTGCGCCCGGAGTGCCGCCCCGGCCGCCGCGTCCCGGCCGGCGGCGCGCGCGGCGGGAGACGGCGGCGGGATCTCGGTCGCCATCCGCGTCTCGAGGCTCAGATCGCGCGTGTAGACCGAGACCGCTTCGAGCAGCGCCGCGCTGTCGAGCGCGCCCGTGTCGAACGGTCCGAGCCACAAGAGGACCGGAGCGCCCGACGCAGCGCCCGACGCCGGCGGCGCCCCCGCGCCGGTCAACGCCACCAGCACCGTCAATGAACGAAAGAGAGCCACCAACGTTCAGACTAGCCCGAACGCGGTCTCGACGATCGCCGGCGTGCGAGCGCGCGCGGTTTCAACCGACGGCCGCGGCGCGGGCACGGTAGGCCATGCACGCCAAATCTCTCCCGGTTGCTCGCTTCGCTGCGCTGACCAGCGCTCGCCTCGCCGCGACGCTCCTGCTGGCGCTCGGCGCCTCCGCCTGCGGCGGCGTCAACACCGGCGGGCTGGCCGGCACCGACGGCGGCCCGCTCGCCACCGGCGGAGGAACGGGAACCGGCGGCACCGTCGGAGCTGGCGGCACCGTCGGCGGCGGCGGCGCCACCGCGACGCCGGGTCAGTGCCAGGCCTCCGGCGTCACCTGCGCCGCCGACACCGACTGTTGCAGCGGGCGTTGCGAGCCGGTGACCGGGATGTCCGGCGTCAAACAGTGCACCAACATCTGCGTCGCCGACGGCGTCGCCTGCACGAAGGCGCTCGACTGCTGCTCCCTCGGCTGCAACGGCGGCGTCTGCGGCACCACGCTCTGCAAGGTCGAGAGCGAGAGCTGCACCGCGAACGGCGACTGCTGCTCGAACATCTGCACCGCCGGCCAGTGCCAGATCGATCAGGCCAACCGCGACTGCCGCCCGACCGGAGAGACCTGCAGCTCCGGACCGGGAAGCGGCTGCTGCAGCGAAAACTGCGACAAGACGGAGGACCCTCCCCGCTGCGGCTTCGGGGTGGAGACCTGCTTCGCCGAGGGGGCCACCTGCACCGCCGACACGCAGTGCTGCCGCGGCGTCTGCGACCCCACCACGCACGCCTGCAAGACCCCTTGCACCGCCAACGGCGCGGCCTGCGCCGGCAACGGCGCCTGCTGCAGCAACAACTGCGCGGCCGGCAGCTGCGCGCCCCCCGTCACCACCTGCCAGCCGGTGAGCGGCGCCTGCACGACCGGGACTGATTGCTGTTCGACCTTCTGCATCGGCGGATTCTGCGAGCCGCCCATCTCCGTCGGCTGAGCGCGCCTCCCGGTTTTCAACCGCCGGCCCCGAAGCCGGCACCAACGATGGACCACCTCATGGCAAGGACCCCAATGCCCCCCATAACCCGAATGACCCGAATGACCCGCACGTCTTGCTTGGCGGCTTCCGCCTGTGTTGCACTTTTCCTGACCGCGCTCGGTTGCAGCGACAGCTCGGGGGTCGCCCCCGACGGTGGCGGCGCCGGACAAGGAGGGGCCGGGGCACGCGGCGGCGCGGCGGGCAGCGGGACGGGCGGCGCGCTCGGCGCCGCGGGCCACGGCGGCGCGACGGCCACGGGCGGCGCGACAGGCGCGGGCGGCGCCGGTGTCGCCGGCGCGACGGGCAGCGGCGGCGCGACAGGCGCCGCGGGAACCACGGGCTCGGCCGGAGCGAAGGGGGCCGCCGGCGCAACCGGCGCCGCGGGCGCGAAGGGGGCGGCGGGCGCAACCGGTGCGGCGGGCGCAACCGGTGCGGCGGGCGCGGGGGGTGCCGGCGGTGCGGCGTTCATCTGCCAGGCGACGGAGACCTGCACGACCGGCCAGGAGTGCCAGACGGCCTGCAGCGCCGGCGCCAACAGTCAGTCGACCTTCTGCACCTGTGCCGACCAGGGGGGCGGCCATCCGACCCTCGCCTGCTTGTCGCTCCCCTGCGGTGGGCGCGACGCCGGCGTCAACGACGCGGGACCGATCTTCCACGCCTGCACCGCCGGCCTGCAGGACGGCGACAACTGCGATCCGACCGCCGACACCCTCTGCCAATCCGCTTGCGCGGCCAATACGCAGATGCGTTGCCTGTGCGCTCCGCATGGAGGTGGTGGCGGTGGCAAGTGGGCCTGCACCACCGGGATCGTCTGCCAATAGCTTAGCTTAATCATCCACCCGTCGGGCCGGCCGCGATCACTCCCAAGGGGCGCGGCCGGCCATTTTTTTGTCCCGGCGCGCCCGCGGTCAGACGCAGTGACGATCGAGGACGCCGAGCACGGTCTCCAAGCGGACCGGCTTGGATAGATATTCACCCCCGAACGCGGGCGCCTTCTCTGCCACGTTGCTGTCGGCGGAGATGACGACGATGGGGATGGAGGCGAGCGCCGGATCGCGCTGCTGCTCGGCATAAAACTGGTGGCCGTTCATGATCGGCATCATGAGGTCGAGCAGGATCACGCAGGGACGAAGCTCGGCCGGCGGGCGGAGCAGACCGAGCGCCTCGGCCCCGTTGGTCGCGGTCTTGACCCGGTACCCCTCGTCCCCCAGCAGATCGGCCAGCGACTCCCGGATCGAGGCGTCGTCGTCGACGACCAGGACCGTCCGCTGGCAGTCGGTCACCTCGTCGGTCATGGTCTCCCCTGGCGCGGGAGCTCCGCGCTGAAGACCGAGCCGGCACCGACCGCGCTGCGCACCGCGACCTTGCCGCCCATCGCCTCGACCAGCAGCTTGACGATCCAGAGGCCGAGGCCGAAGCCTCCATAGTGTTCGGGCGAGACGACGCGCGCGAACCGTTCGAACAGCCGCTGCTGATCGTCGGGGGAGATCCCGATCCCGTGATCCTCCACCTCGATCGTGGCCGCGGCGTCGGTCGCCGTGACGCGAATCTGGATCGGCTTTCCCGCCCCGTACTTGATGGCATTGGAGAGGAAGTTGGTGACCACCTCGTCGAGGCGCAGGCGATCCCACCGCCCGAGGACGGGGCTCTTGGTTCCCCCCGCGCCGGTGACGATCACCGAGAGCGAGCACCCGGCGGACGCCAGGTCGTCCTTGAACCGCTGGGCCACGGCCTGGGCGACCTCGCCGAGATCGACGTCCTCCAACTTGAGCTGCATCTGTCCCGCGGCGGCGCGGCTGACGTCGAGCAGGGCGTCGACCAGCTCGGTCAGGCGCCCGAGCTGCTTGTCGACCCCTTGCACGCGGGAGGTGAGCTTGCCCAGATCGAGCGGGCTCTCGCCCGCCTTGGCGGTGGCGCGCAGGATGCCGTCGACCTTGAGCCGCAGGCTGGTGAGCGGCGTCTTGAGCTCGTGGCTGGCGATGGATAAAAATTCATCGCGCAGCCTCACGGCCGCCCGCGCCTCGTTGTAGAGACGCGCATTCTCCACCGCCAGGCCGGCGCGCCGTCCGAGCTCGCGCATCACCTCCAGATCCTCGGGGCCGTAGCGCCGTTCGGACTCGGCCCACACCAGGTTGAGGACGCCGATGGGACGGCCGCCCGCCACCAGCGGCACGATCAGCACCGACCGCAGCCCGAGGTCGCGGATGAAGCCGAGGTGCTCCGCGTTGAGCGCCCCCCGCTCCAGCATCTCCGGGGAGACATCGGCGACGAGCTCGGGGCGGCCCGTCCGCAGGACCGCGTGCGGGCCGCGCGCCGAAGCCGGGTCCGGCGGGTAGCGCCGGCGCATCTCCCGCGCTGCCGCGACCTTGGCGCTGTCGACGTGGGCGATGGCGATCGAACGCAGCTCCCCCTCCTCTGCCAGATCGACGCCGCACCAGTCGGCGAAGGAGGGGACCACCAGGTGCGCCAGCCGCTCGCAGATGGAGACGTGATCGAGTGAGCTCGAGAGGAGCGTGCTCGCCTCGGCGAAGAAACGCATCGTCCCCTCGCGCCGACGGGCCTCTCCGTAGAGCCGTGCGTTGTCGATCGCCAGCGCCGCGCGGTGCGCCAGCTCCTCGGCCGTCTCCACGTCGGTCTGATCGTAGGGGGGCCGTTCTTCGGCGCGCATCAGGGAGATGACGCCCAAGATCTCGCCCCGCACGACCATCGGGACCATCAAGCAGGAGGCGCAGCCGAGCCCGCGCATGATGCGGAGGTGATCCTCTGTCTGGGCGGCGCGCATCAGATCTTGATCGGTCACGTGGACGCTGAGCGCGGCAGCACCGCCCCGCAGCACGTCGACCATCTGGCCGCTCCGGTGCTCGGTGGGGGGGAACTTGCGCTTGTATTCGGCACAGAGCTCCCGCTTGGCGGGATCGCCATGGACCACGGCCAGACGGCGCGCTCCCCCCGCCTCGTCGACGACGGTGACCGTGCACCAATCGGCCATGTCGGGGACGGAGAGCTCGGCCACCCGCTGCAGCGTTCGCTCATAGTCGAGCGACTCCGACAGCGCGGCGCTGGCGGAGATCAGGAAACGCGAGCGCCGCTGAATGTCGTCGGCGGCTCGGCTTCCCAGCTCCAGTTCGGCGATTGATGATCTCGCGCTCATCCGCGCACGGCGAACTCGCCGGCCCCCTTGGGCAGAGCCTAACACCCTCGGCGGATGAGCGGCGCTAGAACCGCGCCCGCGGGCGCCGGAACCGCCGCCGGACGAGCGGCAGCACCAGGAGAACTACGATCCAGGATGCTGAGCCGGCGTCGGGCGAGCGACCACCGAGCGCGCAACCGCCCGCGCCGCTGTCGCCGCCGGATTCACCGGTGGGCCCGGTCGGGCCCGACGCGGTTGGCGTCGAGGGGGTGGGCGCCGGCGTGCCTTCACCTCCCGTCACCGCTGCCGGAACGCTCAGCTCCGCGTCCGCGGTTCCGCCGAACGCACCCAGGTTGATGCGCGAGCCGTTGGGCGTCGGCTCCGCTGCCACCTCGTCGTCCGGATCTCCTTGGTCGGTCGAGGGCTGCGGGCCCGGCAGCATGAAATTGTGACCGGCGAGATCGAGGAACGTCACCACCGTCGTCAGATCGCCAGTCCCCGCCGCCAGCCCCGCGTAGGCGGTGGTGTTCCCGAACAGATCGTCGTAGCTGCTGACGAGCGCGCCCGACGTCTCGCTCTTCAACCCGACGTCGTCGCCGGTGACGAGGCTGTTCTTGATCGTGGCGCTCCCTGCCGAATCGACGCCCGTCCCGTCTGCCACCACGGTCGCGTTCGCGATCGCCGCGCTGCCCCCGGCCGCCACGGCGATCCCCACCGTCTTGCAGTCGCGCACGATGAGGTGGGTGAGCCGCACGCCCGTCGCGGTCCCCGAGACGTCGACGCAGGTGGCGGCTCCCATCACCGTCGTCTTGTCCAGCACGGCGGCGGTACCGGGATCGGTCCCGTCGAAGCTCACCCCCACCGCCAGCCCGGTCGCGTCGATCGTCGTGCGCCCAGCGCCCGCCCCCCGCACGCTCACGCCGGCGCCGACGCGCAACGTGTCGGCGAGGGGGAACGTCCCCGCCCCCAGCGCGACGAGGTCCCCGGCCAGCGCCGCCGCCACCGCGCTCCGCAGGTTCGCGGCCGGCGTGCCGTTCACCGTCACCGTGCCCGCGGCCGCCACGGTGAACGTCTCCGGGTCCGACCAGGGCGACAGCGCCCCGTGCGGATCGCGCGCCCGCACCGCGAAGGTGTAGGTCACACCCGGCAGGAGCGGCGCCGTCACCGCGACCTCGGTCACTCCCACCCCGGGGAAGATCTGCTGCGCGTAGCTCTGCAGCACTTCGCCGTCCGAATCGATCCGCAGCTCATAGCTGGCCTGATCGCCGTCGAGATCCATCGACGCCGACCAGCGCAGGGTCACGTCGGCGACGTCGAGGGGCCGCGGGTTCGCCACCAGCATCGGCGCCGTCGGCGGGTGATTCACCGACGAGAGCTGCCCCTCGACGACGTTGCTCTCGGCGACGGTGATGATGCGACCGTTGGCCATCACCGGCGAAGCCAGCGCGCGGCCCGCCACCGTCAGATCGCCGTCGTCGGCGCCGCGGGTCGCGTCGAGGATGCTGACCCTGGCCACCAGCGATGAGGCCACCGCCAGAAGCGAGCTCCCGCCGTCGACGCCGAACGCCGCCGGCGTCGGACAGGCGAACTGCTTGGGAACCTGGTTGAAGTCGGTGAAGACCGCGCGCGCCAGCGCACGCTGCCAGACCACCAGCCCCGAGCCGGCGGAGAGCGCCAGCACGCTCTCCCGCGACAGGTACTGATCGGCCACGCCGTCGTCGTCGGTGTCGATGAGATCGTCGAGCCGGGTCTGGAGCACCAGGTTGCCGGCCACCAAGGCGAAAGACGAGATCGCCCGGTGCCGATCGATGGGCGTGCCGGCCAGATCGGGCGCCGGCGACGGCAGGCTGACCGGCCAGCCCGAGATCGCCGTGCCGGTCACCGCGTCGACCGCGTGCACCTGGTCGCTGTGATCGCCGCCGGCCAGGTAAACGCGACCGCCGGCGATGAGCGGCGAGGCCAGGTGCACCACGCCGTCGGCCTGATAGTCCCAGCGCGAGGCGCCGGTCGCGGCGTCGAAGGCGAAGTAATGGCCCCCATTGCTCCCCACCACCACCAGCCCGCCAGCCACCGCGGGCGAGCTGTTGCCGGGCTGATCGATGACCGCCGCGCCTTGCCAGACCACCGCCCCGGTGGCGCCGTCGAGCCGCACCACCCGGTGCTGGGGAAAACCGGCGGCGAAGACGATGTCGCTCCCCACCGGCGCCGGCGAGGAGAGGATCATCCCGCCCACCTCGGCGGTCCAGAGCAGCGCGCCGTCGGCCAGACCGAACGCCAGCAGCTTGCCCCCGATGGTCGGCACGAACAGACGCCCGCGCGCGATGGCCGGCGTCCCCTGCACCACCGAGCCGGCCGACGCGCTCCAGACGAGATGCCCGTCGTCGGCGCCGAGCACGTTCACCCTGCCGTCGACGTCGACGCTCACGGCGTATCCGTCGGCCACCACCGGGCTCGCCAGCGCGCCCGCCGTCGTCGACGGGGTGAACGACCAGCGCCCGTCGGTGAAGGTCGGCCCCGAACGCTCCGCCGACAGCCGGCTGCGGGCGGCGTCAAGCCCGGGGATCGCCCAGTCGTCGGCGCGCGCCGTCTCGGACGCCGCGAGCGCCAGCGCGCCGGCCAGCGCGGCCGCGACGAGGGAAGGTCTGTTTCGGTGGGTGCGCATCGCTCAGAGACTGAGAGGCGTGGGGTCGGCGATCAGATCGATGTAGTAGAGGCGCCCGTCATTGGTCGACGAGTTCGCGGTCGAGACCATGTACCGGTTGACCGTGGGGTCGAACCCGATCCCGGAGACCGACTCGCTGGCGCCGAAGGCGTACTCACGAATGATCTTCACCGACGGCGAGGTGCCGGTGGCGCGATCGAGGAAGTAGAGCTTCCCCTTCGTCGAACCGACGGCCAGGACGCCGCTGTTGTAGAGCGGCGCCGCCGTGATGGGGTCGCCCGTCCCGCCTGCCGGCGTGTACGGGTAGTCGGTCGTGTTGAGCAGGGCTCCACTGCCGGTGAGAACGATGATCGTCCCCCCCTGCGTTCCGTACTGGACCGTGTCGGTCACGTTGTCGTAGTACGGCGAGCTCATGATCGCGTTCGCCGTGGTGAAGTGCCACAGGCCATTGGCCTGCGCGAAGTTCCCGGGCGCGATGGCCCACATCGTCCCTCCGTCGTCGCCCCCGTAGACCCGCTTCGTCGCCCCCATCCCCACCACCACGCGCCCGAAGATCGAATGTGTCGCCCCTGGCGAGCTGTTGGTCGCCGACAGCGAGTTCCCCGCGGTGCCGATCTGAAGGAACGCCCCCTTCACCGCCATGTAGGCGCTGGTCGTTCCGATCGTCGCCACCGACATCCCGGTATTGGTGACGGTGTTGCCCGACAGTGACAGCGTCAGGTGGGTCTGGGGGCCCGGGGTCGCCGACTGACTCAGCGTGTGGAACACGTTGGTTGAGGTCCCCCAATAGAGGTTCGTGCTGTCCATCCCGAGGGGGGTGGTGATGGTGCAGCTGCAGGAGAACGGGTTCTGCGGCCAGCTCGCGTCCAGGGTCAGCGTTCCAGAGGTCGTCCCGGTCCCCGTGTCGATCAGCCGGTAGACGTTGCCGGCGCTCGTCGCCACGTAGAGGTAGTGGGTGGTCACGGAGCCGACGGTCGTGCTGATCCACTGCGGCGTCCCGGTGATCGCCCCCCCACCGGCCGGCACCGTCCAGGAGTAGAGCGGGTTCCCCAGCTCGTCGCGGACGTAGATGACGTCGCTGCTCCCGCCGGAGGCGTTGTGGAACGCCACGTAGGATGAGTAGTAGGTGAACGTGTTCCAGTTGAACGCCGCCGTGGGGAGACCGACCACGGAGCCCGCCGTATCGTCCTCGGCCGCGTGCAGGAACTGGACGATCGCGCCGTTGGTGGTGGCGGTCCCGCTGTCGGCGACGCCGTTTCCGTCGCTGTCGTCGTCGGATTTCGCGGCCGCGACGCAGATCTTGTCGGCGCCGCCGCCGGTCCAGCTTCCGGAGCTCGACTGACAGGTGGTCCCCCCGAACACGGCGCGTGTCTCGCCGTCGCCGGTGCCGTTGCCGATCAACTTGACCGCCACCGCCGGAAAGTTGCTGTCCCCGTTCTGTCCGAAGGTGCAGCCGCTGGAGCTGAGGAACAGCGACTTCGAGTAGACCTCCAGGAACTGCGCGCCGCCGCTCGGCCCCTGGCGGAAGGTGATGTTGTCGAAGTGCGTGAGGGTCGTCGTCGCGCCGGTCGCCGTCCCGGCCAGGTTGTCGATCTGCAGGCCGTTGGCGTCGGCGAAGCGGACGGTGAGGCCGGTGATGTTCAGGACGGGGGTCGAGCCGCTGAAGGTTCCGACCTGGAAGGCGTAGGTCTCACCGGAGTTGTCGCGCGAGATGAGGGCGGCGGTGTTCGAAGCGGTGAAGGTCCCGTCGATCGCCACCGTCGAGTTCTTGCCCGGCTGGAACTGATTGCTCGTCGCGTCCATGATCAGCGTCCCCATCGGGTTGATGGTGAGGCCACCGTCGCAGTTCATGACCGCCGACCCGATGTGCAGGGTTCCGGAGCTCACGATGCAGGGGATGCTGGTGACGCTGACGGTGACCGTCTGGTCGTTGGCGTCGTAGTTCCCGGAGTCGAGGATCAGGCCGAAGGCGCCGAGCGGGATGTTCAGCTTGACGTTGGTCTGGGTGACCGTGGCGACGCCGCCCGTCCCGGCGTAGCGCCCCTTGGCGAGCTGCCCGATCTGCGCGGCGGTCAGTGCCTTGTTGTAGACGCGAACGTCGTCGAGCGAGCCCTTGAAGAGCTCCTGCGAGCCGTTGGAGCTGCCGAGCATGGCGACGGAGACCGTCGCGCTGTCGGGAGTCGTCGTCGTGGAGGCGACCGCCACCCCGTCCAGGTAGAAGTTGTGTTTGCTCGTCCCGTCGTAGCTGTAGACGACGTTGTGCCAGCCGCCGGCCGCGGGCGTGGTGGCGGTGATGAGCGCGGTGCCCCCCCAGGTGTAGGCCCCCAGCACGCCGGACTTCAGCCCCAGCTTGACTCCGTGGCTGCCGTCGCCGAGCACGAGGAAGTCCTGCGTGCCGGTCGTCGAGCCGAGGTTCACCCAGAGGCTGATCGTCTGCGCCGTGTTCGAGGCCGGCAGACCGCTGTGGCCGAGCGTGACCGAGCCGGTGCTGCCGTCGAGCTTGAGCGCCGCCGCGTCGTCGAAGGTGATGCCGGCCGGCGCGCTGGTCCAGCTCGAGCCGGTGGCCGAGAGCGTGCCGGTGTTGCCGCTGCCCGAGTAGTCGCGCACCGAGGTCCACTGCCCCTCGTCGAGCTTCCAGTAGGCGACGATCCCGGTCTCGCTCGGATCCTCGATGCGCAAGCCCCAGAAGTTCTTCTCCGCCAGCGCCTGACTGGTGGTGCCGTCGAGGATCACCGTGCCGGTGTTGCCGGCCTGGAACCCGTTGTTGCTGGGGGTGCTGTCGGCCAGGAATCCGGTGGTCACCGGGTAGGACGGGCTCATGCTGCTCGCTTGCCCGATCAGGTTCAACGTCGCGCCCGGCATCCAGAGCCGGTCCGCCGTGGTGTATTTGCCGGTTGAATTGACGGTCAGGTTGCTGAAGATCTGGCCGCCGCTGAGGAGCGTCCTGCTCCCGGTGCAGTTCAGGGTGATGGTTCCGGTGTCGGTCACCCGGCCGCCGTAGTTGAACCAGTTCCCCCCCACCGTGACCGCCGCCGTTCCTGCCACCACGCCGGAGGCGATCACCAGATCGTTGCCGTTGTCGGTGGTGAAGGCGTCGGAGAAGGTGTGGGTCGCCACGCCGGTCGACGGCGCGTGCCCGAAGGCGAGATCGGCGATCTCGCGGGCGGTGAGGGCCCGCGTGTAGACGCGGACGTCGTCGAGCGAGCCGTTGAAGAAGCTCGTGCTCGCGCTGGCCGCCCCCATGAAGACGGCGGTGGTCGCGCCGGAGTCGTGACCGACGCTGAGCGTGGGGGCCAAGACGCCGTCGACGTAGAGCTTGTCGGTCGAGGTGTCGTAGCTGTAGGCGATGTGATGCCAGGCTCCGTCGGTCGGCGCCGTCACGTGCGCCAGATCGGTCGTGGAGCTCTTCCAGACCCGGACGTTGCCGGCGCCGAGACCGAGCACGACGGCGCTCCCGCTGCCGGTCAGCGCCAACATCGCCTGGGTGCTGGTCGACGAGGAGAACTGGGCCCACAGGCTGATCGTCTGGGCCGCGTTGTTGGCGGGCATCGCCGCCGGGGTCGCGTCGGTCGCGTAACCGGTCGACCCGTTGAAGGTCAACATGTCGGCGTCGGCGAAGGTGATCGCCGAGGGGACGGTGGCGCTATAGGTCGTCGTTCCGTTCCGCGTGAGCGCGTTGCCGTACCCGGAGCTGTCGGCGGGGTCCCCCGACCCGTCGTCGAGCGTCCAGTAGCCTGCCAGGCCGTCGTTGATGATCACGCTCGGCATCGTGGCGCCGCCGAAGGTGTGGCTCTTCGACGTCGTGGCGTTGAAGAGCATCGTCCCGCCGTTGTCGTTGAAGGTGTTGGCGGCCGCGTGGCTGAAGGCGCCGCCCACCTGCATCGTCCCCGTGGTGGCGGTGAAGGATCCGCCGGTGAGCGAGAGGTTGCCGGTGTCCGTGATGGTGGCGTTGCTGCCGGTGAACGTCCCGCTCGACTGGCTCAAGCTGCCGAAGGTGATCGTGGCGCTGTTGCCGCTGAAGGTCCCGCCCGAGACAGTCAGGCCACCGGTCATGATGACGGTGGCGCCGTTGGAGGTGAAGGTCCCGCTGCCCGAGTCGGTGCTGGCCCCATCGATCTGAACGGTGCTCGAGCTGCTGGCCGCGAACGTGCCTGACGAGATGGCGAAGGTTCCCGTCACGTGAAACGGCGTCGCCGAGCTCTGGGTGACGGTGCTCGAGTAGCCGGTGACGTTCAGCGACTTGATGGTGGTCGTCGCGCCGTTGTTGAGGCTGACGGGCTTCGTCCCGGAGACGACGACGTCGTCACTGGTGGAGGGCTGCGAGCCGGTGCTCCAGTTCGCTCCCGTCGCCCAGCTGCTGTTGCCGCCATTTCCGTTCCAGGTCACCGTGCCGGCGCGAGCGGCGGAGCCAGCCCCGAACGCGAGCGCGCCGAGCGTCGAAGCCAGAAGCCAAGTTCGGTAATCTTTACGCACGTGACGATTCGAGACCGCTGCCTGGCAAGACAGAACGATCCCCCCCCTGCCCAATTTAATCGACGGGCCGGGGAATTTGCTTGAGATCCGAGCTGGCTAGCGTCGGGTCGCCGGTCGCCGCTTCCGCGCTCTGGCGGCCAGAACGACAGCGAGCAGGAAGATCATTGTAGAAAGTTCTGACGCGGATCGCCGTCCTCCCACGGAGCAGCCACCCGCCCCGCCTTCTTCGTGGGTTTCGGTCTGGGCGGGGCCTGCCGGCGTGGGCGTCGCCGGAGTCGGCGTGGGCGTCGCCGGATCGCCGACCACCGCCGCCGGCGCGCTCAGCTCCGCGTCTGCTGTCCCGCCGAACGCGCCGAGGTTGATGCGCGCGCCGTTCGGCGTCGGCTCCTCACCCACGTCGTCCGCCGGATCGCCTTGGTCGGTCGACGGTTGCGGCCCGGAGAGCAGCAGGTTGTGGCCGGCGAGATCGACGAAGGCGACCGCGGACGCCAAGTCACCCCGCCCCGCCGTCAGCCCCAAGTACGGCGTCGTGTTCCCGAAGAGATCGTCGTAGCCGCTGGTCAGCGCGCCGTCGCCCTCGCTCTTCAACCCGACGTCATTCCCCGTCAAGAGGCTGTTCTTGATCGTCGCCGCGCCCGAAGAGTCGACCCCCTCCCCGTTCTGCACCACGGTCGCGTTCACGATCGCGGCCCCGCCTCCGCTGGCCACCGCGATGCCCGCCGTCGCGCAGCCGTGCACCACCAGGTGCGTCAACTGCACGCCGGTGGCGCCCGCAGAGACCGCCACGCAGGTCGCCGCCCCCGTCACTGTCGTCCGGTCCAGCCCGGCCGCAGACTTTGGATCGGTCGCCAAAAAGCTCACGCCCACCGCCAGGCCGGTCGCGTCGATCGTGGTCCGTCCCGCCCCCGCCCCCCGAACGCTGACGCCGCCTGCCACCTGCAACGTGTCCGAGAGCGGATAGCTCCCGGGCCCGAGCAGGACCAGATCCCCAGCCAGCGCCCCGGCCACCGCGCTCCGCAGGTTCGCCGCGGGCACGCCGTTCACCGTCACCGCCCCGGCCGTCGCCACCGTGAACGTCTCGGGGGCCGACCAGGGCGAAAGCGCGCCATGCGGATCCCGCGCCCGCACCGCAAAGGTGTAGGTCACCCCGGGCGAAAACGGCGCGGAGATCGCCACCGAGGTCGCTCCCTGGGCGGGGAAGATCTGCTGCGCGAAGTTCTTCAACAGCTCGCCGTCGGAGTCGATGCGCAGCTCGTAGGTCGGCTGCTCTCCGTCCGGATCCAGGGCCGCCGCCCAGCGCAGGGTCACGTCCGCGGCGTCGAGCGGCCGCGGGTAGGCCGCCAGGACGGGCGCCGTCGGCGGGTGGTTCACGCTCGACAGCTGCCCCTCCACCACGTTGCTCTCGGCCACGGTGATGATCCGGCCATTCGCCATCACCGGCGAGGCGAGCGCGCGTCCGGCCACCGGCAGATCGCCCTGGTCGACCCCGCTGGCCGCGTCCAGAACGCTCACCTCGGCCGCCAGCGAGGAGGCCGCGACCAGCAACGCGCCGCCGGCGGACCCGAACGCGGCCGGTGTCGGGCAGACGAAGTAGGCAGGGACGTCGTTGGGATCGGTGAACACCCGACGTCCAAGCGGCTGTTGCCAGGCCACCGTCCCCGACCCGGCGTCGAGCGCCACCACCGTCTCTCGCGACAGGTATTGGTCGGCCTCTCCGTCGCCGTCGGTGTCGATCATGTCGTCGAGCCGCGTGTCGATCACCAGGTTGGCGCCCACGGCGACGAACGACGAGACCGCGCGGTGCCGATCCATCGGCGTCCCCGGCACGTCGGGCGCGGGCGCCGGCAAGCTCACGGGCCAGCCGGAGATCGGGATTCCGGTCGCCGCGTCCACCGCGTGCACCTGGTCGCTGTCGTTGCCACCCGCCATGTAGACGCGACCCCCGGCGATCAGCGGCGACGCGAGGTGCACGACGCCGCTGGCCTGGTAGTCCCAGCGCGCGGCGCCCGTCGCGGCGTCGAAGGCGTAGTAGTGCCCGCCGTTGCTCCCCACCACCACCAGGCCTCCGCCCACCGCGGGCGAGCTGTTGCCGGGCTGATCGATGACCGGGGGGCTCTGCCAGACCACCGCTCCCGTCGCTCCGTCGAGCCGCACCAGGCGGTGCTGGGGGAACCCGGCCGCGAACACGATGTCGCTCCCCACCGGGGCGGGCGACGACAGCGTCATCCCGCCCACGTCCACCGTCCACAGGCGCGTCCCGTCGGCCAGCCCGAACGCCACGACCTTGTTGCCAAGCGTCGGCACGAACAGCCGGCCATGAGCGATCGCCGGTGTCCCCTGCGCCGCGAACCCGACCGCCGCGCTCCAGACCAGCTGGCCGCTCTCGGCGCGGAGCACGCTCACCGTCCCGTCGACGGCCGCGCTCACCGCGTACCCGTCGGCGACGACCGGGCTGGCCAGCGCCCGCGCCGGGGTGGCCGGCGTGAACGACCACCGTCCGTCCGCGAAGCGCGTCCCCGAGCGCTCGGCCGACAGCCGCGTCCGCGCCGCGTCGAGGCCCAGCGTCGACCAGTCGTCGGCGCGCGCCGCCACCGCCGGCAGCGTCGCCAGCAAGATCGCGGCGATGCCCACCCGCGCCGGCCCGGCGCCGCGTCGTCCTCTGCTATGTCGTTCGAGGGCTGTCATGAGATCACTTGGCCGCCGTCGGGTCGGTGACCAGATCGAAGTAGTAGAGCCGGCCGTCGTTGGCCGACGCGCTGGAGGTGGTGACCATGTAGCGGTTCTGATTGGGGTCGAACGCCACGCCCGAAACCGACTCGCTGGCCCCGAAGTAGTACTCCTTGAGGATCGATACCCCCGGCACCGTCCCCGTGTTCCGGTCGAGGAAATACAGCTTGCCGCCCGTGGAGCCGACGACGAGCACGCCGTTCACGTAGAGCGGCGCGGTGGTGATCGCGTCACCCGACGAAGGGGTGTAGGGATAGCTGGCGTTCAGCACGGCCCCGGTGGCCCCGAGGACGTTGATCGCTCCGTTCTGCGTGCCGTAATGGATGGTGTCGCTGAGGTAGTCGTAATAGGGGGAGCTCTTGATCTGGTCGCCCGCGATGGCGTACTTCCAGAGCCCGCCGGAGGTCGTGAAGCTCGTGGTCGGATCGACGGCCCACATGGTGCCGCCGTCGTCGCCGGCGTAGACGCGCGAGACGCCGCTGGCGTTCTTTCCCACCACTATCCGCCCGAAGACCGACCGGGTTCCGGGGGAGCTGTTGGTCTTGGCGACGGCGTTCCCAGTGATCTGCAGGAGCGCGCCGGTGACGCCCATGAAGGTGTAGACCGTCGAGCTGATGGTCACAGTGGCGAGGCCGGCATTGGTGACCACCGGTGTGATGGGA
The DNA here is from genome assembly GCA_036267635.1 of Polyangia bacterium. GTDB lineage: Bacteria > Myxococcota_A > Polyangia > Fen-1088 > Fen-1088 > JADGRB01. The sequence goes on along the minus strand of DATAVR010000034.1, from coordinate 5,820 downwards.
GCCGGCGTGGGGTGCGATTCGGTCGGTTGGCCCAGGGTCCAGAACTGGTTCGGCGTGGTGCTTCCCCAGTAGACGTTGTTCGCGTCGAGCGCGAGCGGCGTACCGATCGTGCAGCCGCAGCTGTAGGGATTGGTGGCCCAGGAGCCCGAGGCGTCGAGCGACAACGTCCCGGACGTCGTGCCGGTGGCGGTGTCGATCAACTTGTAGACGTGCCCGGCGTTGGTCGCCACGAAGACGTAGTAGGTGGTCACGGCGCCGACGGTCTTGCTGTTCCACTGCGGCGTCCCGGTGATCGTCTCGCCGGCGGTGGGAACGGTCCAGGAGTAGAGCGGGTTCCCCGAACCGTCGCGCACGTAGACGACGTCGCTGGTCCCGCCGGAGGCGTTGTGGAACGCCGCGTAGGTCGAGTAGTAGGCGAAGGTGTTCCAGTTGAAGGCCGCCGTCGGGAACCCGACGATCGTCCCGGCGGTGTCGTCGGCGGCGGAGCGGACGAACTCGACGATGGCGCCGTTGGTGCTGGCGGTCCCGCTGTCGGCGACGCCGTTGTTGTCGCTGTCGTCGTCCGACTTGGCCGTGGTGGTGCAGACCGAGTCCGAAGCGCTGAGCGCCCAGTTGGTGGCGCACTTGGTCCCGCCGAAGACGGCCCGCGTCTCGCCGTTGCCGGTCCCGTCGCCGGCTGCGACCACCGCCTTGGTCGTGCCGCCGGTGGCGCTGCCGCTGTCGAAGCTGCACCCGCTCGACGACAGGAACAGCGTCTTGGCGTCGAGGAGCAGGTACTGGGCGCCGGTGCCGCCGCTGAAGGCGACGTTGTCGAACCGGGTGAAGGTGGTGGTCGCGCTGGTGCTGGCGCCGATCTGCATCCCGCCGTTGGTGTTCTTCACCGCCAGGCCGTTGATGTTCAGGACCGGGGTCACGCTCGCCGCCGAGCCGACCTTGAAGGTGTAGCTCGCCGCCGCCACCCCCTGGATGGTCGCCCCGCTGCTCGAGGCGTTGAGGGTGCCGTCGACGGTGAGCGTCTTGCCCGAGGCGATCTGCACGCTGCCACCGCTCGAAGCGAGGGTGAGCACCCCGGGCGGCTGCACGGTGAGGCCGCCGGAGAACGTCTGGGCCGCGCTGCCGACGGTGTAGGTCCCGCAGTTCACCAGCGCGGTGACGGCGCCCGTCGCGCCGGCGGCCATCGTCTTGCCATTGGCGTTGAGCACCGCCGCGTCGAGAGCCAGCAGGCCCGTCACGGTCGTGTTCGCGTTCAAAGTGCTGGTGACGTAACCGCCCGTGCCGGCGTAGCGCCCCGCCGCCAGCTCCGCGATCTGACTGGGCGTCAGCGCCGCCTTGTAGATGCGGACGTCGTCGAGCGACCCGGTCAGGAGCTCGTTGGTCGTGAGGCTGGTGCTGTAGTTGCCGAGGTAGACCGTCGTCGTCGCGCCGCTCTGATGGACGAATGAGCTGGTGGTGGCGACGCCGTCGACATAGAGCGTGTCGACCGAGGCACCGTCGTAGGTGTAGGCGACGTGATGCCAGCCGGTGGTCGCGGCCGGCCCGCTGATCGAGGTTCCGGCGCCGGACGGCCAAACCGTGTAGGCACCGCCGCGGAGGCCGACCTGGAGGTAATTCCCCCCCGAGCCGGTGAGCGCCACCATGTTCTGGGTGGTGCCCGCGGGGCTGGTGAAGTTCACCCAGGCGCTGACGGTGATCGCCGCGTCGGTGTTGGGGATGTTGGTGGCGCCCAGGGTCGCGTAGGCGGCGCCGCCGAAGTTGAGCGACGCGGCGTCGTCGAAGCCCACGGTCGCCGGAACGGTGGTCTGCCAGGTCGTGCTGGTGACCGTGCCGCTGTTCCCGCTGCCGGAGACGTCGTGCAGCGTGGTGGTCTGATTTTCGTCGAGCTTCCAGTAGCCGACCAGGTTGGACTCGTTGGTGTCTTCGAGCCGCAGCCCGCTGAAGCTCGAGACCGGCAGGGTCTGATTGGCGGTGCCGTCGAAGATCACCGTGCCAGTCCCGGCCGCGAACGCCCCGCCCGCCCCGAGCGACAACGTTCCCACGTGAATGATCGAGGAGCCGCCGTTGAGGGTTCCGTTGGTGACCGTGATCGTCCCGCCCGGCACCCACAGCCGGTCGGAGATCGTGTAGGTCCCCCCCACGCCGTTGATCGTGAGCCCGTTGCTGAACCGGCTGCCGCCGGACAGGATCGTCTTCGATGCCGTCGACGTCAGCGTCACCGCGCCGGTGTCGCCGAAGACGCCCGAGTTCGACCAGCTCCCGCCGCAGGTGACGGGTTGGGTCCCTATGACCGTCCCGGCGGTGATCTTGAAGTCACGCGTGGTCGCCAGCGCATCGACCAGCTTGTAGGTTCCGCCGCTGCCGTTGAAGGTGAGCGCCCCGAAGCTCCCCCCCCCCGAGGTGATGGTGCCCGAAGCGGAGGTCCCGGTCATCGTGACCTGGCCAGAGTCCGTGTAGGTTCCCCCGTTGAACCAGTCCCCGCCCACGGTCAGCGTGCCCGATCCCGTGACCGTTCCCGCCAGGATGCTGAAATTCCCGGTGCAGGCGAAGGCGTCGCTGAAGGTGTGCGTCCCGGCCAACGTCGAGGGGAACGAACCGGCCGAGAGGACGGCGATCTCCGCCGAAGAGATGGCCCGGTTATAGACGCGCACCTCGTCGAGCGAGCCGGCGAACTTCTCGCTCGAGCCGTCATAGGTGCCGAGATACGCGGCGGTCGGCGTGCCGGGCTGGTGCGTGCCAGTCGTCAAGGTGGCCGCCAGGGCGCCGTCGAGATAGAGGCTGTCGGTCGTGCCGTCGTAAACGTAGATGACCTGGTGCCAGTTGGCGTCGTTCGGTGCCGTCGCGCTGACCAGGGTTCCGCCGCCGTAGTTCCAGGCGATGAGAGTGCTCCCCCGGTAGCCGAGTTGGAGGGCGCTCCCGCTGCCGATCGCGCCCAGGGCGATCATGTTCTCGTTGACGCCGTTGGGCGCGCCCTGGAACCAGAGGCTGATGCTCTGCGGGGCGTTGTTGGCGGGCAGGTTGGTCACCCCCAGCGAGGCGACGCCGCCGCTGAGGGTGAGGGCCTCGGGATCGGCGAAGGAGATCTTCGAGGGGACCACCGTCGTCCGCGAGGTCGACCCGCTCAGCGTGCCGGCGTTGCCGCTGCCCGAGCTGTCGGTCAAGGTCGTCCCCGACGTCTCGTCGAGCTTCCAGTAGCCGACCAGGCCACTCGTGCCGAAACCCATCTGGACATTGGCCAGCGTCGACCCGCCGAAGGTGTGAGAGAGGGTGGTCGCGCCGTTGAAGTAGACGGTCCCGCCGTTGGCGTTGAACGTCCCGCTCGATCGGTTGAACGCTCCGGCGATCGCCGTCGTGCCGCTCGAGGCGTTGAAGGTCCCACCGTTCAGCGTCAAGCCGCCGCCGATGGTGACCGCGTTGGCACCGGCGGTCAGCGTCCCGGCGGTGACGGTGAGCGTGCCCGTCGTGGTCAGCGCATCTTGCTGGGTGTACGTCCCACCGGCGCCGTTGATGGTCAGCGCGTTGAACGCAGCGCCTCCCGAGGTGAGGGTGCTCGACGAGGTCGAGACCAGCTTCACCGTTCCGTTGTTGGGATTGAAGGTCGCCGCGTTGCTGAAGCTGCCGCCCACCTGCGTGGTGCCGGTGCCCGCGGTGAACGAGGCGGTGCCGCTGACCGACAGCGAGCCGGCGATGGCGATGGTGCCGCCGCTACCGATGAACGAGCCGGTCGGCATGGTCCAGCCGAGCGGCGTCACGGTGAGGGCGGAGGCGCTCCCGGTGACGGTCCCGGAGTAGCCGCCCTGGAAGGTCACCGAATTGAGCGTGATCGTCGAGCTGAACCCGCAGCTCTGATTGGAGATCGATCCGTCGAAGACGACGTCGTCGCCGCTCGAGGGGGTGTGCCCGCACGACCAGTTGCCGACCGCCCCGTTGAGGTTCTGCCCGGCGACGGTCGCCTGCCACGTGCAGGCCGCGTGTGCGGCACCGCCGCCGATCACGACCGTCGCGATCACGGCTGCCAGTCCCCACCTCAATACATTCATCAAGTTAGGGACCTACAGGCCGCTCCTGTCCAAGACAGATCGGCAGCCCGACCGGGACCTTGAGGGCCCACACGTGCTTTGCTAGGCGCGGCCGGAGCGGCCGTTGTTGCGCGCTTCGGCGCGCGCCTCGATCTGGTCGAGGAGGTTCATCTGGTGAACCTGTTCTTCCGACTGCGGCGCCTCGCGCGGATCGATCGATCGGATCCGGTAGTTGCCGAGGAGGCCGGTCACGATGTTGCGCGCGCGCTCCAGGATCTGCTCGTTGGTCAGAGCGATGCCGTCGCGCGTCTGCAACACACGAATCCCTTCGGCGACGTCCTGCAAAAGCAGCCGCACCGTCATGCCCGGTACGGGCTTTTGGCGTGAACGGGTGGTCTCCCGCGGCAAGATGCTGGGATCATAGTGGCGGGCCCCCCGCGAAACCAGTGCATAGAAGAAGCGCCGCTGATTTTCGACGCGGCGCAACGCACCCAGGACGGGACACACATCACGCGCGAGAGCGGGGGCCCCCATGTTATTGATGGCCGATATGAGAAACCGTTCTCTCGTCATCGGTCTCGGCGCATCGCCGGCTCTGGTGCTGACGTTCCTGGTCGGGTGTGGCAGCGGAACGCCCGGCGGGCCGGTCGCCAGCGATCCGCCCAATACCCTGGCCGTGGGTCTGGCCACCTCGTTTTGCGCCGCCCAGGCCGCCTGCTGCGGGACGTCGGGCGCGGTCGCCGACGGCGGCCCGGCAGGGACCACCTCCTGCGCCGCCGACGCGGGCACGGCGGACGGCGGGTCGTCCGATTGTCTCGCCCGCGCCACGTTGTCCGCCGAGCAGCAGCTGGCCCTGGTAGAGACCGCCTTCACCGAGGGACTGCTCACCGTCGATCCGGGGGTCTCCAACGCCTGCACCCTGGCCTACCGGAACGTCGGCTGCCCGGCGCTGGCGGGCAAGACCGAGCCGGATGTCCAGGCGGCGCTCGACAACCCCGCCTGTTCCAACCTCTTCATCGGCTACATCCCCGCCCCCAATCGCTGCGACATGACCGCCGAGTGCCTCGCCGGCACGTTCTGCCTCGCGCAGGGGACCGGCCAGAACATCACCTCGCTCGCAGGGAGCGGCACGCTGGGGGTCTGCTTCCCCTACCAACCGACGGGCGGCGCCTGCAACACGACGGGCGACTGCCTGCCGCCGCTCACCTGCGGCGCGACGACGCTGACCTGCGAATAGCGCAGCGCTAGCGAAGCACGGCGACGCGGTCGCCGAAGATCTGCTCGATGCGCGCCAGCAGATCGTCGCTGGCGGCGATCTTGTAGTCGTCGCCCAGCGCCAGGATGCTCTCGCTGCGCATCGGGATCTCCATCCGCAAGACGGCCCGGCAGCCGCCGGTGTGCGTGCGCAGCACCTTCTCCAGCGCGCGCAGCTGATCCTCGCTGACCAGATCGGCGTTGAGCTTGATGTCGAGCAGCGAGCTCTTCTCCGCCCGCACGCGGGCCAGCGGCTTGGCGTCGAGGAAGCGCAGCCGCTCGCGGGCGGTTTCGCCTTCTCCGAACGGCGTGTCGACGGTGCCGGTGACCAGGATCGGTTCATCCTTGGAGAGGATCTCGCGGAACTCGTCGACCTTCTTGGAGCTGACGAAGAGCTCGATCTGGCCCGACTGGTCCTCCAGGGTGAAGTAGGCGATCTTGCCGGCGCCGCTCTTCATCGGGCGCTCGGTGTAGACGGCCACCACGCCGGCCAGGATGACCTCGGCCCGCTCCCCCTTCTCGGTGCAGTTGGCGGCGGTGGCGTTGGTGAAGC
>DATAVR010000033.1:0-68741 GCA_036267635.1 Polyangia bacterium | reverse complement strand
CCTGTGGTCGGCTCGGCGCGCGGGCCACGCTGCTCGCCCTCGGCCTCGCCGCCTTCGCCGCCCTGGCGATCGCGCGCAGTACGCGCGGACTCGTGCGACCGAGCCGAGAGGCCCCGCGCGCACCGCTCGCCACGGTCGACGTCGCGCTCCTCTCCGCGCTCGCCGCGGCGCTCGTGCTGCGCCTCTGGGCCGGGTTCGACAAGACCGTCTTTCTCTACGACACCCTCTCCTATCATCTGCACACGCCCGCCACCTGGCTCGCCGAGCGCCGCCTGACGATCGTCCCCGCGGTCTTCGGCGATCCGTCCCCTGCTTACGCGCCGTCGAACCTCGAGCTCTGGTTCGCGTTCCTGATGGCCCCGCTCCACTCGGACTACCTGGCCGGGTCGGGACAGATCGCGTTCGCGGCGCTCGGCGTTCTGGCGGTGGTGGCGGCGGTGCGCGAGGGGGGCGGCAGCCGGACCGCCGCGCTCGGTGCCGGGCTGGCCTTCTTCTGGATCCCCGAGATCTGGCAGCAAGCCCGCACGGCGATGAGCGATCTCGGGATGGCGGCGCTGCTGCTCGCCACCTTGCCGTTCCTCGACCGACTGCGAAAGAGACCCAACGACGGCGATCTGCTCACCGCCGCGGCCGCGCTGGGGCTGGCCATCGGAACGAAGTACGTGGCTGCGCTGATGGCCATGCCGTTCGCGGTCGCGATGGTCGCCGTGCTCGTCAAGCAGCGGCGCGCGCGCCCCCGCGTCCTCGCCGCCGCTGCCGCGGTCGTGATGGCGACGGGAGGGTTCTGGTACGCGCGAAACGCCTGGCTGACCGGCAATCCGTTCTACCCGGTGGCCTCCTTCGGCCTGCCGGGCCTCTACGATCGAGCCGCGATGCGCGCCTGGATCTACCACCTCCCGACGACCGATCTCCGCGCGCTGGCCGCGATCTGGATCGCCGCCGGGAAAGGCTTCTGCCTGGCCGTCGCAACAGCGCTCCTCTGTTCGCGGGGCGCGCTCGAGAAGTGGCTGCTGGCGGGGTTGACGGCGCTCTTCTGGTTCGCGGTCCCCTATCAGGAGAGCCGCTTCTTGTTCGCCGCCTTCGGCGTCGCGGCGGTGGTGATCGGGCTGGGGATCGCCCGCGCGACGACGGTGCCCGGCCGATACGCGGTGGTCATCACGTTGGGCGCCGCTCTGCTGGAGGGCGCGGGCGGGGAGCTTCCGCCCGTTCCAGAACGGTTCTGGGCCACGCTGGCGGCGGTGGTCGGGCTCGCCGCTGACCTCCTCTGGGATCGCGTCCCGGCCCGCGCGCGCCGCTCGACAGCCGTCGCGGCCATCGTGCTGGCGACAGCGGCCGGCGCGGCGGCCCTCACCCGCGGCCTTCGGGACTATCGAGCCCGCGATCCGGGCTACGGCATCGGCACCGGAATCGACGACACCTGGGCCTGGTTTCGCGCCAACGTCCAGGGCACGCGCGTCGCCTACACCGGCACGAACCTGGCGTTCCCGCTCACCGGGCGCGAGCTCGCCAACCACGTCAGCTACGTGAACGTCGCGGGCAAACCGGGCGATCGTCTGCACGACTTCGGCCGCCGGACGGCGCCGCCGGGGCGCGCCGCGACGCCCGAGCCGGCCCCCTATCGCGACGGTGCCGGCTTCGATACCTGGCTGCGGAACCTGCGCGCGGCCGGGGCCGAGGTGCTGTTCGTGGCGGCGCTCGACGAGATCGTCGCGCGCAACGTCGCCGCCGACGGCGACCGCTTCCCCGTCGAACGCGCCTGGGCCGACGCCCACCCCGAGCTGTTCCGACTCCGCTACGAGTCGCCCGACGCGCGGGTCTACGGGATCGCGCCGTGACCCCCAAACGCGGTCCGGAGATCGCGGCGCTGGTGGCGTTGCTGCTGTTCGTCGCCGGTCGTTGCCTCGTTCCGATGGACGAGACCGATCTCTTCTTCAACCTGCGGCTCGGCGATCTCATCCTCGCCCACCACGCCGTCCCCCGCACGAACCTGCTGTCGTTCACCTGGCCCGAGGCGCGCGACGTCAACCTGGCCTGGCTGTTTCAGATCGTCCTGGCCCTCGCCTACCGCGCCGGCGGGATCGCCGGGACGGTGCTGCTGAAGACGGCGTTCGTGCTCGCCACCTGGGCGCTCCTCTTCCGGTGCGCCCTCCGACGGGGCGCGCACCCGGCCGCAGCCGCGGCCGCGCTGGCGCTCGCGGCCTGGGCGGCCGAGCCCCGGTTCGTCGAGCGCCCGCACCTCTGTACCTTCCTCGGGCTCGGCTATCTCTTGCTGGCCGTCGAGCGCGCCGAAGCCGGGCGGCCACGCGCGCTCTTCGCGCTCGTCCCCCTGGCGCTCGTCTGGGCCAACGCCAACTCCTGCTTCTTCCTGGCCCCTGCCCTGCTTGCCCTCTACGCGGCCGGCGCGGTCATCGACCGACGGGGCGTCGATGCGAAGCGTGCGGCGCTGGTTGCCCTCCTGCTCGTGCCGTTCATATTCGCCACGCCCTCAGGCGCCGGCGCCCTGACCTACATCGCCAATCACTGGCGAATGCCCTGGCTCCGCCCGCTGCAGGAATACCGCGCGGCGAGCTGGCCGCTCGACGGCCCGTTCTTCTTCGTCGCCGCCGGCGTGCTGCTGGCCGCCGCGCTGCCGGAACGCCGGCTCCGGCAGCTGCTCCCGGCGGTGGCGCTCGCCCTCTTGGGCGCGCGCCGCATCCGCTTCGTCGCGGAATTCGCCATCCTCGGCGGACCGATCCTGGCTGTCTCGCTCACCGAGCTCGCGCGCCGCGCAACGGTCCGCGCGCGCCCCATCGCGGGATCTCACTACGCGACCATCGCCGTCACCGCCGCGCTGGCGGGGCTGACGCTGATGCCGCGCCTGTCGGCCGCGCGCCACGGCGAGCGATTCGTCGACCTCGGCCTCGAGCCCGACCTCGTCCCTGAAGCGGCGATCCGCTTCGTCGACGACAACGGCCTCGCCGACCGGATGTACAACGATCTCGAGGTCGGCTCCTATCTGACCTGGCACTGGGCCGGTCGGCACCGCGTCTTCCAGGATCCGCGCATCAACAGCTACCCGAACGCCATGCACGCCACGCTTCGCCGCGATGATCTTGCGCGCGCCGAATGGCAGGCGTTCCTCTCCCGGTTCGGGGTCACCGCGGCGCTGGTCAGCTACCCGGATGTCAACCCGCGTGCAGCGCTGTTCGATCCCACACGCTGGGCGCTCGTTTACCGCGACGCCGATGCGCTGGTGTTCGCGGCCCGTCTCCCCGGCTTCGCGGCGCTCATCGCGCGCGACGAGATCCCGATGACGTTCTCCTTCGCCCGCGGCGCCGGCGTCACCGCCACGGCGCTGGAGGGGCGCCCGGCCGGATCGCCGGTCAGCGACTGCGACTGGGACAAGCGCAGCGGCGACGTTTTCCTCGAGCTCGGCGACGAAGCGCGCGCCCGCGACGCGTACAGTGCGGCCGCCCGGACCCCCGGTTGCCTCGACGCCGGCGAGCGTGACGCGGCGGCGAGCGCGCGCGGCGATCTGGCGCTCAAGAACGGCGACGCCGCGGCGGCCGTCGAGGCCTACGCCGGCCTCGACGATCCCCACGCGCGCGCCAACCGGGGCCTGGCGCTCATGTCGCTCGGACGGGCCCGCGAAGCCGAGATCGATCTCAGCGCCGCGCTGGCGGCCGACCCGAACCAGCCCGAGGCGCGCCTGGCGCAGGCCTTCGCCTTCGAGGCGCTGCACCGGACGGCGGACGCCGTCACCGCGTTCCGTGCCTTTCTCGCGCTCGCCCCCCACCACCTGGCCGCCGCCCGCGCGCGCACCGAGATCGGGCGGCTGGCGCGCTGACTCAGCCGCCGGCGCGGAGCGCGGTGAGCAGCTTGGTGACGCTCTGCTTGGCGTCGCCGAACAGCATCAGCGTGTTGTCGTTGTAGACGAGCGGGTTGTCGACCCCCGCGTAGCCAGCCGCCATCCCGCGCTTGAGCATCACCACGCGCGCGGCCTTCCAGACCTGCAGCACCGGCATGCCGTAGATGGGGCTGCTCGGATCCTCCTCGGCCGACGGGTTCACGATGTCGTTGGCGCCGATCACCATCACCACGTCGGTGGTCGGGAAGTCCTCGTTGATCTCGTCCATCTCCTTGACGATGTCGTAAGAGACCGACGCCTCGGCCAGCAGCACGTTCATGTGTCCAGGGAGCCGCCCGGCGACCGGATGGATCGCGTAACGGCATTTGATCCCCTTTTCGATCAGCAGCGACGAGATCTCCTTGACCGGATGCTGCGCCTGCGCGACTGCCATCCCGTAGCCGGGCACGATGATCACGCTGCGCGCCGCCAGCAGCAGCTCGGCCACCTGATCGACGGTGGTCTCGTTGACCTTGCCGGCCGGCACGGCGGCGCCGCCCGCGGCCGGCTTGGCGCCGCTCTCCGCGCCGAAGCCGCCCAGGATCACGTTGAGGATCGACCGGTTCATCGCCTTGCACATGATGTAGCTGAGGATGGCGCCCGAGCTGCCGACCAGCGCGCCGGTGATGATCAGCAGGTCGTTCGAGAGCATGAAGCCGGCGGCGGCCGCCGCCCAGCCCGAGTAGCTGTTGAGCAGCGACACGACCACCGGCATGTCGCCGCCGCCGATCGCCATCACCATGTGCACGCCGAGCAAGAGCGCGATCCCGGTCATGGCCAGCAGCGCCGGCATCCCCGCGTCGGTGAGGCGCATCCCCGGATCGGGCCAGGCGACGTCGGCGCGCTGGAAGATCACCCCCAGCGCCACGCAGAGGGTGAGCGCGATGATGTTCAGGATGTGCCGGCCGGGGAGCAGCAGCGGCTTGCTGCCGATCTTGCCGCGCAGCTTGCCGAAGGCGATCACCGAGCCGCTGAAGGTGACGGCGCCGACCAGGATGCCGACGTAGATCTCGCCCAGGTGCGCGCTGCGATCGGCCGCGTCGACCCCCGCCGGCTGCAGGTAGGTCGCGATGCCGACCAGCACCGCCGCCGCGCCGACGAAGCTGTGCAGGATCGCCACCAGCTCGGGCATCGAGGTCATCGCCACGCGCGTGGCGAGCAGCGCGCCGATCACGCAGCCGATCCCCAACGCACCGCCCAGCACGCCGACCACGGTGGTGTCGGGCGCGGCGGCCGCGCTCTCGCCGGGGATGAGCAGCGCCACCGCCGTCATCACCACCGCCACCAGCATGCCGATGATGCCGAAGCGGTTCCCCTGCCGCGCGCTCTCCTGGGTGGAGAGCCCGCGCAGGCTCAAGATGAACAGCAGGCTGGCCGCGAGGTAGGCGACCGAACGAATGGTGACGACGGGGACGATCATCGGCGGAACATCTTCAGCATCCGCTGGGTGACCAGGAAGCCGCCCGCCACGTTGATCGACGCCACCAGGATCGCCACGCCGCCCAGCGCCAGCGCGCCCGAGCCGCCGCCGAAGAGGGCCAACATGCCGCCGATGAGGATGATGCCGCTGATGGCGTTGGTGACGCTCATGAGCGGCGTGTGCAACGCCGGCGTGACGTTCCAGATGAGATGCCAGCCGACCACGCAGGCGAGCAGGAAGACCGTCAGGTGCTGGATCAACGCCGGCGGTCCGAAGATCGCCGCGGCACCGAGCGCGATCGCCGCCAGCGCGCCCAGCATCTTCCCGCCGCCGCCGCTCACCTGGGCCGGCGTCGGGTGCGTCGTCGATCTTGCCTCCAGGACCTTGTGCGCCCCGGTGGGACCACCCGCGCGCGGCTGCGGCGGCTTGGGCGGCGGCCAGGTCAGCTCCCCCTCTTTGAGCACCAGCACGCCGCGCTGGACCTCGTCCTCCATCTTGATCGCGATTTTTCCTTCCGGCGCGACCTCCTTGAGCAGGTTGAACACCGTCGTCGCGTAGAGCTCGCTCGACTGGCGCGCCATCCGGCTCGGCAGGTCGGTGAGGCCGATGATGGTGACGCCGAACTTCTCGACCACCTTGTCCCGCTCGGTGAGCGCGCAGTTTCCGCCCTGCTCGGCCGCCATGTCGACGATGACCGACCCGTGCGCCATCGAGACGACCGCCCCCGACGTGATGAGCTGGGGCGCCACCTTGCCCGGAATGAGCGCCGTCGAGATCACGATGTCCGACTGCTTGCAGTGCTGGGCGATCATCGCCTGCTCGGCGGCCAGATAGGCCTCGCTCATCTCCTTGGCGTAGCCGCCGGTCCCCTCGCCCGACTCCTCGAACTTGAACTCCACGAAGGTGGCGCCGAGGCTCTCCACCTGCTCGCGCACCGCGGGGCGCGTGTCGAAGGCGCGGACCTGCGCGCCGAGCGCCCTGGCCGCCGCGATCGCCGCCAGCCCCGCCACGCCCGCGCCGACGATGAAGACCTGCGCCGGCTTGACCCGCCCGGCCGCCGTCACCTGGCCGGGGAAGAACCGCCCGAAGTGCGCCGCCGCTTCGATGACCGCGCGGTAGCCGGCGATGTTGGCCATCGCCGACAGCGCGTCCATCCGCTGCGCGCGCGTGATCCGCGGAACGGCGTCCATCGCCAGCACCGTCAGCTTGCGGGCGGCGAGCCGCTCGAGCAGCTCCTTGTTCTGCGCCGGCCAGACGAAGCTGATGATCGCCGCGCCCTCTTTCAGCAGATCGACCTCGTGCTTGCCGCCGCCGATCGCGATCGGCTGCCGCACCTTGAGGACGACGTCCGCCTCGGCGTAGACCGCCTCGGCGCTCGGCGCGATCGTGGCGCCCGCCTCGATGTAGACCGCGTCGGCGAAGCTCGCGGCGTCCCCTGCGCCGGCCTGCACCACCACCTCGAACCCCAGCTTGAGAATCTTGTGCACCGTCTCAGGGACGGCCGCCACGCGCGCTTCGTGAGGATAGATCTCCTTCGGGATACCCACCTTCATGGCCCGGCAGCGTACACCGTCGAACCGTCACATTTCTACCCTGCTCCGTCGGTATCGGCGCCGCGGACGCCGTCCAGAGGGATCAGAGAAGAGCCTTCAGTTCGTCCGGGCTCAATCCCGCGCCCTTCAGGATGGACCGGAGCGTCCCCGGCTTGAGGTCGATGCCCTTGTGAACGGGCACGGATACGCGCCGGGTGAGATCGGTCGCGTTCAAGCGCTCGCACCACCCGTGCCCCGTTGACACGGGGGAGGCCGCTCAAGCCGCCTTGACCTCGACGGTGCCGATCTTTGTGTGGGGCTCGGGAATCGGCAGGCCGTCCGCCTTCAGCCCCTCGATGTAGCCCTCGATCGCTTCGCGGACGTTCGCGAGGGCCTCCTCCTCGGTTTCCCCCTGGGAGGCACAGCCGGGCAGATCGGGGACGTAAACGGAAAACCCGCCTTCGACTTCCCGTTCCAATACCACAGTGAAGCGCCGATCCATGACCACAGTGAAGCGCCGATCCATGACCACAAGGCTACCACGCAGAGAAGCCTCGATGATTGTCTCCCAACTGACCTACCGCGAGGGGCGCCGTGCTTCGTGGAACCAGACGCGGACCTCGGCCATCTTGGCCTTTTGCTCGGGCGGCGCGTGGCGGGTGCAGGCGGCGGCCTCCGGCGTCCCTTCGACGGCGCCCCAGCGGGTCTCGACGCAGTCGTTGGGATTGTAGGCGATCTCCAGCGCGGCGCGACGGGCCAGCAGATCGGCGACGGTCAGCTTCTGCGGCGAACCGTCGCTGCGGATGTAGGTGATGCCACGGGTGGGGATGAGGCTGGCGTGCAGCTTGGCGATCTCGCCCCGGACCGCCTCGGGTTTTCGGCCGCCCAGCTTGAACAGCTCCGGGTGCTTGACGATCCGGTCGGGGATCCCGAGCAGCACGTTCATGGCGATGAGGAGGCGCATGTCGCGCGAGGGGGTCGCGTAGTCTTCCCACGGTCCGGTGGTCTCGAAGATCTTGGCGCCGTCGGGCATCGGGATCACCGTGGGGCCTTTTTCTTTCTGGAATTTCTCGCCGTTGTCGACCGATCCGACCCGCACGGTCAGCTGCTCGGCGAGCGCGTCGAGCGTCTCTCGGTAGGCCGCCTCGGCCTCCAGCCCCTGGGGGTTGATGAGCTTCCCCATCCGCGCGTAGAAGGCGTCGGCCGAGAGCTGGGCCTGCTCGTCGGAGAATGGCGGGTGGGCCGGATCGCCGGCGCCGCCGATCGCCTTGTTGGGAAGCGTCGCCAGCTTGCCGTCGGCCCCTCGCACGACGGGGCGGAAGGCCTTGAAGCCCGGCCCCGCGCTCTTGACGTCGTTGGCGAACAGGAACGTCCCCTCCCAGAACCGCTTGCGGCCGATCGAGGTGTCGGGCTGCCCGTCGACGGCCAGCAGCAGGCCGCCGCGAGCGGGTGTCTGCGCCACCCACCTCACGATCATCATTACGTGGCCGTAGGGATCGGCGTAGATCGTCCCCGGGCGCAGCGCCTTCTTCTCGAGCGCGACCGGATAGTAGTCGGTGGCGTCGTCGTCGAGCGCGGTCCGCGCGCTCCCCGACTGCACGTGATTCCCCATGAGCCGCAGGAACGCCCGCACGGCGCCCAGCGTCTCTTTGCCCGAGGGCGGATCTTCGTTGCTGAAGAAGCCCGAGCAGCGCGGCGGGCGCGCGTCGGTGCCGCGGTCGCAATCGCGGAACGAAAACGGCAGCCCCAGCTTCCAGGAGAAATAGGCGCGCAGAAAGTACGGCAGATCGGCGCAGTCGGGCGTGGCGGCGATGGCGGCCTTGTTCTTGGGGTCGTCTTCGCGCAGGCCGAGAAAGTTCATCAAGAAGTTGCGGGCCGGATCGCGCAGCGCCTGGTGCAGCGGGCGGAAGTCGAGCGAGGCGTCCGGCGGCGCATCGAACAGCAGGTCGATCCAGGCGGAGAAGAAGTTCTCGTAGCGGCGGTCCCAGCCGTGCGCCGCCGTCCAGACCGTCTTGCCGACGCTGGTGTCGGGCTTGGGCGCGTGCGCCGCGACGGCGATGGTGCGGCAGGCGAGCGTTCGATCGCCGCGTGTCCAGGTCACCCGGTAAGCGCCCGCGCGCGGCGCCGCCAGCTCGGCCGACAGGCTGCCCGGGACACCCGGGTGACGGGCGACGGAGAGCGCGTGGCGTGCGCCGCCGGGATCGACCACCGCCAGCTCGCCCGCCCCGCTCTCCTCGCCCACCGCGAGCAGCTTGAGCGTCGCGCCCGCCGCGGGGGCGAGCGGTGACCACCAGAGCGCGGTCTCGTCGCTGTCGGTGCAGGCGGACGAGGCCTCGCCCCCGGAGGTTCTTGCCGGGCTCTTCGTCTCGCTCTTGGCGGCGCGCTTGCTGTGCGCCTGGGTCGTCCCTCCCGCGAGCGCCAGCGTGAGCGCCGCGGCCAGCGCCGCCGCCGTCCGCCTCACCGACCTGCTTCCGGTGTCGTCGCCGTCGTGGTGCCCGCTTCCGCCGCCACGAACGTCAACGCATAACCGTGCCGCTCGACGAAGCCGGCGAACAGCTCACGCGCGTGGGCCACGGCCCGTTCGAGCGCACCTGCGTTCCGCGCCCCGCGCTCGAGCGCCGCGCGCGCCTCGCTGTACCAGCGGTTGCGGTCGGCGGGCGAGATCTCGTTGAGGAAGCCGGCGTCTTCGTTGATCGTCTCGAAGCGCAGCACGTCGATCGAAAGGATCCGAGGCGCCGGCAGCGAGACCCGCACCTCGCGCTTGGCGTGGTTCACGCTGATCTCCGCCGCGCCGTCGCAGACGTCGAACCCCGCCGCCACCACCCCCGAGTAAAACAGATAGGCGGTCGGCTCCTTGGTGAACGGCAGATCGATCGTCTTGGGGACCGTCTTCTTGGCGTAGTCGGCCAGGGTCAGCTCGACCGTCGACAGCGTGCAGACCTTGCGGACCCCCTGCAGGATCCCCAGCTCCTCGCTGCGGATCTCCCGGCGGGTCCGCTGGGCGATCATGCCGCCCGTCGCCAGCACCGCGGCGATGAGCGTGGTGCTCCAGATGAGCATCGCCCGGCGCGAGCCCGGGCGGGGGACGGAGAGGTACTTCACGCCGGTCGGGCGCCGGCTGTCCGCGCCGGGGGTTGCCGCGACTTCATGCCGCAAGAATACCCTTCCGCGCCGGGCGCGCCAGGGGCCTTCGTCCGTGATACGAATGGGTGATGCGGGGCCGGGCACCGCGATGATGCGCTGGCGTGATCAGACGGGATCTATGCGCGCGGCGCCCGCCGGCGAGGGAACGCGCGCGCGCGGCGGCAAGTCCAAGGATCGCCGCCCGGTGATCGGCGTCCTGCTCGACTCGCTGCGCGGCACCTATCAGACGACCGTGCTCGCGGGCCTGGCCGAGGCCGCCAGCCGGCGCGAGGTGAGCCTGGCCGTCTTCGCGGGCGGCGTGATCGGCGCGCCCGGCAGCGAGGGGCTGCACCGCAACTTCGTGTTCGATCTGTGCGACGACCACAGCGTCGACGGGGCGGTGATCCTGGGGGGCGCGCTCGGCAACGCCCTAGGCCCCTCGGCGGTCGACGCGGTCTGCGCGCGCCTGGCGCCGCTGCCGATGGCCAGCCTGGCGCTCGGCCCGCCCGGCATCCCCTGCCTCACCCTCGACGAAGAGCCGGGGATGCGCCAAGCGCTCGAGCACCTCCTCATGCGCCACGGCTGCCGGCGGATCGCCTTCATCCGGGGTCCCGCCGTCAACGCCGAGGCGGAGCGCCGTTACGCCATCTACCGCGCCGTCCTCACCGAGCGCGGCATCCCCATCGATCCGGCGCTCATCTGCGAGGGGACGTTCGAGAAGAGCTCGGGCGAAGCGGCGGTCGAGCTCCTGGTCGACGACCGCAAGGTGCCGTTCGACGGCCTCGTGGCCTGCAACGACTACATGGCGCTGGCGGCGATGGGCGCCCTCGAGGAGCGGGGCCTGCAGGTCCCGTCCGACGTCGCGGTGGTCGGCTTCGACGACATCGAGGACGCCCGGTTCTCGACGCCGCCCTTGACCACCGTCCGGCAGCCGCTCTATCAGCAGGGCGAAGCGGCGCTCGATCTGGTCCTGGCCCAGCTCGAGGGGCAGCAGGTTGCGCTGCGGGCGAGCGCGGCGACGGAGCTGGTGGTGCGGCAATCGTGCGGCTGCTTCTCGGGGCTGGCGCGTCCGGGACGCGCTGGTCCGGTCACCATGACGGAGACTTCGGTCGACAGCCTGTTGGCCGAGCACGGCGAGGATCTCCGGCGTGAGATCGCCCGCGCGGTGCACGGCGCCGACACCGCGCTGCCGGCCGGGTGGGATCGCCAGCTGCTCGACGCCTTCGAGGCCGAGCTGCGCGGCGCAGGCGCCGGCCTCTTCACCTCGACGCTCGATCGGCTGCTCAGCCACGTGGTGGCCTCCGGCGACGACGTGGCGGCCTGGCAAAAGATGATCTCGGCGCTGCGCAAGCTGCTGCTCCCGGCTCTCCCCAGCGAGCCGTTGCGCTGGGTGCAGGCCGAGGATCTCTGGCACGAGGCGCGCATCTTGATCGCCGAGCTCGCCGAGCGGGCGCAGGCGCAGCACCGCCTGCACACCGAGCGGCTGGCCCACGCGCTCACGGTCAGCGGCGCGGCGCTGCTGGCGACCCAGCAGGTGGCGGCCCTGACCGGGGCTGTCGGCCGGCAGCTCCCCCAGCTGGGGATCCCGGGCGCCTGGATGACGCTCACCGATCGGGGCTCCGAGGCGGCGCCGGCCTCCGCCGAAATGGAAGTGGTGCTGGCGCACGACGTGGAGCGGGCGCCGGGCGGCAGCGAGCCGGCGCCGGGGAGCAAGCTCGGCGCGGCGGCGCTGCTGCCGGCGGTGATCGATCCGCTCGGCCGCCGGGCCTCGATCGTCGTGGAGCCGCTCTACTTCCACGACCGCACCCTCGGCTGCCTGCTGCTGGAGATGGGACCGCGCGAGGGGATCGTCTACGAGTCGCTGGCCGAGCAGGTCTCGAGCGCGCTCGAGGGGGCGCGTCTCGTCGCCCGCCTGGTCGAGGAGGCGACCCGCCGCCAGGTGGCCGAGCGCGAGCGGCTGGAAAAAGAGATGGAGATCGCCACCCGGATCCAGACCTCGATCCTGCCGCGCGACGTGACCGTCGCCGGGCTGGAGATCGCCGCCAGCATGCGGACGGCGACCGAGGTGGGGGGCGACTACTACGACGTCATCCCGGTCGAGGGTGGCTGTTGGATAGGGATCGGCGACGTCGCCGGCCACGGCCTCGGGACCGGCCTGGTGATGTTGATGATGCAGAGCGGGATCGGCGTCCTCGCGCGCAAGATCCCCGACGCCTCACCCCGCGAGATCCTGCTGGCGCTGAACGCGATGCTGGTCGACAACGTGCGGACGCGGCTCGGCCAGCGCGAGCATGCGACGCTCACGCTGCTGCGCTACCGGCTGGACGGCAGCCTGGCTTTCGCAGGCGCGCACGAGGAGATCCTGATCCGACGCGCCGCGACCGGCCGCTGCGAGCGGCTGGCCACGCCCGGCCCCTGGGTCGGTGCCAAGCGCGACATCGAGGCCGGCACGGTGGAGAGCACCGCGCAGCTCCTGCCCGGCGACCTCCTGGTGCTCTACACCGACGGCCTCATCGAGGCGATGGGACGCGACGGCCGCGAGCGCTTCGGCACCGACCGGCTCGCCGAGCTGGTGGAGAAGCACGGCGCGTCGCCCCCGCTCATGGTGCGCGACGCGCTGCTCGGCGCGCTCGACGCCTTCGCCGAGAAGCTCGACGACGACGTGACGCTGCTGGTGGCGCGCTACTGGGCGGCGCCCGGCGCCTTGTGAAGCTGCGACGGCGGCGGCAAGGTCAGCCTCTGCGGACCACCCGGCCCGCCCATATGAAGCTGCTGCGGCATCGGGTGCCCGTTCAGGCCGTTCGGCCCACCTGGGCCGCCCGGCATCGACATGCCCATCGGCGGCGTGGCGTTCGGCGGCGCGATGCTGACCAGCTCGACGTCGAACACCAGCGTGGCGCCACCGGGGATGGTCGGCGGGCGGCCGCTGTCGCCGTAGGCGATCGTCGACGGACAGGTGAGGACGGCCTTCTCGCCGACCTTCATCCGGCCGACGCCCTCGGTCCAGCACTTGATGACGCCGTTGAGCGGAAAGGTGGCCGGCACGCCGCCGCGCTTCTTGGTGCTGTCGAACACCGTGCCGTCGGTGAGGCGCCCCTCGTACTGCACGCTCACGCGATCGGTCGGCTTCGGAACCTCGCCAGTGCCCGGCGTGACGGTGCGGAAGACGAGCCCCGACGGCGTCACGACCGCGCCGGACTCGCGCCCCGCCTTGTCCAGGAAGGTCTTGGACTGCTCCTTCTCCACGGCCACCCGCTCCTGGCCCCGCTTGCGGGCGAGCGCATCGACCTTGGGACCGTACTTGTCGAGATCCACCTGGTGCTCCTTCTTGAGGACCATGTCGGTCAAGCCGGACTTGACGAACTCCAGCTCGCCGGCCGTCAAGTTGAAGGTCCCGAGATTGCGTCCCAGGATCATGCCCAGGGTGTAGAGCGTCTTCTCGTCCTCGGTCGAGGGGGCGCGGCCGCCACCGAGGCGCTTGCAACCGACGGTCGACGCGAAGGTGACGACCCCGATCGAGACCAGCAACAGACTCTTCCAGGTTTTCATTCGCCCCTCGTAGCACAGGAACGGGCCAGACAACAGCCCTGGGGTCGAGGGGGCGCTGGCCCCCGGCAGGGCCGATTTGCGCCCGCGCGGCAGCCGCGTTAGGAAAAGCGGATGCCGCTCGTTCAGGTCTTCAGCTCTGCGCCGGCGCCGGCCGCCGAGGCGCAAAAAAAGCTGCTCGGCGATCTCTCGAAGTTGCTGGCGGCGCGCTTCGGGAAACCCGAACGCTGGGTGATGACCGGCCTTCTGCCGGCGGTGGCCATGACGTTCGGCGGCGACCCAGCGCCGGCGGCGTTCGTGGCGGTCAAGAACGTCGGCAAGATGACCGCCGACGACACCACCACGCTGTCGCGCGAGCTCGCCGATCGACTGGCGGCCGGGCTCGGCGTGGCGCGCGATCGCATCTACATCGAGTTCTCGGACGCCGTCGGCTACCTCTGGGGCTGGAACGGCGAAACGTTCGGCTGACCGCCCGCTCTACTTGTCGTTGGGGCTGGCGGCGAGCGGCGCGAAGACGAAGCGGACACCACGGTTGTAGGTCTCGGGCTTGTCCCCGGCGTGGCGCTCGCCGTCGATGAGGCGAAATTTGTACTGCAGGCCCAGATAGTGGCGGCTCTGGAGCCGCTCGTCGAACCGGCGGATGGCGGCGAGAAACGCCGCGTTCTCCGCCCCGCCGCCCGTCATGAACAGCCGCGCCGGGAGATCCTTGTGACTTGCGGCGAATTCGGCCTCGCGCCCGAACAGCCAATCGTTCGCAAAGTTGACCCCCGGGCTGGCGACGATGAAGCCCTGGAACAGCCCCGGCCGCTCGAGCATCGCGTAGAGCGCGAACAGGCCCCCGAACGAGCTGCCGCCCAGCGCCCGAAACGACCGGTCGACGCGGTACTCGCGCTCGACGAACGGGATGAATTCGTTTTCGACGACGCGCAGGAACTCGGGAGCGTGGCCGGTGGTTTTCCCCTCCTTGTCGGAGGGGCTCGGGACCGGCGAGTCGTCGTAGGCGCGCAGGACGTTGTAATCGGGGTTGGCGCCGGCGTAGCCGAAGCCGACGACGATCATTTCCGGGGCGTCGTTGTCGTAGAGCAAGCCGCCGAGCAGGCTGTTGAGCAGCGTGAAGTCCCAGTAGCCGTCGCAGATGTAGAGCACCGGATAGCGCCGGTTCGGTTGCTTGCCGTACGAGGGGGGAAGCCCGACGTAGAGCTGGTAGGCGCGCCCGTTGGACGACACGGGGAGCACGCGCACCTCGGAGTTGGCGACCACGTGATGCGGGGCGGCCGGGCGCGGCGGCGGGGCCTCGGCAGCCGCGCTTCGTGCGGCGACGCCCGGCATCGAGAGCGAACCCAGCAGCACCAACCGGCGCACCCAGCTCATGCGGCGTCATTATGCTCGGTCTTGACGGATCGGGCGCGCGAAGGTGTGATGGTCTCTCGAATGGCGGAGAGCCCAGCGACCGGGGATCGGTTTGGCCTCGTGGGCGCGACGCTCGGGGAGCGCTACTACGTCGAGCGCCCGATCGCCGAAGGTGGGTTCGCCGTCGTCTACCGCGCCCACCAACTGGCGCTGGAGCGGCCGGTCGCGCTCAAGGTCCTGAAGACGCCGCCCGGGCTCGACGAGGTGGCCGAGGCGCGCTTTCGCGAGAGGTTCGCCGCCGAGGCCAAGACGATCGCCCGGCTCAAGCACCCGTACATCGTCACCGTCCACGACTTCGGCGTCGCTCATTCGGCGTCGGGGGAGCTCGCCCCCTGGATGGCCCTCGAGTGGCTGGACGGCGAGACGCTGGAGAGCGATCTCGAGCGGCGGCGCGGGCAAGGAGGGCGCACGGTCGCCGAGGCGGTGGCGCTCCTGCGCCCCGTCCTCGAGGCGCTGGCCTACGCCCATCGCTACGGCGTCGTTCATCGCGACATCAAGCCGGCCAACATGATGGCGGTCATGACGGAGCGCGGTCCGATCCTGCGCATGCTCGACTTCGGCATCGCCAAGATCGTCCAGGTCGGAGCGACGCACGAAGAAACCAACGCCGGCCAGACCAAGGCCGGCCCGCCGCATGCGGGCAGCACCGGCGGCACGTCGGCGTTCTCTCCGCACTATGCCTCGCCCGAGCAGGTCACTTTCACGCGCACCGGTCCTTTCACCGACGTCCATGCGCTGGGGCTGGTGCTGACGGAGATCCTCACCGATCAACCGCCCTACAGCGACGGCCCCGACGAGCAGATCTTCGAGCAGGTGATGTCGACCGCGCGGCCCACGCCGCGGAGCAGAGGGAAGAGCGTGGGGCGGGTCGAGAAGATCGTCGAGAAGG
Organism: Polyangia bacterium; assembly: GCA_036267635.1. GTDB lineage: Bacteria > Myxococcota_A > Polyangia > Fen-1088 > Fen-1088 > JADGRB01. The sequence goes on along the minus strand of DATAVR010000033.1, from coordinate 52,935 downwards.
CGGTCGCGCTGTCACCGAGCCGCCGCTGGCGGGACGCGGGCGAGCTCTTGCAGGCGCTCGACGCCGTTGTGACGGCGGGCGAGGTGCGTCGAAACACGCGCACCGACGAGATCGATCGGCCCGACGACCTCGACGCCGAGCCGGCGCCGCCCCCGACGACGTTCGCCGAGCGGCGGACCATCGCCGTCGTCGGTGGGCTGGCGATCGCCGTCGCGGTCGGCGTCCTCGTGCGCGTGCTCGGCCTGGGAGCGACCCCCACCTCGGTCGCCGAAGAGTTCGCCGCCACCTCGCAGGGCACACGCCGGCCGCCGCATCCGATGCCGAAGGGAGAGGTGACGCCCTGGATCGTCCCCCTCGCCGCGCCCGCCCCGCCGCCTGTGACCGCCCTCGGCCCCGGTGAGCCGGCGACTCCGCCGCTGCGCCGGACGCGCGCGCTCGCCGTGGTCGACAGTGCGGAAGCCGCTCCCACCGTGCGGGCCGGCTGCAAGGTCACCGTCAATTCGGTCCCCTGGTCCGAGGTCTGGATCGACGGCAAGAGCATCGGCACCCACACGCCGGTCGTCGGCCAGGACGTCGCTTGCGGCCGGCATCAGCTGGAGTTCAAGCGATCGGATCTGCAGATCGATCAGGTCGAGGCGGTCCTGATCAACCCGGGCGAGACCTTCAAGCGGCGGTTCACGCTGGCGACCGTCGGCGAATGAGCGCGCCCCGCCCTTCCGCGCCGCCGCGCGCGTTGAGACCGATCGGCTCGGGTGGCTTCGCCCACTGGCTGCGTGGTCTGGTTGGCCGCGCGCCGCCCAAGGCCGAGGTCGTCGCGCCCCCCGCGCTGCGCCTGGGCGAGCAGCTCGAGCTGACCTGGCGGCTCGACTACGGCGCCCGCGACGTCACCAACATCTCGGTGGCGCTGGTGGGGAGCGAGGTGGCGCGCCAACGGATCAGCGCGCGCACGGGGATCTCGATCGTGACGGACAGGCGCCCCTTCTTGACGTTGGAGATCGACCGCCGGATGCCCGACCGCGACGCGCGCACCGCCGACGGACGCGGCGCGGTCGTCGTCCCGGCGTCGACGGTCCCCTCGATCGGCGGCCGGCTGAACGAGATCGCTTGGGCCATCGTCGTCGAGGCGGCTCACCAGGCGACGCCGCTCTGGACCGGCGCCTTTCCCGTCATCGTGCTTCCGGTGGCGTAGCCGTGACGGCCGCGGCGCTCACCCTGGAGCTGACCCTGGAGCAGGGGCGCACCGCCTTCGAGCCCGGAGCGCGGGTGGCCGGGGTGGCGGTCTGGTCGACGCCCATTCCGCCCCGGGGAATGGAGCTCCGCCTCAGCTGGGCCATCCACGGCCGCGGGGGCCGCGACTACAAGATCGCCGACAGCATCGCCCTGCCCGACCCGGCGGCGGCCGAGCGGCGCGCCTTTTTCCTGACCCTGCCCCCGGCCCCTTACAGCTTCCGCGGCAAGATGCTGACCTTGGTCTGGTCGCTCGAGCTGGTGGCGCTGCCGGGCGAAGAGAAGGCCCGCGTCGATCTGGTCGTCGCGCCCGGCGGCAAGATCATCGAGCTTCGCTGAGGTCGATTCGCACCAAAAGCCCGGCGACGCGCCCTTTCATCATCGGCACGTGCGAGAGATTATCGACGAAACGGACGCAGTTACAAACGGGTTCCGGGAGGTTTGTGTCATGAAGTGTCTGCCTCGCTTGATCTTGGTCCTGCCGGTTGCGTTCGCCGCCCTCGGCTGTGGCGGAGCTGCCTCCTCGACGGGCGCCGGGGGATCGAACGGCGCCACCGGCGGCGCGAGCGCGACCGGCGGCAGCAGCGCTTCCGGCGGCTCGGGCGTGTCGACCGGCAGCGGCGGCACCACCGGCAGCGGCGGCGCGACCGGCGGCGGAGGCGCCACCGGAAATGGCGGCACCACCGGCGCTGGCGGTTCGACCGGCGCCGGCGGCACGACCGGCAGCGGCGGCTCGCCGGGCGCCTGCGTTCCGGCCACCTGCGGGACGCACAAGTGGCCCTGCTGGCACATGCCGAACCCGGCGCCGAGCGGGTTGCCCAACCCGGCCAGCTATACCGACCTCGGCAACGGCGCGGTCCTCGACAACGTCACCTGCCTCGCCTGGGAGAAGGCGCCCGACACGACGCAGGGGTTCTGGCAGGACAACTCCGATCATTGCGCCAGCCTGGTCACCAGCAGCTTCGCCGGCTACACCGACTGGCGCCTCCCCACGCGCGTCGAGATGGCGTCGCTGGTCGACTTCGCCCGCACCGGCGACGCCATCGACACCACCGCGTTCCCCAAAGAGCCCTCGGGTTACTACCGCACGGGCTCGGACTGGTACGAGACGATCACCGGTCAAAACACCAGCGGCTTCTCCTGGATCTACGGAATGAGCAGCGGGTTCACCAGCAACGCCTACGCCAAGACCACCAGCGATGCGTACGTTCGTTGCGTACGCGGCAACGGCAGCGGCGAGGGACAGACTGTCTTCGCTGTCCCGCCCCCCAATCAATACACAGCCGCCAGCGGCGAGGTGACCGACAACTATACCGGGCTCGTCTGGCAACAGACCGATTCGGCGACGCCGTCGGGCGCGGCGGTGATGCCCTGGTCGGGCGCGGCCGGCTACTGCACCTCGCTCGGCCTCAACGGGCACTCCTGGCGCGTCCCCAGCATCAACGAGCTGGCGACGTTGGTCGACGAGGCGCACGTCGCGCCCGCCATCAACAAGACGATGTTCCCCAACACCAAGTACGGGTCGTACTCGAACAACTGGTACTGGGCCAGCACGATCTACGGCACCAGCAGCAACGGCTGGGCAATCAACTTCGACGACGGCTTCACCGGCTACAACGCCGGCACCGCGACAGGCAAGAACGGCGGCCCCGAGTGGAACTACTTCACCGGCGCCTGGGTCCGCTGCGTGCGCTGATCGCCCGCGACGGGATCGTGACGTTCGGCCGCATCGCCGGCGGCCTCGGCTGTTTGCCAAAGGGCTGCGTCTCCATAGAGTCGGCCAATTCGGGTATCATCGGAACGTGGGGATGTTTGGGACGTTCGGGTCGGAACAGGCGGCGGTGCGGCCTCTCCACCGGTTGACCCCGCTGCGCGACGATCCAGCCCTGGCCTGGCTGTCGACCGGCGAAACGATGCGAATCGACGCGCTGGGGTGGTTCCTCTGGGCGGCGTTCGTGGTCGTGATGTTCGTCGTGCGGCAATTCGCCCGCGCGTTGATCTTCATCTTCGTTGGCCCGTTTTTCACGGGCCGCGTCTCCTACATCGTCGTCGGCGGTCTGGCCGCCGCGCTGGCTCCAGGGGCCAGGCGCTCGATCTTGCGGATCAAGAACGAACGGATTGAGAAGCTCCTCCGCCGACAGGCGGACGAGGTGGCGGCTGACGATTGGACCGCGCTCGAGCACGAGCCGAACGACAGGATTGTCTCCATCGTCGGTTGGGTGCGCGGCCGCCAGCAGCTCGACAAGCCGATCGGCGGCGAGCGCGCCGTCGGCGTGGCGCTGCCCTGCCAGCACAACTTCCCCGGGGTGTTCGAGTCCCTGCACGACTTCGATCTGGTCGACGAGGAGGGTCGAACGATCTTCATCCAGGCCTCGGAAGGCCGTCTGTTCGGTGCGCCGAACGTCGCCCTCGACAGCCAGGAGCTGCGCCTGCTCTATGCGGGGCTGGGGATCCCCTCGGGCGCGACGCCCTCCGGCTGGCAGGTCCACTGCTTGCGCGACGGAGATCCGGTGATGGTCGTGGGGGCCAAGCAGACGGTCATGGACCCCGGCGAGTCGAGCCTCCGCGGACCGGCGCCGCGCGCCTCGCTCGCCTCGGCGTCGCCACGCCCGCTGCTGATCTTTTCCATCCCGGCCGAGCGGCGCCCGGTCTGACTACGGCCCGGCGCCCACCTGCCAGGCGTCGGGCAGGTGGATCGAATAGGCCAGATCGATGGTGTGCCACTCGCCGCGCTGGAGCGGCACCGTCCAGGTCAGGAAGCCACGCTCGCGATCGAGCGCGTAGCCCTGCGTCGTCTGCGCCGCGACGATCTCCACCTTGACGTCGTCGATCTTCGACACCGGCACGTTCTCGCGCAGCTCGACGCTCTCGGTCCCGCTGGCGGCGCGGTTGGTGAGCTTCGTGCGGTAGGCGCGGACGATGTGCTTCGTCGAGCTGAGGAACGACGGATCGCGGTCCTGCTCCTCCACGACCTTGCGCTCGACCGCCAGATCGTCGTCGACCCCCAGCGAGACCTCGAACGGCGCGCCGACCCCCTGATAGCGAAGCTGCGTGTCGCCGACGTACGAGCCGGCGCGGTAGCTGCGAACGCGCCCCTCGAGCAGCGGATAGACCGCGGGGTTCTCGAGCGCCACCACCTGATAGACGTGCTCGTCGAGCTTGGGGCTGGCCACCAGCTTGGAGGCCGCGGGCGCCTCCACCACGTCGACCGGCGCCCAGATCGGCCGCCCGTCGGCGATCACCGTCACCCGGTGGGGCAGCGTCAGGACAAACGCGTTCCCTTTGTCGTCGAGCCCGACCGACGCCGGGCCGCCGCCGGCGTTCTTCGCGCCCGCTTCGAGCTTCTCCCGCCGCTCCTCGGCCTGCACCATCACCTTGTTTCGCTGCTCCTCGTAGCCGTCGACCAGCAACGGCGCCGGGCGCGGCGCTTCGGTTCCCAGCTTGGGCCGCGCCGTCGACAGCGAGATGCGGGCGGCGGGCCAGTCCTCGCCGGTCGCCTGGCGGATCACGGCGCCGACGGTGAGGCGCGCGACGCCAGGGCCGACCTTGCTCTTGCCGTGCGGCACGAAGTCGAGATCGTAGTCGGGCCGCCAGGTCGCGCCCGGCACCACGTACGACAGCGACGCCGTGACCTCGTGGAGGTTGCGGCAACCGACGGTGACGGTGGCGGTCCGATACACGCGGGCCTCTCCCCCCACGGCGGCGAGCTGGCGCGTCACCTTGTCTTCGCTGAGCCGCAACGCGCGGGTGGCGCTCGTCAGCTTGCGCCGCTCCTCTTCCAGCGCCGCCCGCCGTTTGCGCAGGGCGTCCAGCGACTGCCCCCAGAGGGCCGTCGCCGGTTGCGGGTTGCGCATCCCCTCGCGCAGGTTGGCGCTCACCAGGTGCGCGTAGCCGGCGATATCGGCCAGCTCGGTGGCGATCGACGTCTGTCGCGACGCCTTCGCCTGAAGATCCGCCTCGATCTTCTCCTGCTCTTCGCGCAGCGCCTTGCCGCGGGTCTCGGGCGAGGTCTCCTCGTGGGTGATCTCCGAGGCGAGGCCGATCACCTCGGCCTGCTCGAGCACCTCGCCGCGCAGCGTGCGCGCGTCCAGAGTGGCCGCCAGCCGTTCGAACGTCGCCTGGGCCACGCCGTGCTGGCAGCGCGCCGCGCGCAGCCGCGTGACCCGCGCCCGATCGGCGAACACCACCACGGCGTCGACCTCGCCCGCTGGCGCCGCGGCCCGCGCCGGCGGCGCCAGCCCAGAGGCGAGCGACGCGAGCAACGCGAACGCGCCGAGCGCGGGGGCCGTCGCCTGGCGCCGCGCCGGCTTCCGCCGCCTCATCGTTGGTAGAGCTCCCAGTTCTGCGGCCGGGTGATCTGGTAGCGAAACTTCACGGTCCGGGTTTCGCTGGCGGGGACGTCGACGCGAAATCGGATCGTCCCGTCGAGATCGACCTCGCCGAGCGGCTTCGGATCGGTCGCCAGCAACTTGACCACCACCTTCTCGTTCCGGCTGCGCGGCACCTGATCGGTCACCTCGATGCTGACCGGCTGCTTCTTGAAGTTGCCGATCTGGATCTGCACGTCGTAAGTCGTCTCGTCGATCTTGAAGACGAGCCCGGTCGTCCTGGTCGAGGGGACCACCTGGCGCACCAGGCGGATGTCCTGATCGGCGCCGAGCGGCAGCTCGATGTCGCCGGAGGGGCCGGTGGTCTGGATCTCGCCGACGCCGACCAGCTCGCCGTCGCCGAAGATCGCCGCCGGCCCGCGCAGGAGCGGGCGCTTGCCGTCGTTGCGCACGCGCGCCCGCAGGAAAGCCGTGGTGGCCAGCGCCGGCGTCGCTTCGTAGTAGGCGGTCGTGCGGAAGGTCTGCGAGGCGAGCGGGATGCGAAGCTCCTTGCCGGTGCTGGGGACGGCCACCGGCGTCGGCGCGCGATAGACGAAGTCGAACCCGCCGGCGCTCACCGCCGGCAGATACGGATCGCTCAGCTGCGGCGTCTCCGACGGCGGCGGCCGGTCGTAGAGCGCGAGGGGCACGCGCGTCACCGGGGCCGGGGGCGGCGCTGCCGCCGGAGCGGGCGCGGATGACACTTGCCCCGAATACGCCTCGTAATTCTGCCGCGTGACGGGACCGCCCTTGCCCAGCTTCAACGCCCGCTTGTGCGGAACGCTGACGACGTCTCGGTAGCTCGCCTGGCTCTCGGTGCTGAGCGGCCTCTCCTCGGCTTCGTCGGCCCCAGCGACCGATTGCGCTCGTCGAACGGCGGCTCTCGGTCGAAGGCGCTTGCCGGCCGTCTTCGCCACCGCACCATCGATCAGACCGTCCAGATCGTCGAGCGAATCGGACCGCCCCACACGAGACCGGTCCTTGCCGAGACTACCTTCGCCGGAGAGCCCCGCCAGCTCCATGTCCTCGGCGACCTGGCGCCTGATCTCCGCCTGCGCGAGCTCACCCGTCGCGACCGAGCTCGGGCTGGTTGCATTCTTCGCCAGCTCCAGACGCCTCCGCACCAGCTCGTCGTCGATGGCGCGCGCGCTGGCGGCGATCGGCTCGGGCGCCGGCACCGGGTAAAACGGCTCGGCCGGCGGGCTCACGCGGGCGCGCGGCTGCGGCACGAATTCACTGCGCTCGCCGAGCGTCCAGGTCAAGAGCTCGGGCAGCTCGATCCCCCGCCCCGGGGTCGCCGTCGAGAACGACACCGCCGTCTCCGGCCAGTCCTCGCCGGTCGCCTGCTCGACGACCGCCGCGGTCTCCAGGCGCACCTGTCCGCGGGCGGTCGAGAAATGCAGGTCGTAGCTCGGCTTCCAGCGCGCCGCCGGGACGAAGTACTCGAGCTGCACCTCGGCCGCGGCGCCGGCGCCGCCCTCGAGCACGGCGACGACCTCCACCGCCCGCTCGGAGAATCCCCCCTGATCCAGCTGGCCGATCTCCGCCTGCAGGCGCTGGCGTTCGGTCTCGAGCTTCTGGCGGTCGGCCTCGAACGCCGCCAGCCTCGTTTGCGCGGCGCGCGTCCGCGCCGCCAGGAAGTCGAGCGCCTTCCACCACGATCCGACGTCGAGCGCCACCCCCTTGCGCCCCTCGCGCTTCTCCTCGGAGACCTGCGGCTCGGGCGCGAGCCTGGTCAGCAGATCGATCTCCCACCGATCGAGCGCCGCCCGATCGGCGAGCTCGGCCGCGCGATCGCCGGCGGCGTCGAGCGCGTCGAGCAGCTTGACCACCTGGCCGATCTCCATCCGCTCGTGCTCGATCGGCGTGGTCTCCACCCGCAGCACGCGCGCCCCGGTGGCCGAGACGTGGATCGTGTCGAGGAACGTCGCGCCGGGGAGATCCGGCAGGCGCACCAGCGTGGCTCCGGGCTCGAGCGAGGCGCGGCCGCGCCGTCGCACGCGCGCGCGATCGCTGAACACCGTCACCTCCTCGATGCGCGCGTCGACATGCGGCGCTGCCTCGACCTCGCTCGGCCCCACGACGATGTTGGGAGTCTGGACCTCTTTTCCTTTTCCTTGCCCTTGCCCTTGCGCCTCCGCCGCCCACACGCCCAGCGGGCACGCCAACGCCGCCGTCAACGAGAGCGAGAGCGCGAACAATCGCCGCTTCACCATGCGCCTCGAAACCATGGCCACAGTACTACGTCCGTGCCTCGACGGCACCCGCTCACTCGTCCGACGCGCCGACGATGACCCTCCACTTTCCGCCGGTCAGGGGCTCGAGCCCCACGCCCTTGGCCGGCGGCGTCGAGACGCTCCGGGTCACGTCGGTCGCCAGGTAACCCCTGGCGATCAAGAAGGTATGAATCTCTTGCGCCAGGCGAAATGCCTCCGGATCGCCGGCGTTGGCGGTGACGTCGACCGGCGCCCCCTTGGGCAGCGTCTTCTCCAGTTCCTTGCGGTTGGCAGCCTCGAGATGCCGCGGCGGATGGGTGGCGGCCGGCGGCTCCGCGGCGGCCAACTCCCCGCCGGCGGCGGGGAGAGCCGCGGTCGCCGGCGCCGCGCTCGGCGACCCTTTGTCGCCTGCGTGCCGGCTGCCGAGGAAGATCGCGAAGGCGAACAGCACGGCCGCGGTCGCCGTCACACCGACGGTTCCGTAGCCGCCCTTTCGACGCGCCGACTCCGCCTTCGTCCCCTCGTTGCCTTCGTTGCCTTCGTTGCCTTCGTTGCCCTGGTTCGTCTCCATGGTCGCCTCCTCGGCAATTGGATCGGGGGCGCAGCAGTTTTTCCGCCGCCGGCCCTTTCATCAAGATGAAGCGGAGCCCCAAGAATAGGCCCTTTGCGGGCCTTAGCACACCCCTTCCCATCGTCCCGCCCCTCTTGCAGGTGCTCTCGCCGGCGCTCTTGGCGGCCCTGATCGCTTTGGGAGCCTGTAGCACGAGCGGGACGGACAGCTCCGACGCGGGATCGCAAACCCAGGGGACCGGCGGCACGACCGGCTCGGGCGGCGTCACCGGTTCGGGCGGGGTCACCGGCTCGGGCGGCACCGGCTCGGGCGGCAGCGGCTCGGGCGGCAGCGGTTCGGGCGGGACGACCAGTGGAACGGGCGGCGGCGCGGGCGGGTCGGCGGGCGGCGCGACAGCCACCGGCGGATCGACGGCGACGGGCGGCGGCTCGGGCTCCGGTGGCGGCGCCGCCGGCGCGTCCGGCGGCAAAGGCGGCGGCGCCGGATCCGTCGGGGCCGGCGGATCGAACGGCGGCGCCAGTGGGTCGATCGGCGGCAAAGGCGGCGCGGCCGGAACGAGCGGCGCTTCGGGTCACGCGGGAAGCGGTGGCGCGGGTGCTGGCGGCGCAACAACCGGCGGCGCTGGGGGCGGTGGCGGCTCCGGGGGCGGCGCCGGGGGAACGACGAGCAGCGTTCCGCCTGGATACCCGCCGCCCACCACGGCGAACCGCGCGGCCTGCATGTCGGTGGCGCAGACGACGTCGGCGAACGGCGATCTGGTCTGCCCCGGCGGCGGCGTGGGACCGAGCTGCGTCGAGTGTCTGTTCGGCGGGAACACGTACACCACCACCGACGTCGCGACCTCCCAGGGGACGTCCGAGGCGGGGAACTACGCGGTGACCGTCGCGCTCGGCGGCAGCGCCGCGGGCGAGACCGAGATCCACGCCGAGGCGAACCGGGTGCTGCTCGGGCTCACCTCCACCTCGGCCGGCAAGTCGGCGACCTACTCGTTCGTGGTCAACGTCCGCGCCAAGGAGGGGCAGCCGACGGAGGACGTCGCCGCCGGATACCCGGGGCTGGATCTCTTCTTCTCGGGGCCGACCGCCACCGATCTGCAGATCTCGGCCATCGGCTACGGGCTGGTCACCACGGCGACCAAGCCCGTGATCATCTACGTGGCTGGCGACTCGACGGTCTGCGACCAGACCGATACCGACTACGCGGGCTGGGCCCAGATGATCCCGCAATACTTCGCGCCACCGGCCGACGTCGCCAACTACGCCGACAGCGGCGAGACCTCGATCAGCTTCCTCGACAACGGCGCCGAATGGGGAACGGTCAAGAGCCTGATGACGACCGGCGACTGGGTCCTGATCCAGTTCGGCACCAATGACAAGACCGACACCTCCGCCCAGTACCAGGCCGCCATCACGCAGATGGTGACGGACGCCAAGGCCAAGGGCGCGACCCCGGTCCTGATCTCGCCCCCCGCGCGCGCCACCTTCAGCGGCCAGACGCTCTCCGACCAGTCGACCCTGCACTCGGCCGACATGCAGGTGGTGGCGACCGCGCAGAACGTCGCCTTCATCGATCTCACGTCGATCACCACCACCTGGTACAACGGGCTCGGGCCGAACGGCTGGCAGCAGTACCACGCGCTCGGCTCCGACATGACCCACACCAACGCCGCCGGCGCCTCGAAGATCGCCGGCTTCGTCGAGGCCGCGCTCAAGTCGCAGAACATCGGCGTCGCGCAGTATTTGCGATAGCGCGCAGGCTAGCGGACGTGTGTGCGCTCGAGCGCCTTCAGCCGCTCGAGCAGCTCGGCGTTCATCTCGTCGACCTTCTCGTGCAGGTGGGCGATCTCCAGCTCCGCCTTCAGGTTGACCTGGTACTCGATGTCGTTGCGCGTGCGATCGCGCGCGACCTGGCGGTTCTGGCTGAGGAGCACGAACACCGACAAGATGATCGCCTCCAACGACACGCACATCGTGAGAAAGCCGTAGGGGAAGGGATCCCAGCCGCCGAGCACGGTGCGCGCCAGCGGGCCGGTGTTGAGCACGATCCAGAGCGCGAACAGGATGCAGTGGATGCCCAGGAACGGGAGGCTGCCGCTGAACTCCGAGATCCAGTCGGCGGTCTTCATGACCATCGTCCGCTTGTCCTCGACCTCCTCGTTGATGTCGCGCGAGGCTGCGTGACGGAGCTGCCGCGACGCCTCGCGCAGCCGCTTCCCCGTCGCGGTCAGCAGGTCCATCGCCGCGGCCGGGTGCTGTTTGAGCAGCGCCTCGATGTCCTCGCGGTCGACCATCACCGCCTGCAGATCCTTGGTCACCAGCGCGGAGGCCGTTCGTGGCCCGGCGTCGATGAGCGACAGCTCCCCGAAGAAATCACCCGCCCCCGGCCGCTCCAGCACGATTCGCTGCCCGGTGTCGTTCTTGAAGAAGATCTCCACCTCCCCTTCACGGACGATGTAGAGCGAGTCGCCCGGATCGCCGTAGTTGAAGAGGATCTTGCCGGCCGGCGCGCTGATCGACTCGACCTTGGCCGCCAGCGCCGCCCGCTCGTCGGCGTCGAGCAGCTGGAACAGCGGAACCTCCGCCAGGATTTCGGGATCGGCGCTCATTCGTCGCTCCGAAGGTGCATCTCGCCGCGCAATATCGCACGGGCCCCCGGCGGGACAAGCGACCGGCGTCAGCGGGCGAGATCGCCATCGAGCGCCGAACGGAGCGCGAGGTCGAAGGCCGCCTCGGGAGCGCATCTTTCGGGACTTGAGTGCCCCGCAGGCCGAAAACATTGTCCGCCAGGTCAGCGGTAGGGATTGTCAGAATCGAACGCCGGCGGCGTCCCGCCCGTCTTCTCCGTATCAACGGGCTTGGGCGGTGAGCTCGAAACCTCGGTCGCCGAGGCCGCGCCCGCAGATCGCCGGGCCGCGTGGCTGCTCGGACGCCCGACTGGCTTGCCGCCCGGACGACCGGACAGCTCGGGGCGAGCGTCCGCGGGCGCCGCCCGATTTGCCACGACCGCGCGGTCGACGTGGGCCTTGGGCTCCGCGTCGATCAGCGACGAGGGCGCGATGGCCGTCGCGATCGGCGGTGGACCCCTCATACCGCCGCTCTCGCCTTCCAACACCGTGGTCTCCGGTGCACCAACCTCCTCGAGCGGCGGATTGGCGTTGCGGGCGAGCTGCAGCGCCTCCTCGGGGAACCAGGCGCCCGTCGGCGGCAGCACCATGCCCCAGAGCGGATCGAAGTGGTTCTGAGCGTCGCCGGTGATCCCCCAAGGGTTGTACTTCGAGTAGTCCCAGGCGCGCGCGCCTCCGGCGATGTCGCAGGAGGCGAAGGACATCCCAGGGAGGTCGGTCCAAAGATAGGCGTCGACCAGCGGGACCTTGGTGTCGGCGGTCGGACGAAGACCGACGCCGCGGCCGGGAGGCATGCACCAGCCGCCGTTCCGCAGCACCTCGACCACGGCGGACGGTTGGTTGAACGGGGGCCCCGCGTAGCGCGCGGCCGCCAGCGGCCCGAGACCGTTTCGATTCGTGTTGATGACGAAGTGCGCGAGCGTCTCCGGCGACGTCCCTTGTGCCGCGCGATCGACGTTCTCCGTGTACCAGGCCTCGGCCTTCGACCAAACGGCGTCGTCGTTCGAATCGGCCCAGTCCGGGGGGCTCGCACACTCGCGATAGGCGTTGGCGTCGTTGCCGGCCGAGCCACGCGCGTGGTGGAGACACTTGGCGATCCAGGTCCCGTACTGAATGAGCCGCGGCGTCGGCTGGTAGTTGCCGGCGTTCAGGAAGAACCCGGCGGCGCGCTCGATGCCGGCCTGCTTGAGACGAAAGGCGATGTCGCCTACCGGCAACCAGCTGCTGTGCGTGCCATCGAGGTAGACGGCGGCGTTGGGGGCCTTGGTCGTCAGACGGTCGAGCGCGTAGCCGATCAGGCTGTATCGCTCCGCGGGCGACGCGCCCGGCGGCGCGCTCCGCTTGCCCTCGGCGTCGGCCACCGACGGCGTACAGGCGTCCTTCCTTCCGTCGAGACGAATTCCGTAGGGGATGAGCCCCAGGCTGTTCGGCTCCAGGACCACGACGGCCTTTTCGTTGCCGATGCCCGAGGCGACGCCGTCGATCCAGGCCCGATAGGCCGCGCCGTCGGCCGCGCCTCCCGCGCCGTAACCGGTGCAGTCGTGGAAGGGAAGGTCGTAGGCGACGAAGACCGGGACCCGCCCCTGGCGCGCGCCTCGCGTCGCCGCGTCGCGCGCGGCGTTCTCGGCATCTTGTGGAGCTCCGCCCAGGAGCCAGATGGACGACGGCGTCGCTACCATCGCGTTGACCAGCGCGGCGTCTCGCAACGCCCTCGCCTTGAGCAGGCCCTCGATCTGCTGAACGGCGCCCGGCGCCGGCTCCGCGTTCAAGAAACGGGTTTCGGCCGTGAGCACATGTCCGGTCGTGACCCGCCGAGGCACTGGGACGGGAGGTGGCGGCGCGCCCCCTCGGCGAAGCAGGCCCGCCGCGACTGCGAACGTTACCAATGCGAGCGTGGCGCCGGCTCCGATCCCGACGCGGGACCGACGCCCAGCTGGCGGGCTCGTGGACGCCGACAGACCGCCGGCGCTCGGGGCCGCCGGCTGCGAAGCGCGAGCGCCTGCGCTCGGCGTCGGCCGGTGTAGCGCAAGGCCACCGGCGCTCGGGGTCACTGGCCGCGACAGGTGGCCACCGGCGCTCGGGCCCGCCGGGCGCGGCGCGCGGTCGTCGGCGGTGGGCGCAGCCGGTGTCCCGCGCGAAGAGCCGCCGCCCTCCGCCTGCATCGTCGACGACAGCTCGCCCACCCGCACGCCGCCGCTGTCACTCGGCGGCGCCGGCCAGACCTTGCGCCGGGCGAAACCAGCGAGCGCGTCCCCCAACTCCTCGACCGACGCCGGCCGCGCGGCCGGATCGGAGGAGATGGCGCGGCCGACCAGCTCGACGAAGTCCGCCGGCAGATCCGCCTCCACGGAGCCGAGCAACACCGGCGGCTGGGTCGCGATGTGATGGAGGATGGCGTTCTGCGAGTCGCCCGGGTGGGGCCGCCGCAGGGAGACCAGCTCGTAGAGGATGGCGCCCAGCGCGTAGACGTCGGCCCGCTTGTCGACCAGCTTGTCGCCGCGCGCCTGCTCCGGCGACATGTATGCGGCCGTCCCCAGCACCACACCGGTACGGGTCGCCGCGCTCATCTCGTCGACGGCCTGGAGCTTGGCGACGCCGAAGTCGAGCACCTTGACGAAGTCGGTCCCGTCGTCGCGGCGGCAGACGAACAGGTTGTGCGGCTTGAGATCCCGGTGGACGATTCCGGCCGCATGGGCCGCCCCGACGCCGCGGCAGGCCTGGCAGACCAGATCGGCGGCCCGGCCGACCGGCAGCCGGCCTTCGCGCTCGAGCAGCGCCGCCAGGCTCTCGCCGACCAGATACTCCATGACGATGTAGGGCGTCCCGTCGTCCGAGATGCTGAAGTCGATCGCCGCCGTCACATGATCGTTCTCCAGCGCCCCGGCCGCCTCGGCCTCCCGCTGGAAGCGGTTCAAGATGTCGCGCCGCTCGGCCAGATCGCGGCGCAGGAACTTGATCGCGAACCGGCGGCGCACGACCGTGTGCTGCGCTTCGTAGACGACCCCCATGCCGCCCCTGGCCAGCAGCCGGATGATCCGGTACTTGCCACCTATGAGCTTGCCGATGGGGCTCGGATCCGGGTCGGCGCTCATGGCGCCTTCTCTGGCTCGCCGCGCAGGGCCTCGAGATCGACCGACTGACCATCCATCAGACGGTAGGCGCGCTGGCGGCTGATCCCGAGGATGGAGGCCGCCCGCGCGACGTTTCCGCCCGAGGCGCGGAGCGCCACCACCAGCGCGGGGAGCTCGACCGGCTCGGAGATCGGGCGCGGCGACGCGGACGACGTCGGCGGCGTCGAATCGGCCGGCTTCCCGGCCGCGCCCGGGGCCGCGGGATCGAGCCCGCTCTCCACGATCCGCTTGGGCAGGTGTCCGGCGTGGAGCGTGCCTTCACTCCCGTACAGAGTCAGCAGGCGCTTGGCGAGAAGCACCAGCTCGCGGACGTTGAAAGGCCAGTCGTGCAGGCAGAGGCGCTCCGCCAGCTCGACGTCGACGGCGGGCGGCTGGCCTTTGCCGTGCGCTGCCAGCAGGCGCGCGAACATCGGAAGGACGTCCTCGCGCCGCGCGCGCAGCGGCGGCAGGCGCACGGTGAGACCGTCGAGCCGCGCCAGCAGGTCGGCGCGGAACCGCCCCGCGCGCATCACCTCCATCAGCGGCTGCTGGCCCGCCACGACGACCCGCACGTCGATCGGCACCGGTTGGGTCTCGCCGAGCGGCTGGACGGCCCGCTCCTCGAGGACGCGCAGCAGCTTCGCCTGCAGGGCGAGAGGCAGGTCCGAGACCTCGTCGAGGAGCAGCGTCCCGCCGTCGGCGCCGCGAAAGTAGCCGGGGCTGGCCCGATCGGCGCCGGTGAAGGCGCCGCGGCGATATCCGAACAGCTCGCCCTCCGCGAGACCTTCGGGGAGCGCCGCGCAGTTGACGGCGCAGAGCGGCCCCGAGCGCCCGCTCCAGCGGTGGAGGGCCCGGGAGACCACCTCCTTGCCGCAGCCGGTCTCCCCCTCGAGCACGATCGGCAGGTCGCTCACCGCCGCCTGGCGCAAGGGAGCGAGCGCCGCCTGGAGGGCCCCGCCGCCCCACAGCCCCGGCGCGATCTCCTCGAACGGCGCGGGGCTCTCGGTCACGATCCCCACCCAACCACCGAGGCGGATGACGTCCCCCGGACCGATCGGCGCCTCGGCGACCAGCCGGCCGTTGACCCGAACGCCATTGCGGCTCCCGAGATCGGCGATGGTCGCCCCGGTTGCTTCAGGGCCCCTGCGCAAGACGGCGTGACGTCGTGAGACATCGTTTCCCGTCAGATGAACGTCGCAGGCCTCGTCTCTTCCAATCGTGAGCTCCGGGCCTTCCCCTTGGAGCCTGAGGGGAGCGCCCACCGCCATCGGAAACAGCCAGACGAGCGCGGTCGACGGCCCGGCCGAGGTGGCCCGCGCCGCCGCAGCGGCCACGGTTACGGTCGTATTACCTCCCCCGGACCCGATACCCAAGGCCGATTGATAACACTTTCACACCGACAGAAGGACAGCTTCCTACCGTCTTCATCACGCGCGGCGGCCGCCGGCCGCCAGCTTGGCAGTCTAGTCTGGCAGTCTAGACCAGGGCGCCGAGCTCGCGCCGCTCGGTCGCCGCCTGGCAAGCGGGGCAGTTGGCCGCCAGCCGCCAGGATTCGGGATCGAGCGCGACCGCCACCTCGAACTCGAACGGACGCCCGCCGCGTGCCTCGCCGACGCGCGCGCCGCAGAGCGCCCGCCACTGCGGACCCTCGTTCGAGGTATGCCACTCCGGAACCCGCTCCACCCGGTGGACGGTGCTCTCGCTAATGACGGGCGCGCTGATGGCGCGGAAGCTCATCGCTCTCAGGTTATTCACCGTCGGGAGCCTCCGCGCAAGGCTGCGCAGCTACTTGTTGCGAACTTTGAGGCCGGGAGCCCGATTGTCAGGCGAGCCGGACGTTCGTCGCCTGCAGGCCCTTGGGGCCCTCGGTGACGTCGAACTCGACCTGCTGGCCCTCGGCCAACGACCGAAAACCCTCCGCGACGATGGCGGTGTGGTGAACGAACAGGTCCGGTCCGTCCTCACGAACGATGAACCCGAATCCCTTCGCGTCGTTGAACCACTTGACTTTGCCAGTTGCCATTTTTGTCTCTCCCGCAAGCGCTTTCTGTAACTCCCACGACCACACGCCGCAGAAGACGCCGCAGATTACGGATCTTGACGGCCGAGTCAAGCGCGGCGTCCGGCCAAGACCGTGCTAGGGTTCGCCCCCATGGCGACTGGTGACGAGAAACGAGCGGCGATCGTCGCTCAGCAAGCGGCGCGCGAAGAGGCCGAGAGAAAATTGAAGGGACCCGCGAGCACGCCCGCCGCCCGCCCGCGCAAGCCGCGCTCCAATTGGGCGGCCTCCCGTCCGATGCAGGGGAACCCGCGCGGCCGCGCCAAGCCGGAGAGCTGAGCTCCCCCTCGCGCCCTCGCGCGCCGCGCGCACCATGACGCAGTTTCGCCCGGCGACGCTCGACGAGCTGACCATCGATGATCGTCCCTCCATGATGGGGGTGGCGATCTATCAGCGTTTGGAGACGTTCGTGCGGCGCTCCGCTCACCGCTTCCTGATCCCGAGCGAGGGGCGGCAGGTCAGCTGGGATCGCGCGCTCTTCCTCAACCTCACCTACTGGAACGCCGAAGCGGGCGCCGACCTGCTTTGCGACGACCACATTCCGGCCGACGTGGTCGCGCACGTCGGCTGGCACGAGCTGGCCTCGGGCGAGCTCGCGCGCCGCGCGGCCGTTCCCCGAACGGCGCCCAGCGCCCCGGCGCTCTTCTTCGCCGAGTCGATCGCCAGCGCGTTCGATCTCTACTTGGTCGGCCGGCTGCTGCCCCACTTCCCCGACTCCGACTTCATCGCCACGCAGGTGCCGCTGATGGCGGAGTGCGCCGGCGACGCGGGGCTGTCCGAAACTGCCTTCCAGGCGCTGCTCGAAGAGGTCGCCCGCGCGCCGGAGCGCGCCTTCGAGGATCTGCGGGCGTTGCTGTTCGACGCGGCCGGCGCGCTCGTCGCCTGCCACACGGCGACCGCCGCGCAAGCTGCGCTCGGCGGTCTTTGCGACCGGCGGTTCGCGCCGCTCCTGCACCACTACCAGCTCTCGAACTGGATCCTCTACGCCCGGGCCTACGCCGCCCGCACGCCCGGGCCGGACCCGATCGTGAGCGGGCTCGATCAAACGTTGCGGGAGGCGCCGGTGTCGCTCGACTGGCTCGACCAGCACTGGCTCGAACCGGCCCTGGCCCGACCGGCGGGCGGCTGACCGCGATGCCGCCCTGGCAGACCCTCGAGCGCGCGCTCACCAGCGACGGCAGCGAGCTGACTCTCTGTCGGCTCGGCGACAGGTTCGCCTTGCGCGTCGACGGCCAGGAGCTGATGCACAGCAACAGCCACGGCTCGGAAGAGAAGCTGGCGGTCCACGGCTGCGCGGCGCTGGCCGGAAAATCCGGCGCCCGGGTTTTGGTCGGCGGCCTGGGCATGGGATTCACCGCGCGCGCCGCGCTCGACGCTCTCGCCCCCGACGCCGAGCTGGTGGTGGTCGAAGCGGTCGCCGAGGTGATCGGCTGGAACCGCGACCCCGCGCTCCTCGGGCAGCTGGCGCGGATGCCGCTGGCAGACCGGCGCCTCTCGGTCATCCAAGGCGACGTGGCCGACGCGATCGAGGCGTCGCCTGATCGCTACGACGCCATCCTGCTCGACGTCGACAACGGTCCCACGGCGCTGTCGACGTTCAAGAACCGGCGGCTCTATTCTCCGGACGGCCTGGCGCTCGCCCGGCGCGCGCTCCGCGATAAAGGCGTGCTCGCCGTCTGGTCGACCTTTCAGGACGCGCGCTTCACCGCCCGGCTGCGCCAGGCCCGCTTCGAGGCGCGCACCAAGCGCGTGCTGGCGGGCGACGGCACGCGCCGGCGCCACATCCTGTGGCTGGCGCGGCCGGCCGGCGATCACTTGGGCTTGGGCCGCGAGGTCTCGAGCCTGAAGAGATATCGGACGCCCGCCACCATCTGATAGTCGACCAGGCGCGGGCCGACCAGCTGCGTGCCGGCCCTGGCGAAGAGGCCCACCCGACCGACCACCAGGCTCCCCACCTCGCCGAGGCCGTAGAGGCGCCCGACGGTGTTGCCCGGAAAATCGACGGTCGTGTTGACGTCGAGCTTGAGCCAGTTGTATTGCTTTCCGAACAGAATGCTGCCGATATCGGTGGCCAGCTCATTGACGTCGGGCCGCGCGCTGTTGCCGCCGACAGAGAATTGTTCCTGGGCGACGCCGTAGGCGAGCCACCAGCGATAGGGCTTGAAGGCCGCCCCGGCGCCGAGCACCAGCTGCTGCTTGCCGGCCCCCAGCGTCGGCTGGGTGGCCGTGTCGAGCACGGTCCCCGCAATCAGCGCCCCCACCGCGCGGGCATTGGAAGCGATGATGCCGATGAGGCTGACCTGGACATCTCCGATGCCGGAAACCTGGCCGGCGGGCGTCTCCATCAGGCGCGCAGGGACCTGGTAGCGCAGCAGGATCCGACGGAGAAACTGGATGTCGATCTCGGCGGTGGTGTCGTGGATCGACACGCCACCCTCGAGCTTGGTGAACGCCTGTCGGAGCTCGACCCGCGGAATGAGCTCGACCGGACTGACGCCGGCGCCCCCCTCCGGCTCCTTCGCCGTCTCCGCGTCCTCGGGGCCACCCGCAAATTCTTGTGCCGGAGCTTGCGCCGGCAGCTGCGTCGGATCGACGACCAGGAGAGCGGCGCCGAGAACGGTCGCGAGGAGCAACACGGCGGTGGCTCCATCGTGAGGCGTCCGGCGGACGAGGGAAGCGCCGAAACCAAGTTGAGGGACCTTCCCTACGGCGCCCCCGCGATGAGCGATCTCAGTGGCAGCCCTCGTCCACGACGCCGTTGCAGTTGTCGTCGATCCCGTTGCCGCAGATCTCGGTCGCGCCCGGGTGCACGGCGGCGTCGCTGTCGTTGCAGTCTTCGCACCACTTGTAACCGTCGCCGTCCTGGTCGGCCCCGGTGCCGTTGCGCTCGCAGTCGACGAAGCTCTGAAGATACTGCGCCCGTTCGGCCACGACGTCGTGCGCGGTGCTCACCGCCATCTGGAACTGCGCCGGCGTGGCCCAGGTGTGGGGATCGGCCGCCACGTCGGCCGCGATCTGCTGCGACCAGCTGTCGATCCAGCCCTGAATCTCCTGGACGTTCCACGCTGCGAGCTGGGTGGCGATCGCGTCGACGTACTTGCTCCGCCAGCCGGGATCGTTCATCGCCGCCAGCCAGACCACCCCCGGCTGCGGCGCCGGCGGCGCGCGGTTCGCCCACCAGTAGATCGGGTGGTCGTCGGCGGGCGTGAGGTCGAACAGGCTCAGCCAGTCGAAGGTCGAGTCGGTGTCGTTGGGCAGGTAGACGAACCCCGCCGCCCCCTGATCGTAGATGTAGAAGTTGTGCGTCCCGCCGTAGGTCCCGTCGGCGTTGTTGAGCAGCGCCTCGCTGGCCCACTCCACCACCGACGATTGAAGGTCGACGATCGCCGAGAGGCTGGCCAGATCGGTCGCCTGCGCGAACGCCGTCCTCCGGCTGACGTTTTGCGTCTGGAGGGTCGACGCGGTCTCGGGCTGGACGCCCCCCTTCCAGAGGCCCCCGCTCGGGTTGCCGGGAAAGAACTCCGCGATGACCCGCTTGTTGGTGTTCTCCTCGGCGACGAACATCCCGTAGTAGCTGCCGTTGATCTCCACGCGCGCGTTGGCGGCGCAGCCGGCGGCGATCCCGACCTGGCGAAGCCAGGCGTGCGCCAGCCGATCGTGCATGAAGGTCCAGTCGCTGCGCGGCATGTCGAACACCAGCTTTTCGATCCCGTGGAATTTCCCGTTCGGATCGCTCTGGTGAAACGAGATGTCGAACTGAATCTTGGCCCTGTCACCGTCGAGCATCGCCGCCTGCGCCCAGGACGACTGCCCGTGCAGCTTCAGCGTGGCGTCGCTGACGGTCTCGCTCCCCAGGTGGAAGACGACCGGGTGGCGGGCCACGAAGTCGTTCCCCTGTGCGACCAGCGTGGTCACGTTCTGGAACTCGGTCATCACGCTCTGCCACTCGGTCGGATCGATGTCGATCTCGTAGGTGCGGAGCTGACTCTGATCGAAGAGATCGGAGCAGGGCGGCCCGCCGCCGACGGCAACGGCCCCATCGCCGCTGGTCCCGCCCACCCCGGTCGCCGGGGCGCCGGCGCCTCCCCCGCCCACGCCGAGCGCGCCGCCCGCGCCCGACGGCCGCGCGCCGGCGTCGACCGGCGCCCCCTTGGAGCCGCACCCCACGAGCACGGCCGACAACACCAGCAATGTTCTCCCGCGGCCGATCATCCCGTTCCGATCCTCGGTTCGAACAACAGCAAGCGCGATGCCCGCCTCAACGCCGCAAGCCAGCGGGCGGCAGTTACCAGCCGGGAACGGCCGGCGCGCGCGGGGTGAGCCGTCGAGCTCGTCGCAGACAACCAACGTCAGGTCCGACGACGCCATGAATCGCGCGCGCCGCCTCAGCCTGCTCCCGATCGCCCTCTCGCTGACCGTCGCGCTCGGGTGCGAGATGAGCGCGGGCGGCTCGTCGAACGTCGGGGGCGGCGCCGCAGCGACCGGCGGAGGTGGTGGAGCAACGGGCAGCGGGGCGTCCACCGCCATGGGCGGGCGCGGGGGAAGCAACACGCTCGGCGCTGGCGGCGCGGCGGGCGGCGCCACGGGCGCGGCCGGCGCTTCGGTTGGTGGCAGAGCTGGCGCGGCGGGAGCGACCGGTGCCGCTGGCAGAACGGGGGCCGCCGGGACCACGGGTGCCGCAGGCACGGGCGCCGCAGGGACAAAGGGTACCGCGGGCGCGGGCGGTGGCGGTGGCCGGGGCGCCGCGGGGACGAACGGCGCGGCCGGTGGCGGTGGCGCGATGCTCGGCCCGACGCCCGGCAGCTACCGGCAGACCTGCGACGGCTCGCTGGGAGTCATGGTCGACGCCACCCATTTCCTCGACGGCAACGACGAGACGCAGGGAATGCGGCTCTACACCCGGGGCGCGGCCGGCAACCCTCTCCAGACAATCGACGTCAGCAGCGAGATCGGCCTCGACAGCGGCGACGAGGCGGATCTGGAAGACATGACCCGCGTCGGCAATCGCCTCTACGTGATCGGCTCCCACGGCCGCGACAAGGACGGCAAGCTGGAGCGCTCGCGCTACCGTTTTTTCGCGATGGACCTCGCCGGCACGAGCCCGAACGTCAGCTTGACGGTGCCCGGCTACAGCTCGACGCTGCTCGACCAGATGCTGGTGGCGGCCAACTGGGCCACCCCCGACGCGGCGGTCATCGCGACGCTGACCGCCGCCTCGAACCTCGGCAAGACGACCGACGCCGATCTCGCGCCCAAGCTCGACGGCACCAACATCGAGGGTCTCACCTCGGCGCCCACGTCGTCGCGGCCCAACCAGCTTCTGATTGGGTTTCGCAATCCGACGCAGGACGGAGCTGCCATCGTCGTCTCGCTCCTCAACGCCGACGCCGTGCTCTCCGGCGCCACCGCGCAGTTCGGCGAGGCGACGCTGCTGGACCTCGGCGGTCTCGGCATCCGTGGCATGACCTGGTCGCCCGTCGTCGGGGCGGTGCTCTTCCTGGCCGGCCCGCAAGACGACTCGGCGGGTCCGTTTCGACTCTACGAATGGTCCGGCGCCTCCTCCGACCTCCCGGTGGTCGTTCAGGAGATCACCGACGCGCCGTCGGACTCGGCACCGGAGGCGATCATCCCCTACCCCGGCACGCGCGACGTCCAGATCCTCTTCGATCAAGGTGACCATGAGATCGACGGCGACGCCTGCAAGGACGCCGACAGCTCCGATCAACTGTTCAGCGACACGATCGTCTCCATCCCGTAGACGTCGTCAGGCGCGCGCATCCGCCCGGCGGCGCGGGTCGGCGGCGCGATTCGCGTCGGCCGTCCCCCGCGCTTCGAGATCCAGGAGGACGCGTTTGCGATCGAGCCCGCCGCCATAGCCGGTCATCGAGCCGTCGGCCCCGATCACCCGGTGACAAGGAATGATGATGGCGATCGGGTTGCGATGGTTGGCGCCGCCGATGGCGCGCGAAGCCGCCGGCCGGCCGACCGAGCGCGCGATCTCGCCGTAGCTCGCCGTCTCGCCGAACGGAATTCGTCGCAGCGCGTTCCAGACCGACAGCTGGAACGCCGTCCCGCGCGGCGCCAGCGAGAGCTCGAACTCGGTGCGCTCCCCGGCGAAGTACTGGCGCAGCTGAGCCAGCGCGGGACGCAAGCGGCCGTCGTCGCGCGCCGATCCGCTTTGGACCCGGGCCGCGACCGGATCGCTGTCGAAGTAGAGCCCGACGAGATCGTCCCCCTCGCCCGCCAGCGTGAGGCGACCGACGGGGCTCTGCAGCGTGGTGAAGAACGTCTCTTTGTTCATGGCTGAATTGCTCCTGCGGATGAGTTTCCAAGCTCGGTCCAAAGATGTGCGGCGCCGTAGGCACGCCAGGGCCGCCAGGGCTCGGCGAGGAGCCGCGCCTGCCGCCCCGAGATGCCGCCCAGCGCCTTGCGCAGGCCGAGATCCCCCTCGGGAAACGCGTCCGGCCAGCCGAGCGCGCGCATCGCCAGATAGTGCGCGGTCCAGGGACCGACGCCGGGAAGCTCCGCCAGCTCAGCGAGCAAGCGCGCCGGCTCGGCCAGCGCGTCGAACGACAGCGCGCCGCGCTCGATTGCGCGCGCGATGAGACGCAGGGTGGCCGCGCGGCGCCCCGGCATGCCGAGGGCCGCCAGCTCGTCGGCAGACCGACCGGCGATCGCTCCCGCCGGCGGGAAGGTCCGGGTCAGCTCCGGATGAGGCGTGGCGATCGCCGCGCCATAGCGCCCGCTCAAACGCCCGGCCAGCGTCCGGGCGGCGGCCAGGCTGACCTGTTGCCCGAGCACCGCGCGCGCCGCCGCCTCGAAGGGATCGAACGCCCCCACCACGCGCAGCCCGGGACGCGCGCGCACGTGCGAGGCGAGGCGAGGATCGCGCGCCAGGTGAGCCGCGATCGCCGCCGGCTCGGCGTCGAGGTCGCAGAGCCGCCGCAGCCGCGCCACCACGGCCATCAGCCCGCCCCCGAGCGACATCGAGAGCGTGGCCCGCAGCGCTGGGCGCTCCGGATCGGCCGTCAGCGCCAGCCAGCCGCGCGCTCCGCCGACGGCGGCGGTCCGCAGGTAGACGCCGTCCCGCACCAGCTCGACGCCCGGGATGGCGCGCGCCGCGAAGTGGCTCAGCATCGCGGGCCAGTCGAAGGGCCGACGGTACTGCAGGGTCACCGTCAACGACTCGCCGGCGCCCCCGCCGTCGCGCAGGCCTCGCCGCATCGCCGACGGCGGGCGCCCGTAGCGCAACTTCACCGCGGCGTTGAAACGCCGCACGCTGCGGTAGCCGCTGGCGAACGCCACCTCGGTCATCGGCAACGCCGTGTCGACGATCAGCTGCCGCGCCAGCGCCAGCCGCCGTGTCTCGGCGAGCGCGATCGGGCTGACGCCCAGCTCGGCGCGCATCGCGCGGCGGAGGTGGCGGCCCGAGACCCCCAGCGCGCGCCCGAGATCGTCGACGGTGCCGTCGTGGGCAAGCGCGCCCTCGTCGATGCGGCGCATGGCCGCCGCGACCACCCGCGACAGCGCGTCGATCGGCGCGGCCCCCGGGGCCAGCTCCGGGCGGCAGCGGAAGCAGGAGCGGAACCCGGCCTCCTCCGCCTGCGCGGCGGTCCGGAAGAACCGGCAGCGATCGCGCCCCGGCGTCCGCGCGCGGCAGACCGGACGGCAGTAGATCCCCGTCGTCTTCACGCCGACGAAGAACAGCCCGTCGAAGCGCGCGTCCCGGGCCAGGAGCGCCCGGTAGCAAACGTCAGGATCGAGCGGCGACACGCCCTTACCATGCCCCCTCCGCGGCGAACGCGCCGGCCGTTTTCGGACCTGGCAGCAACTTCACCCGCGGACGAGCCTTCGCATGAGAGGATGAGCGCCGGTCGTGACCCGCACGGCAGCAGAGCTCCGCGACGGTGAGTCGTTCGACGACGAGACGTTCGTCGGCCTCGATCTCGCGGACGCCGACCTCGGCGACAAGCTGTTCGCCAACTGCACGTTCCGCAACCTGAAGCTGCCCGAGAGCCGCTGGGGCCGCGCCCGCCTGGAGGACTGCGTGTTCGAGGCCTGCGATCTGACGCGCCTCGCGCCGGCGGGGATGGTGCTGCGGGGCGTGCGGTTCGAGCGGTGCAAGATGATGGGTGTCGACTGGACGGACGTCGGCACCTACCCGGACCTCGCGTTCGTCGATTAAGCTCCCTTTCATCCGCTGCTCGCTCGTCGAGGCAAACTTCGTCGACTGCGATCTCGCCGGGGCGACGTTCGAGGGGTGCCAGCTCGGCGGCGCCCGCTTCGAGCGTTGCGACCTGCGCAAGGCCAGCTTTGCCGGATCGCACGCCCTGTTGCTCGATCCGGCCACGAACCAGGTGAAGGGCGCGTCGATCCCCGCCGAGTCCGCCCTGCTCCTGGCGGCCTCGTTCGGCTTCAAGGTGACGGGGTAGGTGCAGCGGTCCTCGCTATCGGCCGCGCCCATCGGCCGCGCTCGGGATATCATGCGCGAGGAGATGTTTCGATCGGCGGTTGAAGCTCGCTTCCGCAACGACGCTTCGACGCTTCTCGTCTGGATCGCGCTGGGGCTCGCCGCCTGCTCGCCATCGGCGCCCTCGGCGACCGACGCCGGCGCAGGCGGGCAATCGGCGGGCGGTGGAACGACGGGCGGTGGAGCGGCAGGCGCCGCCGGCCTCGCCGGCACGGGTGGCGCTGCCGGCGCGGGCGCCGCGGGCAACGGCGGCGGGCCCTCCGCGGGGAGCGGCGGCGCCGCCGGGGGAACCGGCAATGGCGGGCGAGGGGGCGCCGCGGGATCGGTCGGCACGGGCGGCTCCGTCGGTGGCCGAGGCGGCGCGACGGGAACAGGCGGCCAAGGCGGCGCGCCATCGTCGTCGTGCCCGGCGCCTTCGTCAAAGGGGGCCTGCGACCAGGGATATCTCTGGTGCGGGAGCGGCTGCTGTCCGTCGGCCCAACCGTACTACTGCGCGACCTCGAACCTCTGTTACCCGGACGCCAAGGACGCGGAGGCGGCCTGCGGAGGCACGGCGGGTTGTCTCGCCTGCTCGGCGCCCGTGACGGGAAGCTGCGCCCCGGGGCCGACCGGTGGTTTCTGCACGGCCGGATACCTGTTTTGCGGAACCATCTGCTGTCCCACGGCGGAGCCCTACTACTGCCCGGCCAGCAACCTCTGTTATGGCAGCTCCAACGCGGCGGTCGCGGCCTGCGGGGACACCGCCTGCACCGGCTGCATGCCCTCTTGCGCCTCGGGGCCGCCGCCGGCGATTGGCGCGGCGACGACCGGGGACACCATCTGCGGCGGCGAGGCGCCGCTGGCCACGATCGACGGCGTCGCCGCCTACGCCATGTGCGACGCCGCCCTGTCGGCCAATGTCTGGTCCCCCAACGGCGTCGACACCGCGGCCACCTCCCAAGGCGCCGGCTGGATCGAGACCGGGACCGGCCCGATCAACGGCACCGACAACGGATATCAGTGCACCGAGCTCGCCGAGCGGTACTTCTATTTCAAGTTCGGTGTCTGTCCCTGGCTGACCGTCGACGCCAAGGACATATGCGGGACGGCGCTCCCCGCGGGCGTCACCATCGTGCAGACGCCCGTGCACGGCGATCTGATCGTCATCACCCCGGGTTGTGACGGGGCGGCCCTCGACACCGGCCACGTCGCCGTGGTCGACAGCGTCAGCGGCTCGATGGTCAGCGCGGTCCAGGAGAACAGCGGCGCGTTCGGCTACGGGACGTACGACATGAGCTGCGCGACCTGTTTTCTCCACGCGGCCGCCAACACCGAAACCCCGTAGAGCCCGACCTCAACCGCTCGTGGGCGAGGCGCCTCGGGAGCGCCGGGCCGGGCCCAAGACCAGGCGCCGCAGCCGCCACAGGCGCCGCAGCACCGCGCCCGCGGCGGCCAGCGCCCGTCGGAGCGCTCCGCCCCGCTCCGAAGGCCCGGGCCCGAGCAGATCGTCGAAGCGCTCTGGCTCGGCCGTGGGCGCGGGCTCATCGGGCGGCGCCGAGGCGAAGAAGGCCTGCTCGAGATCACTCCACCCTGCCCCGTCCTCTTGAACGGGCGCGCGGGGACCGTGACGTTTGGCCCCTCGAGACCGCCTCTTCTTAGACGGTGGTGGGCATGCTGACGTCGCGAGGGCGACGTCTCTTGTGGCCATCGACCGATCTACGGTCCACAGGCGCGATCGGACGTCCGACCTTCTGATTTTTGTGCCCAATCGAAAAAGCTGAGGCGTTTACCGCGGAGGCGCGCCGTAAAGCGTCGCCCGCTTCTGGATGTAGCCAATCTCGGACCCGAAGGTCAAAGTCTGGACCACGCTGCCGCTGGAGCTGACCTCCTGAATTTTTTTCTGCGTCGAAAAAGCGACGATGGTGTTCCCGTTCGCCAGCCGCTGCACGTCCCCCATGACGTCGTTTGAAATTCCTGGGTTCGCCTTATACGACCAGCTCTGTGTGGCGGTCTTCGCGGTCGGATTCGGCATCACCTCGATGGCGAGCGAACCGTTTCCGGATCCGCCCAGCTGCGTCCCATTTGCCGCATCGGTCGTGGTGTTGTTGTTGAAGATGACGAAGTCGTTGAGCCCGACGACGTGGATGCCGTGCTGGCCGCCCATCCAGGAGGCGCCGGTGAGAGTGCTGGTGACGCCGCCGATGCCGCCGCCGAGGACCCAGACGGTCGAACCGGTGGTTCGCGCCACCTTGGTGATGCAGTTGTGATCCAGGTCGGAGAAGACCAGCGTGTCGTCCGACTGCGAGTATTGGATGTTGTTCACGTGACAGCCGCCAGAGCCGCCATGCGCCGCTTCGGCGTTGACGACCGTGGTGACGCTGCCGCTCGGTGAGCGGAGCTTGATGTCCTCGCACCCGTTCGTGCCGTAGGCGTAGAAGGCCACCGTCTCGTCGGGGAGCACGGTGAGCTGGTGGTTCTGCCCCTTGAACTGGCTGGAGTCGTCGTCGTCGGTGAGCCCGTCCATCGTGACGGAATGGACGTGCGCCGTTCCGCTCGGAACGTTGGCGCCGTTGATCCACATGCGGGTCCCGTCGTAGCTCATCACCGCGCCCGTCACGTCGCTGCTGATCTGGTAGGCCCAGACCACGGTCCCGTCGCCATCGACGATGAACGCCGGCGAGGCGCTGCCGGCCATGTTGTAGACGCCGGTGATCAGGAAGCCGCCCGCCGCCCCCGACGGGTTGCTCGGCGATGCGGCCACGCTCGGGATGTTGCCGCTGAGAGCGCCCGTCATGATCGTGTAGTCGGGGCTGACACACTGGCCGCTCGCGTTCGAGGCGGTGATCTGGAAGTGGTAGGTCATGGAGGGCTTCATCCCCAGCAACAGCGTCCGATAGCTCGCCTGGGTCAGATCGACGGGCGCCGCCAGTCCGTACGAGGTGGTCAATCCAAAGGCGATCTTGGCCGACGTCGGACTGGAGAGCGTCGTCGACCAGGTGACAATTCCCACCGTCGGAATCTTGGAGCTGGTCGACGACGTCTTCATGAAGGTGCAACTGCTCGAGCCCGAGCCGCCGGCGCCCACGGAGCCTCCGCTGCCGATCGCGCCCCCTGAACCGCCGCCGCCGCCGCCGCTGGAACCGCCCTTGCTGCCGCCGGCACCGGACGAACCGCCGGTTGCCGAGGTTCCGCCGGTGCCTCCACCGCCTCCATTGCCCCCGTCGCCTCCCCGTCCGCCCGTGCCCGTGTCGTTGCCGCTGCCGCTGCCGCCGGTGGCGGTGGTGCCTCCCCCGCCCCCCTCTCCCGCCGCCGCTCCGCCGGCGCTCGTGCTGCCGCCGGCACTGGTCCCTCCCGCGCCGGAATTTCCGCCGCCGCCCCCGGTGGTCGACGCTCCCCCGGTCCCGTCGCCTGCCCCGGTATCGCTCTTGGTGCAGGCGCCACCCAGCAGAGCCAGTACAGCCACGAGAGCCACAGCAGTCGAGACACGTCGCAAAGGAAGCCTCTCTTCGCACCGTCATTGGGCGCGACACCGAGATGAATTCTTGGAATTCTTCCGCTGCGGGGCAGCGTCACCGACGGCGACTCGGCGTTGGATGAACCGTCGTCCTTACCGCAGTAGCCGCGACGACCGCTTTAGGGTCACAGATCGTTCACAGGGCGACCACCGCGGTCTCCCCCGCCGCTGCGCTAATCGTCGACGAGATAGCGCATGACGCTGGCGGGAAGAACGGGAGATTTGACGTCGACCACGTAAGAGACGACGCCCATTTTCCCCTGGCGCTTGAACTGGACCCAGAGCTTGTAGAGACCGCGGCGCGGGAAGAACGTGGCGAACGGAATGTCGGGGCCGCTGCGCGCGGTCGGTTCGGGGCTCATGAGCTGTTCGGGGTGACAGTGCAGGTAGACGTTGGAGTCTCGGGAGAGAAACACGCCGTGGGCCATCGCTCCCAGGTACGGTTCGAGATCGTTGACCGGCCTTCCGTCCTTGCTCAGACGGATCAGGAAATGAGTCTCGATTCCGGCCACCGGGGTGCGGGGCTGAAAGCGCAGCTCGGCGGTCATGCTCGGATCGCTGTCGACCGTCTTCGAGAGTGAGGGCGACGGCGAGAGGTCGGCGCTGGTCGCCGCCGCGCCGGACGCGCCGCCGTCGCTGCGAACGGTGACCGGCAACCGGAAGATCTGGGCGCGCTCTCCGCCGGGGGTGATGTCGGCGTAGAGCAGGTACTGCCCGGGCCGGGGAAAAGTGTAGGAGAGCGCCAGCGAGCCGTTCGGCTCCAAGGTCGGATGAACGTGGTCGAAGAAGTCGAAGTCGGACGACACCACGATGAGATGCAACGGATGCTCGTGGACCACGGTGAGGCCGGTGAGGAGGCTGCCCCGTTGCAAGGGGGTGAAACGGAGCAGGACCGGGCTTCGAGCAACGATCGGCGTGGCCCGATCGGGCTCGAGGCGCAGGTCGTAGTCGGCGGCGTGCAGCATCGCCGGCGGGACCCGGCGCAGAGGCACCAGGGCCATGCCGCACAGGGGGCAAGCGCCCCGCGTTTCGGAGATGATCCCGTCGTGCATCGGGCACTGAAACCGAGCCACCCGGTTCGGCGGAACAGGTCTGACCGCGGGCGTGACCCAGGGGTCGAAGTATCCCATCGTCATCGCGCCGTTCACCGGCAGCGCGGCGCGCGCGGAGAAGGCCATCACGTTGGCGAGAAAGGGAGCCGTCCCCGAAAACCGGGTCCGGGTGGCGTCGCCGTCGAGGAGAACGCCGATCTCTTCGTAACCGCGCGACACGCGGAGTTCGATCTGCCTCGCGGCGATGGGCGCCGGTGCTTCGGTGTGGCGGTCCTTGAGCGTGACGACCAGCAGCTGGGTCCGCGGATCGAAATCGAGCTGGGCCCGGATCGGGCCATAAGGCGCGATCGGTGCGCCCTCGTCGCGCGTGCCGTCCGCGAAGGCCCCCCAACGTTGGTATTTTCCGTAGCCGATGTACCAGGGGAGACCCTCGTTGTAGGTGATGAGGAGGGCCGCTTCGGCAGAGAGGAGCGAGACGAACAGCAGCTCGAAGGCGCGCTTCCACCGTGGCGCGACGTCTTGCGCCAGGCGAGCGACGCCGATGCCGAGGGCCGTCAGGCCCATCACGAGGTGCGCGATGTAGACGCCGGCGGCGACGTTGGCGTAGGGAGCCACCGTGTGCACGTGCGTGAAGAGCAGCCCGCCGCCGATGAGGGCGGCCACCGCGACCACCTTCGACGGCGTCGCCAGCTGCCGCTTCGCTGCCTTCGTGGGGCGACGGCGGAGCCGGAAGAGTCCCAGCGCGCCCAGCGTGGCGAGGATGACGGCCAGGCTCTTGTGGAGCTCGACCTCGCGGTCGCGCAGCTGGCGGAGGTCCGTCAGCCGATAGAGATCCCTGTCGGCGAAAAAGAACAGGCCGACGCCGCCCAGCAGCAGAATCAGCGGCGCCACCCATTTGAGCTTGTCGGACCTGGACGGGAAGAGCGTGTGGGCGGCGATCGCTCCCGTGAGCGCCAGCGTCAACCAGCCGGCGATGTGGTGGACCAGCTCCGAGTAGCGGAGATTGTCGTCGGTCTGGCGGGTGGCGAGGACGTTCAGGTCGTGGAGCGTGAGGATGTCGTCGGCGCGTCCTCCGACGACCGCGGCGCCGTACTCGAAGACCAGCCTGCCGCCGAGGTAGCCGGTGATGACCAGCAGGCCGTACCAGCAGAAGCCGACGACGGTGTAGAGGGCCAGCGGCCGCCGCCGCTCTTCATTCAGGAACATTCGCCAGGCGGTGAGGACGACGAATCCCCAGGACCCGACGTTGGCGAAGAGCTCGTGCCATTCGATTGGGGCCTGCGGGATCCCCGCCCGACCGGCCCAGATCTCGGCGTAGATCCCGCAGACGAAGGCGACGAGCAGGAAGACCACCCCCGCGCTGGAGAGCGCCTTGCCGGCAAAGTGACAGCGCGGCGAGCGGAGGAGCAGCCCGCAGGCATCGAAGCTCAGGCCGGCGAGCAGCAGGACGAGCGGAAACTGAACGAGCTTCGGATGGAGATCTCCCAGGAACTGCCAGAAAGCCATCGCGCGGGCTGCGCCCCGCCTGACGATATTCATGGGTCCTGACCGCGACAGTCAGCACCCAGCCTGATTTCGCCCGCGTCGAATCGACGATCCTCGAAACGTGAGCGTGGCCTCGGGCGGGCTAATGCAGAGTGGCCGCCATGGCCAGCGCTTCTTTTTTTACCCGCCGCTCTTCCGGCGGGTCGTAGCGGCCGACGGGCGCGGCGGCGATTTCGGCCAGCAGCGCCCTGGCGTCGGCGGGATGGTCCTCGTCGGCGGCGATGCGGGCCTGATAGAGGCGTGCGCGGAGGTTCGCGGGATTGATCTTGAGCGCGAGGCGCAATTGTTCGGCGGCCTTGGCGCGGTCGCGCTTCGGCCAGGGCAACGCCAGATAGTAGGCGGCCCAGACGACCGGCACGCTGCCGTGGTCGTACCTGACGTCGAGAGCGGTGGCGCGCTCGAGCGGCCGCTTGAATTTTCCTTCGATGCCGTTGGCCACGGCGCGAAAGACCCCCATCCCTTCGGCGTAGCTGCCGATGCTCAGCGCGGCCCAGTACTGCCCCGCGACGTCGTTGGGATTGGCGGCGATCGCGCGCTCCGCCAGGTCATACGCCTGCTTGCCCAGGCGGGACCGCTCGTCGTTCGATCGTGCGGGCGTGTCGCTCTCGGTGAACAGGACGCGGGCCGCGCGCCAGAGGACGGCGTAGTCGTTGGGGGCCTGGGCGAGCGCGGCGTCCGCGACCCGGTGCGCCTCGGCCAGCGCGGCCGGATCGTCGCGACGCACGTGCAAGGCATCCAGCCGATCCAACAGCTCCGGCAAGGACGTGGCGGCGGTCGGTGTTGCCGCCGCCCCGGCGGCCGAGAGCAGCGCCGACAGCAGCACGACGAGCGGAACGATCCGTACATTCGACATGGTGCGCATCAATGTGCGCATCAATCCTAGTCGAGGCAGCGATTCCCGGTGGGCCTCGCTCGCCGGGGACTCCGCCGCGCCAAGCGGTGGTAGCGTTCGTCCACCATGGAATCGCGACTCGTGGACCTGGAGGTCCGGTACACCCATCTCGAACGCCAGGTCGCCGATCTGAGCGAGGTCGTCTTCGCCCAACAACGGGCCATCGACGGCCTGCTGCGAGAGCTGACCTCGACCAAGTCCGAGCTGGCCCAGCTGAGCGAGCCGGTGGCGAACGAGAAGCCGCCGCACTATTGAGGCTCGATACGCTCCGGCGCTACGGTCGACGGACGTTGCGTCCGCGGCGTTGCGGTCAGCGGGCGTTGTAGATCGTCGTGATCTGGCCAGCCGTCAGCGCGCTGTTATAGATGCGCAGGTCGTCGATCTCGCCGTTGAACGCCGGGTCGGCGGTGAATTGCGAACGGCCGAGCCAGTTGTTGGCCGCCGCGCCGAGGTCGGCCGGCCGAAGCGCGAGAGCAGCGTTGGTGGCGACCGACGCGCCGTTGAGATAGAGGGTGCCGCCGCCGGCCCCGAGCACGATCGCCACGTGCGTCCAGCTGCCGACGGGCAGGACGGCGGCCGCGTCGAGGTGCTGTTCGGCGGCGTTGCCGCCGGTGGTGATGGCGAACCGCGCGACGTTGGTCCCTCCAGCGTGCGGGGAGAAGAACATGTAGACGTTCGTGCTGGCGCCGAAATCGAAGATGCGCTGCCAGGTCTGGTCGGTGTGGACGTTGACCCATACGGCGATCGTCACGTTCGTCACCGCCTGCAGGAGCGCGCCCGGCAGCGCGACGTAGTCGCCGCTCACGCCGGGCAGGCCGAGCCCGTTGCCGATCATCCCCGCCGGGAAGGTGGCGGTGCCCGCCAGCGTCCCGGCGTGACCGTTGCCGGATGCGTCCGGGATCGCCGGGCCGCTCGTCTGATCGAACGGGTAGTAAGCGAAGAGCGGCGGAAGAGACTGGCCGCCGGCCCCACCCGCGCTGGAGCCGGCCGATCCACCGCTGCTGCCGCTGCCACCGCTGCCACCGCTTTGCCCACCCGCGCCGCCCACGCTGGAGCCGCCGGCCCCACCCGCGCCCGATCCGCCCGCGCCACCGGTGCTGGTGCGACCAGCGCCGCCGCCGGCGCCGCCCCCGCCGGCTCCGCCCCCGCCCGTACCACCCGCGCCCGCGCCACCCGAACCCGCGCCACCCGAACCCGCGCCACCCGCGCCCGCGCCACCCGCACCCGAACCGCCAGCGCCGCCGGTTCCGGCTGCCCCGCCTGTCCCCGCGATCCCGCCTCCTCCGCCGGAGGCCGTCTGGCCATCCAGATCTGCGTCCCTGGCGGCGATCCCCCCATCCGAGCCAGCCCCCGTCGCGGTGACGTCCGCCGGGGCCTCCATCCCGCGGTTGGCGCAGCCGAGCGGGGCCGCCAGCAGCAGGCTCCCTGCCAGGGCGAGGGCCCTCCCGGTTGGCGCAGCGCGGAGCACATCCTCTTATCGGAGCTGTGACAGCCGATCTTGACGCCGCGATCGCGACCTCAAGCTCCGCGCAAATCTTGCCGAGACCAGGAGCCTCGATCCGGATGAGCTTCATGCCGCGTGCCCCGAAACCGCCTGCCGAACGCTGGCGGGATGGCGAAGACTATCCGTCCGCGTCCTGGCAGGTCGCCGTCTTGGGCGACATGCTGGCGACGCTCGACACGCTGACCGCCGCTGGCCAGCACCACGTCATGAGCAAGGTCTTGGCGGTCGTCCGAGAGCAGGTCGGACGTATGGCGCCCATGTTCAGCGGGCCAGATCGGAAGATCCTCGCCGGGCTCGTCGGGGACCTGGAGCACGAATCGGATCGCCGGTCGCCCGATCCCTCCATCTTCACGCCGCGCGCCGAGCGGCTGATCAAGCTCCTCGCGCTCGTTCGATAGCCTATGCTCCCCGCCGGTGTCGGCGGACGAGGAGAGCGACTGGCGGCCGGCAGCGCTGGCGTTGGCCGAGCACGGGTACTTCGTGTCGCCCGGAGCAATGGCCAAGGAGGGCTGGCAGAGGCTGCGGGGCGAAGCCGAACAGCTGTTGGCGGACGACGCCTTCTTCGCGGCGCGCGTCGGTCGCGGTGACGGCGACGGCGCGCTGCAAGAGAGCGCCGTCCGCGGCGGCTCGCTCTGCTGGCTCGACGCGAGCATGCCCGGCGGGCAGACCTTCATGCGCTGGATGGACGGATTGCGGCGCTCGCTCAACCGCGAGCTCTTCCTGGGGCTCGACTCGTTCGAGGCTCACTATGCCCACTACCCGGTGGGCGCCTCCTACGGGACCCACGTCGATCGTCACCGCCACTCCAACGCCAGGGTCGTCTCGGCGGTGATCTATCTCAACGCGGAGTGGCCGGCAGACGCGGGCGGCGAGCTCGTGATTTACGACGCGCACGAGCGCCCTCGGCTGACGCTCTCCCCGGAGGGCGGGACGCTGGTGCTCTTCATGAGCGCCGAGACGCCGCACGAAGCGAAGAAGGCCACTCGCGAGCGCTGGAGCATCGCCGGTTGGTTCCGCACGCGCCCCTGAGCAGGCGCCTGTCACCCGCCCAGGTGCACGCGCTTGCCCACCCAGGCCGGCGACTCACACGCTTCGACCAGGAAGTCGGCGACATCGGCGCGGGAGATCGTCGAGGGCATGCCGGTCGCCGCTTCGGTGCGCACGTACTTCCCTTTTGCCTGGCCGTTGGTGAGCCGCATGGGGCGCGCGATGACGTAGTCGAGGCCGCTCTCTTCGGTCAGGCGCTCCTGCACCTCGTGATCGCGAAAGAAACCCTTCAAAAGACCGTCGATGAGGACCGTCCGCTGGAACCAGCTCGCCGCGGACTTGCTGTCTCCGACGCCGTGGGCGGTGAGGACCACCAGGCGCCTCACGCCTTGCTGTTTCATGGCGTCGATGGCGTGCTTCGTGCCGCGCGAGAAATAGTCGGGCTTCTCTTTGATCGCGCCCAATGACCGCGGCGACGCGCAGATGATCACCGCGTCGTGACCGGCCACCGCGCTCTGCACCGAGGCGGCGTCGTGGAAGTCGCCCGCGATCTTCGTCAGCGCCGGGTGCGTGACGTCGAGCCTGGCGGGCGTGCGCGAAAACGCGCTCACCGAATGACCCTTCGCCAGCGCGGCCTTGACACAAAGAGCGCCGGTCCCGCGCGAGGCGCCGAGGACGAGGATCTTCATGGGCACAACCATACACCCCGCCCTCGTTTTGGTTCCGCGCGGCCGTTCAGCGTCGCGAGCATGCTCCAGGCACAATCCCGACCAGTCCCGAGCAAATCCCGACCGTGTCACACTAGGCGCATGCTCCGGCAGCAGGTCCTGGTCCTCTACGCGACCACCTCCAGCCCGGAGAGCGACGTCGGGGCCTGGTCGATCTTCGACGGGACCGGACGCCAGGTCCACATGGCCGGCGACGGCGCAGAGCCGCCCTACCCGTCGGTGCTCGCCGCCATGCGCGACGGCTGGCGGGTCATCCAGCTCCCGCACCTCCAGGCGGCGCCCCGCGGCGCCGAGCACGACACCGGCTTTCTCCCGTACGAGTTCGTGCTCGAGAAGCTGGTGGAGATCTGAGCGTGGACGAAACCCCACCGCTCACCAGCAAGCAGGTTGCCGCGTTCGTCGCCGACGGCTACCTCCGCTTCGACGCGCTCGTGCCGGCGGCGCTCTCGGAGGCCGTTTCCCGGGAGCTCGCCGCGGGCGGCCCGACCTCGTCCTTCGGCGCCGCGCCGGGCAGTCCGGCGCGAACCTGGGCCGGGCGGCCGCTCGCCGGTCTGTTTCGCGACTGGCCAGCGCTCGCTGCGCTGGTGGAATTGCCGGCCGTGTCGGCCGTCGTCCGGAGCCTGCTGGGACCGGACCCGCGCTACGACCACCACTACGCGCACGTGATCGCCGCCAACCAGCGCTCGAGCCAGCCCTGGCACGCCGACGCGATCCTCGATCCGCGACGGACCGCCTTCGACATCCAGCTGTTCTTTTTTCCGCACGAAACGCCTCGCCCGATGGGCGGGACGATGGTCCTGCCCGGCAGCCACCTCCGCCGCGTCAACGAGGCCGCCATCGCCCGCTACCAAAACTTCGTGGGTCAGATGGCGATGGAGTGCCCGGCCGGCTCGCTGCTCGTCTGCCATCACGGGATCTGGCACTGCGGCCAACCGAACCTGACCGGCCGCCCGCGCACGATGTTCAAGCTCCGCCTCGGACCGAGCGCTCCCCAGCGCCTCACCTGGGACACGCGCGATCTGGACGACCCCGAGATCGGCCGGATCCTGAGCCACGATCACCGCTGGTACGGACACGAGGTCCGCCTGGAGATCGCCAACCGGATCCGGCTTTGGCGCTCGATGACCGGCGACGCGGCCTTCGACGTCGACTACTGGCTCACGCGGCTGGAGAACGAAACAGGCGGCCCCCCACCGCGCCATTCTTGACGTGCTCGCGACGTTCGCGATACCCAACGAGCGATGGGAAGGGGATGGGACGGATGAAGATGCGCGTCGCGCTGGCAGCCTCGGTGCAGGCCAGGCTGGTGTTGGGGATGGCGATCGTGGGGAGTGTCGCAGTTGGGTGCGGCGGCGGTTCGAACGCTAGCCGAGACGCCGGCTCCGGGGGAAACGCGGGCGCCGGCGGACATATCGCCGGAGGAGCAGGCGGTGGCGCAGCCGGAGGAGCAGCCGGAGGAGCAGCCGGTGGCGCGACGGGAGCAACAGGCGCGGCCGGCGCTGGCGGAGGCGCTGGCGGTGGCGCTGCGGGAGCCTCTGCCGGGACCTCCGGAGCGGCGGGGATGGGAGGAGCTGCGGGGAGAGCTTCCGGCGGCGGTACGTCAGGGGCCGCTGGGACCGCGGGAAAGGGCGCCGCGGGGTCCGGTGGACAGGGCGGCGCGGCCACCAGCTGCATCGAGAAGCTCTCGAGCGGCTACCTCGAGCGGACCGACAGCTCGCTCATCTACTTCACCGGCTCGATGGTCGTCCTCGACGACGCGACCGGGATGCCGCTGACCGGCGTGGTCAGCCTGCAAGACAACAACTACGAAGGAGCGGGCTGCGCGGCGCTCTCCAACGGGACGGTGAAGTGTTGGGTCACGATGACCAGCAAGGCCGCGGTGGGTCAGCTGGGGAACGGCACGACGACAGCCAGCAGCGTGACCTTTCGCGCGACGCCGGTGGTCGCGACCGGCGGCACGGCGCTCACGAACGTGGCCGCGATGGCTCATGGCGACTACGGCACCGCGATGTGCGCCGTGACCACCGCCGGCCAGCTTTATTGCTGGGGCGACCTCAGCTGGATGGTCAACGACGGCACGACCCTCCACACCGGATCGGCGCAGCTCATCACCGTCGACGGAACGAACGCGCTGACCGGCGTCGATCAGGCGGTGCTGGGAAATCGTCAGGCCTGCGTTCTGCGCGAAGGGACGTCGGCGAAGGAGATCTGGTGCTGGGGCTACGCCGGCGCGGACGAGCTCGGCCAAGGGGACACGACCAACCACCAATATCCGGTGAAGGTGGGCGGGCTGACGAATCCGACCTCCCTCGCCCTCGCGGCGGTCGGGAGCACGGGCACGACCAACTACGACGACGCGACCGTCTGCGCGCTGGATGGCGCGAACATTCGCTGCTGGGGCTCCAATGTGCTGGGCGCCGCGGGAGTCAACAGCTCCGCCAGCCCCGTCGCCAGTCCGTCGCTGGTGGTCGACGAGAACGGCGCGGCGATCGACGACGTCAAAGATCTCGAGCCGGGATACGGCGCGTTCGCCGCTCTGCGTGGCGACGGCACCATGTGGCGGTGGGGGAACAACGTGAACCCGTACGCGTCCGCCTACGCCACCACCGGCGTGATTGCCATCGGCTACGGCGGCGACCAGACCTTCGGGACGCTCTACGAGACCAGCGACGGCGTGTATCATCACGACACGACGACCGTGCCCGTCAGCTGTCCTGCGCCCTGAGGTTTGCAAAACGACGGCCGTTCGCGTCAGTCAGGGAACTTTCCGTGACAACCGCGGCTGGGCCGAGACAATAGACTACGTCCTTTCAAAGGAGCTCCCATGAGATCCAAGGTTCTTTTCTCCACTGTCGCGACGTGCTTGGCCCTCGCCGGTTGCAGCTCCGGGGGCATGACCGGGACGACGACCGGCGCGGGGGGCGAGGGCGGGACGACCGGCTCGGGCGGAACGACCGGCGCGGGCGGAACGACCGGCTCGGGCGGGACGACCGGCGCGGGCGGGACGACCGGCTCGGGCGGGACGACGGGGGCAGCCGGGACAACCGGCGCCGGCGGCACGGCCGGGCACGGTGGCGCGACCGGCACCGGCGGAACAATCGGCACCGGCGGCGCGGCCGGGCACGGCGGCACGACCGGCACCGCGGGCACGACGGGCTCAGGCGGGTCCGGCACCGGCACCGACGGAGGCGCGACGGTCGATTGCACGGCCACCTTGCCGACCGGCGGGACCACGTACACCGGAACCAACATCAACGGCGCGGCCGACGGCCTCAATTACGGCATCTGGACCAATGGGACCGGCGGGAGCATCACCGTCTTCCCAACGGCTCACGCATTTTCCACCTCCTGGAACCAGAGCATGGATTTCCTGGCCCATCTCGGCCTGGATTTCAACACCGCCAAGGCTTACACGACCTACGGAACGATCACGGCGGACTTCTCCGAGGTAAAAACGGGAAACACCGGTAATACGTTCTCGTCCATCGGGATGTACGGGTGGATGCACAGCCCCTGCGTCGAGTGGTACATCAACGAAGACTCGTTCAGCGGCTTCGTACCGAAGGGCAGCACCTCGGTGATGGTTGATGGCGCGATGTACTACATCAGCACCAGCACGACGACCGGAACGGGCGGCGCCAACGCTTGCGAATCCGGTCATACGGGTGGTTGGACCAACATGACCAGCACCCGGGCCACGCCGCGGCAATGCGGGACCGTCACCGTCAGCGATCACTTCGCGGCATGGGCGAAGCAGGGTTGGAGCCTGGGGAGCCTGGCGTCGGTCCACATCAACGTCGAGGTCGGCGGCGGCATGGGAAGCATTCAGTTTCCGGTGGCAAACGTGACGACGACCAGCAATTGACCCGGCTCATGGTTCCGGGATTGGGCGCCCGGTAATCCAGATCGCGCCCCTCTGGTCCTCGGCGCGATGGTCGCTACCCTGTCGCCGACCTCGCCTCCATTGGCGCGGCCAACGACGGGAGAACGACCATGTCACACCACTATTCGGGCCCCAACGTCACCTTCCCTCGCGGAGACGCCCGCCTGGACTTCACGGATCTGTACGCTTTCCCCAAGCCGGCAGACGCGGGCAGGTCGATCCTGATCATGAATTTTCATCCCTCCGCGAGCATCGTCCCGCCGGGAGCGACCACGGCGGAGCCGTTCGCGACGGCGGCGCTCTATGAGCTGAGAATCGACACCAACGGCGACGCCGTCGCCGACATCACCTATCAGGTGCGCTTCTCGGCTGCGAAGGACGGGGGCCAGACGGCGACGCTGCGCCGCTTCGAGGGGACGCAGCCGCTCGGGAAGAGCGACGGTGGGCGGGTTCTCGCCGAGGGGGTGCCGGTCTCGATGGGGCGGGAGGCCCGGGTCACGGAGGCCGGCGACCACCGCCTCTTCGTGGGTCGCCGGAGCGATCCGTTCTTCTTCGACGTGGTGGGCGTCCTCCAGGACTTCAAGTTCACCGGCAGCGATTTTTTCGCCGACAAAGACATCTGCAGCGTCGTCCTGGAGGTGCCCAACTCGGCGCTGGGCTCGAAAGAGGTCAGCCTCTGGGTCCGCACGCTGATCCCGGCGGACGGCGCGGGCGGCGGCTGGGTGCAAGCAGATCGCGGCGCGCGCCCCTCACAGACTCCCTTCCTCACCGGCGAGCAGAACGACGCTTACCGCGCCGGGGAGCCGGCGGGAGACGCCCGTTTCGTCGATGTTTTCGCGCACGCGCTGGAGCACACCGGCGGGTATACGCCGGAGGCCGCCAAGCGGGCAGCCCAAGGCTTGTTGCCCGACATGATCCGCTACGACCCCACCCGCCCCGCCTCCTACCCGCAGAGCGGCCGGACGCTGAAAGACGACGTCGTGGACGGCTTCCTTCCCATCCTCACGAACGGAAAGGTGAAGGGCGACGGCATCGGGCCTCACGGCGATCTCCTCGCCGAGTTCCCCTACCTCGGGCCGCCTCACGAGAGCGCGCGCTAAGGAAACCGCGCGACCGCCCGCGCCGCGGCTACTTCGATTCGAGCTCGTCGACGCGGCTCTCGAGCGCGCTCACGCGTGGCTCGAGGGGTGATTCGCGCTCGGCCGTCGCCCGGGTGTAGCGCGCCACGAACCGATGCTGCTCGGCGAGATCCAGCAACGTGGTCTCGACGAGGTCGAGCCGCTGGGTGACGCCGTCAAGCCGATGCGACAATGCCCTCTCCATGCCGTCGAGGCGCGTGTTGGTTCCGCGAACCGCCTCGCGGATGTCCTTGAGAATCTCGACCGTGATATCGCCGCCAGCCATCGACATCTCCTTTTGAGCGTAGCAGAGCTCAATGCCCGGGCCCACCAGACGCCCCTGTGATCTCGGCCTTTCCGTCCGCTCGTCCGACCGGCCACCGGTCGAATAGGCGCTCTCCGGACGAGAGCTTCGGCTTCGTTCAGTTTTCGTCCTCGTCGGGACCGCAGGGGGTCTTGGGCGGCTCGCCGGTCGCCTTGTCGATGATGAACACCTTGAGCTCGTCGTCCTTGAACACCGCCTTCAGCTGGTAGCGGTGGCCGCCGCGCGCCTTCAGGCAGACCGTGCGCAGCCCCGACTTGTGGATCACCGTCTGGACGACCTGCCATTCGCTGGCTTTCGCCGTCACGTCGAATTCATGCCCGCCCGGCTTGATCTCGAGCGACCCGGTCTCCGGCTTGGGCAACCGCTGGTTGTCGATCCGGTAAATCACCCCGTCGCCGGCGTCCATGATGGCGATGTCGTCGCTGACATGCGCGCAGGCCCCCGCGAGGCAGACGCCGGCAAGCGCCAACAACCCGATCGAGCGGCCCGCGACCGTGGGCGATGCGTTCACGCGCATGCGAAATCGTACGCCAGGTCGACGACGCGATGAAGGCGCTGGCTTCAATTCGAATGCCCCGTGCGCAAGTGACGCGGGAACGCCCTTTGGACCATACTGCTGTGCGTCCTGCGAGGTGTTGCTCTACAAGTACGTGGGGTGTGTAGCGGACAGCCCGCTCGTGACCATGTGTTACGCCAGCTGCGCCGACTGCCCGTGAGCGGTTGCCGCCGTCACATCTCCGGCAGGTCGGCGGAAACCGTCAGAGCGACGCGTCGCCGAGCGTGATTCCGTAGCGGGTCTTCAGCGCGGCTTCGACGGCGCTCCGCTCGGCGACGCTGAGCGCGCGGTCGTAGATCAGCACCTCGGCGACGATCCCTTCGGAGGTGGTGGCGACGCTGGTGTAGTTCGCGCCCGAAAAGTCCTCGAAGTTGCCGTTGCCGAGGCCGCCCGACGTCCGCGTCAACGTCTGGGTCACACCATCGACGCGGTAGTCGATGCCGGACAGCACGGGCGTTCCAAGCGTCATCGTCGAGATCGTGTAGACGTGGATGCGCGGCGACGCCGTGGTCGTCGCGAGGGCCGAATCGTAGGCGTTGTTCATCATGTAGACGCCCTCGCGACTGCCGGCGGTGTCGAACGTGTTGGCGTCGAGGCCGATATAGGTGCCCGGCGAGCCCGATTGTCCCTGCTCGCAGGCCTGGAATCTGTTGGTCGCCGACACCAGCTGCGAAACCGCGATGATTGTTCGGGCGGAGGTCGGCGCGATTCCGAGCACGCCCCCCACCGAGAGCCCCTCGCCCGCCGCCGTCGAGCGGACCGCCGGCAGCCCCGCGATCCCCGTCGCGGACCACGACGGCCGCCCGGCGTACGGCGTCAGGATCGCCCCGCGACCGCTCTGGTCGGCCCACCCACAGACGGCGTTGCCGGCCGTCTTGTAGACGCCGCGATCGCCGCGCAGCCAGAGCGCGAGGCCGGCGGCCGGAAAGCCCGCGGTCGCCGTGTCGAGCGGCGCCTCTCCCGTGGGCGCGATGCAGTCGGACCCGCCGTCGAAGACCGGCGCGTCCACGCCGCCGTCGAGGCTGGCATGCCCACCGGCGCCCGCGCTCCCACCGTTGCCGCTCGCGCCGGCGCTGCCACTCGCCCCGGCCACCCCCGCGCCGCCGGCGCCCGACGCGCCGCCACCGCCCGCGCCCCCGTTCCCGCCCTTTCCGCCAGCGCCGTGGCTGTCGCTACAGCTCAGTGCCGCCACAGAAGCAGTCAACAGGACAACCACCGCGCGCACGCCGATTCCGGGTTTCGTCATCGGTCCTTCTTCGCACGAATACCCGGACGCCGACAGATTTTGCTCTCTGCGCGCCGAGGGCGTGGATCGCTCTACGGATCCATGTCGCAGAAGACAAAGCTGCGGCGCAGGGACTGACCGAGTTGCTTCGGCTGAATCGTTTTCAGGACCAGGTCGGGGATGACTTTCGTGCTGAGCCAGGTGTGTTGGGAGGGGTTGACCATCGGCGAGAGGGCGACGCGCGACGCTTCTGCGGACGGACGAACGAAGAAGCGGCGTTCAGCCGCCACGTCGGGTAGCGCCGGTCAGGATTCGCGCGCGAACGATCGACCAGTCCTCATTGGCGGCGGGCTCGCCCGACTCGGCCGTCTCGCGCCGGTCGAACTCGGCGAGCCAGGCGGTCCTCCCAATCTGGGTCCGGAGGCCCGTCCAGCCGCGCCAACACCTCGGCTACGATGTCCAGTCGCTCTCCTTCAGGCAACTCCAGCACATCCTGAAGCAGCTCTTGCGCGGCCCTGGTCACGCTTTCAGTCTGGCAGGAACGGCCGCGAAGGACAACCAAGCGCGGGGCTTCAAGGCGAGCCGCACGTGGACGGCGCTCCTATAGGTGTCGATGGTCTTCGGCTTCGTCGTCTTCTGCCAGCTCATCGCCTCATGCCCCTCGCCCCCGGCCAGAGCGCCGCGCGCGTCAACCTATCGCCATGCGCGGCCGGGGCAACGCCAGTTACCTCCGTACCATTCACCGTGGTAGCCGCGATGGCCCTCCACCCAATGGCCGCCCGGACACCCGCCGGGATGCGCCACGGTTCGCTCGCGCACCACGCAGCCGGAAACGCCCAGCGCGGCCGTAAACGCCACAACCACAGCGAGCAGCAGTCGCTTCATCATGAGCCCCTCCCTCGATTTGAAGCTAAGTCCCCGATGAAGGAAAACCCCTCATGGGCGGGCGGCGACCGGATGGTTACACTCACCCGGCCCTGGCGACTCCGGCGCGCGTGTCGGCGCCGGCGTGGAAACGGATCGACAACTTGCTCCGCGCGCGCGACCCGAGGCTGCAGCCACGCTGCGACCGAAGGCGGCCCCCGGGCCGCACTTCGGGTGGATACGGCTGCAGCCGCTGGCCTAGTTCAAAGCCCCACGACGGCCAGAAGCCGTCGGCCCGGGCGTTCCACGACGGGTACCGACTGCTCAGCCTCGAAGAGGACGAGCGACGCCGCAAACGCCAGCGCGGCCAGAGTTCGCGCCCCGACTGGGTGGACTCCTGGACCGTCATCGGCGTCCGCGGCGCCCGCCAACTCCTCTGTTCGTACTGCGGGCGCGTCCAGGCGGACGTGCTCGGCGGCCGCGGTCAGGGGCGGCGCCGACGCGACAACACCAGCCCGCCGACGAGCAGCGCACCGAACGCCGACCCCGGCCCTCCCTCTCCCATCGCGCAACCGCACCCGCTGCCGCCTCCGCTCATCGTCGCGCCTGCGCCGCCATCAGCAGCGGAGCCGCCCGCGCCGCCCGCTTGGGACGCGCCGCCCCTGCCGCCGTTCGCGGTCCCGTTCCCGGCCGCGCCGCTCGCACCACCCGAGCCGCCGGCGGCCCCACCGCGGCCTCCACTCGCGGCGCCACCCGCCCCGCCGGACCCCGCGCTCGACCCGCCACCGCCACCCGCACCCGCCGTCCCACCGTTGGCGCTCTTCCCACCGCCGCCGCTGCTCCCAGCGACGCCACCATCCGACGCCGCCCCCAACGTCACCGCCCGCAAGAACAACCGCTGCACATTGACCCCCGGGCTCGTATCAAGCCGCAGATACGACAACACGCCGCCCGCCGTGGTCCACGACAACGCCGGCGCCTGCACCTC
Source organism: Polyangia bacterium (assembly GCA_036267635.1). Lineage (GTDB taxonomy): Bacteria > Myxococcota_A > Polyangia > Fen-1088 > Fen-1088 > JADGRB01. The sequence continues at coordinate 9,132 of DATAVR010000033.1, read as the reverse complement.
ACCGCTGCCGACCACCCCGCCGTCCACCGCCGTGGTCAGCATGTCCGCGATGCCGCTCGACGTGGAGGACTGGCTCCCGGGCACGCAATGCAGATCCGCCCCGAGGAGGCAGCCGTCGAAGGCCAGCGTGCCGCCGCTCCCCTCGGTCCAGACCACGGCGTAGGCGCTCCCGGTCCAGGTGACCGCCGGCGCGCCCAACGTCGTCGGCGGCGAGGCCTGCGCGATCACCACGTCCGTCGCATCGAGCCGCGCCAGCGTGGCGTCGACCCGCGCGGCGACGATGGCGGAGCCGGCGGCGCCGCGGTCGCGCCAGATCACCAGCGCGCTGGTCCCATCGGTCGCCACCGACGGGACGTCCTGCGCGGCGGTGCCGGTGGCGATGGGCACCAACTTGGTGGCGGCGGGCGTTCCGTCGGCGTTGACGACCAACCCGTCGATGTCGTAGTCGCCGCTAGCCAATCCGGTGGAGTTGAGGGGCGACAGGTCGCCGACGAGCAGGTATTTGTCGCCCAGAGCGACCCCTTGCAGGGTGTCCATCGAGAGCTCCCCCATCTCGACACTGGGTCCGTCTTTCATGGGTGTGGAGGGGTCGAGCACCGTCCCGGCCGGCGAGACGCGGAAGAACTCGAGCGAGTTGCCTCCGCCGTCTCGCTCCACGGTGGCGACGAGGAGGTTCTGTCCGTTCCAGAGCGTGAGCGTGTCGACCCCTGTGACGGCGACGCCGAGCGGGCCGATCCGATTGCCGACCGTCGTGCCGCTCGCGCTGGCGAGTTGCACGTAATCCTGCTCGAACTCCGCCGAGTCCGGGGCGGTCTCGTAGAAGAGCATCAGCTGGCTGCCGTTCCAGCTGACGCACGGGTTGTACGCGGGGCTCGTGGTGGCCCACAGCGGCGTGACCGTCCGCGTGAGCGCGCCGCCGGACACCGTCACGAACGCCCCGTAGGAGTCCAGGTTGTACGCCCCCTGCATGGTCAGGTTGCCGCGCCGGCGGTCGTCGGAGTACGCGACGTAGACGCCGTCCGGCGTCGCCGCCGCGCGCGGCGTGAGCTGCTGGTTCGGCTGGCGCGTCACCGGCGCGGCGTCCGTCCCCAGCGGCTGCAGGTCCGGGCCCAGCATCCGCAGCAGCACGCCGTCCGGGTTGTCGCCGTAGTTGTCGTCGACCCTGGCGTCGATCGTGCGGGTCATCGCCACCGCGTAGTCGCTGCCCGCCCAAGCGAGCTGCGCCGATTGGACCGCCGTGGTGGAGAGGGTTGCCGGCCCGACGTTCGTGCCGACGAGCGGCGTCCCACTGGCCGCCACCGGCTGGACCACCAGACGCGCGCTCGCGTCGGTCCAGGAACAGACGTAGCGGGTCCCGTCCCAGAGGGCGGCGATCTGCGACACCTTGGCGCCGGCCGCCCGGAGCTGGAACGGCGCAGAATCGATCCAGGTGGTGGTGTTGGCGTCCATGCGCCGCCCGTAGATCGTGACCGGCTGACCGCTGGCCGACTGCTCGCCCCAGCAGAGGACCGCCCCGTCGCCGCCATTCCAGGCGATCGCTTCCACCGGGGCGATGGTGGTTCCGGTCGATCCCGCGGCGCTCGACAGCGGCACCAGCACCGCGCCGTTGCCGTCGACCTTCATCACCTTGAGCCCGCCGCCTGCCTCGCCGACGATGACGAGGACGCCGTCCTTCACGGCCGCCTCGCCTTCCACCGAGCGCGCGATACCGTCCGCGGGCAGCGCGACCGGCACGCCGGTGGTGCTCGAGACCGAACCGTCGGCGCCCACCCGATTGCAAAACGGCGAGCCGTTGATCGTGGCCCAGAAGACCATGAAGCCGTCGCCGAACGGCACGATCGAAAGGTTGTAGACGTACTCGTTGCTCCCCCCGATCTCGACGACGATCCCGCCCGGCAGGGTGGCCGTGCCCGGATCGAGGACGGTGCCGTCCTCGGTGATGCGCGAGCCATGCACCTCGGTGCCGCCCGTGCTGGTTAAAATCGCCACCGGCCAGAGCACCAGAGCCTGATTCCCGTTCCAGGCGGCCGACGGCCCCGCGGGGTCGGCGAGATCCGTCGGCGTCCCGATCGTCACCGGCACCGGATCGAGAAAGTTCCCCTCGGGATCGATCCGCGCGAAGTTGACCGAAAGCGGTGACACTGCGAATCCCGGGAGGGGATCGTTTCTCCAGACAAGCAGCGCGCCCGGGCCGCCGCCCGCGATGAAGGGGACCGTCTGCTGGCCGGTCTCTTGGGTGTAGACGACGTCGTCGACCGGCAGCTCGGCGCCGACCAGAGGAGCCGAGCTGAGGGCGCCCCGCACGGACTCGGTCGCCGGGCGCGCCGGACCACACGCGCCCGCCAGCAGCACCGCGCCCACCCCGATCCACCGGCTCCGTTCAACCTGCGGCATCGGGCTCATGGTACCGCTTTTTTGGCAGCGGCAGTTTGGGTTCGGCGCCGGTCCCTCTGCCGTCTGTCAGAATGGCAACCCGAGCTGCCGGGCGTTTCGGTCGTCCGCGACGGTTCGGCCGCCGAGCGTCGCCTTCGCGCGCCGCTCGCGTTCGATCCCGCGCGCGAGCTCGTCGGGCGTCGCCGCGGGCGCGTCGATCACCCGCGCCTGATCGTCGAGCCTCCGGATCGCCGCCAGCCGTTCGCCCTCCCCCAGCTTCGCGCGCCCGATCGCGTCCTTGAGCACCCGGATCGTCTCGTCATAGACCTTCAGTGGGACCGGGAATGGGTGCCCGTCCTTCCCGCCGTGCGCCAACGAGAACCGCGCCGGATCTCCGAAGCGGCTCGGCGCGCCGTGGACGACCTCGGCGACCAAGGCCAGCGCGAACAGCGTCCGCGCGCCGACCCCCGGCACCAGCATCAGCTCGGCGAAGTCCTCCGGCCTCCTATCCGCAACCGCCGCCAGCGTCTTCCCCAGCCGCTTCAGATCGATGTCCTCGGCGCGGACGTCGTGGTGGGCGGGCATCAGTAGTCTCGACAGGCCCGTCGTCACCCCGTCCGGTCCGCCGCGCCCCAAGCCCAGCATCTCGCCGCGCGCGCCCGCAGCCCGGCGGTCGGTCAAGTTCACAATCTCCCCAACCAACGGCCGCCCCTCGATCGCCGCGTGCGGCTCCTCCACAAACGCTCCGGCCCCCGCGCGGTCCCAGATCCAGTGATATCTCCGGGCCTGGCGGCGGGCGCCGTTCATCCCCTGTTGCACGACCGTCCAGGCGCCGTCGTCGGCGACGATGAAGCCGTGCAGGTAGAGCGCAAAGCCGTCTTGCACGGCGGCGCTGTCGACCTTGGCGACCAGGCGGCTGGCCCGCACCAGCGCCGGCGCGTCCAGGCCGACGCGCTCGCCGATCGCCGTCAACTCGTCGGGCGTGCGGCGCGAGGCGCGGCCGCGGCCGCCGCAGACGTGCAGGCCGAGCTCGCGCTCGACGGGGGCGAGGCCGCGCTTCAGCGCCGCCAGCACGCTGGTGGTGATGCCGGACGAATGCCAGTCCATCCCCATCACCGCGCCGAACGACTGGAACCAGAACGGATCGGCGAGGCGGCGCAGCACCTCGGTGCGGCCGTACTCGTGCGCGATCGCCTCGACGATCACCCGCCCGAGGCGCGCCATCCGCGACGCCAGCCAGGGCGGCACGCGCCCGCCGTGCAGCGGGAGATCGGCCGAGCCGGTCGCGACGGGCATGCCGAGAGCTTGGCACGGGCCCCCCGCGAGGTGCCAGGTTGCGACCGGCTCCCGCCGGCCCGAGATGCGGTACCGTCCGTCGCTGGGGCGACCAAGTGAACGTTCGAGGCCAACCGACCCGCACCATCTGGGTGACCGGCGACGTCGTGGAGATCATCGATCAGACGGCGTTGCCGCATGACTTCGTGGTGCGCCCGTTGCGGACGGTGGCCGAGGCGGCGCAGGCGATCGCCAGCATGCAGGTCCGGGGTGCGCCGCTCATCGGCGTGGCGGCGGCGTACGGGGTCTGGTTGGCGATGCGGGCCAATCCCGGCGACGTGGCGTTGCGGGCGGCCTGCGCGGCGCTCGTCGCCACCCGGCCGACCGCCGTGAACCTGCGCTGGGCGCTCGACGCCATGACCACCACGCTGGCGCCTTTGCCGCCGGCCGCGCGCGCCGCCGCCGCCCTCGCCCGCGCCGACGCGCTGGCTGATGAAGACGTGGCGGTGAACCGCGCGATCGGCGACCACGCGCTGGCCGTGATTCGCCGCCTCGCCGAGGCGCGCGCGCCGGGGACGCCCGTCAACGTGCTCACCCACTGCAACGCGGGCTGGCTGGCGACGGTCGATCGCGGGACGGCGCTCTCGGGCGTCTACGCCGCGCACGACGCGGGGCTGCCGGTGCACGTCTGGGTCGACGAGACGCGGCCGCGCAACCAGGGCGCGGCGCTGACCGCCTGGGAGCTCGGGCAGCACGGCGTCCCCCACACGTTGATCGTCGACAACGCCGGCGGTCACCTGATGCAGCGCGGGCAGGTCGACCTGGTCTTGGTCGGCACCGACCGCACCACCGCCACCGGCGACGTGGTCAACAAGATCGGGACCTATCTGAAGGCGCTGGCCGCGCGCGACTGCGGGGTGCCGTTCTACGTCGCGGCGCCGTCGTCGTCGATCGACTGGACGATCGCCGACGGGCGTGAGGTGCCGATCGAAGAGCGCGCGGCGAGCGAGGTCGTCGGGCTCTCGGGGCGCAGCGCCGACGGCGCGATCGCCGCCGTGCGGTCGGCGCCCGAAGGGACGCCGGTCGCGAACCCCGGCTTCGACCTCACGCCCGCGCGGCTGGTCACCGGGATCATCACCGAGCGGGGCGTCGCAGCCGCGACGCGCGAAGGGCTGGCGGCGCTCTTCCCGTCGCAAGCGCAGGCGAGGTCGCGCGCGTGAGCCTGACGAAGCGTCGCCGCCAGATCCTGGAGACGGTTCGCTGGCTGGCGGAACGTCGCCTCTACGCCGGCACCTCGGGGAACGTCTCCTGCCGGGCCCCGGGCGGATTCCTGGTGACGCCGACCGGGATCGCCTGCGACGAGCTGCGCGCGACCGACATGGTGGAGGTCGCCCTCGACGGCCGTGCGCGCGGCGAGCGATTGCCGTCGAGCGAATGGCGCCTGCACCGCGATCTCTACCGGCACCGGCCGGGCGTGGGGGCGATCGTCCACACCCACTCGACCGTGGCGACCGCCCTCTCCTGCCTGCGACGTCCGATCCCCGCGTTCCACTACATGATCGCCAAGACCGGCGGCCGCGAGCTCCGCTGCGCGCGCTACGCCACCTACGGGACGGAGGCGCTGTCGAAGAACGCGCTGGCGGCGCTGACCGGCCGCCGCGCCTGCCTGCTCGCCAACCATGGGCTGGTCGCGCTCGGCGCCGACCTCCCGAGCGCGCGCCTTCTGGCCGAGGAGGTCGAGGCGCTCTGCGCGCAGTACTTCGTGGCGCGCGCGATGGGCGCGCCGGTTTTGCTCTCGGCGCGCGAGATGGAGGCGGTGGCCCAGAGGTTCGCCGGCTACGGTCAGAAGAGCTAGCCGTCGCCGCGTTCAGCGGCTCGCGAGCCGGGGTCAGGTGGCGGTCGTCGGCGAACGGCGGCGGCGAGCGTCGGCGAGATCGTCGACGAGATCTTCGGCGAGATCGTCGGCAGGCGCGTCGGCAGGCGCGTCGAGCTGCGCCGAGAAGGCGGCCATCGCGGCGGCGACCTTCGCCGGCGGGGTGAAGTCGACGCGCGGATGGCGGAAGGGGATCCACTGGAACCGCTCGTAGAAGAGTCGGCCCGGGTGCGGCGGCCGGCCGTAGTCGTGGAGGGCCAGCGGCCGCAGCACCTCACGGACGAAGCGGATGTGCCGCAGGTTGCCGCGCTCCGAGCGGTAGCGCGCGATCAGGTTTCGCTTCCAGGCAGCTTCCGCGTCGGTGAGCCAGAGGATGGTCTCCTGGCCGCTCTGCCAGGGAAGATGGTTGGAGCGGACCCCGCGCGCGGCGTTGTATTCGGAGAACTCGAGGACCGACATCTCGTTGCGAAAGAGGCTGGCCAGGAAGTTCGTGACGTCGTGGTCCTGGTGTCCGCCTTCGTAGGCCGGCGTCCAGATTTGGTCGGCGGCCACCGCCCGCAGATGACCGGCGATCCGCGGGTACACCTCGCCGAGGTGCGCCTTGAGCTCGCGCGAGGGACAGTCGGCAAAGGCGAGCGGCTCGATCCCCAGATCCACCGCCGCGGCGAGGGCCTCGCGGCGGCGGCGGTTGACCCGCTCCTGGTGTCGGGCGCGACGCCAGGGCCAGGCGGCCGTGGCCGGCGGCACGCCGGTGGTCAGGTAGACGGCGAAGATCCGCGCCCCCATCGCGCGCGCGCGGCGGATCGCCACGGCGCACCCGACCACCTCGTCGTCGGGATGCGGGACCAAGAGGACGATGCGGCGCCCGGCGTTCACCGCTGCGCCTCCGCGTGGACCCGCCGCCACACCGAGACGAGATCCTGTTCGAGCACGTCGCGCCAGCTGGGCAAGGTCGTCTCGGCGCGGCGCCGGGCGGCCGCGCCCAGCCGGTCGCGGAGGGCCGCGCTCTCTTCGAGGCGGGCCAGCGCCGCGGACCAGGCCGCCGGCGAGCCCTCCCGCACGACGATCCCGTCCTCACCGTCGGTCACCAGGCCACGCGCCACCGTCTCGGTGGTGACGAAGGCCCGGCCGCTGGCCAGCGCTTCGCGCGCCACGTTGGAGGACTCCTCGATCTCGGACGGGTGCGCGACGACGTCCGTCGAGGCGTAGACGCGCGCCAACTCGGCGGGCGAGAGCATCCCGGGGCAGCTCGCCGCCGGCCCGAGCCGCGCGCCGACGGCCTGACGTTCGGCCCCTTCGCCGGCGCAGAACAGATGCAGCGGGCGGCCGGCGCGGGTGAGCGCCTCGACCGCCTCGACCAGCGTGAGCACGTTCTTCCCGCGATCGATCCGACCGACGAAGAGGATCACCACCCGCCCGGCCGGAATCCCGAACGTCGCCTCCAGCCAGGCGCGATCGCGATGCGCGGGCGAGAAGAGCGCGCGATCGATCCCCCGCCGGAGGAGCCCGACCCGTCCGGGTGCGAGCAGGCGCGACAGAGGCTCGACCTCCTCGGGGCGGGAGACCAGCGCCGCGGCGCAGAGACGCTGGTGTTCGAGGAGCCGCCGCCGCATGCGCGCCTCGGATCTCCGGGGCAAGCCGAGGCGCTCGTCGAAAAGGCGTCCGAGCCAGCGTCCGAGACGCGCCGGCCCGAACAGCCGCTCGATCGTCGCGGCGGTGAAGAGGCGCGTGTAGCGCGGCGTGTCCGTGTGAACCGAGCTGGTGAGCGGCACCTTCCGGCGCCGGGCGATCCGCTCGGCCGTCCGCGCGTAGGCGAAGAAGGCGTCGGTGGTGTGGAGCAGGTCGGCGTCGGCCAGGTGGCGGGCGAGCGCCGGGTGGTGGGGTGCGAGATCGGTGTGGTCCGGCACCTGCGAGAGAAAGGGCAGCCGCTCCGTGCTGAACGCCGGCCGATGAAACCGGAAGCGGACGTTGTCGGCGAGCGCGCGCAGGCCAGGCAGGCGCCCCGCAAAGTGGACGGTCAGATCGATCTCGGCGCTGCCGACCGCCGCCGCGGCCAGCTTCTCCCAGGCCTTGACGTGTCCGCCGGCGTCGGGCCGATGCAGGAGATCGACGAGCACGCTGACCCGCAGCGGCGCCGTGCTTCGCGAGCTCGGGGTTTCACGCATCGGCGCATCCCCTCGACCAGCGGGCCAGCAGGCGGGTGCGGAGCCGGCCGAGCGGCGCGCGCTCGGCGATCGCCCAGGCCACCAGGCCCGGCAGACCGACGGCGATCTCCCGCATCCGCTTGACCAATCCCAGCGCCAGCGCCGGCTCGGGCGCGACGCCGAGGTGCCGGCAAAGATAGACCACCGCCCCTTCTTGGACGCCGAGCCCGCCGGGGATGAAGAAGGCCGCCGCGCGCGCCGCCGCCGACAGGCTCTCGATCGCCAGCGCCGCGCGGAAAGAGACCCGCGCCCCGCAGAGCGCCAGCACCCCCCAGGTCTCCACCACGTGCGAGAGCCACCCGAGGAAATGCCAGAGCGCCGCTGTGGCCAGCGCGCGCCGCCGATGCGCCAGCGCCTTCATCGCCGCATCGAGCGAGGCGACGCCGCCGGTCAACGCCTTTCCCCGGGCGCCCAGACGTCGCGCGATGGGAAGGCGCGCCAGCAATTGTCCGGCCCCCGCGTGGAGGAGGCCGAGCAGCGCCACGCCCGCCACGAGCGTGATCAGCGATCCGACCGCCACCATCTCCCCGAGCCGGCCTCGGGCGCCGGCGCCGAGCGCGACCAGCGCCGCCAGGCCGGAGATCCCGAACAGCGCCTGGGTGAAAGCGCCGAGGGCGACGTCGGCGACCATCGCGGCGCCGGCGTCCGCGCCGCCTGTCCCGCGCGCCGCCAGCAGCCGCGCGCGCGTCAGGTCGCCCCCGATCTGCGCGGCGGGCAGCAAGCCGTTGATCGCCTCGCCGATCCAGCGCAGCCGCCACAAGGTCGAGAAGCGCGGACGGCCGGGAGCAGGAATCAAGAGCCGCCAGCTCCAGGCGTAGAGCGCCAGTGAGAAAGGGCGGTAGGCCGAGGCGCAGACGACCGGGAGAAGACCGATCTCGAGCGCGCCGGTCAACGTGGGACCGTGAAAGGCCCAGCCGAGCGCCAGCAAGAGCGCGACGCCGAGCGCCGACCCGGCCAGCAGGAGAAACCGCATCAGTACGGGTACCCCAGGACGACGTAGGCGTTCAGACCCTCTCCGGCGTAAGCGACGTCGACCCGACCGAGCACGTTGGGCTTCACCCAGGCGCGGAACCCGGCCCCCACCGCCACCTGCACCCGCGAGAAGAGATCGTCGAACCGATCGTAGACTTGGCCGACCGCCACGAACGGGTCGACGCGCCACTCGGTGGCCACACCGAAGAAGTGCGTCTCGAACAGGCGGAAGCGCTGCTCGACCTCCGCCTCCCAGGCCGCGTGATCGATGAAGCGATCGTCGGGAAAGCCACGGAGCAGGCTGTCCCCGCCCAGGGTCGGCTGATAGTAGAAGGGAACTTGCCCGTCGCCGCTGAGCTCCTGGCTCCAGTAGAGCCGGCCGGCGCTCTGCAAGAAGGCGGTCTCCTGGAGCAACGCGCGGCTCTGCCAGGTCAT